>DASULS010000044.1:0-67380 GCA_036278095.1 Solirubrobacterales bacterium | reverse complement strand
CTGCACGGCCGGCGGCGCCTACGTGCCGGCGATGAGCGACGAGACCGTGATCGTCCGCCACCAGGGGACGATCTTCCTCGGCGGCCCGCCGCTGGTGAAGGCGGCGACCGGGGAGGAGGTGACGGCGGAGGAGCTCGGCGGCGGCGACGTCCACGCCCGCAAGTCCGGCGTCGCCGATCACCTCGCCGCCGACGACGCCGACGCGCTGGCGATCCTGCGTGAAATCGTCGCCACCCTGCCGCCCTCGCCGGCGCCGCCCTGGGAGCGGCTGGAGCCGCGAGCCCCGGCCGGCGACCCGGAGGAGATCCTCGACGTCGTCCCGATCGGCTCGCGCGCGCCCTGGGACATCCGCGAGGTGATGCGCCGCATCGTCGACGGCGGCGAGCTGCGCGAGTTCAAGGAGAAGTACGGCAAGACGCTGGTCTGCGCCTTCGCCCACCTCGACGGCCATCCGGTCGGGATCGTCGCCAACAATGGCATCCTCTTCTCCGAGAGCGCGCTCAAGGGCGCCCACTTCGTCGAGCTCTGCGACCACCGCCGCATCCCCCTCGTCTTCCTCCAGAACGTCAACGGCTTCATGGTCGGCTCCAAGTACGAGGCCGGCGGGATCGCCAAGGACGGGGCGAAGATGGTCGCCGCCGTCTCCACCGCGCGGGTGCCGAAGCTGACCGTGATCGTCGGCGGCTCCTTCGGCGCCGGCAACTACGGCATGTGCGGGCGCGCCTACTCGCCCCGCTTCCTCTTCATGTGGCCCAACGCCCGGATCTCGGTGATGGGCGGCGACATGGCGGCGGCGGTGATGAACGAGGTCGGCCAACCCGAGATCGCCGCCGAGCTGCGCGAGCAATACGAGCACCAGGGCCGCCCCTTCTACTCGACCGCCCGCCTCTGGGACGACGGCGTCATCGACCCCCGCGACACCCGCCAGGTCCTCAGCCAGGCCCTCGCGGCCTGCGCCAACGCCCCGCTCGAGGAGCTAGCAGCTCCGGTCTACCGGATGTAGGCGCCGCATCCGATTTTTGACACAGCGGGGTGTGGCGAAAGTCGGATGCGGTGAATTGGACGGGCGGCATATCCTGGCCCACATGTCCTGGAAGGCCTTGATCGTGGCGGCGCTCGCCGCCTTGGTGCTGGCGAGCGGCTGCGGCGAAAGCGAAGACATGGGACCCGGCCACATGGACCAGGGACAGATGCAACGCCACATGAAGGGCCACCGAGCGGCGATGCGGGCGCGGATGCGCCACCGGGCGATGATGGCCCGGCGCCACCACCGCCAGATGATGCGACGCCACCGCCAGGCGATGCGCCGCCTCCATGCCCGGGAAGCGCGTCGTGCAGCCGCGGCGGCGCGGGCCGAAGAAACGGCCGAAGCCGAAGCGAGCGAATGCGACCCGAACTACAGCGGCGCCTGCCTCGACCCCTATGCCTCCGACTACGACTGCGAAGGCGGCAGCGGCAACGGCCCCGACTACACCGGCGAAGTGACCGTCATCGGCGTCGACCACTACGGCCTCGACGCCGACGGCGACGGCATCGGCTGCGAGAGCGAATAGCTCCAAACTGCGGGCCGAACATAAAGAGAGGGGGAGAAGTCGACCCCGGCTTCGCCGAAGACGAGGCTCGGAAGCTACTCTGACTGGGAGGATCTGATGGAACCAATCCGTGTCATTTATCACCACGAGGATGAGGGATGGTGGGCAGAGTCGCCTGACGTGAAGGGCTGGTTGGCAGCAGGCGATAGCTACGCGGAAGTCTTGAAGCTGGCCGAAGAGGGCATTCCGTTCGCCCTCGAGCGTGAGGTGCTGTTGGAGCATTACGTGCCGGCGGACGAGCATCTCGCCGCTTGAGCTTCGCCTAGCCGTGAGTCGCCGCTTCAGCCAGGTCGATGTCTTCGGCAGCGGGTCGTGCTCGGGCAATCCGGTCGCGGTGGTGCTCGACGGGGAGGAGCTCGAGGACGAGGAGATGCAGCGGTTCGCTCGCTGGACCAACCTCTCGGAGACGACTTTCGTGGTGCCGCCCAGCGACGACGGGGCCGACTACCGGGTGCGGATCTTCACGCCGGTACTGGAGTTGCCCTTCGCCGGGCACCCGACGCTCGGCACCTGTCACGCCTGGCTCGAAGCCGGGGGAGACCCGCTCGATCCCGGCGAGGTGATCCAGGAGTGCGCCGCCGGCATGGTGCGGATCCGGCGCGGGGCGGAGGGGCTGGCCTTCGCGGCGCCGGCGCTGGTCCGCTCCGGCCCTGCCTCCGAGGAGGAGGCGGCGCGGGCGACGGCGGCGCTCGGCCTCGACCCGGACGAGGTGCTCGCGGTCGAGTGGGTCGACAACGGGCCGGGTTGGATCGCCGTCCTCCTCGAGAGCGCCGAGCGGGTGCTGGAGCTGCGGCCCGGCCCGCTCGACTTCGACCTCGGCGTCGTCGGCTTCCATCGCGAGGGTGCCGAGGCGGCGATCGAGTTGCGCGCCTTCGCCCCGCTCGGCGGCGGCGCCTGGACCGAGGATCCCGTCACCGGCAGCCTCAGCGCCTCGGTCGCCCAGTGGCTGCTCGGCAACGGCCGCCTCACTGGCCCCTATCTCGCCACCCAGGGCAGAGCGATCGGCCGCGCCGGCCGCATCCACGTCGACCGGGACGAGGAGGGGACGATCTGGGTCGGCGGCCGCACCGAGACGGTGATCGCCGGCGTGGCGGAGATCTCCGAGGACTAGCTGGAGAGCGGAGTTATCCAGAGCCCGCTTGACATGTGACCAAATAGTCACCTATAGTCCCTCCTCATGGACGAGGTCTTCAAGGCGCTGGCGGATCCGACCCGCCGTGAGCTGCTCGACCGGCTCTTCGAGCAGGACGGGCAGACGCTCACCGCCCTGGAGGAGGGGCTGCCGATGTCCCGCTTCGGCGTGATGAAGCACCTGAAGGTGCTCGAGGGTGCCGGGCTGGTGACGACTCAGCGGCGCGGCCGCGAGAAGCTGCACTTCCTCAACCCCATCCCGATCAGGCTCATCCACGACCGCTGGGTGGGCAAGTACGCGCAGCCCTGGGCCTCGGCGCTCAGCGAGCTGAAGCAAGACATCGAGAACGAGGAGGACTAGAGATGAACGACGAGCAGCCTTACGCCGTGATCGGCGACCGCGGGACGATGACCGTCTTCGAGGTCTATATCAAGACCACCCCGGAGCGCCTCTGGGAGGCGATCACCAGCGAGGAGATGCGAGCCCGCTACAGCTTCGGGGTCGGGACCATCTCCGACTGGACCGAGGGGTCCGAGTACAGCTCCGCCGTCCCCGGGGTGATCAAGATCGCCAGCGGCGAGAACCTCGAGGTCGACCCGCCGCGGCGGCTGGTCCAGAGCTTCAACGCGCTCTGGAGCGACGAGGTGAAGAGCGAAGGAACCTCGCGGGTGACCTGGGAGATCGAGCCGGTCGGCACCTCCTGCCGCCTGCGCGTCACCCACGACCAGCTCGGCGAGGACGCCAACAGCGAACTGTACGGCGGCTGGCCGATGATCCTCTCCGGCCTCAAGACCCTGCTGGAGACCGGCGAGGACCTCGACACCCCCGGCTCGCTGCGCTACGCCGGCGCTTAGAGGGCGATTTCCGGGGCGGGAGGCGGTGCCGGTGGCCCGGGGTCGGGTGGCTCGGGATCGGGCTGCGGCGGCCCGGGCGGTCCCGGGTCGGGCGACGGCGAGGGCGGTCGCGGGTCCGGGCGCGGCGGTCCGGGATAAGGGGTCTCGAGGCGTGGGTCCATACCCTCGCAGCTACCCCGCCGCGTATTTCTCACGCAGCCGCCACCGCTAACCGTCGACGGGCCGAAAAGGGGCCTATATAGATCGAAATCGTCCCGTCGGCGCCCCCACCTGTGTGACTTCCGTCCGGTTCGGCGGTCTTGCGGCGGGGGTAGTGGGAGGGCGTTGAAGCCAGGAGGAAGAAACGCGAAAGGAGGATCGGCTTGAGCGAGCAAGAGCATGTCGCCGGTGGGCCCCTCGGCAAGGTGGTCGGGCGGGCCAAGCAACTGGCCGGAGCGGCGTTGGGTCGCGAAGACCTGCACCGCGAGGGGAAGCTGCAGGAGGTCCAGGCCGACGCCCAGGCGCAGGCCGCCGGGCGAGCGGCCGAGGCCGAGCGCAAAGAGGAGGAAGCCGAGATCGAGGCGGAGCGGGCGGAGACCGAAGCCGAGCGCCGCGCGGTCGAGCTCGAGGCGGCCGAGATCGAGGCCGAAGAGCGGGCCGAGCGGAAACGCGCCGAGGAGGAGCGCGAGGCGGCGAAAAGCGCCCAGGTGGAGAAGGCGGCCGCCGAGCGCGAGCGCCTGGCCAAGGAAGAGCAGGCGATGGCGGCGCGCCAGCAGGCCGCCGCCGAGAAGAGCGAGACCAGGCGCGAGGCCACTGAGCTGGAGCGCGAAGCCGACCGCGCCGAAGAAGCCGCCGCCGCGATCGACCCGAAGGAGGACTGAAGCAAGATGACGATGCCGACCGTTCCGAAGACGATCTTCAACTCGTCGATCAAGCTGGCGCGAACGCCGCTCGACCTCGCCCTGGGCGCGCTCGGCGGCTCCGAATCGCAGGCCAAGCGCCTGCTCGACCGGGCCGAGGCGGGCGCCCTCAGCGCCACCGGCGTCCTCTTCGCCGACGATGAGCTGAAGGAGCAGGGTCGCATGGCGCTGCTGGCGACCAGAGAGCGCGAACGCGCGACCCACCTGCGCGAGAAAGCAGAGGTGCAGGAGCGCCGGGCCGAGGAGCGCCAGGCCGCGGTCGGCGAGGCCGCCCAAGAGGCGGCCGAGGAGGCGCGGCGCAAAGCCGAGCAGGACCGGCGCAAAGCCGAGAAGCGCCGCCGCGAACGCGAGGCGCGGGCCGCCAAAGCCGAGGCGAAGAAGAAGGAGAAAACCGCGAAAGCGGCCGCCAAAGCCGAGCGCAGCAACGCCAAAGCCGAGAAGACGGCGCAGCTGGAGAAGCTCGAGGCCAAGGAAGAGAGCATCGCGGCCAAGGAGGAGGCCGCGGCCGAGGAGCGCCAAGCCGAGCGCCTCGGGGAGGCAGCCGAGGCGGCGAAGGAGGTGCGGAAGAACGGCGGGGCGAGCTGAAGCGCGGGTGACTATCGAGTCCCGGCGGTTTGGGCGGCAACCAGTCGGGAAGTCACAAACCAAGGTCCAGAGCCATGAAACAGACGGGTTTCCAACATCAGGCCCTGATCTATGAGGGCGAAGCCCAGTACCTGACTGGGACGGTTCCGTTTCTGGAAGCGGCGCTCGAGGCAGAGGAACCGGCGCTGGTCGCGGTCGGCCCCGCCCAGGTCGAGTGGCTCGAGGGGGCTTTCTCGATCGCCGACAGGAGAGAGATCCGCTTCCTCGCCATGGAGGAGGTGGGCCGGAACCCGGCCGCGATCATCCCCCTCTGGCGGGAGTTCGTCAGCGAAAACGGCGGGCGGCGCGTACGGGGGATCGGCGAAACCGTCTGGGCGGCGCGCAGCGAGGCGGCGCTGGAGGAGTGCCAGCGTCATGAGTGCCTCCTCAACGTCGCCTTCGATCCGGGAACCACCTGGACGCTGCTCTGCCCCTACGACGCCGGCTCGCTCGGCGAGGAGGTGGTGGAGAGGGTCGCCGTCTCCCATCGTTGCGTCCACCGCGAAGGGCTGAGCGAAGAGAGTGCCCTGTTCAACCCCGCACCCGACTGCTTCGCCGGCGAGTTGCCGCCCGCCGTCAGCCCCGAAGTCTTCGCTTTCGGCGTCGCCGGGCTTTCCGCGGTGCGCGACCGCGTGGCGATGGCCGCCGAGCGGGCGGGGATGGATCCACGGGAGGTCGCCGACCTCGTCACCGCCGCCAGCGAGCTCGCCGCCAACAGCGTCATGCACGGAGGCGGGACCGGGATCTTGCGCCTCTGGCATGGGGAGGACGGCCAGCTGCTCACCGAGGTCGAAGACCGCGGCCTGATCGAGGAGCCGCTCGTCGGGCGAGTGCGGCCGGACGTCTCGCAGGAGGGTGGGCGCGGGCTCTGGCTCGCGAACCAGCTCTGCGACCTCGTCCAGATCCGCTCCGGCGCCGGGGGCACGACCGTGCGCCTGCACATGCTCACGCGCGACCGGGTCTTCGTCTAGCTCAGAACGCTCGCCGGGAGGCTTTCAGGTGCAGATCCTCGACCCGCCGGCCCTGGCTGTCGGCGCGGTCGGCGAGGGCGTGGAAGTCGAAGCCGTCGAGGCTCTCGCCGAAACGCTGCTCGAGGGCGTTCCAGAGCTGGATCTTGCCGCCGATCAGGCCGGAGAGGATCTCCAGCTCGAGAACGCGGCTGAGCGGCGAGTAGCCGGTCAGCTGCCCATTCAGCTTGAGGCGGCCGAGGCGCTCGGCGAGGCGGGCGACGAGGGGCTTGACGCGGTCGCGGTCGATTCCGAGGCGGTCCATCAAGCGTGCCAGGGTCGCCCGGTCCTCTTCGATCTCGGTACAGATCTGCGCCAGTGGGGAGCCGAGCTCGGCGTCTCCCTGGTTGCTCGAGCGCAGGCGGCGGGCGAGATCGACCCCACCGGTCGAGCCGGCGAAGTGGTCGTTGAGGTAGATGGCCAGGAAGCGATCTTCGCCGCTCGATGGCATGCGCATGGCTTTCAGCTGAGGCCCTTGTCCTCGGCTGCTTTGTAGGCGATCTGGAAGAAGTCGGAGATCGTCAAGGCGGCGAAGAGGGAGGCGACGAAGCGGGTCACCCGCGGGGCGAAGAGCAGGCCGACCGAGAAGGCGGCGACGACCCAGAGGCCGAGGCAGTAGGGGCAGATCAGGAGCTCGCCGATCGCCTTGCGCACCCCCGTCCCCCGCGAGCGCTCCTCGAGCTCCGCCGGGCCGCCCTTGCCTTCGAGCTCGGTGAAGGGGGCGCGCAGCGGGCTCGTCACCTTGTCCTTGGCGAGGACGCGGCTGAGTTTGTGCGAAGCGGTGCCGACCAGCAGCAGCTCTCCGGCCCCGACCCTCGCCGGCAGCTCCCGCCCCTGTCGCTCGGCGATCGCCAGCGCGGTCGCGACCAGGGTGGCGAAGACGCTCATGAAGGTGAGGTAGGAGAGGAACGGCGGGCGCTTCTCCGGCTCGGCATACCCGGCGACCATGGCGGCCGGCGCGTCCTCCAGCGAAGGGGTCATGGGGCCTTGGCTACCCTCTGGGGCACAGGTTCCAACCCACGTCGCTACGATCAGCCCCCCGATGCAGCCCTTCAACGTCACCGAGAGCGATCTGCAAGCCGGTTGCAGGGATGTCCAGATCGAAGGAGAGCTCGATCTGGCCGTCGCCGGCAAGCTCGACGAGGTCCTCACCGCCGCCGCCGAGCGGTACAGGTGCGTCCTGGTCGGGCTCGAGCACTGCGCCTTCATCGACTCCTCCGGGATCGCGGTGATCCTCCGCGCCCATCACCGGATGGAGGCCGAGGGCAACCGGCTCGCCGTCTACGCGCCGACCGAACAGGTCCTGAGGGTGCTCTCGATGACCGGCCTCACCGCCAACGGCCTCGTCTACGACAGCGCCGAGGAGGCCCTGGCGGCCTTCGGCGAGTCCGCTTCGTAGCTCCGGGCAGATCCACCTCTGACCCCGAATATGAGGTAGGCCGTCTGTCGAACTGTGTGCAGGGATTTTGCGCTGCCGGTTAGGGTCGCGCGAATGCGACGCTTACTGGTTCTCACCTGTCTCGTCCTCGGTATGAGCTCGGCGCTTCCCGCCGCCGCCTCGGCCAGCTTCCCCTGGTCCAACCAGAGCGCAATGCAGTTCGAGCCGGAAGCGTACCTGCGGGAAACTTTCATCATCGACACCGCACCGGGGTCGATCATCTCGCGCCAGCTGTTCCTCTCCCAGCCTTACCTGAGCTTCTACGAAGGGGAGGGGTTCGACCGCAACTTCTTCACCTGGGCACCACACACCTCCGTCGGCGACGACTACATGGCCGGCAGAGGATGGACGGGATGCGCGAGCGTGCAGGTACCGGTCGCCGGCGGGCCTTCCCACTGTGCGCCGGGGGCGGTCAAATTCGGCGCTCCGGGTTCGATGCGCGCAGACGTCCTCGAAGGCTTCCTCGGCGGCTTCAAGTGGGGTGAAACCTTCATCTCCGACGTCTGCGGCAACTGGAGCCCGGCGAACACGGCGCCGAAGGACTCGCCGATGCCGGTGATCGAAGGGGTCAAGTACGAAGACCAGAACGCCGACGGCTTCCGCGAGCAGGGCGAGCCCGGGCTCGCCGGGTGGAGGATCTACCTCTTCTACAACGGCAAGGAAGTCGCCTCGACGACGACGGGCGCCGGTGGGGCGTACTCGTTCCGGCTCGACGCCGACACGATGCCGATCGGCGCCGGCACCTACACCCTCAAAGAGGAATCTCGGGAAGGGTGGCACCAGCAGAAGGCCCCCAAGTCGATCTTCGTCTCCTTCGGCGCCGGTGAAGCCCACTTCGAAGGCAACGACTTCGGCAACTGGCGGCCGGCGACGATCTCCGGTCACAAGTTCGACGACTCCAACGTCGACGGCAGCTGGGGAGAAGGGGAGAGGGGGCTTCCGGAATGGGGCATCCACCTCTCCAACGGAGAAGAAGTGCTCACCGGCAGCGACGGGAGCTATTCGTTCAGCGTCCGGCCCGGCACCTACACGGTCAACGAGCTCCTGCGGAGCGGTTGGCGGCAGACGGCACCTGGCGCCCCCGGCACGCGTTCCTACACCGTCACCAGCGGCCAGGTGGTGGAAGGCGCCGACTTCGGCAACGTCTGCCTCGGCGGGGTCGCGGTCGAACCGGTGGACGACTCGAGCGGCGAACCCTTCGCCGGCCTCGAGGTCAGCCTCGAAGAGGTGTCGGTGCCGGGCATCCTCGAAAACGAACCGTCGCTGCCGCGCACCGCCACCGGTACCGCCGACTTCGGCGAACTGCTGCCGGGGACCTATCGCGTCGTCGCCTTCCTCCCCGAAGGCGCGTTCACCAGCGATCCCGACGCGGTCCTGATCGAAGGGCGCTTCGCGATCGTCAAGGAAGTGACGGTGGGCGAGTGCGAAACCACCGACCTGCCCCTCCACCTGTTCACCCAGAGCAACGGCAAGGCGACCGGCGGCGTCAAGATCGCCGTTCCCGGCGGATTCGCTACCGCGGGATTCGAGTTCATGACCCGCGGCGGCGTCCCGCGCGGCACCCTCCAGTACCAGGACCATGCGGCCGGCCTGAACCTGCACGCGGCAACGATCGAAGCCATCTCCGTCTCCGGCGACGTCGCCACGATCTGGGGCAAGGCCGAGTTCGAAGGCGCCCGGCAGCGCTTCCGCCTGCGACTGGTCGACGCCGGCGAGCCCGGCCGCGAAGACCGCTTCGAGCTGACCCTGGCGCCCGGCTACGAAGCCGGCCAGGGCGAGACGCTCACCGGCGGCAACGTCCAGGTTCACTCCTAGCCGAGGTAAGGCTCGATCCAGCGCTTGTAGCGCTCGATGAAATCGGGGGCGGACTCGGCGGCCAGCTTCGCCGCCTCATGTACGCGGCCAGCCGTGACGTGAATGTAGTCATGCTCTAATTCGGACCTGGCTTGCCAGCACCGCTTCAATCGGTCGCAGAGGGGAGCGTCTATCACCTCCGCTGCCTCGAGAGCCTCGAATGCTCTCGCGGCTGGGCCCTCGTGGATTTTCGGAGGCTCCAGTCGAGCCAGCATCCCTCCGGCTTCGGCAAGTTGAGCCATGAAATTCTGGACGTGCGAAAAGGACCGTTCCACGGCTTGAACTTTGTGTGAGCCGACGACGCCGGATTCCTTTTCAAAGGCTCGTTTGAACTCGCGCAGGTCGAAGTCCTCGCCGAACTCCTTCATCGCCTCTTCGAGCAGCAAGAGCTGGTAATCGAACTCCTCTAGGCGCGCGAGAATTTCGGTTCGCAGCCGCGCTGGGGTTTTCCTCCTGCCCATCAGGCGGTGACCGTCTTGCGAGACGGGCGACCGAAGACCCGTTCCATCTGCTTTCGATATCGCGCTCGCGCACGGCGTTCGAAGCTCCCTTTGCGGTCCCTGAACTGTGGCCAACGACCTTCCCGGTCGACGATCACCCGGCCCTCCCGCGCAGCTTCGGCGAGAAGGAGGGGGTTGCTTTCGGCGTCCTCGATGGTCAGGACCTGGACTTCCTTGCCGAGCAGCGGCTGAAGCTTCAGCGCGAGGTCGATCGTTCGCATGAACGAGGAGTCGCGCATTTCGACCAGGAGGTCGATGTCGCTCTCCTCGGTGTCGTCTCCGCGGGCGGTGGAGCCGAAGAGGAGGGCGAAGCGGACGTTCGACTCGGTCCGCAGGGCCTCGCGGAGCTGGGCGAGCAGAGCCCAGTGCCCTCGGACGTACTCTTTCTCCGCGGCGGGCAGCCGCAGCTTGCGCGGCGAGGCCCGGTGGCCGCGAAGGGTGCCTTCGTTGACCGCGCGCCGCAGCGTGCGCTCGCTGACGCCGACTTCCTCGGCCAGGGGGACGAGTTCATTCATGTGTCCATTATATCTGGTCATATGTCCGATAAATCGGTTCATATGTCCGTTAGCTGCTCACGAGGCGGCGAAGGAATCGAACCTTCCAAGCGGTGGGCTGCACCGCCCTGCTGGCTTTGAAGGCCAGATGGGCCACCAGACCCCTGCCGCCCCAGGGAAGGGGCGAGCTTAACCTGCGGTCGTGCGACGGGGGAGGTGGCGGTCGCCGTCGCGGCGCAGGCGATGTTCGGCGTCCAGTTGCTCGAGCAGGGCCTGGGCGTACTTGCGGCTGAGGTCGAGGAGGTCGCGGACGGCGGCGATCGTGGTCCCCTCGTCGCGCTCGGCGAGGGCGACGATCAGCCGCGCCAGCTTCCCGTAGACGGGGGCGGCGTAGACGACGTCGGCCTTGGCGCGGACGACCGCGCCGGCGGCGGCGAGCTCGGCGAAGGCGCCCTCGACCTCGCGGCGCTCGGCGCCGAGGTCCGCGGCGAGCGCGGCGGCGCCGCGGGGGCGAGGCCCGTCCTTCTCCAGCTCGGCCAGGACTCGGCGGGCGAGGGGGCTCGGCTCGGCGGTTTCGGTTGGCGGCGGGGTAGGGGCGGCGGCTTCCTCGGCGACCTGACGCTCCCATCCCGCCCCGTGCCGCGGTGGCGCGGGCTCGCGCACGACGCCGCCGCCGAGAGTGTCGGGCGGGGCGATGCGGCGCACGACGAGGCGGTCGCCGGCGCGCGCCAGCAGCGGTCGCTCCAGCCGCAACTGCGCGGCGCCGCCGCCGAGGTCGACCACCCGGGCGGCGCTGTCGCGGGTGCCGAGGTGGACCTGGGCCCGCGGCTCGGCGAGGATCGCCTCGGCGCCGCTGGTCAACTCGACGTCGAGCCGGTAGCTGGCCTCGACGCCCGCCGCCAGGGGAGCGATGACGTCGCCGCGGGCGACCTCGTCGCGGTCGATGCCGCCGAGGTTGAGGGCGACGCGCTGGTGCGGCTCGGCGACCTCGAGCGCTCGGTCGTGGACCTCGATCGAGCGGATCCGCGCCTCCCGTCCCCGCGGCAGGACCGTCACCCGCTGCCCGCGCTCGAGCCGGCCCGACCAGAGGGTGCCGGTGACGACGGTGCCGTGGCCGGCGACGGTGAAGACGCGGTCGACGTGGAGGACCGGCTCACCGTCGGAATCCATCGGCGTTCGTCTTTTCATGTGGATATGCCGAGGAAAGGACGAACGCCGCTCGGTTTCCGTCTCCTCGGCGGCCTGCGCCAGCGCCGCGCGCAGCTCCTCCAGGCCCTCGCCGGTCTCGGAGCTGACCTCGACCAGGGGCAGCCCCGGCGCGAGGTGCGCGCATTCATCGGCGGCCACTCGTCGCGCGTCCGCATCGACCAGATCGACCTTGGTCAGGGCGAGGACGCCGTGCTTTACCCCGAGTGCCCGCAGGACCGCCAGGTGCTCGAGCGTCTGCGGCATCGGCCCGTCGTCGGCGGCGACGACCAGGAGGAACATGTCGATGCCGCTGGCGCCGGCGATCATCGTCCGCACGAAGCGCTCGTGGCCGGGCACGTCGACGAGGCTGAGCCGGCGCCCGCCGAGGTCGAGCTCGGCGAAACCGAGCTCGATCGACATCCCCCGCCGCCGCTCCTCGGCGAGGCGGTCGGTCTCGCGTCCGGTCAACGCCCGCACCAGCGCCGTCTTGCCGTGGTCGATGTGGCCGGCGGTGCCGACCGTCAGCGGCGAGGGCGCCATCTCAGTCGAGGGCTGCCCGCGCTGCCGTCGCGGCTTCGGCGGCTTCCTCGTCGCTGATCGTCCGCGGGTCGAGGACGACGCGGCCGCGGACGATGCGGGCGATCACCGGTGGGGCGTGCTCGCGCAGGCGGGCGAGGACGGCGTCGGCGCCAAGCTCGCCCGGGTCAACCAGGCAGGCCGGTCCTTTGAGGGCGACGTCGGCGAGCGAGCCGCCGCCCGGAGCGCCGCTCTCGCGACCGACCTCGGCGCTGCCGCCGATCGCCTCGGCCATCGCCTCAGCCCGGCGTTGCAGCTCCTCCTCGGTCGCCTCGATCATCGCCAGCACCGGCAGCGCCGCCGGCCCCTCGTCGCGGTGCAGGCGCAGCGTCGCCTCCAGCGCCGCCAGCTGCAGCTTGTCGAGCCGCATCGCCCGCGCCAGTGGGTGGCGCCGGCAGCGCTCGACGGCCTCGGCGCGGCCGAAGAGGATGCCGGCCTGCGGACCGCCGAGCAGCTTGTCCCCCGAGCAGCAGACGAGGTCGGCGCCGGCGGCGAGGGCGGCGCGGACCGTCGGCTCGTCGTGGACCTCGCCGAGGGCGCCGGAGCCGAGGTCGTCGACCATCGCGATCCCGCGCTCGCGCGCCAGCGCCGCCAGCTCGTCAGCCTCGGTCTGCTCGGTGAAGCCGACGATGCGGAAGTTCGACTGGTGGACGCGGAGGATCGCCGTCGTCCGCGGGCCGATCGCCGCCGCGTAGTCGGCGAGGTGGGTGCGGTTGGTCGTCCCCACCTCGACCAGGGTGGCGCCGGAGTGGGCGAGGATCTCGGGGATGCGGAAGGAGCCGCCGATCTCGACCAGCTCGCCGCGGCTGACCAGGACCTCGCCGTCGCCGGCGAGGGCGGCCAGCGCCAGCATCACCGCGGCGGCGTTGTTGTTGACCGCCAGTGCCGCCTCGGCGCCGCTGAGCTCCCGCAGCAGACCCTCGACGTGGGCGCCGCGGCTGCCCCGCTGCCCGCTGGCGAGGTCGTACTCGAGGTTGCTGTAGCCGGCGGCGATCTCGGTCACCCGCGCGACCGCGGCCGGCGCCAGCGGGGCGCGGCCAAGGTTGGTGTGGAGGACGACGCCGGTGGCGTTGATCACCCGGCGCAGGCTGGGGGTGGTGAGGCGGGCGAGGTGGGCGCCGGCCGCGGCGGCGATCTCCTCCGCGCTCGGGGCCGGCTCGCCGGCGAGCACCGCCTCGCGGGCGGCGTCGATCGCTTCCCGGGCGGCGGCGACGGCGAGGGGATGGGTCGCCGCCGCGAGCCCCGCGGCGAGCCGCTCCACCGAGGGGAGGTCGCGGAGGCGCTCGCTGGCGTCACTGTGTCGTTCGGTTTCCATCGCTTTGCTTACGGTTACCCTCGATCTTGATGGCGATCGCCGGAGACCGCCCGAAGCTGACCGAACTCTCCCACGGGGCCGGTTGCGCCTGCAAGATCGGCGCCGCCGATCTGCGCCGGCTGCGCTCGGCGCTGCCGCTCTCCGCCGATCCGGCGCTGCTGGTCGGCCTCGACCCGGCCGACGACGCCGCCGTCTACAAGCTCAGCGAGGAGCTGGCGCTGGTGCAGACGCTCGACTTCTTCACCCCGATCGTCGACGACCCGCGCGACTTCGGCCGCATCGCCGCCGCCAACGCCCTCTCCGACGTCTACGCGATGGGGGCGACGCCGGTGCTGGCGCTCAACATCGTCGCTTTCTCGCTCGAGCAGCTCGGCGAGGAGGTGCTGGCCGAGATCCTCGCGGGTGGCGCCGAGATCGCCGCCGAGGCCGGGGTCGCGATCGGCGGCGGCCACTCGATCGACGACCCCGAGCCGAAGTACGGGATGACCGTCAGCGGCGTCGTCCACCCCGACGAGCTGTTGACCGCCGCCGGCGCCCGGCCCGGCGACGAGCTCTACCTGACCAAGCCGGTGGGAGGGGGGCTGATCACCACCGCCGCCAAGCGCGGCATCGCCGAGCGGGCCTGGATCGAGGCCGCGGTGGAGGCGATGACCACGCTCAACGCCGAGGCCGCCGCCGCGGCTCGCGCCGCCGGCGCCCACGCCCTCACCGACGTCACCGGTTTCGGCCTCCTCGGCCACCTCCATGAGATCTGCGAAGCCAGCGGCCTCAGCGCCGAGGTCGATGCCGCCGCCGTCCCCGCCCTCCCCGGCGCCCTCGGCCTAGCCGCCTCCGGCCGGGCCGAGGCCGGCGGCAGCCGCCGCAACGCCGAAGACGTCGCCCGCTTCACCACCTGGTCCGACGCCGTCGCCCCCGAGCGCCGCGCCCTCCTCACCGACGCGATGACCTCCGGCGGCCTCCTGGCCGCGGTGCCGGCGGGGGCGGAGATGGCCGGGAAGAAGATCGGCAGGTTGATGGAAGGGGAGTCTGGGCAGGTCGTCGTCTCTTAGCACTCGTTTCGCAGAAGGCTTCTGTCTGCGGTAGATAGTACATTTCAGAGAGATGCAGTCACGGTCAGAGTCACACCCGTCCGCCTCGGTGGCGAAACCCCCGCCTCCTCCTCCACCGCCCCCTCCGGGGGTCGGCATTCCGGAGACTGGCAGGCGCGATCACAAGGAAAGTCGCCTCCGCGCCTTTCTGCTGGGTCGAATCTAGTCTCAACTCCGGCACCTGAAAGATTTGTCAGTGCGAACCGATTGACTTCACCTGAGTGGGTCTTTAGCCTGGCCGTGTCTCGTGGTGTCTCGTTGCCCAGTCACCGGATCGAAGGGAAGTCTTATGAGGAAGTTGCTGCTGGCCGCACTGGCCGTCCTTGCGCTGGCGGTGCCGGCGCAGGCTTCGGCGAGCGTCCTTGCGATGGAACCGTCGGATGCGACGGCGAAAAAAATCGGCGCGGCGATCATCGCCAACTCCGAACAGCTGACGGGAGCTTCGCTGCCCGAATGGCCATTCGACGAAGAAGTCGAAGAAGGGGAAGTGACTCCATGGCCGGTCGGGCTCGGCAGCAATGAAGCCCCGCCGCCCGCGGGGCTGACCGGCTTCCCCACCTCCGGCAACGAATTCGGCATCCTCTCCAGTGGCGACGTCCACACGATCGCGACGACGCTCAGCAACGAAAGCGAATCGACCTCGACCGCATACCAGGACCAGACGGCGACCATGGAACGCGGGGACGCCTTCGACTGGACGACGCTGAAGCTCGACGTCGAAGTGCCCGGCGGCGACAACTGCCTCGCGCTCGACTACCGGTTCCTCTCCGAGGAGTTCCCCGAGTTCGTCAACTCGGAGTTCAACGACGCCTTCGTCGCCGAGATCGGCAGTTCCACCTGGACGGTGGGGGAAAGCGGAGACCTCTCCCGCCCCAACGACTTCGCGTCCTCGCTGGAAGGGACCCCGATCTCCGTCAACGGAGTCGGTCCGGCTGCGGTGACCCCGCAGGAGGCGGAAGGGACGTACTTCGACGCCGCGACGGGGCTGATCACCACCAAGACCCCGATCACGCCCGGGCCGCACTCGATCTACCTCTCGATCTTCGACGCCTCGGACCACATCTACGACTCGGCGGTGTTCCTCGACAACCTCCGCTTCATCAACGAGGACCCCTCGACCTGCCGGCCGCCGACCAGCGCCGAACTGAAGGTACCGCCGCCGGGCTCACCGCCTCCGCCGAGCAACGAATTCTCGGTCGGCCCGCACGTGAAGTTCAAGAACGGCGGCACCAAGGCGACGATCACGGTCAACGTCCCGGGCCCCGGCACCGTCTCCGCCACCCAGGCGACCGGCACCGGTTCGGGCCGCGTCCTGCGGGCGGCGGCCTCGAGCGCACCACGGGCCGGCGGCAAGAAGAAGAAAAAGCCGCTGATCAGCCCGGCGAAGGTCCATGCCGCCGCAGCCGGAGCGGTGAAGGTGACGGTGAAGCTGACCGGCCCCGCCGTGAAGCTGCTGGCGAAGAAACGCAAGCTGACGGTCCCGGTGAAGATCACCTTCACGCCGACCGGCGGCTTGCCCGCGAGCCACGTCTTGAAGCTGACCTTCAAGAAGCCCGGCAAGCACAAGAAACACGGCTGAAGCAGGGGGCGGGGCCGCCGGTCGGCGGTCCCGCCCAGGCGTCATGTCCATGAATTAATTTGCCTGCACGGGCTCATGGAATCGGGGATCGCCGCCGATAGCGGGAAATGATGGAGATGGCAGGGGCACCAGTCGCTCAGCAGTACGCGTACGGGCAGTACGGCCCGCATCGGGTCGTCAATCCCCAGGACCCGCCGCGCGAGCTGAGCGGGCTGGCCTGGGGGGTGTACGTCAGCCTCGGCGTGGTGGCGGTGCTTTCCCTGATCAGGATCGTGACCGCGCTCAACCTGCATTCGGCCGTCGGCGAAGGCCTCGGCGCCAGCGTCAACATCGCCGACAAGTACCACACCTATTCCAACTGGGCCGGAATCTTCGGGCTGGCCGTCCTGGTCAGCGCCGGCGTCTTCATCGCCTGGTTCTACCGCGCTTACAAGAACCTGCGCCGGCTCGGCGTGCAGAGCATGCGCTATGGGGACGGTTGGGCGATCGGGGCCTGGTTCATCCCCTTCTTCAACATGGTCCGCCCCAAGCAGATCGCCAACGACGTCTGGCGCGGCAGCGAGCGCGGGGTCGACGTCGGCGCCCAGTGGCATCAGGTGGAGGTGCCGAACCTGGTCCACTGGTGGTGGGCCCTGTACCTGATCCAGGGCGCCGTGGTCTACACCGGCCAGCGCGTCGCCTCGTCCGGCTACGACAAGCTGACTTCGCTGGGCACCTTCGGCGGCGGTCTCTCGCAGATCAAGACCGGGACGGTGATCGACATCCTCGGCGAGATCATCGCGATCGCCGCCGTGGTCGTCGCGATCAAGGTCGTATCCGAAATCACCGAACGCCTCGACGCAATCCGCGGCGACGCGCTCGCGGCGGGGCCGGTTGCGCCGCCGACGCCGATGGCCGCTCCGCCGGCGCAGGGCTACCCGCAGCCGGCGGCGCCCGCCTACCCGCCGCCCCCTTATCCCGCGAACCCCGCGCCGCCTCCGCCGCCCCCGCCAGCGTCGATGCCGACGCCGCCCCCGGTCGAGCCGCCGCCGCTGGTCCCGACGCCTCCGCCTCCGGTCGAAGCGACGCCTCCGCCTCCGCCGGCGATGCCCGCCGAGCAACGGATCCAGTGCCCGGAATGCGCCGAGTGGATCCAGCCCCAGGCGAACGTCTGCCGCTTCTGCGGCCACCGTCTCCAGCCGACCGGGCAGTAGCCGGCCCCATCGTCACCATCCCCTTCCCGTGAGCGCAACGCCGATAGCGCAGGAGAGCGCCGAGGAGCGGCCGGTGCGGCTCATCCTCAGCGATGACCTCGAGCGCAGCCGCGGCACCGTCTTCTTCCGCGCCATCTTCGCCCTGCCGTTCCTGATCTGGCTGGTCGTCTGGGCGATCGGCGCGTTCTTCGTCGCCTTCGTCAACTGGATCGCGACGCTCTTCGAAGGGAAGTCCCCGACGCCCCTGCACGACTTCCTCGCCCGCTTCGTGCGCTTCGCGACCCACACCTACGCCTACCTGAGCCTGGCCGCCGAGCCGCTCCCGGCTTTCGACGGCAAGCCGGGCTATCCGGTCGACCTCGAGATCGCCGGGCCCGTCCGGCAGAACCGCTGGACCGTCGTCTTCCGGATCGTCCTCGCCCTGCCGGCGCTGCTGTTGGTCACCGTCCTCACCGGCTCCGGCAGCCTCGTCAACGCCTCCCGCTTCACCGGCCAGCTCGGCGGCTACACGATCCTCGGCCTCGCCGCCTTCTTCGGCTGGTTCTACGCGATGGCGAAGGCGCGGATGGCCCGCGGCCTGCGCGACCTGATCGCCTTCGCGCTCTCCTACGCCGCCCAGTTCTGGGCCTACCTGCTGCTGGTCAGCGATCGCTACCCATCGAGCGACCCGCTGACCGCGATCGGCCCGCTGCCGACCCGCTCCGATCCGGTCTGGATGGACGTCCGCGACGAGCTGCGGCGCAGCCGCCTCACCGTCTTCTTCCGGCTGGCGCTGGCCTTCCCGCACCTCGTCTGGCTCGCGCTCTGGGGGGTCCTGGCGCTGCTCGCCGCGATCGTCAACTGGATCTCCACCCTGATCGCCGGCATCTCGCCGCAGTGGCTGCACCGCTTCCTTGCCGCCTACGTGCGCTACCAGCTCCACGTCACCGCCTTCCTCTACCTCGTCGGCAACCCGTTCCCCGGCTTCGTCGGCGCCGAGGGGAGCTACCCGATCGACCTCCACGTCGCCCCCCGCGAGCGCCAAAACCGCTGGACGGTCCTCTTCCGCCTCGTCCTCGCCTGGCCGGCGCTGCTGCTCGCCAGCGTCTTCAACCAGCTGCTCCTCGTCGTCGCCGTCCTCGGCTGGTTCGCCGGCCTGTTCACCGCCCGGATGCCGCTCGGCCTGCGCAACCTCGGCGCCTTCGCCCTGCGCTACGTCGCCCAGACCAGCGCCTACGTCTTCCTCGTGACCGGCGCCTACCCCTACAGCGGGCCCTGCCTCGAAGTCCCCCGGCCCGAGCCCGTGCCGGCGGCGCCCGTTCCCCCGCCGGTGCCTGCTCCGCCGGCTCCGCCCGCGCAATGGCCGGCCTGACCCGGCGGCTGCCGCGGCCGCCGCAGGCGGTCGCGGTCTTCGCGGTCGCCGTGCTGTGGGTCTGGGCGGCGCACGCGCTTTGGGACTCGACCGCGCTGCCCTCCCTGGATCTGCCGCACCTCGACCCGCACCGCTTCTTCAGCGACTCCTTCCTCCATCGCAGCGCCACCTTCGAGCGCTTCCTGGCGATCGAGAACCTGCTCGCCTCGGTGACCCTGGTCGCCGTGCTCGTCGTCTACGCGCGCCGTGGCCATCGCCTGGTCCGCGAGTCGGCGGCGGGGCGGGTCGGGACCGGGGTGCTGCTGGCGATGCTCGGCTTCGCCGTCGTCTGGCTCGCCGAGGTCCCGTTCGGTCTGGTGGCGCTGTGGTGGGAGCGGCGCTACGGCGTCTCGCACCAGGGCTACCTGCCCTACCTGGTCGGCAGCTTCCTCGGGCTCGGCTCGAAATTCGTCTTCGTCTGCCTCGGCTTCGCCATCGTCATGGGGCTGGCCGGCGTGCTGCGGCGATGGTGGTGGCTGGCGGCGATGCCCGCCTTCGTCGGGCTGATGCTGCTCTCCGTCTTCGTCAGCCCGTACCTGATCCCCGAAACCTCATCGGTCCACAGCCCCACGCTGCAGGCCGAAGCGAAGGAACTCGAGCGGATCGAGGGCTCGGGATCGGCGAGACTGCGGGTCCAGGACGTCCACCGCTTCACCACGGCGCCGAACGCCGAGTCGACCGGATTGGGGCCGTCCAACACCATCATCCTCTGGGACACGCTCCTGCACGACGGCTTCAACCGCTCCGAAGTCCGCTTCGTGGTCGCCCACGAGATCGGCCACCTCGCCCACGAAGACCCCCTCAAGCGGATCGGCTGGCTGGCGCTGTTCCTGATCCCGGCCTTCGGTCTGATGGCCTTCTTCACCCGTTCTCGTGGCGGCCTCGGTCGGCCCGAGGCGGTGCCGGTCGCCCTCCTGGTCCTCGTCGTGGTGCAGCTGCTGGCGACGCCGCTGCTCAACGTCGCCTTCCGCCGCCAGGAGGCGGCGGCGGACTGGGCAGCCCTGCAGGCGACCCGCGAACCGGCCACCGACAAGGCGGTGATGCACCAACTGGCGGTCAAGAGCCTCAGCGACCCGGACCCCCCGTCCTGGATCTACGCCGTCTACGAGAACCACCCGACGATCATGCAGCGGATCGGCATGGCGGATGCCTGGGAAGCGCAGCGGCCCTGAGCGACCCCGCGCTAGCTGTAGTTCCTCACAACGTTGTTCATCCGGGCCTCCTTGAAGGCTGGGGGTGCTGAAGCCACCCACCGACAAGGAGCTCGTCTTCGGGCGGATGCTTCTGATCGGCGACGACGAATCGGGCGCGGTGATCGCCACTCTTTGCGGCCAAGGAAGTCGCCTGGCGCCGCAGATTCACGAGCGGTTCGGGGGGCGTTCAACGAGGACGCGTTCTTCCTCCAGATGAACGGCTGAGCGGCGCAGCCGACTTTGGCCACACCCGGGTGTGGTGAGAATCGGATGCGTCGTGTTCTGACACCGCGGGGTTTGAAACCGGCGCCGGGGGGAAGTCGCCTTGCGGAGATGCTGGGTCCGATCGGGAAATGGCCTCTCGTCCGGCAGCTGCGGGAAGGGGATCCCACGGCGCGTGGGAAAGCGGCGCAGTCGCGCCGCAGCAAGGAGCTGCGGCCGCGGACCGAGGATGCGGACGAGATGGTCCGCTCCGTCTGCCCTTACTGCGCGGTCGGTTGCGGGCAGCGGGTCTGGACCAAGGACGGGAAGGTCATCCAAATCGAGGGCGACCCCGACAGCCCGATCTCGCGAGGGCGGCTCTGCCCTAAGGGATCGGCCTCCGAGCAGCTGGTCAACACGCCGACCCGGCTGAAGAAGGTGAAATACCGCCGCGCCCGCGGCACCGAGTGGGAGGAGCTCGACCTCGACGAGGCGATGGAGATGATCGCCGACCGGGTGATCGCCGCTCGCGAGGCCGGCTGGCAGGACGAGCGCGAGGGCGAACGACTCAACCGCACGCTCGGCTTCGCCCACCTCGGCGGCGCCACCCTCGACAACGAGGAGAACTACCTGATCAAGAAGTTCTTCACCGCGATGGGCGCGGTCCAGATCGAGAACCAGGCGCGCATATGACACAGCTCCACGGTCCCCAGTTTGGGGACCTCGTTCGGTCGGGGTGGCGCCACCACCTTCCAGCAGGACCTGCAGAACTCCGACTGCATCGTGATCATGGGCTCGAACATGGCCGAGTGCCACCCGGTCGGGTTCCAGTGGGTGGTCGAGGCGCGTGAACGCGGCGCCAAGGTGATCCACGTCGACCCCCGCTTCACCCGCACCAGCGCCCTCGCCGACCTGCACGTACCGCTCCGCGCCGGCTCCGACATCGCCTTCCTCGGCGGCATCGTCAACTACATCCTCACCAACGAACGCGAGTTCCGCGAGTACGTGCAGGCCTACACCAACGCCCGCACGATCGTCAGCGACGACTTCCGCGACACCGAGGACCTCGACGGGATCTTCTCCGGACTCGATCCCGAGAGCGGCAAGTACGAACGCGAAAGCTGGCAGTACAAGGGCATGGAGGCGGGCGCGGCGGCCGGCGAACGCGACAAAGGCGAAGCCGAAGGCGAGCAGGCCCACGGCGCCCACGGCGGCGAACTCGAGCACGGCGAGCCGCCGGAGGAGGACGAGACGCTGCAGGACCCGCGCTGCGTCTTCCAGCTGCTGAAGCGGCACTACAGCCGCTACACGCCGGAGATGGTCGAGCGGATCTGCGGCGTGCCGAAGGAGACCTTCCTCGAGGTCGCCGAGGCGCTCTGCGAGAACTCCGGCCGCGAGCGCACCAGCGCCTTCTGCTACGCGGTCGGCTGGACCCAGCACACGGTCGGCGTCCAGTACATCCGCACCGCGGCGATCGTGCAGTTGCTGCTCGGCAACATCGGCCGCCCCGGCGGCGGCATCATGGCCCTGCGCGGCCACGCCTCGATCCAGGGCTCGACCGACATCCCGACCCTCTTCAACATCCTCCCCGGCTACCTGCCGATGCCGCACGCCCACGAAGAAACGAGCCTCGACCTCTACGTCGGGCGCAACGTGCCGCCGACCGGCTTCTGGGGCAACGGCAAGGCCTACATGGTCAGCCTGCTGAAGGCCTGGTGGGGGGAGGCGGCGCAGTTCGAGAACGACTTCTGCTTCGACTACCTGCCGCGGATCGACTCCGACCACTCGCACTACCGCACGGTCGCCGACATGCAGGACAACAAGCTCGAGGGCTACTTCGTGATGGGCGAGAACCCGGCCGTCGGCTCGGCCAACGGGAAGCTGCAGCGGCTGGCGCTGGCGAAGCTGAAATGGCTGGTGGTGCGCGACTTCGCCGAGATCGAGACGGCCTCCTTCTGGAAGGACGGGCCGGAGATCGAGACCGGCGAGCTGCGGACGGAGGAGATCGGCACCGAGGTCTTCCTGATGCCGGCTGCCGCCCACACCGAGAAGGACGGCAGCTTCACCAACACCCAGCGGCTGCTGCAGTGGCACCACAAAGCGGTCGAGCCCGAGGGGGACTGCCGCTCGGAGCTGTGGTTCATGTACCATCTCGGGCGCCGGGTGCGGGAGAAGCTGGCCGGCTCGACGGCGGAGCGCGACCGGCCGATCCTCGACCTCACCTGGGACTATCCGACCGTCGGTCCGAGCGAAGAGCCCGACGCCGAGGCGGTGCTGGCCGAGATCGGCGGCTTCGACGCCGAGCGGGCGCCGCTCGTCGACTACCTGCCGCTGAAAGACGACGGCTCGACCACCTGCGGCTGCTGGATCTACGCCGGCTGCTACAAGGGCGGCGAGAACCAGCCGGCGCGGCGCAAGCCCGGCAGCGAGCAGAACTGGGTCGCCGACGAATGGGCCTGGGCCTGGCCGATGAACCGGCGCATCCTCTACAACCGCGCCTCCGCCGACCCGGAGGGCAAGCCCTGGTCGGAGCGCAAGAAATACATCTGGTGGGACGCCGAAGAAGAAGAATGGACCGGCGAGGACGTCCCCGACTTCACCCCCGACAAGGCCCCCGACTACGTCCCGCCCGAAGGCGCGACCGCCCAGGAAGCGCTGCGCGGGGACGAGCCGTTCATCATGCAGGGCGACGGGCGGGCCTGGCTGTACGCGCCGAACGGGATCGTCGACGGGCCGTTCCCGACCCACTACGAGCCGCGCGAGTCGCCCTTCCCGAACCCGCTCTACGCGCAGCGCTCCAACCCGGTCCGCGACGAATACAACCGGCCGGAGAACCCCTACAACCCGAGCGACGGCGAGCCGGGCGCCGACGCCTACCCCTTCGTCGTCACCACCTACCGGCTGACCGAGCACCACACCGCCGGCGGCATGAGCCGGACGCTGCCCTTCCTCGCCGAGCTGCAGCCGGAGTTCTTCTGCGAGGTGGGCCCGGAGCTGGCGGCGGAGCGGGGGCTGGAGCACGGCGGCTGGGCGACGATCGTCACCACCCGCACGGCGATCGAGGCGCGGGTGCTGGTGACCGAGCGGATGCAGCCGCTGCGGGTCGACGGGCGCACCGTGCACCAGGTCGGCCTTCCCTACCACTGGGGCGGCAAAGGGATCAGCACCGGCGACTCGGCCAACGACCTCTTCCCCTTCGCGCTCGATCCCAACGTCCACATCCAGGAGGTCAAGGCGGCGACCTGCGACATCCGGCCGGGGCGGCGACCGCTCGGCGCCGAGCTGCCGGCGTTCGTCGCCGAGCACCTGCGGCAGGCGGGAGGGGGGCGCTGATGGGGGGGCACGTGGTGGAGTTCGAGACCAAGCCGCGGGTCGGCTTCTTCACCGACACCTCGGTCTGCATCGGCTGCAAGGCCTGCGAGGTCGCCTGCAAGGAGTGGAACCACGTCCCCTCCGACAACCAGGGCTTCAGCGGCAACTCCTACGACAACAGCGGCGAACTGGGGGCCAACCGCTGGCGCCACGTCGCCTTCATCGAGCAGAAGCTGCCGGTCGGGGTCGAGGGCGGCGCCCCCGACTCCTTCGTCCAGGAGGCGGCGCGGCAGAGCCTGGTGGAGGAGGGGCTGGAGCCGCACGCCGACGAGGACGGCTTCCGCTGGCTGATGAGCTCCGACGTCTGCAAGCACTGCACCGAGGCCGGCTGCCTCGACGCCTGCCCGACCGGCTCGATCTTCCGCACCGAGTTCGGGACCGTGGTCGTGCAGGAGGACATCTGCAACGGCTGCGGCTACTGCGTCGTCTCCTGCCCCTTCGGCGTCCTCGACCAGCGCCAGGACGACGGTCGCGTCTGGAAGTGCACCCTCTGCTACGACCGGCTCAAGGGCGACATGGAACCCGCCTGCGCGCACGCCTGCCCGACCAAGTCGATCCAGTTCGGCGAGCTCGACGAGCTGCGCGAGCGGGCGGCCGAGCGGATCGAGGTGCTGCACCGGCGCGGTCACGGCGACGCCCGCCTCTACGGCGACTCGCCCGAGGACGGGGTCGGCGGCTTCGGCGCCTTCTTCCTGCTGATGGACGAGCCGGAGACCTACCGGCTGCCGCCCGACCCGGTGGTGCCGACCCGCCACGCCGGCACGGTCTGGAAGGCCGCCGCCGCGGCGGCGCTGACGATGGCCGCCGGGATCGGGGCGAGCTTCCTCGGGGGGCGGCGATGAAGGAGCGAGCGATGGTCCCCCGCGAGCAGCCGACCAGCTACTACGGGCGGCCGATCGTCAAGCCGCCGGTCTGGAAGCCGGAGATCCCCTACTACTTCTTCTTCGGCGGCCTGGCGGGCGCCTCGGCGGTGATGGCGAGCGCGGCGACCTTCGCGGGCCGCCCGCAGCTGGCCCGGCGCGCCTGGGCCGGGGCCTTCGTCGGCGTCACGGTCAGCCCCGTGCTGCTGATCAAAGACCTCGGCAAACCGTCGCGCTTCCTCAACATGCTGCGCGTCTTCAAGGTCACCTCGCCGATGAACCTCGGGGCCTGGCTGCTGGCCGCCAACGGCGGTGCCACCAGCCTCGCGGCGGGCCTGAACCTGCTGGACAAGAGACGCCGCGGCGGCCTCCCGGAGCTGGGCGCGGCCGCGTTGGGCGCACCGCTGGCGACCTACACCGCCGCCCTCGTCACCCACACCGCGATCCCGGCCTGGTCGGAGGCGCGGGTGGAGATGCCCTTCGTCTTCGCCGCCAGCGCCACCGCCAGCGCCACCGGCGCCGCCCTGCTGACCGTCCCGGCGGCCGAAGCCGAGCCGGCCCGCCACCTCGGCATCGCCGCCGCGCTCGCCGAGGAGGCGGCGACGGCGGTCATGCACAAGCGCCTCGGCCCCCTCGCCGAATCCTACGAGCAGGGCAAAGCCGGCCATTTCGGCAAGGCGGCCCGTGCCCTCACCGTCGCCGGCGCCCTGGCCCTGGTTGCCAGCGACGACGCCCTGCATCGGCCCAAGCGGCGTTCGTCCTTTTTCGCCCAGAGGGCGAGGAAAGACGAACGCCGGCGCCGCGCCCTCACCGTCGCCGGCGGCACCCTCCTCCTCGCCGGCTCGGTCTGCAAGCGCTGGTCGATCTTCAAAGCCGGCTTCCAATCCGCCGAAGACCCGGCCCAGGTCATCCAAACGCAGCGTCCTTGAGTTCCGTGGTTCCTTTGTCGTGGTATAGGCAGACAAAAGAACCACGGAACTGGCTCTCCGGGCTACCGCGGGATTGCGTGGTTCCTTTGTCCTCTATATCCGGACTAAGGAACCACGGAACTAGGTGTGAGGGCTGAGGAGCGACGAGATGTCAGCGTCGAGCTCGGACTGGGAGAGGTAGGCGCCGATGCGGCGGGAGACGACTTGGCCGTCGGCGGCGATGAGGACGGTGAACGGGGTTCCGGTCGCCGGGGCGAGGGGGCCGAGCGCGGCCAGGCTCGTCGTGTAGCTGGGGTAGCCGAGGGGCGCTTCCTCGAGGAGCCGGCGAGCGCTGCCGGCGTCGTCTTCGACGTCGGCGCCGAGGAAGGCGACTCGGCGCCCGAACCGGGCCGAGGCGCTCGCGAGGAGCGGCAGCTCTTCCCGACAGGGCGGGCACCAGGAGGCCCAGGCGGTGAGGACGACCGGGCGACCGCGCAGGGATTGGAGCCGAGCCAGGAGATCGCCTTCGGCGAGGAGCGGGGAGGGGGCAGCTCCGCGGGCCGCGGCTGGACCCCGCTGCCTTTCGGCGTGCAGGGGGAGCCGGTTGGCCTCGACGGCGACCCCGCCGTGGACCTGCGCGCGGATCGCCAGGCCGATCGCGAGGACGGCGAGGCCGGCCACGAGGGCGACCCTGATCAGCCAGCGCTGCATGGCCCCTCGCTACCCGCCGGCCGGCTTGCGATCACGCCACGCGGGTAATTCAGAGACGGTGATCGTCGCCGCGGCACTTCTGGCCAGCGCTCTCTACGCGCGGCGCGCGCGCACCCTGGCGCGGCGCGGTCGCCGGGTCCCGCGCTGGCGGCAGCTCAGCTTCTACCTCGGGATCGCGATCGTGGTCGCGGCGCTGATCTCCCCCCTCGACACGCTCGGCGAGGAGCGCCTCTTCTACGCCCACATGCTCCAGCACATCGCCCTCGGCGAAGTGGCGCCGCTCTTCGTCCTCGTCGGCCTCAGCGGCGCCGTGCTGCGGCCGCTGCTGGCGCCGGCGCCGGTGCAGCGCCTGCGCTTCCTCCTCAACCCCTTGGTGGCGCTGCCGCTGTGGGCGCTCAACCTCTACCTCTGGCACCTCCCGGCCTTCTACGAAGCGGCCCTGGAAAGCACCGCGCTCCACGCCTTCGAGCACGCCTGCTTCTTCACCGCCGGCCTGCTGATGTGGGGGGCGCTGCTGGAGCCGCTGCCCGGACCCGGCTGGTTCGGCTCCGCCCAGAAGGCCACCTACGTGCTGGTCGTCCGCGCCCTCGGCTGCGCCATCCTCGGCAACGTCTTCATCTGGACCGGGACCCCGCTCTACCCCTACTACGCCCACGGCGAGGCGCTGCAGGGGATCGCCCCGCTCAGCGACCAGCAGGTCGGCGGCGCGATCATGTTCATCTGGGGGGCGCTGATCACCGTCAGCCTCTTCTCCTGGATGTTCCTGCGCTGGATCCGCGAGGCCGAGCTGCGCCAGTCCCTGCTCGAGGACGGCGCCGACCCCCGCGTCGCTACTCGGGCTGCGCGCTACGGACGGCGGCCTCCCGCTCGGCCTGCACCTCCTCCATCCCCCTGAGGGCGAGGCAGAACCGCCAGGCCACCAGCCCGACCAGGACCGGCACGATCCAGACCGCCACCCGGTAGAACCAGATCTGGCTCATGTAGCTGATGCCGAGGAAGACCAGTGCCCGGTCCGAGGCGCCTGCCATGAAGATCATCGCCACCCAGGCGAGGAAGCCGGCGCCGATCCCGGTGCGGACCGGCGCGTCGCGCGGGCGCTGGAGGACGTTGTGGGCCCGGCGGTCGCCGGTCGCCCGCCGCTCCAGCCAAGGCCACAGCATCAGCGCCGCCATCACCACCAGCGGGAACAGGACCCCGCCCCAGAACGGGTTCGGCACCAGCGTCCGGTTCCCGACGACGACGTCGAAGCTCGGGACCAGGCGCAGCGCCCCGATCAGCCAGCCCAGGTACCAGTCCGGCTGCGCCCCGTTGGTGCCGTCATAGACGTGGTAGGGGCCCCAGAGCCAGACCGGGTTGATCTGCACCAGCCCGCCGAGCAGGACCAGCACCCCGGCGACGGCGATCATCAGCCCCAGCGAGCGCGGCACCTGCCCGGGGAAGGTGGGGATGCCGACCACCTTGCGCTCGCTCGGGACCGACCGGCGCTGGAACTGGGTGTGGTGGCGGGAGGCGACCAGCGCCAGGTGCGCGGCGAGCAGGCCGCCGATCAGCAGCGGCAGGATCAGCACGTGGCCGATGTACATCCGCGACCAGAAGGACGGGTCGCCGGGGAAGGGGTGCCCCCAGATCGCCAGCGCCAGGTTGCCGCCGACGAACGGCAGCGAGAGCGCCACCCCGTAGCCGATCGCCAGCCCCATCCCGGAGAGCAGGTCGTCGACCAGCGAGTAGCCGAGATACCCCTCCAGCAGCGCCGTGAACAGCATCAGGATGCCGATCAGGTAGGTCAGCTCGCGCGGCTTGCGGTAGGCGCCGGTGAAGAAGACCCGGATCAGGTGGAGGACGATCGCGGCGATGAAGACGTCGGCTGCCCAGTGGTGGGTCTGGCGGATCAGCAGCCCGGCCTTGACGTCGAAGGAGAGGTGGACGACCGAGGCATACGCCCTGCTCATCTCCATCCCCCGCAGCGGCGCGTAGCTGCCGTGGTAGACGGTTTTGGCCGTGCTCGGCTCGAAGAAGAGGGTCAGGTAGACGCCGGTGGCGACGAGGACGATGAAGGCGTAGAGCGCGACCTCGCCGAGCAGGAAGGACCAATGGTCGGGGAAGACGTAGCGCAGCGTCTTCTTCAGCAGCGGGGCGCTGCCGCTGCGCTGGTCGAGGAAGCGGATGGCGCGACGGATCACGCCGTCGGCCTCCGCGTCCGCACGCCCCAGAAGCTGGGGCCGACGGGGGAGGAGAAGTTGCCCGCCGCCCGCAGCTCCCCGGCCGAGTCGACCAGCAGCGGCAGCTGCGGCAGGTCGCGCCCCGCCGGGCCGAAGATCACCTTGCCGCCCTCGGCGGGGTCGAAGGTCGAGTAGTGGCAGGGGCAGACGAGGGCGGGCCGGGGCTCGGCCTGCGGGAAGCGCGGCTTGCGGTAGAGGGCGATGGCGCAGCCGGCGTGGGTGCAGACCTTCGAGTAGGCGACGATCCCCTCCGGCGCCCAGCTCTCCCGCCCTTCCGGCAGCTCGAGCTCGGAGGGGTCGACTTTCACGACCACCAGCGGCGCCGCCAGCTCCTCCCGGTAGGCGTTCTCGGGGAAGGCCGTGTAGAAGGTTTCGTACTCGATCTCCTCGGCCCTGTAGGGCTTGCCTGCCTCGTCGACGAGGCGGCGGTCGCGGTGCCAGGGCGAGTAGTAGAAGGACTCGGTGTCGAGGAACGGCCCGAGTGAGGCGGCGGGGACCACCAGCGCCGCGCCCAGCGCCGCGCCCGCCGCCCCGGCGGCCCCGAGCAGGAGCCGCTTGCGGGTGAAGCCCCGGACGCTCTCGCGGCCGATCTGGTCGAGCTCCTCCTGCGCTTCGGGGTGCTCGATCGGCGGGTAGTCCTCCTCCAGCTCCTCGGTCGGGACGAAGGTCTCGCCGGCGTAGATCAGGGCGGCGGCGATCAGCAGCAGGCAGCCGCCGAGGCAGAGGCCGAGCCACTGCGTCATGTTCGGCCAGTCGAGCGCGTAGACGACGATGAACATCACCGCGCAGGCGGCGGCGCCCAGCAGCAGCAGGGCGACGATCAGCTCCGCCCGCGGGTCGCCGCCCTCCGCCTCGATGATCGGCTTCTGCTTCTTCCTGCGGCCGGCTTCGCGCAGTAACCCGAACGCGGCCGCCAGGGCGAACTTCGTTCTCGACTTCACGTGGAGAGCCTCCTTCCGATCACGGCGCAGAGCCCGGCCAGCACGAAGACGGCGACGAACCAGGCGATCATTCCCTCCGGCACCGGCCCGATGTGGCCGATGCCCCAGCCCCCGGCGTCTTCGGGGTGCTTGCTCCGCATCACGTAGGCGATGATCTTGTTGAGGTCGTCTTCGCTGATCTGGCTCTGCGGGAATTTCGGCATCAGGAAGGGGCCGATCCGCACCGCCTCGGCGATCTGGGTGGGGGTGGCGTGCCCGAGCACCGGAACCTTGGCGCCGGGCACGTAGCCGCCTTCGCCGACGATCTGGTGGCAGCCCGCGCAGTGCTCGGTGAAGAGCGACATCCCTTCCGAGAGCGAGCCGTAGTCCGGTTTCGGCTCGGGGATCTTCGGCCCGCCGCCGAAGGAGGCGACGTAGGCGCTGATCGCTTCGATCTCGCGCGAGTTGAAGAACGGCCGCTGCCGTTCGGGCTCTTCGCCGGCGTGCTCGAGCGGCATTCGCCCGGTGCGGAGGTAGAAGTCGGGCGCCATCTCGCCGACCCCGATCAGCGAGGGGCCCTGGCCGGTGGCGCCGCCGACCCCGTTTTCCCGCGGGGTGAGCACGCCTTCGCCGCGGAACCCGTGGCAGCTGGCGCAGTTGGCGGCGAAGAGCTCGGCGCCCAGTTGCAGTTGCTTCTGTTGCGAGCCCCCGGGGGCGTGGGTGACGCCGCTCGGCGGCTGCGCCTCGGCCAGCGCGGCGAGCGCCATGCCGGCCAGCAGGACCGCCCCGAGGATCGCTTTCCGGCTCCTGCTCATGATTGGTTGCAGACGTGGAAGGTGAGGACGCCGGCGCCCGTCATCAGGATCAGCGCCAGGAAGAGGACGGAGAGGGTCATCCCGACCGAGGCGAGGAAGGCGACCCGGCCCGGTGGTGGCGGCTCGTGGCGGTCGCCGTGACGTCGGTAGAGCCAGACGGAGGTGAGCCCAGCGGCGATCGCGACCGCCGCCGCGCCGGCGGTGACGACGATCGCCCAGGCGCTGAGCGAGATTCCCCACTGCTCGCCGGTGGGGCTGCAGGCGGCCTGGACCAGCCAGTAGCCGAGGCCGAGCTGGACCGCGTAGGCGCCCGGCGCCCCCAGCACCGCGAACCAGAGCACCGGCGAGACCGGCGACTCGGGCGGGATCCGCTCCAGTATCGGCCTCAGCGCTCGCACGGTCACAGTGAGGGGTAGAGCTGGGTCAGGACCACGGCGATCGCGGCCGCGCTGACGAAGTACCAGTAGAAGGCGGCGACCCGGAGGGCGGTCATCCGGTAGTTGGTGATGCCGCGGGAGAGCTTCCACAGCAGCCAGGCGTCGATCGCCAGCCCCACCGCGACGTGGGCGTGGTGGACGGTGATCAGCGTGTAGTAGATCGAGCCGTAGGCGTTGGCGCTGGGCCTGAAGGAGTGGAGGTCGCCGATCATCAGGTGGACCTGCAGGCCGAGGTAGGTCGCCTGCACCGCCGCCGCGAGGAAGAGCAGCCACCAGGCGGCGCGGATGGCGCCGCCCTTCGCCGCCCTGACCGAGAGGAACATCGGCACGCAGGTGGCGACGAGCATCCCGGTGAAGACGAGGGGCAGCGTCACCGAGGGCTTCTCGATGCCGCCGAGCGGCCATTCGCCGGTCTTGAAGCGCAGGTAGAAGTAGGTCGCGATCAGGCAGGCGAAGAGCGTCGCCTCGGTGGCGATCAGCAGCACCGCGCCCCACCAGCCGCTTGGCTCGGCCCGGCGCTCCTTCATGCCTCCTCCGGCTCTTTCAGGTGGAAGCCGGCGACCGTCAGCGCGAGGACCACGACGAAGATCGCGGCGGCGAACCACTGTTCGAGGATGATCATCGCGAAGACGCCCGTCATCGCCAGGGCGACGAGCGGCGGCCAGCCGGAGTGGGAGGGCATCTCGAGCACCTCGTCCCACTCGGCGTCGACGGCGGTGCTGGCCGGCGTCTCGTGTCCCCCTTCGAGCGTTTTGCGCCCGAGCTCGAGGTTGCGCGCGTCCTCTTCGCGGTCCTCGGTGTCCCACATCGCGTACGGGCTGGAGACCTTGGGGATGACCGCGTAGTTGTACTCGGGCGGGGGGGAGGTGGTCGACCACTCCAGGGTGTCGCCCCCGAACGGGTCGTTGCCGGCCCTCTCGCCCTTGAAGATGCTGATCGCGAGGTTGGCGAAGACCGAGAGCAGGCCCAGCGTCAACAGGTATGCGCCGAGCGTCTCGATCAGGTTCAGCCCGGTCCAGCCCATTTCCGGGCCGTAGGTGTAGTTCCGGCGCGGCATCCCGTCGAGGCCGAGGATGTGCATCGGGAAGAAGGTGATGTTGGTGCCGATGAAGGTGAGCCAGAAGCTCACCTTGCCCCAGCGCTCGTCGTACATGCGCCCGGTGACCTTCGGGAACCAGTAGTACATGCCGCCGAGCAGCGGGAACACCGCGGCGCCGAAGATCACGTAGTGAAAGTGGGCGACGACGAAGTAGGTGTCGGTCGTCTGCTGGTCGAAGGGGATGGCGGCGAACATCACCCCGGAGAGGCCGCCCATGATGAAGAGGACGATGAAGCCGACGATCCACAGCAGCGGCGTCTTGAACCGCGGCGTCCCGGTGACGATCGTGGTGATCCAGGAGAACAGCTGGATGCCGCTGGGGATGACGATGATCAGGCTGGCGGCGGCGAAGTAGATCGTCGTCGCGCTGGCCAGGCCGACCGCGAACATGTGGTGCGCCCAGACGCCGAAGCCGAGGAAGGCGACGAGGATCTCGGCCAGCGCCACCAGCGGCCAGGCGACCATCCTCCGCCGCACGAAGGTGGGGATGATCGAGGTCGCGATCCCGAAGGCGGGCAGGATGATGATGTACACCTCGGGGTGGCCGAAGATCCAGAACAGGTTCTGCCAGAGGATCGGGTCGCCGCCGGCCGCGGGGATGAAGAAGTGGAACCCCAGCAGCCGTTCCAGCTCGAGCAGGATCAGGGCGGTGCTGAGCGCCGGCAGGGCGAAGATCAGGGCGAAGGAGACGGCGAGGAAGGCGAAGCAGAAGAGCGGCATTCTGTTCAGCGACATCCCCGGGGCCCGTAACTTGAAGATGGTGACGATCGCGTTGATCGCGCCGGCCGTGGTGGAGACGCTGACGAACAGCAGCGAGAGGGCGTAGAAGTCGATCCCGGGGCCGGGGCTGTAGGCCTTCGAGGCGAGCGGCACGTAGTCGAACCAGCCGGCGCTGGGCGCGTTGCCGCTGAAGACGCCGACGTAGAGGAAGACGCCGGCGCAGAGGTAAATCCAGTAGGAGAGCGCGTTCAGCCGCGGGAACGCCATGTCGCGGGCGCCGATCATCAGCGGCAGCAGGTAGTTGCCGAAGGCGCCCAGCGACATCGGGACGACGAAGAAGAAGATCATCGTCGTCCCGTGCGAGGACATCATTTCGTTGAAGGTCGCCGGGTCCAGCGTCGACTGGTTGGGGCCGATCAGCTGGGTGCGGATCGCCAGCGCCTCGACCCCGCCGGCGCCGAAGAAGAAGAGCGAGGTGAAGAAGTAGAGGATGCCGATCCGCTTGTGGTCGACGGTGGTGAGCCAGCCGAGCACGCCGGGGCTCTCCTTCCAGATCCGCTCGAGGCGGTTGAGGCGGACGCTGGCGGGCGGGGTGGAGACCGTCATTTCAGCCCCGTCAGGTAGGCGACGATCGCGTGGAACTTCTCCGGCCCGAGGCCGAGGCCGGGCATCTTCGCCCCGGGCTTGATGCTCTGCGGGTTCTGGACCCAGCGGAAGAGCTCTTCCGGGGTGTTGGGGATCGTGTCGGCGGCAAGGGTCTCGCGGCTGGCGACGTGGGTCAGGTTCGGTCCCACCGTTCCCTTCGCTTCGGTGCCGGCGATGGTGTGGCAGGCGGCGCAGCCGTCCCGCATGAAGGCCCGCTGGCCCTGGCGGGCCAGCGGGGTGGTCGGTTCCCGGGCGGGTTTGCGGATGTTCGCCAGCCAGGCTTCGAACTTGGGCATCGGTTCGGCGTAGACGCGGAACGCCATGTGGGCGTGCTGGAGGCCGCAGAACTCGGCGCACTGGCCGCGGTAGACACCGGCCTGTTCGGCGTACAGTTCGATCGAGTTGGCCTGTCCCGGGATCGTGTCGATCTTGCGGTTCAGTTCCGGCACCCAGAAGGAGTGGATGACGTCGGCGCTGTGGACGACCAGGTTGACCGGGGTACGGACGGGGATGTGGATCTCGTTGGCGGTTTCCGCGCCCTTGCCTTCGTAGCGGACCTCCCAGAACCACTGGTGGCCGATCACCGTCACCGTCATCGCCGTGCTGCTCGCCTGGGGGGCGTCGGTTTCGTTCAGCAGGACGAGGTCGGAGACGATGAAGAGGGCGACCAGGATCACGATCGGGATCGCCATCCCGAACAACACCACCAGGCCGGTGTTCAATTTCTCGTTCTCACCGAGGAACGGGAGACCGGGACGGTCGCGCCGGACCCAGCCCACCACCAGCATCGCGACGGCACCGAGGAAGACGATCCCGGCCACCACCAGCATCCACCACCACAGCGTCGCGATGTGGTGGGCGGCGGGGCTATGCGGGTTCAGCGGCGACACGCACGTTTCGGCTGTACCCGCGAGGGGGTAGGCAAAAACGCTGGTGTCGGCGCCCTTACAGCACGCGAACGGGGCGGGCCGGGTCGACGGCTCGCGGCTCTTCCGCGAGATCGAGCGCGATGGCGAGCGCGACGCCGTCGCCGTCGAGGAGCCGCTGGAGATTCGGGTGGACGGCGAGCCGCTGAGCGTGACGATGCGGACCCCCGGCAACGACGAGGAGCTGGCGCTCGGCTTCCTCTACGGCGAGGGCTTGATCGACGGTCCGCGCGAGGCCGGCCTCAGCGATGACCTCGCCGCCAACGTGGTCGAGGTCGCCGGGCCGCTGCTGCGCGACCCCGGCGCCCGGCGCTTCTACACCTCCTCCTCCTGCGGGGTCTGCGGCAAGGGAGCGCTGGAGGAGGTGGCGGTGGCGAGCGAGCCGCTGCCGCCGGGCCCGTCCGTCTCCCGGGAGCTGCTCGCCGACCTGCCCGAGCGGCTGCGCCAGCCCGGCTTCGAGCGCACCGGCGGCCTCCACGCCACCGGTCTCTTCGACGCCGAGGGGGAGCTGCTGAGCATGCGCGAGGACATCGGTCGCCACAGCGCGATGGACAAGGTGGTGGGGGCGGCGCTGCGCGCCGGCCGGGTGCCGTTGCACGACTGCCTCCTCTGCGTCAGCGGCCGCCTCTCCTTCGAGCTGGCCCAGAAGGCCGCCGTCGCCGGCTGCCCGGTCCTGGTTGGCGTCGGCGCCCCCAGCTCCCTGGCGATCGAGCTCGCCGCCGACCGCGGCATGACCCTGGCCGGCTTCGCCCGCCACGGCTCGGTCAACGTCTACGCCGACCCCGACCGCGTTGCCTAGCAAAGCGTTAATCAACGCCAGCTAGCCTCCCCTGCGAGAGGAGCGACTATGAGCGACAAGTGGGAGGGGGGCGACCTCGCGCGCGAGGCCTACGAGACGGTCGCCCCGTTCTACGACGACTTCACCCGCTGTTACGGCTACGAATACGAGTGCTGGACCAGCCGCCTGCTCACACTGGCCGAAGCGACAGGGCTGGAGGGGCGCCGCCTGCTCGACCTCGGCTGCGGGACCGGGCTCAACTTCATCCCCCTGCTCGACCGCGGCTGGGAGGTGACCGGCTGCGACATCTCGCCGGCGATGCTGGGCAACGCCCGCGCCAAGGTCGGCGACCGCGCCGAGCTCCTCGTCGCCGACATGCGGTCGCTGCCGAAGCTGGGCGAGTTCGACCTGATCTGGGCGGTCAACGAGCCGCTCAACTACCTGCTCAGCCTCGAGGAGCTGGAGGCCGCGCTGGCCGGCATCCGCCGCAACCTGGCGCCGCGGGGGATCGCCCTCTTCGACGTCTTCACCCTGAAGGCGATGAGGGCGCTGTTCACCTGCGAGATCGCGGTGGAGGGGGAGGGGAGGACGTTCGTCTGGGGCGGCAGAGAGCCTGCGGGGGCGCTCTTCGCCGGCTCGATCGCCGAGGCGAGCCTGGAGATCGAAGGCGAGGCCGACTCGGCCCACCTCCATCGCGTTCGCCACCTGCCCGAAGCCGAGGTGCTGGCGGCGATCGAGGTGGCGGGGCTGCGCTGCGCCGGCGTCTTCGGAGAGCTCGACAAGGAGATGCACGAGCGGCTCGACGAAGAGGGGCACGACAACGCCGTCTACCTCTGCCGCCTCTAGGTCGCCTGGTCGCCCTCCGGCGCGACTTCCCTGGCGATCTCACCCAGATCCGCCGCCGGGCGGTCGCTGCGGCCGGCGACCCAGCAGGCGAGCGGGGCGGCGGTGCGCTCGGAGGAGTGGGCGGCGGTGGCGGCGAGGTCGAGCAGCGCCACCACTTCCTCGTCGCTCGGCGGCTCGACGCCGATCCGCGCGCAGAGCTCGGCCAGCCACTCGTCCCGTCTCATCTCAGCCCCCGATCGCGCTCATCGTCCGCGCTGGCGGCCGGAACCCCGGCTCGCCGACCCGGTGCTTCAGCTCCTTGCGCCAGACCGCCTCGCGGACGATCCGCTCCAGCTCGGAGTCGTCGGCGCCGGCCCGCAGCGGCCCGCGCAGGTCGGTCTCGTGCTGGGAGAAGAGGCAGGTGCGGAGCTTGCCGTCGGCGGTGAGGCGGATGCGGTTGCAGTCGGCGCAGAACGGTTCGGTGACCGGGTTGACGAAGCCGATCTCGCCGCGCCCGTCGGCGAAGGCGAAGACGCGGGCGGTCGAGTGCGGCTCGCGCGGCAGCTCGCGCAACGGGTGCTCGGCTTCGACCAGCGCCCGCACCGCGGCGCCGCTGAGGACGTCGTCGGGCCGCCAGGAACGGTCGCCGTCGAGCGGCATGAACTCGATGAAGCGGACCTGGAAGTCGCGGCGGCGGGCGAGCTCGCAGAAGCGCCGCACCTCCGCGGCGCCGAAGCCGGGCATCGGCACCGCGTTGACCTTGATTGGCCGCACCTGCGGGTGGGCGGCGATCGCCTCCAGTCCCGCCAGCACCTGCTCCAGCGCGTCGCGGCGGGTGACCTCGAAGAAGCGGCCGCGGGCGAGCGAGTCGATCGAGACGTTGACCCGGTGGATGCCGGCGGCGACCAGCGCCGCGGCGTCGCGGGCGAGCAGGTAGCCGTTGGTGGTCAGCGAGAGGTCGCGGATGCCCTCGATCGCGGCGAGTCGCGCGACCAGCGCCGGGAACTCGCGCCGCACCAGCGGCTCGCCGCCGGTCAGCCGCACGTCTCGCACCTCGAGCGCGACGAAGAGCCGCACCAGCCGCTCGATCTCCTCGAAGCTGAGGATCTCCGCCCGGTCGATCCAGGGCATCCCCTCGGCCGGCATGCAGTAGCGGCAGCGGAAGTTGCAGCGGTCGGTGACGGAGACCCGCAGGTCCCCGAGCAGCCGTCCGTGAGCGTCTTCGAGCGCCACGGTCGCAGGCTACCCGGCGCTACCGGTCGCAACCCCGATCGAGGACACTTCGGTCATGAAGCAGACGCTCGGGGCGGTGCTGGCCGGCGGAGTCGGCAGCCGGATGAAGGGGGCCAAGGTGTGCGCGGACCTGCACGGTCAGCCGCTGATCGCCTACCCGCTGGCGGCGCTCGCCGAGGCCGGTCTGGAGGCGGTCGTGTGCGCGAAGCCGGGCGACCGGTTGCCGCCGCTGGACGCCCCCACGTTGCTGGAGCCCGAGCGGCCGCGCCACCCGCTCAGCGGGATCGTCGCGGCGCTGCGGGCGGGGGAGGGGCGGCCGATCGTCGCCGTCGCCTGCGACCTGCCCTTCGTCGCTCCCGGCTTGCTCCGGCTGCTCGCCGACGCTCCCGACCGGCTCGTGGCGCCGAAGCTCGACGGCCGCCTGCAGCCGCTGCTCGCCCGCTACGAACCGAGCCTGCTGCCCGAGCTGGAAGCGGCGCTGGAGCGCGAGGAGCCGCTCGCCCGCACGGTTGAAGCGCTCGAGCCGCGCCTGCTCGGCGAGGACGATCTCGCCCCCTTCGGCGACCCGCATCGCCTCCTCTTCAACGTCAACGACCCCGACGACCTCAGCCGGGCGGAAGCCCTCCTTGCTTCCTAGTTCCGTGGTTCCTTTGTCATGTATAGGCGGACAAAGGAACCGCGGAACTAGAGAGGGATGACCCGCGTCGCCGTCGCCTTCCAGGCGGCGACCACGGGGGTGCCCGGCCGCAGGCCCAGCGCCTCGGCCGAGCGCGCGGTGACCTCGGTCCCCAGCGGCTGCGGCGTCGCCAGGCCGACCCGGACCCGGTTGCCGACGGGGGTCAGCGAGGTGACCTCGCCGGGGAGGCGGTTCAGCATCGAGTCCGCGGCCTCGGCGCCGGGCGGCTGCAGCGAGATCTCCCAGGGGAAGACGCTGATCGCGACCGGGCCGCTCGCCGCGTCGGTGCTGCGCACTTCGCCGCCGCCGCGCAGGCGCACCAGCGTCAGCCCGCCCGGCTCCCGGCTCGCCTCGCCGTGGAGGACTGCGGCCCCGGCGAAGTCGGCGACGAAGGCCGATCGCGGCTGGGTCGAGATCGCCGCCGGCTCGCCGCTCTGGACGATGCGGCCGCGGTCGATCACTGCGATCCGGTCGGCCAGCAGCGCCGCCTCGTCGTAGGAGTGGGTGACGAGCAGGACCGGGATCGGGAGCTCGGCCAGCAGCGCGTGCAGCTGTCGCAGCGCTTCGCGGCGGCTGCCGGGGTCGAGCGCCGAGAGCGGCTCGTCGAGGAGCAGCGCCCGCGGCTCGGCGGCGAGCGCCCGCGCCAGCGCCACCCGCTGGCGCTCGCCGCCGGAGAGTGCGACCGGGTTGGCGTCGGCGAGCGCCGCGAGGCCGAAGCGCTCGAGCAGGCCGAGGGCGCGCCGCCGCCGCTCCCGCCGCGGCCCCTCCATCCCGTAGGCGACGTTGCGCCAGGCGCTGAGGCCGGGGAAGAGGGCGTAGTCCTGGAAGACGAAGCCGCAGCGCCGGCGCTCGGTCGCCAGCTCGACCCCGGCGGCGGTGTCGAGCCAGGTCTCCCCGCCGAGCGCGACGCGGCCGCGGGCCGGCCGCACCAGCCCGGCCGCGATCCGCAGCGCGGTCGTCTTGCCAGCGCCCGAGGGGCCGGCGAGGGCGAGCCGCTCGCCCGGGGCGACCGCCAGGTCGACGGCGAGCTCGAACTCGCGCAGCGGCATCTCCGCCGCCACCGCCAGGCCGCTCATCGCGCCTCCGCTTCCACCGCCCGGTCGAAGCCGAGCAGCTTCACCCCGACCAGGATCGCCGCGGCGACGACGATCAGCACCGCCGAGAGCGCCAGCGCCGCGGTGAACCCGCCGGGCCGGCTGAACTCGGAGAAGATCGCCAGCGGCGCCGTCCGCGTCACCCCTTGCAGCGAGCCGGCGAAGAGGAGGGTGGCGCCGAACTCGCCCAGGGCCCGCCCCCAGGCGAGCGCCAGCCCGGCCGCCAGCCCCGGCCGCGCGCCCGGCAGCGCCACGGTGGCGAAGGTGCGGAACTGGCCGGCGCCGAGCGTCCGCGCCGCCTCCAGCAGCCGCGGGTCCAGCGCGGCGAAGGCGGCGATCGCCTGGCGCAGGAAGAAAGGGGCGGAGACGAAGACGAGGGCGACGACGACCCCGGCCGTCTGGAAGACGAGTTCGATCCCCGCGCCTTCGACCGCCTCGCCGAGGATGCCGTGCGGGCCGAGCGCCGCCAGCAGGGCGATGCCGGCCACCGCCGGGGGCATCACCAGCGGCAGCTCGATCGCGGTGAGGACGAGGGCGCGGCCGCGGAAGCGGCGCAGCGCCAGCAGGTAGGCGGCGGGGGTGCCGACCGCGACGATGACCAGCAGCGCGATCAGCGTCGTCCGCAGGCTCAGCCAGAGCGCTTCGCGGGCGCTCGCTTCGCCGAGCGCGTCGAGCAGCCGCCCGGGGCTGGTGTCGGCGAAGATCGCCACCACCGGCAGGACGAGGAAGGCGACGGCGAGGACCGCTGCCGCGAGGGCGAGCAGACCGAAGCCGGAGCGCAGCCTCATCGCGGCGGCAGGAAGCCCGCCTGGTGCAGGTCTTCGGCCCCGCGCCCGTGCAGCAGACCGTCGAGGTAGCGGCGCGCCAGCGCCGGCTCGTCGCTGCCGGTGAGGACGGCGGCGGCGTAGGAGACGTCCGGCTGCAGGTTGGGCGGGATCTGGACCACCCGCACTTCTCCCTGCACCGTCTTCGCATCGGTCGCGTAGACGAAGCCGGCGTCGGCGGCGCCGCTCGTCACCTTGGCGAGGACGGCGGTCACTTCCGGTTCTTCGGAGCGGACGTTGTCGAGGATCGCCGCCTGCTCGGCGGCCGGCAGCCGTCCCAGCACTTCGCGCGTGTAGGCGCCGACGGGGACGCTGGGGTCGCCGATCGCGATCTTCGTCCCCGGCCGGGCGAGATCGGCGAGGGAGCGCGCCTTGCTGCCGGCCGGCTCGACCACGACCAGCCGGTTGCGGGCGAAGACGACCGGCTTCTCCGCCAGCCCTTCCGCGTGCAGCCGCGCCGGGTATTCGGTGTCGGCGGAGGCGAAGACGTCGGCCTTCGCCCCCTGCTGGACCTGCGCCGCCAACTGGTCGGACCCCGCGAACGAGCTCCGCACCTCGGCACCTTCGAACGAGTCCCCGTAGCGTTCCAGCGCCGCGGTCAGCGACGAGGCTCCCAGCACCGTCAGCGTCGGTCCTCCGCCGCCACCCCCGCACCCCCCCAACGCCAGCGTCACCAGAGCCAGCGTCACCAAAGCCACCGCAAGCACCCCCAGCCCCAACCCGCCGACGGGACGAAAACCGGTTACATAGACCGCTTTTCGTCCCGTCGGCATCGCGTCACTCGCCGCGCTGGACCATCACCGAGGAGGCCTTGACGGTGGCGGTCGCCTTCATCCCGGGGGCGAGGCCGAGCTCTTCGACCGAGTCGCGGGTGATCGCGGCGGTGACGAGGTGGGGGCCGGCCTCGATCTCGACCAGCGCCATCACGCCGTCGACCTCGATCGAGCGGATCGTGCCGGGGAAGCGGTTGCGGGCGGAGAAGCCGTCGCCGGTGGCGTGGCGGGCGGGCGCCTCGCGCAGGCGCTCGACCTCGGCGACCGGCACCCGGCGGCGGTTGCGCGCGTCGCGGGTCGTCTTCAGCCGCCCGGAGCGGTCCCAGCGGCGCAGCGTGTCGGTGCTGACCCCGAGCATCCGCGCCGCCTCGCCGATCCCAACCGTCTTCGCCACTGCCTAGGCAGTGTATAGGCAGAGCCGGGAAGCGCTGGCCTCAGCCGAAGCGCGGCTCGAGCCGCTGGAACGTCCGCCACCAGCCCTGGTCGAGCTGGGCGTGCTCGACCAGCAGCGGCGAGCCGTCGTCGTCGTGCAGCTCGTAGCTGACCACCGGCGCCTCGTCCTCGGTCTCGACCGCGACGATCCGCGCCAGCATCAAATAGGGCGGGCAGCTGAGCCAGACCTCACCGGGCTTGGGGATGGTTTTGAGGTTCGGGGCTGCCATGGGCGTCGGCTACCCCTGCTTTCGACGCGAAAACGAAGAACCATCCCCGAAATTAGGAGAAATCGGGCGCTTCAGATCCCCTTTTCCCATGCCCATAGGAACACAGGAGAGGCGCAACGAATGCGGTCCCCGCTCAGGAGACGAGCTCGATCACTTCGCGCTCGATCCGGCGGCGGGCCTTGGCGCTGAGGCGGCCGTTCGAGGAGGCGGGTGGGTCGATCGTGGTGCCGTCGCGGTAGCGGTCGAGGACGCGGGGGTCGATGTAGGAGGCGCGGCAGACCGCCGGGGTGTTGCCGAGCGCCTCGGAGACGCCGTTGACGGCGCGGGAGATCGCCCGCTTCGCCGCGGCCTCCGAGCGGGGGGCCGGCTCGCCCGCCAACTCGACCGCGGCAAGGACGGTCCCGTGCCAGGTGCGGAAGTTCTTGGCCGTGAACTCGGCGCCGATCTGCTCGTGGATGTAGTCGTTGATTTCGTCGGAGCGGACGTCGCGCCATTCGCCGCCGGCCCGGTAGGCGAGCAGGTCCTCGGGGCCGCTGCGGCGCCGGTGCATCGCCTCCAGCGCCCGCCGCGCGGCCGCGTCGCGGATCGACTGCACCCGCCGCTGGCCGCTCTTGGCCGGGAAGTCGAAGACGACCTCGCTGCGCTTGACCGTGACGTGCTCGCGGCGCACGGTGGCGAGGCCGTAGCTCTCGTTTTCCTCGGCGTAGACCTCGCTGCCGACGCGGAAGAAGCCGAGGTCGAGCAGGCGCACGGCGCAGGCGAGGGCCCGCTCCCGCGGCATCCCCTGGCGGCGCAGGTCGGCGGTCACGGCGCGGCGCAGCTTCGGCAGCCGCTGGGCGAAGTCGCGCACCAGCTCGAACTTCCGTTCCGCCTGCCGCTGCTGCCAGCGCTCGTGGTAGAGGTACTGCTTGCGCCCGGCTTCGTCGTAGCCGGTCGCCTGGATGTGACCGAAGGGGTCGGGGCAGATCCAGACCTCCTTCCAGGCGGGCGGGATCGCCAGTTCGCGGATCCGCTCCAGCGTCTCCTCGTCCTTGATCGCCTCTCCCGAGCCGTCCTCGTAGGAGAAGCCGCGCCCGCGGCGGATGCGTCTGATGCCCGGGCCGGCGCAGTCGGCGCGGCGCAGGCGGCCACGGCGGGTCGGCGCGGCGGTCGCGCTCACCGGGCGGCGTCCCGCAGGCCCGCGCCGACGGCTTCGAGGTCGGCGACGAAGGCGGCGAGCTCGGCCTCCCGCTCGTCGTGGTCGCGCAGCCGCAGGATCGCCGAGGGGTGGATCGTGATCGCCGCCAGCGGCGCGAGGGGGGACTCGAGCGCTCGCCCGCGGTCTTTGGTCACCCGCACCTTCGGCCCGAACAGCGCCCGGGCGGCGGTCGCGCCCATCGCCAGCAGCGCTTCCGGTTCGACCGCTGCCACCTCGGCCTCGAGCCATGGCTTGCAGGCCTCGACCTCTCCCGCGCGCGGCGTCTGGTGCAAGCGCCGTTTGCCGCGCGGCTTCCACTTGAAGTGCTTGACGGCGTTGGTCAGGTAGACCTCCGAGCGCTCGATCCCCGCCTCCTGCAGCGCCTTGTCGAGCAGCCGCCCGGCCGGGCCGACGAACGGCTCGCCCTCCACATCCTCCTTGTCGCCCGGCTGCTCGCCGACCAGCATCAACCGCGCGCCCGCCCTCCCCTTGCCGAACACCACCCGCGTAGCGTCTCGGTAGAGGTCACAACCCCGACACCCCTCCGCAGCCTTCTCGAGCGCCTTCAAGGAGCGCCTTGCCGGCAGGAAATCAGCCGCGCTAGCCATGCGCCGCAGCTACCCAAGCGCCGCGCGCCACGAAACCGAGGGGGGAGAAGACGACCCCTCCGGCGCCTTATAGGGCAGGTATGTCGTCGGAGCGGCCATCTTCTCCCCGCGGTCGTTTCGCCGAGACCGCAAAAGATCGTCGTATAGGCGCATTTTCGCGGTCTCGGCGAGAGGAAGCGCGCGAGGCGGGGTTCGACGTGCGGGTGACCGAGCTGGCGCGAAGGCAGCATGGAGTGGTGGGGCGAGCGCAGTTGCTAGGGCTCGGCCTTGGGAAGGATGCGATCCAGCACCGGATCGCGAGTGGACGCTTGCATCGCCTGCATGCCGGCGCATACGCAGTGGGACATCGGGTGATCCCAAGGGAGGGGCGATGGATGGCGGCTGTACTCGCCTCAGGCCCCGACGCCGTCCTCAGCCACTGGTCCGCAGCAGTCCTGTGGATGATCCGCCCCAACTCGCGCTCGATCATCGACGTCACCACCCCGCAGAAGAGCCGCTCCTGGTCTGGGATCAAGCGCCACCACTCACCCCTACCCGCTGATGAGGTCACGGTGAAGGAAGGCATCCCGGTGACGAGCGTGCCGCGGACGATCCTCGACCTGGCCGCCACTGAGCCACTCGACACCGTCGAGAACCTCTTGCGCGAGATGGAATACCTGGAACTGCGCGACCGCCTCTCACTCCCCGACCTGGTCGAGCGCTACCCGGGGAAACGAGGCGTGCGGAAGGTGCGGGCAGCCCTCGAGCGCCTGAAGGAAGAGCCCACCGGCCGCAAGCGCAGCAAGCTGGAGGAGCGTTTCTCACCCTTCCTCCGCCGTCACCGCCTGCCCCTACCCCGCTTCAACGACTGGATCGTCTTGGGCTCCAAGCGCTACCAGGTCGACTGCCACTGGCCGGGCACTGGCCAGATCGTCGAGCTCGACGGCTGGGAGGGACACCGCACCCGCACCGCCTTCCGCGAAGACCGCGCTCGCGACCGCATCCTCAGGGTCGCCGGCTATTCGGTCACCCGCCTCACCTGGAACCAGCTCGACGACGAACCCTCGGCGGTAGCTGCGGATCTGCGGGTGCTGCTGGGGATAGAGAAATAGGAACTGAAGAAGCCGCGGTTCTCAGGTCCCGTTCAGCGGCTCGACCCTGAAGGCGCTGCGCACCGGGTGCGCTGCCTTGTAGAAGGTGGCGGTCTGATTTTTCAGGCGCCAGGGGAAGGGCAGGGTGCCGCCGGGGGCGGCGAGGAAGCGGGTGAAGAGGACCGAGGCGCGGCGGCAGGTGATCGCCGACTTCGGCGGGATGTAGAGCAGGTACTGGCCCTTGGGGAAGAAGAGCGGCCCGACCTTGGAGCCGGCGTTGACGGTGTAGGTGCCGCTGCAGAGCTTGCCGAGTTCGTTGTTGCCGCCGCCTTCGCCACCCCCGCCACCGCGGGAGACCGAGAAGCCGGGGAGGCTGCCGCGGGTGAAGGAGGCCTTGCCGCTGCCTTCGGCGATGACGCGCCACGGTTTCGGCAGCACCCCGTCGTAGTCCTCGAGGAAGCGGGTGAAGAGCTGCGAGGCGGCCTGGCAGCTGAGCCCGGTTTCGACGGTGATCGAGTAGGACCCGGCCGGCAGGCTGGCGGGGCCGATGCGGTCGTTGTGCAGGACGCGGAAGCTCGGGCAGGCGGCTCCCGAGGCGGGTGCCGTCGCGGTCAGCGCCAGCGCCGCCAGCGCGGCGACCAGCGCCAGTCCCAGGGAGACCAAAACCCGCTTGCCGTGAAGTTGGACCGAATCCACGGCGGGCAAGCTATCAGCGCCCCCGGCGCCTCCGAGTCGACTACCCGAATCCGTAGCATGCGGACCGAGAATGCCCGAACCCGTAAAGCGCAATCAGCGCTACATGCCCGGGCTCGACGGGCTACGCGCGATTGCGGTCCTCGCCGTCATCGTCTTCCATCTCGGCTTCCACTGGGCCCCCGGCGGGCTGCTCGGCGTCGGCATCTTCTTCACCCTCTCGGGCTACCTGATCACCGACATCCTGCTCTCGCAGCTCTCCGCCCGCGGCAAGATCGGACTCGGCCAGTTCTGGCTGGCCCGCGCCCGCCGCCTGCTGCCGGCGCTGTTCGTGATGCTGGCGATCGTCACCGCCTGGGTGACGATCTTCGGCCCCGCCCAGCCCGACCAGTTCCGCAAGGCGGTCGTCGCCTCGGTCTTCTACGTCAACAACTGGGAGCAGATCTTCGCCAACGTCTCCTACTTCGCCCGCTTCGCGCCGGAAGGCCCGCTCAACCACCTCTGGTCGCTCTCGGTCGAGGAGCAGTTCTACATCCTCTGGCCGTTCCTCCTCTCGCTCGGGGTCAAGCTCGTCCACGAGCGCCCGCTGCCCTCCGGCGTGCGCCCCCGCCTGGCGCTGATGGCGATCGTCCTCGCGGTCGTCGCCTCGATCGAGATGGCGATCCTCTACCACCCGAGCCTCGACCCCTCGCGGATCTACTACGGCACCGACACCCGCGCCGGCGGCCTCCTCTTCGGCGCCGCGCTGGCGATGGTCTGGCCGAGCCGCCGCCTCAGCCGCCGCATCGCTCCCCAGGCCCGCAACACGCTGGACGCGCTCGGCGTCGTCGGCCTCCTGGTCATCGCGCTGATGATCTGGCAGGTCGGCGAGTTCTCCCGCTTCCTCTACCAGGGCGGCTTCGTCGTCCTCTCGCTGGCGACGGTGCTGGTGCTGATGCCGCTCGCCCACCCGGCCTGCCGCCTCGGCAAATGGCTCGGAGTGCGGCCGCTGCGCTGGGTCGGCACCCGCTCCTACGGGATCTACCTCTGGCAGACGCCGATCATCGTCCTCACCGGCCCCGGCAGCCATCCGCCCCACAGCCTGCTCGGCAAAGCGCTGCAGGTGGCGGCGATCTTCGCCGTCGCCGCCCTCTCCTGGCGCTTCGTCGAGGAGCCGATCCGCCACGGTGCGATCGGCCGCTTCTTCGCCCGCCGCCGCGCGGTCGGCTGGAAATGGGAGACCTTCGCGCCGCCGATGCGGGTCGCGATCGTCGGCACCGGCCTGGTCCTCGTGGTCGCCGCCGCCGGGATGGCCGGCCTCAACTCGGTCTCCGCCGAAGGCAACGACATCCGGGTCGAACAGGCGCGCGCGGCCGGGACGAAAGCGCCGCCGCCGCTGACCAAGGCCCAGGCCGAAGACTCGACCAGATCGTCCTGCAAAGCCGTCGTCCACATCGGCGACTCGACCTCCGAGGGCCTCGACTCGGCCGAATACCTGCCGAGCGAAAAAGAGCGCATCCCCAACCGCTACAAGGAAGTCGGCGTCGAAGAAACCCACATGGAGGTGCAGGGAGCGCGCTCGATCGAAGAGCGCTTCGAAGGCGAACCGAACGCCCAGGAAGTCGCCGCCGCCTGGAAGGCTGAAGGCTTCAAAGGCTGCTGGGTGCTGGCCCTGGGGACGAACGAGGCCGCCGACGTCGCCGCCGGCTCCAACGTCAGCGAGCGCGAACGGATCGAAAAGATGATGGCGATCATCGGCGACGAACCGGTGCTGTGGGTGAACGTGCGCTCGCTGGTCGAAGCCGGCGACCCCTACTCGAAGGAAAACATGGAAGGTTGGGACGAAGAACTGGTCAGAGCCTGTGCCAGCTATCCCAACATGCGCATCTACGACTGGGCCTCAGACGTCAAAAACGCCTGGTTCATCGAAGACGGCATCCACTTCACCTCGCCCGGCTACGCCGCCCGCGCCCAGCTGATCGCCCAGGCGCTCGCCCACGCCTTCCCCGAAAAAGGGACGACCGAAGGCGGCGTCAAGCACTGCGTGGTCAGCTGAGGCAGGCGATCTCCACCGGCTCGGGATCGCCCGCCGGCTCGAAGCCCATGATCCGGCCGTAGAAGTAGAGCTCGGCTTCGAGGCAGCGGATGTTGGTCTCGGCGCGGCGGAAGCCGTGCTGCTCGCCCTCGAAGGCGAGGTAGGCGTGGGGGACGCCGTTGCGGGTCAGCGCCGCGACCATCGTCTCCGCCTGGTTGGGCGGGACGACCGCGTCCTCGAGCCCCTGGAAGAGGATCACCGGCACCTGCAGGCGCTCGACGTGCTCAAGCGGCGAGCGCTCGCGGTAGAGGTCGGCGCGCTCGGGATAGGGGCCGACCAGGCGGTCGAGGTAGCGCGACTCGAACTTGTGGGTGTCGCGGGCGAGCGCCGCCAGGTCGCCGACTCCGTAGTAGCTGGCGCCGGCGGCGAGGTCGTCGTAGAAGGTGAGCGCGCAGAGGGTCGCGTATCCACCGGCCGAGCCGCCGCGGATCGCCAGCCGCTCCCGGTCGGCCTCGCCCTCGTCGGCCAGGTGCAGCGCCGCCTTGACGCAGTCCTCGGTGTCGACCACGCCCCAGGCGCCGCGCAGCTCGTTGCGGTACTCGCGGCCGTAGCCGCTGGAGCCGCGGTAGTTGACGTCGACGACGCCGATGCCGCGGCTGGTCCAGTAGAGGTACTCGCGGTCGAGCGCCGGGGTGGCGTGGGAGGTCGGGCCGCCGTGGCTCTCGACGATCAGCGGCGGCAGTTCCCCCGCCGGCGCCTCGAACTCGGGGTTGGCCGGCGGGTAGTAGAAGCCGTAGGCCGCCTCGCCCTCGCCGGTCGCGAACTCGATCGCCCGCGGCCGCGAGACGTAGGCGGGGTCGACCGGCTCCTCGCTGGAGGTCCGCACGATCTCGGCCTCGCCGCCGGCGACGTCGTAGAGGACGACGGCGGTCTCGCTCTCGGGACTGGCGGCGGCGAAGGCGACCTTGCTCCCCCGGGCCGAGATCGCCGGGAAACCGAAGGACGTATAGGGCAGCCCGAGGTCAGCCGGTTCCCAGCCCTCCGGCTCCAGCAGCCAGAGCCTTTCTTCCCCGCGCTCGCAGCGCACGCAGGCGATCGCCCCGTTCTCGAGGAAGGCGAAGGTGGCGCCGCCGAAGAGCCACTGCGGGTGGGCGAAGTCGGCCCGCTCCTCGGTCAGCTGCACAAGCGTCCCCTCCTCGCCGCTCAGCTCGGCGCCGGGCTCGCGCGCCCGGTAGAGGTTCCACCAGCCATCGCGGTCGGAGGCGAAGTGCAGGCGCCCGTCCGGCCCCCACTCGGGCTGGAAGATCGACTCCTCCTCGCCGCCGGCGACCAGGCGCTCCTGGCCGGTGTCCGCGAGCGGCGCGACCCAGAGCTCGGTCCCGTCCCAGGGCATGTTCGGGTGGTCCCAGCAGGTCCAGGCGAGCCAGTTGCCGTCGGGGCTGATCCGCGGGAAGGAGTAGAAGTCGCGCCCGCTCGCCAGCACCTCCGGCTCGGCCGAGCCGTCGAGCGGCAGCGAGACGATCTCGTTCACCGCTTCGCCCTCGCCGTGGCGCTCGCGCACGCAGACGACGGTGAGCCCGTCGGGCGAAGGGCGCATGTCGGCGTAGCGCAGCGCCGCCGGCTCCTCGGGCTCCGGCACGATCGCCACCGGCTCGGAGCCCAGCTGCTGCCGGTAGAGCCGCTGGTCGGCGAAGTCGACGAAGAGGGCGGTCTCGGCGCCGACCAGGCACCAGGCGCCGCCGCCGTACTCGTGGACGCGGGTGCGCACGTTCGTCCCCTCCGGCGTCACCGCTTCCGGCTCGCCGCCCGGCCGCCGCCGCATCAGCACCACCCGGCCGCCTTCGGTGGGACGGCCCTCCGCCCACCAGACGGCCCCGTCTTCGGCGATCGCCGGCGATCCCAGCCGCCGCCCCGAGCGGGCGACGGTCGCCGCCTCGATCGGCGAGGCCCAGCAGCCGTAGGGAGCCTCGGTCGGCACGCCTACCCGTCGGCCTCGATCTCGCGCAATCGATGCGTGTCGACGTCGTAGACGAAGCCGCGCACGCTGTCGCGGTGGGGGAGGAAGGGGGAGTGGCGCACCCGCAGGATCGACTGGCGCACGTCCTCGTCGACGTCGGTGAAGGACTCGATCGCGAAGGCCGGCGCCAGCCCCGTGGTCTCCTGCAGCTCCATCCGGAAGCCGTCGTCGGTGACCTTCTGCATGCCGCAGTCGGTGTGGTGGATCAGCATCACCTCGCGGGTGCCGAGCCGCCGCTGGGAGATCGCCAGCGAGCGGATCACGTCGTCGGTGATGACGCCACCGGCGTTGCGCAGCACGTGGGCCTCGCCGTCGCCCAGGCCCAGCGCGGCGAAGACGTCGAGGCGCGAGTCCATGCAGGTGACTACGGCCAGGTGGCGGCTCGGCTTGACGTCGAGGTGTTGCTCGCCGAGGTTGTCGGCGAAGGTGCGGTTGTTCTCCAGAAGCTCGTCGATCGTGTCCATGGCGCCGCAGCCTAGCCGCGTGGTTCCTTTGGCACGTTATGGGTGCCTGAGGAACCACGGAACCGGGGGTGCGGACGGTTTCCACGCTTGGGCCCCGGGGTAGCGGCCTGACATGGACGACCAACCCGACCGCGACGAGGAGCGCGAGCCCCACCACGCCCTCAACAACCCGGCCACCGACCCCGACCCGACCGAGTGGCCGGACCCCTACGAGAAGCGGGAGGACCCCCGCGATCCACCCGATCCGGACGGGCAGCCCTTCGGCGAGAGCCCGCACCCGCCGACCAACGCGGCGAGCACCAGCGACCCGCGCCACCCGCAGGACGACCCCGAGGCGGCCGACCGCTGGGAGGCGCCGAAGCGGGACAAGCTCGACCGATAAAGACGACCAGAGAGGGAGAAGGACACCAATGGAGACCAAGAGCTTCGACAAGGGGATCTTCGACAGCGACAACGCCGAGGCCCGCGAGAGCATCGTCGCGCTGCTGACCAAGGCCTACTGGATGGAGATCGAGACGGTGATGAGCTACCTCGCCGCCTCGACCAACCTCGACGGCGTCCGCGCCCAGGAGATCCGCGAGTCCCTCGCCGAGGACGTCGAAGAGGAGCTCGGCCACGCCAAGCAGTTCGCCGCCCGGATCAAGGAGCTCTACGGCGTCGTCCCCGGCTCGGAAGAGTTCTCCGCCGAACAGAGCTTCCTGCAGCCGCCCGAGCACCAGACCGACGTCGTCGCCGTGATCCGCGGCGTGATCGAGGCCGAGACCGGCGCGATCGAGCACTACACCCGGATCATCGAGGAGACCGAGGCCGTCGATCCCGTCACCCAGGACATGGTGATCGCGATCCTCCGCGACGAGCAGGGCCACCGCCGCCTCTTCGAGGGCTTCCTGCGCGAGTACGAATTCGAAGGCAAGGCATAGGTCCGACTTGGTCGCCTAGGCTCCGGGTTGATGAGCGCGAGCGTCAACGACCTGACGATCCGTCCCGCGACCGAAGCCGACGTCGAGGGGCTCTTCGACCTGATCCTCGAGCTCGCCTCCTACGAGAAGCTCTCCGATGCGGTCAGCGGCGACGCCGAGGTTCTGCGCCGCTCGCTGTTCGAGGAGAAGGCCGCGGAGGCGCTGCTGCTCGAAGCTCGCGACGAATACGTCGGCTACGCGATCTTCTTCACCACCTTCTCGACCTTCGAGTGCCGCTCCGGGATCTGGCTGGAGGACGTCTACGTCCGCCCCGAGCACCGCCGCGGCGGCATCGGGCGCGAGGTGATGGAGCACCTCGCCAAGCTCGCCCAGGATCGCGGCCACGTCCGCCTCGAATGGTGCGCGCTGGACTGGAACGAGCCGGCGATCGAGTTCTACGAAGGCCTCGGCGCCACCCGCCTGGAGGAGTGGCGCATGTTCCGGCTGGAGCAGGACGGCATCAAGCGCCTCGCCGCAGGCGGCTGAGCAGCAGCTCGCGCTCGCGCTCGTTCTCGGTCAGCTCGGCGGCGCGCCTGAATTCGGCGGCGGCTTCGTTCTTTCGCCCCGCTTTCTCCAGCAGATCGCCGCGGACGCTGGGGAGGAGGTGGTAGCCGGCGAGGGCGGGCTCGTCGGCGATCTGCTCCAGCAACTCCAGTCCCGCCTCCGGGCCGAAGGCCATGCCGAGGGCGACGGCGCGGTTCAGCTCGACGATCGGCGAGGGCTGGATCTGGGCGAGGGCGTCGTAGAGGGCGGCGATCCGCACCCAGTCGGTTTCCTCCGCCCGCAGCGCCCGCGCGTGGCAGGCGGCGATTGCGGCCTGCAGCCCGTAGGGGCCGAGCGGTCCCGGCAGCTCTTCGGCCCGCTCCAGCGCCCGCCGGCCGCGGACGATCAGCAGCGGGTCCCAGCGGCCGCGGTCCTGCTCGAGCAGCAGCACCGGCTCGCCCCCGGGGCCGCGGCGCGCGGCGTTGCGCGAGGCCTGGATCTCCAGCAGCGCGACCAGCCCGTGCACCTCCGGCTCCCGCGGCGCCAGCTCGGCGAGGACACGGCCCAGCCGCAGCGCCTCCTCGCAGAGGTCCTGGCGCACCCAATCCTCGCCGGCGCTCGCCGCGTAGCCCTCGTTGAAGACGAGGTAGACGACTTCGAGCACCGAGGGCAGGCGCTCGTCCAGCTCCGCCCCCCGCGGCACCTCGAACGGCACCTTGGCGTCGCGCAGGGTCCGCTTCGCCCGCACCAGCCGCTGCGCGACCGTCGCCTCGGCGACGAGGAAGGCACGGGCGATCTCCGCGCTCGTCAGCCCGCCGAGCAGGCGCAGGGTCAGCGCCACCCGCGCCTCGCGGGAGAGCAGCGGGTGGCAGCAGGTGAAGATCAGCGCCAGCAGGTCGTCGCCGATCTCGTCATCCATCGCCGCCTCGAGCTCGGAGCGCTCCAGCGTGAACAGCGCCCCGGTGTCGCGGCCGACCTCTTCCAGCTTGCGTTCGTAGGTCCGCTCGCGCCGCATCCGGTCGATCGCCCGGTTCTTCGCGGTGGCCATCAGCCAGGCGCCCGGGTTCTCCGGCACGCCCGCCTGCGGCCATTTCTCCATCGCCGCCACCAGTGCGTCCTGCGCCAGGTCCTCGGCGAGACCGACGTCGCCGGTCATCCGCGCCAGGCCCGCGATCAGGCGGGCGGACTCGATCCGCCAGACCGCCTCGATCGCGCGCTTGGCGTCGGCCACCGCTCAGCCGTTGAAGTTCTCGGCGGCGGCGTCCTGCACGTCCTGCGGGAAGTCATCCATCTCGAAGACGCGCCGCACTTCGATCCGGCAGTTCTCCCCCGGGCAGCGGCTCGCCCACTCCAGCGCCTCCTCCTTCGAGCGCGCCTGGATCAGCCAGTAGCCGCCGACGACCTCCTTCGCCTCGGTGAACGGCCCGTCGGTGATCGTCGCCTTGCCGTCGTCGAAGCTGACGCTGCCGCCGTCGGCCGGCGGCCGCAGGCCGTCGAGCGAGAGCAGCATCCCCGCCTTGCGCAGCTCCTCGTTGTAGCGGCTCATCGCGGCCACGTCCTCGGCCGAGGGCTGCCACTCCTCTTCGCTGATCCCGGGGTACATGAACATCATGAAGCGCATCGTTTCCTCCTTCGTCGCGGGCGGCCGTCCCGCCCTTTTACCTCAACGACGAACGAGCGGCGCCGAAATCGACACGCCGCGGCGAATCTCGCTACTCGTCGCGGGGGGTGATGCGGAAGATCGAGACGACCTCGGCCTGGTGGGCCTCGGGGTGGGCCACGTAGGCGCTGGGGCCGCCGCCGAACCAGCCCGAGGCTTCGTTGTCGCCGACGAAGATGCCGGGGTGGCGGCGGCCGTCGGCGTCCTGGACCCAGACCTTGTCGCCCTCCTTGAACCCGTGTGGCTGCTCGCTCATCGGCACCGAGTCTATGGGCAGGCGCCGAGGCGCCGCAGCTTGCGGCGGTAGATTTGCATCGAGGCGTGCTTCCAGTCGCCGTGGGTCTGATGTCTCAGGCTCGGCACCAGCTCGTGGTGGTAGGGCGAGCTGAGGCTCTCGGCGTGGCCGATCACGTCGTGGACGCGGATGTGGAACTTGCAGCGCAGCCACTGGGTGAGGTGGAGCGAGGCCCGGAGCTCGCGGCGGTTGCCGAGTGCGTCCCCATCGGCGAAGCCGACGTGCTCGATCCCGATCGCGGTCCAGTTGAGCCCGACCGTGTGGCGGCAGCGGGTGCGCAGGTTGACGAGCCGGAAGATCCGCCCCGAGGAGCCGATCACGAAGTGGGAGCAGACGTTGGGCAGTTCGTGCAGCTCGACGTCGGGAACGTCGGGGGCGAAGGTGTCGTAGACGGAGGAGACCGTGCTCGCCTCGGCCATGTGCTCGACGATCACGTGCGGGTGCCGCAGCCGCCAGGTCCGATGACCGTAGTGGCGGAGCGAGTATTCGGCCATCTCCCGCTTGCGTTTCGGGCCGAAGGGAATCGGCTTCAGGGTGATCGGCGGCCGCGCCGCTCGCTCGCGTCGCAGCGGCGCGCTCGCGGGCGCGGCTTGCGAGAGCAGCAGAACCGAGAGCAGGGCGAGGGTCGCCATCAGCGCGAGCTTCATCGCGGCAAACCCTAGTCCCAGTTTCGCCCGAGGGGCGTTGGGTAGCTGAACACGTCAACGAAGTGAGAAAGAGGAGGCACAAGACTCGATGGCGGATTTGAACGAGCGCGACGCAAAGCTGGTCCAGTACCTGAGCGAGGCCTACGGCAAGGAGCGTGAGCTGGAGACTGCCCTGCAGACCCACATCGCGATGACCCTCAAAGGCCCCTACAAAAAACGGCTGCAGCAGCATCTGAAAGAGACCAAAGCGCACGCCAAGCAGGTCGAGCGCCGAATCAAGCAGCTCGGCGGAGGAGGGCAGACCCTGCAGAGCACGGTCGGCAAACTGACCGCCGTGGCGAAGGGCCCGCTGCACGCGATCCGCGGCGACGGCGCGGCGGAGAAGATGCTGAAGAACGCCAAGACCGAGTACTTCAACGAGCACGAGGAGATCGCCACCTACCTCGCGATCGAGCACCTCGCCGAAAGAGTCCGCGACAGCGAGACGGCGAAACTGGCGCGGGCGATCCGCCGCGAGGAGGAACGGATGGCGAGCTACCTCCAGGGCCAGATCAAATCCCTGACCGCGGCGGTCGCCCGGGAAGACATCCCCTCGGCACTGCGCCGCGCCGCCGTCCCGACTCGCAAAACGAAAAAAGCGAGCAAAAAAACCGCGGCCCGCAAACCGGCGGCGAAAAAAGCCGCTTCGCGTCCGAAGAAAACGAGCGCCAAAAAAACCGGCGGGAAACGCTCGGCGAAAAAACGCTCGGCGAAAAAAGCGGCCGGGGCGAAACGCTAGCCGGCGCCGACCGCGAGCTCCCGAGGCGCCGCGGCGACGTCCGCGGTCGCCTGGGGGCGTACCGCCAGCAGGACGAGGTCGTCGCGCAGGGTTCCGGAGCTGCGCCCGACCGCGTCGGCGCGGAGCCGCTCGGTCATCTCGTCGAGCTCCAGCCCGGCCAGGGACCGGGCCATCTCGGCGAAGCTCTCGGGCGCCAGGTGCGCGCTGACCGGTCCGGCCTCGAGCCAACCGTCGGTGCAGAGGACCAGGGTGTCCCCGCTCGCGATCGTCCGCTCGTGGCGCTCGACGTGGGCTTCCTGCCAGGCGCCGAGAACTGAGCCACCGCCGAGCAAGGCCGCTCCGTCTTCGACCGCGTGGACGGCGGGCGGGTGTCCCGCCGAGGCGAGAGCGAGGTGCCAGCCCGAGTCGCGGCGCCGCAGGCGCGCCAGCATCACCGTCGCGAAGTCGTTGAGGCTCTCGCCCGAGAGCAGCAGCTCGTTGACCCGCCGCAGCACCTCGTCGGGCTCGTCGAGCTCGCGGGTCAGCCCGCGCACCGAGTGGCGGACCGCGACGGAGACGCCCGCCGCGGTGCTGCCCTTGCCGGCGACGTCGCCGATCAGGATCCAGCACCCGTCCTCGCTCGCGAGGACGTCGTACAGGTCGCCGCCGATCTCGATCCCTTCGCCGGCGGCCTCGAAGATGACGGAGATGTCCAGGCCCGGCACCGCGGGCGGCCGCGGCGGGCGCAGGCCGCGCTGCAGGTTGTCGGCGACGCGGTCGCGTTCGCGGTAGAGGCGGGCGTTGTCGAGCGCCAGGGCCGCCCGTTCGCCCAGCTCGGAGAGGAATTCGAGGTCATCGGGGTCGTAGCGGAGGTTGCTGTAGGCGTGGAGGAAGGAGAGGGCTCCGAGGGTGCGGCCGCGGGCGATCAGCGGCACCACCGCGGCGGAGTTGTAGCCGGCGTCCTCCATCAGCTGCGTGTGCTCGTCGTTCTGGGCCACCTTGGCGGCCACCTCGGGAGCCTTCAGGTCGCGCCAGATCATCGGCTGCTGCAGGCGCAGGACCTGGGCCACCGGGTGGTCCCCGCCGGGGTCGAGCGGCGACTCGCGCCGGATCCGTTCCAGGCGCGCGGCGATCTCCGGATCGGCGCCGGCGACGACGCTGTCGCCGTGCCAGCCGTCGAGTCTGCGGAAGTCGATCAGGCAGACCTCGGCCAGCTCCGGCACGGCGGTGTTGACGATCGTCCGCGCCGTCTCCATCGGGTCGAGCGAGCTGTCGAGGAGGCGACTGGCGGCGACGAGGAAGTCCTGGGCGCGGCGGCGGCGCATCTCCGCGGTGATGTCGCGCGCGACCACCGAGGCGCCGATCAGCCCGCGCATCGGGCTGCGGATCGGGGAGACCGTGAGCGAGACCGCGATCCGGGCGCCGTCGGCGCGGATCCGTTCGGTCTCGAAGGTGTCCAGTCGTTCGCCCCGCTTGACCCGGTCGATGATCACCTGCTCCTCGTCCTTGTGGTCGGGGGGGACGAGGAAGGAGATGTGGCGGCCGATCGCTTCTTCGGCGGTGTAGCCGTAGAGCCGGGCGGCGGCGGGGTTCCAGGTGGTGATGATGCCGTCGAGGTCCTTGCTCAGGACGGCATCCTGGGTGCCGCGGACGACCTCGGCGAGGTGTTGGCGGAAGCGCTCCGCCTCGGCGCTCCTCGCCTCCGCCCGGCGGCGGGCGATGAAGCTGGCCAGCTGGTCGGCGAAGCTGGCCAGCAGCGCCATCAGCTCCTCCGATTGGGTGTTGAAGGAGAGCGTGTGGAACTCGGCGATCGCGAGCACGCCCTCCGGCGGGCCGATCGGGACCGGGATCGCCAGCGCCGCCTCGAGCCCGAGCTGGGCTGAGATTTCGTAGCGCGGAGCGGGGGTGGGGTACTCGCTGTAGTCGGGGGCGAGGGCGATCTGCCCCGTCGCCCAGGCGTCTCCCGGCAGGCCGGTGCCTTTGAAGAAGCTCAGTTCGCGGCTGCGTCGCCAGAGGGGGCGGGCGTCGAGGTCGGCGGTGCTCCAGCCCGTGACCAGCCGCAGCGGTTCGGAGTCGCCGACCACTTCCCACAGCGCCCCCGCCTCCCAGCGGAGCAGGTTGGCGACGATCTCGAGGAAGCTGGGGGCGAGGCGGTCGAGCGAGTCGCCCTCGATCAGGCGCGCCGCCAGGTCCCGCTGACTCCTCAGGTAGCGCAGCAGCTCCAGTTCCTGCGGCTCTTGCATGCCCCTCAACCTAGCTCTCCCCATCTGTCACTCGGATACCCCTCGGGCCACCGTTTACGCCGTTGTCCCCAGGGTAGTGGCCTATGCGACGGAGTTGGACAGACAGGAGAAGGCGGGAGGAACAGGGATGTTTCGGTGTGAGAAGTGTGGCAGCGGATTTTCGGCGCAGGCGGCTTCATCGTGGGCTTCGTGCCCGCGCTGTCTGGCGAAGGAGAAGATCCAGGTTCCTCTGACCTTCGAGCTGGGCTGGCAGCGGCAGGAGGCTCGTCCCGCCGTCCCCTCGGGCCCGTCGCGGAGCGCTCGCTCGCAGCCCGCTGTGCACTGAATCCGTCACCCGGCCGAGGCCGTTTCCCACCCCGCGACAGGGGTAGCGATTGAGGGAGAGAGATCACCTGAAACGGAAAGGGGCGGAGCATGTCCGACCAGCTGCAGGACAAGAAAATCGCCTTTCTGATGGCGAACGAGGGGGTCGAGCAGGTCGAGCTCACCGAGCCGCTAGAGGCCGTGCGCGAGGCCGGCGCCGAAGCCGAGCTGCTGGCGCCCGAAGCGGGAAAGATCCAGGCCTTCAACCACCTCGACAAGGGCGACGCCTTCGACGCCGATCGGGCGGTCGGCGACGCCGATGCGAGCGAATACGACGGGCTCGTCCTCCCGGGCGGGGTCGCCAACCCCGATCAACTGCGGACCAAACCCGAGGCCCTTGAGTTCGTCCGCGGCTTCTTCGAGGCCGGCAAGCCGGTGGGGGTCATCTGCCACGGGCCCTGGACGCTGATCGACGCCGGCGTCGCCGCCGGCCGCACGCTCACCTCTTGGCCCAGCCTGCAGACCGACCTGCGCAATGCCGGGGCGGAGTGGGTCGACGAGGAAGTCCACGTCGATCAGGGCCTTGTCACCAGCCGCAAACCCGATGACCTGGAAGCGTTCAACGCCAAGATCGTCGAGGAGTTCGCCGAGGGCGTGCACGAGGGTCAGCGCGCCAAGGCGAAGGTCTCCTAGGCGAGCACGAAAGGAGGCCAGTGCAATGCCACCGCGTGGAGTGAAGAAAGGCAGCAAACGAGAGCGCCAGTACAAGCACATCAAAGAAAGCGAGAAGAGAGAGGGGCGCTCGACCAAACGGGCCGAGGAGATCGCCGCCCGCGCCGTCAACAAGGAAAAGGCGCGCTCGGGCGAATCGAAGACCTCCTCGCGCAGCTCGACCCGCGGCAGCTCGGCGAGCAGCCGCGGCGGCAAGCAGTCGGGCCACGGCCCCGGCGGACGCACCCGCGAACAGCTCTACAACGACGCCAAGAAGCTGGGCATCGAAGGCCGTTCGCAGATGAACAAGAAAGAGCTCCAGCGCGCCGTCGCCGGAGCTTCCTAACCTCTGCCCTCGGGGCCGTCGTTCCCCCGGCCTCGCCGCTTGCGCGCTTCGAAGGCGGCGAGGCCGACGACGATCGAGATTCCCTCGGCTCCGGCCAGCCGCTCGAGGCTGCGGGCCTGCGCCTCCGCCACTAAACGAGACGCTCTGTCCATGATCTGGCGGATCTCGCTCCAGCCGATCTCGTCGACCTCGAAGGAGGCGCTGCTCAGCCCCGGCTCGGCGGCGACGCTGGGGTCCCGGCGCTCCCAGGAAGAGCGGGTCACGACGCCGAAGAGGTGCTCGATCGAGCCGCGCCGGGGCTCGCGGCCGACGAGTTCGAGGCAGCCGCACTTGACCAGCGTCTTTGCGTGATAGGAAATGACTTTGAGGCTCTCGTCCAGGTCCTTCGAGAGCTCGCTCGGGCTCGCCACGCGCCCCTGCAGCGCTTCCAGGATTTCAACCCGGATCGGGTGCGACAGAGCCTTGACCAGTTCCTGGTCGATCCGGCTGTCCCGTTTGTCGGCCACTCCGCTCCTCCGATGCCCTGCTCAGATGGGTCTGCGATGCGCAACCTCTCTTATCTGGACACTGTGGCCAACCTTAATTTTTGGGTTTTCGAACTCGCGGGTCCGCGGAAAGTGGGCGGTTTGCCAGCCGCCGGAGAGGGCTGGGCCGGCGGGCGGGAATCGATTTGACCGCCGGTGGGGTGGGTAGAGGGTGGATATGCCATCGATCAAGAAAACGCTCGCCCGGCGGGCCGTGAAGACCACCGCCCGCCACACCGCCCACGGAACCGCCTCGAAGCTGAAGCGAGACCCGGTTCGGGCGGCGACCCTGCTCGGCCTCGGCGGCATCGCCGGCGCCGTCGTCGGCTGGATCGCCGGCCGCAGCGCGGCTCCCGGCGAAGCCAGCACTGGAATCTCCGGCGCCGGTGGGCCATCATGAGCGCTATGAGCCACCCCGAGGAAGAGCGCGACCCCGTCGCCGACGAAGAGGCCGAAGCCGCCGCGGCCGAAGCGGCCCGGATCGGCGGCAGCGGCGGCTACGCCGATACCGACGACCCGGCCAAACGCCCCCTCTCCGAAGCCGGTGAGGGCGAGGCGGAGGGGTTCGAGCTGGCCGAGGAGCAGCTGGAGGAAATCGCCGAGCACGGCGATCAGCACCGGTTCCCGGAGCGCGACGCGCCGCCGCCCGAAGAGCAGGCCGACACCACTTACGGCGAACCGGACCAGGCCATCCCCGACGACGAGTAGGAGGTCCGAGATGACCCGCCGTTTGATCGCGATCGTTCCCGACGAGCTCCAGGGGTCCGAGCCGGTCGAGCAGATCCGCGCTTGTGCGGATGGCGAGGGGGTGGAGTTGCGCGTCGTCGTCCCCGCGGTGGAGGAGAACGCCCTGCACCACACCTTCGGCGACGTCGACGAGCCGAAGCGGCAGGCCGAAGAGCGGCTGGGGCACGTGCTGAAGCTGCTGCGCGACGGCGGCATCGAGGTGAACGGGGAGGTCGGCGACTCCGATCCCGTCCAGGCCGCCCAGGACGCGCTGCTGAAAGGCCCTGCCGACGAAGTGCTGATCTTCGAGCACGACCAGGCCCACGCCCGCTGGTACGAGAACGGGTTGTTCGAGCGGGCGCAGGAGTCGATCGAGCCGCCGCTACGGCTGGTCGTGCTGGAGAGCGCCGACGGCCAGCCCGACCACGTGGTCGAGGTGCAGGAGACCGGCGCCGGCACGATCAACCCGGTCGCCGACCAGGAAGTCGGCGGTGGCAACTACGTCCCGGGGATGACCCGCGCGGACGTGGCGGGGATGGTCGCCGGCATCGTCGGCACGATCGTCGTCGCCATCCTCGCCGCCGCGGTGACCGCCGGGGATTACGCAACCGGCTGGGAAGCGGCGGCGATCCTGATCGCGATCGGCATCGCCCTCGCCAACCTCGCCCACGTCGTCGGCATCACCCTCTTCGAGGCCGTCCACTACCACGGCGGCTTCGCCAAGTTCTTCCGCACCCTGGCGCTGGTGGCGACGCCCCTGGCGATCCTGGTCAACCTGGGGATCCTGCTCTTCGCCTGAGCGGTCCGGTCAGGCGGGGGCCGCGGCCGGTTCCTCCCGGCGCAACGCCGCCAGTACCTCCTCCGCCAGCTGCGAGCCGTCTTCGGGGCGCAGCGGCGTCGCGTTGACGCGCAGGACGACCCCCTCGGCGTCGAGTTCCTCGAGCGAGACGCTGGGTTTGTAGCGGGTGGGAACGGTGATCGTCCCCAGCAGCCGTTCCTCCACCTGCTTCGGGCTCACCTGCGAGGGGAAGCGCACCCGGACGTCGACCTTGTCGGGCTCGCGCAGCGGCACGACGACGAGGCCGAGGAGGACGTTGTTGGGGACCATCAGCCGATCGGCGCCCTGGCTGAGGGTGGTGTAGAAGAGGCCGAGCGAGGAGACGGTTCCCTCGAGCGAGCCCGCCAGGGCGCCGCCGACCAGGCGCACCCGTTCGCCGACCCGGAAGGGCCGCGTGCTCTGCAGGACGATGCCGGCGAAGATCCCACCCAGCGCCTGCTGGGCGGCGAGGCCGAGGAGGACGGCGGTGAAGGCGCCGCCGACGGCGAGGGTGCCGGCGTTGACGCCCGCGATCCGCAGCGCCAGGATCACCACTGCCGCGGTCGCCAGCAGGCGGATGACGAAGCCGGTGGTGCCGGCAGTGGCGGGGTCGAGCCGTCGGTAGAGCCGGGGCGAGAGCCCGCGTGCCAGCCAGTGCGTCGCCGCCAGGCCGACGATGACGAGGATGACCACGGTCCCGTAGCGGATCCACTCCCCGTATCCCGGCGCGATCTTCTGGCGGCTGTAGTAGACGACCAGGGTCCCGGCCAGGACCAGCAAGGCCACCAGCAACCCGCCCAGCTGCCGTCTCGAAAATCGCGGCGCCAGCTCATCGCCCAGCCCAAGCGAGTGCCAGGCATGGCTGCGAGTCTCGAACAGCTCCCGAGGGAGCCGCCTGCGGCGAGGCGGAGGAGAAGGCATCTTGATTCGGCTACCCGTGCCGAGGGGTCGATATTCAGGGACCAGCCGCATGCGGTAAGGAGGGGTGGGTGTCACTCGCTCCGACAAAAGCCGAGCTAATTAGCTCGGCTTTTTGAGTATCCGTCGGCTCGAGTGACACCCACCCCTCCAACCACAGAGCTCCGGTTGACGTCAGCTGACGAAGCGCTCCCAGTTCGGAGGGGTCCCTTCTACCGGCGCGGCCTGAGTCAGCTGCTGATTGCGGCCAGGGCCTCGTCCCGGGTGGCGTGGACCGGGATGGAGAGTTCTAGGCCGGTGATTTCCAGGACTCGGCGGACCTGGTCGTTGTGGGTGCAGATCACGAGGCCGCGGCCGTTTTCGCCGCTGTTGAGGCGCTGCCAGGCACGGACGATCAGGGCGATCCCGGTCGAGTCGATGAACTCGCACTGGGAGAGGTCGATCAGCACCGAGCCCTCGCCGCTCTCGAGCGCCTCCTCCAGCGGCCCCTCCAGCTGGGGGGCGGTGCTGAGGTCGAGCTCGCCGCGGACGGAGATCGTCCGCACGCCTTGCTCGAGATTGTCTGCCTTTACCTCGAAAGGGGCTGGATTCACGCGCCGATGCTACCGCAGGATGACGACTGGTCCGCATCCTGTTTTGCCTGCTCTGGCCAGGGGTAGGCACCTCTTAATGCGCGACAGCTAGTTATGCTCGCAACCCTGACCAAAGAGCCTCGATGTCCCTGGGGGGCAGGCTGGAACCTTGAATACCTCAACCAATGATCGCTCGGGGCTCCAAATGTCCCTCCCAGCACGGGCCGAGAACGTCGCCGTCGTGCGGCACGCCCTTGCCGGCCTGGCGGAACGGCTGGGGATGGACGAGGCTTCCCTCGCCGACCTGAAGACCGTCGTCACCGAGGCCTGCATGAACGTGGTCGTCCATGCCTACGCGGGGATGGAGCCCGGGCCGCTGGAGGTGGAGGCGGAGAGCGATTTCGAAGGCCTGACGGTGGTCATCCGCGACCACGGCAGCGGGATCCGGCCGCGGCCCGACGTCGATCGCCCCAGCCTGCGGATCGGGCTGACCCTGATCGCCGCCCTCTCCAGCAGCTTCGAGATCAAGGGCGGGGCCGACAAGGGAACGGAGATCCGCATGCACCTGCCGCTGCAGGCGCGCGAGGAGGGCGCCGCCAAGGGCTCGACCTTCGCCGTGGCGGCCGACGAGGAGACCCGGATCCGGGTCGGGCCGCCGGAGATCGTCGGGCCGGTGCTGAGCCGCGCCCTCTCGGCCCTCGCCGCCCGCCAGGACATCAGCGTCGACCGCCTCTCCGACACGATGCTGCTCAGCGACGCGATCTCGGCCCGCGCCCCCGAGGGCTTCACCGACGGCCACGTCTCGCTTGCCATCGCCGAGCTGCCGGAGGGGATCGAGCTCAAGGTCGGGCCGATGACCAGCGGCGGCGCCCAGCGCCTGCGCAGCACCTTCGAGCTGCCCGAAATGGGCTCGCTGGAGGCGCTGACCGACGAGGTGCGGATCGAGGAGGGCGACGAAGGCGAGTACCTCGTCGTCGGCATCTCCTCGCTCTCGAAGAAGTAGCCCCGCCGAAGCCGGGAGCCGCCTACTCCGTCTCGGCGGCGGCGCTCTGCTCGGCCACCTCGGCCCTGATCCGCTCCAGGGTCCGCCGCAGGATGCGGGAGACGTGCATCTGCGAGTGCCCGATCCGCTCGGCGATCTGCGACTGCGTCAGGTCCTCGACGAAGCGGAGCTGGAGGACCAGCCGCTCGCGCTCGTCGAGGTGGGGGAGGGCCCCCTCCAGCGCCAGCTTGTCCTCCACCAGCTCGTAGCCGGCGTCTTCGTCTCCGACCCACTCGGAGGCAGGCGATTCTTCGGAGTCCTCGCCGCCGACCGGGCGGTCGAGCGAGAGCGGACGGCGGTTGTGGTTGGCCTCGAGCACTTCGAGGACGTCGGTGGGATCGAGCTCGAGCTTCTCGGCGATCTCCCCGACCGAGGGCGAGCGCTGCAGCTTCACCGTCAGCTCGGCGATCGCTTTCTCCACTTCGGCCATGCGGTCGTGCAGGCCGCGCGGCACCCGCACGGTCCAGACCCGGTCGCGGAAGTGGCGCTTCAGCTCGCCGAGGATCGTCGGCGAAGCGAAGGCGGTGAAAGGGGCGCCGCGGTCGGGATCGAAGCGGTCGATCGCGTTGACCAGGCCCAGGCTCGCGACCTGCAGCAGGTCGTCGAAGGACTCGCTGGCGCCGCGGTAGCGCAGCGCCAGGTTCTTCGCGAAGGGAAGGTAGCGGCGGACGAGCTCCTCGCGGATCGCCGGGTCGCGGTCTTTGACGAAGCGCGCCCAGAGGACGCGCTCGCTGGCGAGACCCTCACCGGGTCCGGGGCTGGGTAGGTCTGCGCTGTTGTCCGTCGTTTTGCTGTCCACAGCATCGATCCCGGTCGATTTGGCGGCGTGACTAAGCAACGTCGCTGCCCTGTGAGCGTCAGTCCGAAGCCGTGCAGCGCGACGGCCCTCGCCGTCCAAAGCAACCATAGCGACCTCGTCTTCGCTTTCCCGGTCAGCCTCCAGACGCCGAGCCCGCTTTCGCCCGCGACTCCTCCGCCGGCGCGTACTCGCTCCTGCCCAGGCGCTTTGCCTTGCCTTCGGCGACCGCTTGGCGCAGCGCCTCCCGGAAGCGGCCCGGCCCCCAGTACCGCCCGCCGACGCGGCGGCTGAGCTCCTGCCGGTTGGCGCTGCCGCGGTCCTGCAGGGCGTTCGCGATCATCGACACCTCGGCGTCGAGCGGCACCGGTGGGTGCGGGCCCGAGACGCCCATCGCCCGGGCCGAGGAGAGCGGGCCGGGGCCGGGGCGGAAGCGGCCAGGCTGCCTGCGGCGAGCGCCCGGATGGGGGGCGGGTTCCTCGCCCTCCGGGCGAGCCTTCTCGGCGCCCTCCGCGGTCAGCGGCTCCGCCACCTCCTCGAGCTGTTTCTGCTCGGCCCTGACGCCGAAGAGAAGCTCGGCGATGCCGCCGATCGACATCACCACCGCGCCGATGAAGAAGCCGATCGCGACCTGGTCCTGGTTGCCGCTGGCGATCAGGTGGCCGAAGAGGAGCGGCCCGACGATGCCGCCGGCGGCGGTGCCGACGGCGTAGAAGAAGGCGATCGAGAGCGCCCGGGTCTCCATCGGGAAGATCTCGCTGACGGTCAGGTAGGCCGAGCTGGCGCCGGCCGAGGCGAAGAAGAAGATCGCGATGATGAAGGCCATGAACGACCAGGTGGTGAGTTCGTTGCCGAGCAGGAAGACGCCGAGGATCGCGGTCAGCAGGGCCGACACCAGGTAGGTCCCGGTGACCATCGGTTTGCGCCCGACCGTGTCGAAGAACCGTCCCAGCAGCAGCGGGCCGAGGAAGTTCGAGGCGGCGAAGAGGGCGATGTAGATCGGGATCGTGCTGGAGCCGACTTCGAAGAATTCGCCCAGCAGGGTGCCGAGGTCGAAGGTGACGGCGTTGTAGAGGAAGGCCTGGCCGACGAAGAGGGAGAGGCCGAGGACGGTCCGCCGTGGATATTTCCGGAAGGCGGTGCGGGCGATCTCCCGGAACGGGATCCGCTCGCGCTGGTGGACGACCAGCGAGTCGTCGGGTTCGGAGAGCTTCTCGCCGGTGTCCTCCTGGACTTCGCGCTCGATCTGGCCGACGACCCTGTCCGCCTCCTGCTCGCGGCCGTGGATGAAGAGCCAGCGCGGGCTCTCGGGGACGTTGCGGCGGACGATCAGGATGCCGACCCCGAGCAGGGCGCCGAGGCCGAAGGCGAGGCGCCAGCCGACGTCGGCGGCAAACAGGGCCGTGTCCAGCAGGGCGACCGAGGCGAAGGCGCCGGCCGCGGCCCCGACCCAGTAGCTGCCGTTGATGATCAGGTCGACGCGGCCGCGCACCCGGGCCGGGATCAGCTCGTCGATGGCGGAGTTGATCGCCGCGTACTCGCCGCCGATGCCGGCGCCGGTGAAGAAGCGGGCGGCGTAGAAGTACCAGGCGGTCCAGGAGAAGGCGGTGGCGATGGTGGCGACGATGTAGAGCGCGAGGGTGACCAGGAACAGCTTCTTGCGCCCCAGGCGATCGGTCAGCTGGCCGAAGAAGAGAGCTCCCAGGCAGGCGCCGCCGACGTAGAAGGCGGCCGCGGTGCCGATCTGGCTGGCGTCGAGGACGATGCCGCTGCCGGGTTCGGTCAGGCGGTCGCCGATGCTGCCGACGATCGTCACCTCGAGCCCGTCGAGGATCCAGACCGTTCCCAGGCCGATCACGACCATCCAGTGGAACCGCGACCACGGCAGCCTGTCCAGCCGGGCCGGGACCCGCGTCTCGATCGTCCCGGCCTGTACCTGACCGTCGCTCACTTTCCGCTCCTTTCTCTCCCCTTAAGGATCGTTTTCCGATCCTTTTCATTCCCGGAAAGAGGCGCGGGCAATCCTGCGGCGTAACGCGTTTGAGCGCGCCGCTGCGCATGGCAACGGCGCCGCTACCCCGACCGGAAGCGGCGCCGCAGTTGAGTTCGGAGCGTGCCCTGCTAGGAGGCGGTCTGCTCGGCCTCTTCGGCCGCCGCGTCCTTCTCGCCGGCTTTCGGCGAGGGGGACTTGAAGTGCAGCATCAAGACCTTGGAGGGGAATGCATCCTCGCCGCTCGCGGCCATCCGTTCGGTGGCTTCGGCCTGGATCTCGATCAGGCGGTCGAGCGTCTCGAGCAGCAGGCCGGCGGTGTCATCCCAGCCTTTTTTGTCGACCATCATCGGAGTCCGGGTCAGGTGCCGATCGTCGAGCTCGTCGAAGGTCTCGTTGTCGATCGCCTCTTCGACGTCGTGGAAGACGGACTTGAGGGTCGCCGCTGACAGGCCCGGACGAAGGCTCTTCGGCAGGCGGGACCATTCGGCGTCGGTCAGGAACTGACGGCGGGTGGCCCGGTAGAAGTGCTCGGTCGCGCCTCGGCGCTGCTTGGTGTCGACGAGCTCGATGCAGTCGTATTTCTCCAGCACGCGCACGTGGTAGGCAACGAGGTTGAGGCTCTGGTCGAGCTGCTGGGCGAGCATGTTCGGGCTCGCGACCTTTTCATTCAGGATGATCAGGATCTGCACCCGCAGGGGGTGGGCGAAGGCTTTGGCGACTATCTGTTCGACGCCTTCTTGATTGTTCTTCGTCTTCGGCAAGGGCCTTTTCCTCGTGTCGGTTTCCAGGGGTAATGGGCCGATAACAAGACTTTACAGCTTGTCAATCAGGAATTTCACAACGTTCCTGCTTTTTCCGAATATTGACGAGTTTTACTGCTCCCGCCTTGATTGCTAGAGACAATTAAAGTATTAATTGCTCAGTCGTTTTAGACCAGCGACGTCGGGAGGCGTCGACAAAGGGCAATCGAGGGAGACAAAGGGGGTGGAAATCGTGCGGATCGAGAAGCAGAGCAGCGTTACGCCGGTGGCGGCTGTCACCAAGGGCTACTAAGGGAATGGGGACGGCGCATCGCGCGCTCGAGGCTCCGGGCAAAGCCCGCAGCTGTCGCCGCGATTCGCCGTCCCGCTGTCTTTACCGGTCGAGCAACTCGCTGAACCGGACCGCGGCCCGGGTCGGCAGGACGAATTCGTCGGCCTGGTGCAAGAGGCCGGTGGCGGTGAGTTCACGCACCGCCCGCTCGACCGCATCGCACTCGGCAAAGCCGCAACTGCCCCCGGTCACTTCTCGGGTCAGCTCGTTGAGCGTCAGCAGCGTCGGGTGCAGGTCCAGCAGTTGGCGCAGCACCGCGGACTCGACACCCTCGTCTTCGGTCCAGGTCGTCTGATTTCCATCGGTTCCGTTCATAGCCCCTCCCAAGGCTCAAGCAGCGGCACCACCGGGTTTCTCCCCGGCGTCGCCGCCCGCGTTTTTCCCCAGCCCGAGCACCTCCCAAGCCCAGGGCTCCTTGACCGCGCAGCGGTAGAAGTGCTGCACGGAGCCGCGGACCGGTTTGGTGCACACCAGCGACACGGCACCACAGCCGGCCAGCACGCGGACGTGGTAGCTGACGTTGCTCAGCGGCTGCCGCAGGGCGAGCGCGAGCTCACGCGGGCTGACCACTTCTCCGTCCGCCATCGCCTGCAAGATCCGCCGCCGCAGTGGGTGGCGGAGGGCGATGAGGAGGTTGGTGTCGTCCGAGTGATCGAGAGATGCCATGACCGCTCCCATACTACGACTCCGATCGGCGTGTTGTCTGTAGACCTTCTGTCTGAGACAGGGATCTTGCGGCTGGGCCGGTTCAGGGAGCGCCGGCGTCCTCGCGCACGCCGCCCATCTCGGTGAAGACGGCGGTGAAGCCGCCATCCTCGCGCTGCTCGTCGGCGATCACATGGGAGACGGCGTTGATTAAAGCCAAGTGGGTGAAGGCCTGAGGGAAGTTCCCAAGGTGGCGACCCGACTCCGCGTCCAACTCCTCGGCGAAGAGGTCGAGCCAGCCCGCCGCCTCGAGCAGCCGCTCGCAGAGCTTCCGCGCCCGCTTGCGCTCGCCGATCTCCGAGAGGGCGGAGACCAGCCAGAAGGAGCAGATCAGGAAGGTCCCCTCCCGGCCCTGCAGGCCGTCGTCGGTCTCGTCGACCTTGTAGCGGCAGACGAGGCCGTGTTCGCTCAGCTCCTCGTCGATCGCGTTGACGGTGTCGCGGACGCGCGGGTCGTCGGGCCGGAGGAAGCGGAAGAGCGGAATCAGCAGCAGCGAGGCGTCGAGGGCGTCGGTGTCGTAGTGCTGGCGGAAGACGCCGTCGCGGACGCCGCGCTCGAGGATCTCGGCTTTGAACTCCTCGGCCTTCGCCTGCCACCCGTCGGCCACCTCGTCGAAGCCGTGGGAGCGGGCGAGGCGGACCCCGCGGTCGACGGCCACCCACATCATCAGCTTCGAGCTGACGTAGTGCCGGGGCTCGCCGCGCGACTCCCAGATCCCCTGGTCGGGGTGGGGCCAGGCGTCGATCGCCGCTTCCACCTGGTAGCGGATCAGCTGGCGACCCTCCGGCGCGGCGCGTCCCCCCAGCGCTTTTTCGTGCACGTAGACCGAGTCGAGCAGCGAGCCCCAGACGTCGTTCTGGCGCTGGTCGTAGGCGCCGTTGCCGATCCGCACCGGCCTGGCGCCGCCGTAGCCGTCGAGGTGGTCGAGCGTCTTCTCCTCGAGGTCCCGCTCGTGCCCGATCCCATACATGATCTGCAGGTCGGGGTGGTCCTTGCAGACGTCGACGATGAAGCGCATGAAGTCGCGCGCCTCGTGGTCGAAGCCGAGCGTGTGCAGCGCCCAGAGGCTGAAGGTCGAGTCGCGGATCCAGCTGAAGCGGTAGTCCCAGTTGCGTTCGCCGCCCGGCGTCTCCG
>DASULS010000043.1:0-10115 GCA_036278095.1 Solirubrobacterales bacterium | reverse complement strand
TTCCATCCAGTCCATGACGGCAGCGCCCTCGTGGACCTCGCCCATTTTGTGGGTGCGGCCGGTGTAGTAGAGGATGCGCTCGGTCGTCGTCGTCTTACCGGCGTCGATGTGCGCCATGATCCCGATGTTCCGGGTTTTCTCCAGTGGAAAGCTGCGTGCCATGGTTCCTAAGTCGAGTAGTGGTGATAAGCCGCAAAAAAGGCCCCCGCGGGGCCCGGCGAAGCGTCCTGCAAGAAAACAGCGAAAACTGCCTGAGCGACGGGCGATGATAGCAGCGCTTCGCCGCTGGTCCCGTCAGGTCGATCGGAGCGCCAACCGGGCCCTGGAGCGGGCCTATCCGCCGCTGCTGCGGGCGCGCCACCACCTGCTGCTGTGGAGCCGTCGCGCCTGGGCTCTCCTCTGGCCGCTGCTGCGGCCGGCGCTCGCCCTCTTCTTCCGCGGGATCTGGGCCCTGGAGCGGCTGCTGCGCCGCGCCTGCGGGTTGGCGGCGAGGGCCGCCACCGCGCTCAGCGGAGCGATCACTCCGACCCGCGCCGCCGCCGCCGTCCTGATCGCCGCCGGCGCCCTGCTCGTCGCCTCGCAGTTCATCGACTACCGCGCGGTCGAGATCGGGCAGCCGGGCTACGCCAACCTGCCGCAGGTGGCGCAGGCACCGACCGAAGCGGCGCGGACCGCCGGCGATGCCCACGCCTACCTGCTGGTCCCTCTTGGCATCCTCGCGATGGCGCTCGGCGTCCTGGCGCTGCGCCGAGAGCGCCGCAACCTCGGCCTCCTCGTCGCCCTGCTCGGGCTCCTCTCGCTGGCGGTGATCCTCGCCATCGACCTCCCCCACGGACTCGACGTCGGGAGCAAGAGCTCGCAGTTCGCGGGCACCTCCGCCGTGCTCGAGGATGGCTTCTATGCGGAGCTCGCCGCGGCCGGGGGGCTGCTTTTCGCCGGACTGCTCTACTATGCGCGGCCGTGCCGAATACGAATCAGCTTGTCAGGAAGGGCCGCAAGCGCCCGAAGAAGAAGACCACGACGCCGGGCCTCAAGTCGGGCCAAGGTCGCAAGAAGCGCGTCGCCGCCCCCCAGCGGCGAGGCGTCTGCACCCGCGTCGCCACGGTGACGCCGAAGAAGCCGAACTCGGCTCTGCGCAAGATCGCCCGTGTGCGGCTGACCAACGGCATGGAGGTCACCACCTACATCCCCGGCGAGGGGCACAACCTGCAGGAGCACTCCGTGGTCCTGATCAGGGGTGGTCGCGTCAAGGACCTGCCGGGCGTTCGCTACAAGGTCGTCCGCGGCACCCTCGACGCCGCCGGCGTCTCGGACCGCAAGCAGGCCCGCTCCCGCTACGGCGTCAAAGCTTCGTAATGCCCCGTCGCTCAGCAGCACAGATCCGGCCGATCGAGCCGGACGCCAGGCACCGAAACCGCCTCGTCCAGCAGCTGATCAACAAGGTCATGGTCGACGGCAAGAAGAGCCTGGCCGAGCGGCTCGTCTACGACAGCCTCGCGATCGTCGGCGAGCGCAGCGGCGAAGACGCGGTCGAGGTCCTGGAGTCGGCGATCAAAACCCTGACTCCGGTCCTGGAGGTTCGTTCCCGCCGCGTCGGCGGCGCCACCTACCAGGTCCCGGTCGAGGTCCCGGCCCGCCGCGCCCGCACCCTGGCGGTCCGCTGGCTGGTCCAGTTCGCCCGCCAGCGCCGCGAGTACTCAATGGCCGAGCGGCTCGCCGGCGAGATCCTCGACGCCAACCAGCAGCAGGGCAGCGCCTGGAAGCGGAAGGACGACATCTACCGCATGGCCCAGGCAAACAAAGCCTTCGCCCACTATCGCTGGTAGTAGGCCCCTTCTAGCCGTCGATATCGACGGGGTGATCAGTCTGTTTGGCTGGGAGGAGCGGCCGGCGCATACTCAGCTGCAGTTGGTAGACGGAATCCCCCACTGCATCTCGCTGACGGCTGGAGATCGGCTGCTGAGGCTCAGTGAGCGGTTTGAGCTGGTCTGGGCGAGCGGCTGGGAGGACAAGGCGAACTTCTACCTGCCGCAGCTGCTCGGGCTGCCGGAGCTGCCCCACGTCTCCTTCGACCTCGCTCCTCGCGACGGCGATGCGCACTGGAAGCTGGCGGCGCTGGAGGCCTATGTGGGCAATCGTCCGCTGGCCTGGATCGACGACAACTTCGACCCCAGCTGCTACGAGTGGGCCGAGCGGCGCCCGCAGCCGACCCTGCTCGTCCCGACCGAACCGCATCTGGGGCTCGAGGAGGGGCACGTCGAGGCGTTGAACGCCTGGGCCGTGTCTCTACACTGAGCGAATGACGGGGTTCTGGCCCATCTTCTTCCTGCTCGTCGTCCTCAAGATCCCGGTTCTGGGGTCGCTGTGGCTCGTCTGGTGGGCGGCCAAGCAGCACGACGAACCGGCGGGGGCGACCGACGAGGACGGCGGCAGCGGCAAGCGCCGGGACCCGCAGCCGCGGCTGCCGCGCGGCCCGCGGCGCGGTCCCCACGGCGGCGGCGCGGCGGTGCCGACTCCCCCTTGCCCCCCGGGAGGTCGCACCCGGGTCGTCAAGCCGGCTGCGCAGCCCGCTTTCGCTCGCGCCGGATCTCGCGCAGGTAGGGATGAAAGTCAACCTCGACGGTATGACGCTTAGAGGTCACGAAGCGCTTTCGCATCTTCCGTTCCTCGTTCGCGATCTCCCGCTTCATCTCCCCCGCCGGGGGTAGGAACGCCCGGCCCGTCAGCAGGTCGGCCACCCATTCGGACTGGGCCTCGGCCAGCGGCATGATCGGCCCCAGCGGCTGGATGAAGCCGATGAAGTAGAGGCCCGGTCGCTCGACCGAGACCACCCGCCGGTAGAGCGGCAGCCGGTTGTCGGGCGCCGCGAGGACCTTCGGGTCGAAGAAGGGGAAGGTCATCTTGTAGCCGGTGCAGTAGACGACGAGGTCGATCTCCTCGCTGCTGCCGTCGACGAAGCGGACGCTGCGGCCGCCGGCGAAGCGATCGATGTTCGGCTTCACGGCGATGTCGCCGTGGCCGAGGCGGGGCAGCAGCTCCGAGGAGACCGTCGGGTGGGCCTCGAAGAGCTTGTGGTCGGGCTTGGGCAGGCCGTAGCTCGTCATCTCGCCGGCGGCGATCTCCAGCCCTTTCATCGCCAGGAAGCGCTGCAGAGGCATCGGCAACCGGGACATCAGCGGCGTCGTCACCTCGTCGATCGGCTTGCCGTTCATGTACTTCGGCAGCACGTAGGCGCCGCGGCGCACCGCGAGGAAGGTCTTCTCGGCGATCCGGGAGGACTCGACGGCGATGTCGGTGGCCGAGTTGCCGAGGCCGAGGACGACGACCCGCTTGCCGCGCAGGACGTCGGGCTCGCGGTAATGGTGGGCGTGGAGCTGCTCGCCCTCGAACTCCTCGGCGCCGGGGAAGGCCGGTTCCGGCCAGCGCGGGTCCCAGTGGTGACCGTTGGCGACCAGGACCGCCCGGTAGCGCTCGGTGTGCTCGTCCCCCTGCTCGCCCTTGGTGGTGACCGCCCAGGCGCCGTCGGCGGGCTCGACCTTGGTCACCTCGGTGTGAAAGCTGATCTTCTCCCGCAAGCCGAAATGGTCGGTGAACTCGTCGAAGTAAGCGGCCATCTGGAAGTGGTCCGGGTAGTCCGGGAAGTGGTCGGGCATCGGCAGTGACTTGAAGGCCATCACCCGCCGCGAGGTGTTGATGTGCAGCGAGCGGTACGCCGAGGACATCCCGTTGTCGTTTTCGTAGCGCCAATTGCCGCCGACGTAGGAGCCCTTCTCGAAACAGTCGAACGGCACCCCTCGAGCGTCGAGCACCTGTGCGGCAACGATCCCCGAGCTGCCGGCGCCGATGATGCAGACCTTTTCAGGGGACGACATGGCGGCAAATGTATCGGACTGGCTAACCGGCCAATTTCAGGGGGTGAGGAGGTTCACCCCTTGGGTCCGTAGAGAGAAAGGGGGATCGAACGGAAGCTGGGCTCATCGGGATTTGAAAACAACGAAAGGAGACCCCCGATGACCCGCAAGACCCGTTCATTCCGCCCCTCGCCCGCCCTCGTGATCAGCTGCGTGGCGTTGTTCCTGGCGCTCACCGGCAGCGCCCTCGCAGTCGGCCTCGCCAAGAACAGCGTCCGCTCGGCGCAGATCGTCGACGGCACCGTTCGCACCGTCGACCTCCGCGACAACTCGGTCACGGCACCGAAAATCGCCGCCGACTCGGTGGGCAGCGAAGAGATCGCCGAAAACGCGGTCGAATCGCCGGAGGTGGCACCCGAGTCGCTGACCGCCGCCGACCTCGGCGCCAACTCGGTGGGATCGAGTGAGATCCAGCCGAAGTCGGTCGGCGCGAGCGAGCTGGGGACGGTCACCGTCCGCACCAACTCGGCCTCCGTCGCCAACAACGGCAATGGCAGCGTCAGCGTCAACTGCGAGGCCGGCGAACAGGTGATCAGCGGCGGCGGCCAGCCGGGTCACTTCGGCACCGAGATGACCAGCAGCCGCCCCTCCGGCAACGGTTGGCTCTACCAGGCCAAGAACAACAGCGGCAGCGAAGACACCCTTACCGTTTTCGCTCTCTGCCTCGCCGGATAGAACCGTTACACCCAACCGTGCATACAACACCTAACGGTGTAAAGAAAAGACCGAAGGCCGGGATTCTGCCCGGTCTTCGGTCTTCAAGGAGAAATGAAGTACCTCAAGATGTTGGAAGCTGTGAGCTTTGCTCTTGGGGTAGTTCTCATTTACCCACTTCGGGGACGGATATGCATCCGTAATTTCCCCCAATTGGAAGCTTGCAACTACTTATAGAAAGAAAAAGCAAAGTGGAGGGAGCGCCCCGCTCCCTCCACTTGACGATTTATTTCGACTCTTCCGAGGTGGACTCGATCTCCTGCGCGAGCTCCTCCAGCTCCTCCGCGAAGGAGGTGCCGAAGCCCTCGACAGGAGCCTCGACGCCGTCGACGCCGAGCTCCGCGGCCAGCTCGTCTTCTTCGAGCAGGTCCTCGTCGCCGGGCGGCTCGATCGGCTCTGCCGGCTCGATCGCGACCGTCCGGTAGTGCTTGAGGCCGGTCGCGGCCGGGATCAGCTTGCCGATGATCACGTTCTCCTTCAGGCCGACCAGGCGATCCCGTTTGCCCTCGAGGGCAGCGTCGGTGAGCACCTTGGTCGTCTCCTGGAAGGAAGCCGCCGAGAGGAAGGATTCGGTCGCCAGCGAGGCCTTGGTGATCCCGAGGATGACCTCCTCGCCTTTCGCCGAGGTACCGCCTTCTTCCTTGACCTTTTTGTTCAGTCGTTTGAGGCTGCCGCGATCCTCGAGCTGTCCGGGCAGGAGGCTGGTCGAGCCCTTCGACTCGATCCGCACCTTCTTCAGCATCTGCCGGGCGATCAGCTCGATGTGCTTGTCGTTGATGTCCACACCCTGGGCGCGGTAGACCTTCTGCACCTCTTCGACAAGGTAGAGCTCGGTCGCGGTGCGCCCGCGGATCGCCAGCAGGTCGGCCGGGTAGAGCGAGCCTTCGTTCAGCTGCTCCCCCACCTCGACCCGGTCGCCGTCGGCGACGTGCAGGCGGGTGCGCAGCGGGAAGCTGTAGGAGTGCTCCTCGCCGCTGGACTCGGTGACGATCACTTTCAGCGCTTTGTCGGTTTCTTCGATCGACACTTTGCCGGCGGCCTCGGCCATCTGCGCCAGGCCCTTCGGTTTACGCGCCTCGAAGAGCTCGACGATCCGCGGCAGGCCCTGGGTGATGTCCTGGCCGGCGACGCCTCCGGTGTGGAAGGTGCGCATGGTCAGCTGGGTGCCGGGCTCGCCGATCGACTGCGCGGCGATGATCCCGACCGCGTCGCCGATGTCCACAGTCGAGCCGGTCGCCGGTGAGATCCCGTAGCAGGAGCGGCACACCCCGGACTCGGCCTCGCACTTCAGCGCCGAGCGGACAGGGACCTTTGCCTCCTCGTCGCCGAACGCCTCGGCGATCTCTTCGACCTCGTGCAGGGTGATCTCCTGGTTGCGCTTGAGCAGCTCGCGACCGCGTTTGGTCTCGAGCTTCTTCGCTGCCAGACGACCGATCAGGTTGTCGTTGAGGGACCCGTCGTCTTTGCGCAGGTCCATCTCGATGTGGTCTTTGGTTTTGCAGTCCTCCTCGCGCACGATCACGTCCTGGGCGACGTCGACCAGACGCCGGGTCAGGTAACCGGAGTCGGCGGTCCGCAGCGCCGTGTCGGCGAGGCCCTTTCGGGCGCCGTGGGTGGAGATGAAGTACTCCAGCACGGAGAGGCCCTCCATGAAGTTGGCCTTGATCGGCCGCTCGATGATCTCCCCTTTCGGGTTGGCCATCAGGCCGCGCATCCCGGCCAGCTGGCGGATCTGTTTGAACGATCCGCGAGCGCCCGAGTTGGCCATCATGAAGATCGGGTTCAGCTCTTCGAGGTTGTCCTCCATCGCCTGGGCGACCTCGTCGGTGGCCCGGTTCCAGTGAGCGGTCACGGCCTCGTGGCGCTCCTCGGCGGTGATGTAGCCCTCGTCGTACTGCTGCTGGATCGCTTCGGTTTCCTTCTCGTAGCGATCGAGGATCTCCGGCTTCTCCGGCGGCGAGACCACGTTGTTCTTGGAGACCGTGATCCCGGCCTGGGTCGCGTAGTGGAAGCCCAGGTCCTTGAAGGCATCGAGCACCTGCGAGACCGCCGGCGCGCCGTAGGCCTCGACCAGGTCGGAGACCATCTGGTTGATGTCCTTCTTCTTCAGCGAGCGGTTGACGAACTCGTACTGCTCGGCGTCGAATTCGTCTTCCAGCGCCTCGGCGAGAGCGCGCTCGATCTTTTCGTTGAAGATGATCCGCCCGACCGTGGTCAGGAAGTGCTCGTGCCCGGCCCGCCGGAACTCGGCGCGGTCGTGCAGCTTGCAGCCGCCGTTCTCGTAGACGAGCTCGGCCTCCTGAGCGGAGCGGAAGACGTGGACCTTCGGGCTGGAGCCGTTGCTGCCCTTGCCGGCCTTCAACTCCTCGTCGGCTTTCGCCAGCTCCTCGGCTTCCGGACCGTAGGTCAGGTAGTAGATGCCGAGCACCATGTCCTGGGTCGGGGTCGCCAGCGGCGCCCCGTGGGCCGGGGAGAGGATGTTGTTGGCGGAGAGCATGAGGATCCGTGCCTCGGCCTGGGCCTCGGCGGAGAGCGGCACGTGCACCGCCATCTGGTCGCCGTCGAAGTCGGCGTTGAAGGCGTGGCAGACCAGCGGGTGGACCTGGATCGCCTTGCCCTCGACCAGGACCGGTTCGAAGGCCTGGATGCCGAGACGGTGCAGGGTCGGCGCCCGGTTGAGCAGGACCGGGTGCTGGTGGATGACTTCCTCCAGCACGTCCCAGACCTCCGGGATCATCGACTCGACCATCTTCTTCGCGGCCTTGATGTTCTGGACCGCTTTGCGCTCGACCAGCTGGGCCATGATGAATGGCTTGAAGAGCTCGAGCGCCATCAGCTTCGGCAGGCCGCACTGGTGCAGTCGCAGGTTCGGGCCCGAGACGATCACCGAGCGGCCGGAGTAGTCGACGCGCTTGCCGAGCAGGTTCTGGCGGAACCGGCCCTGCTTGCCCTTGAGCATGTCCGAGAGCGACTTCAGAGGGCGGTTGCCGGGGCCCGTGACCGGGCGGCCGCGGCGGCCGTTGTCGAACAGGGCGTCGACGGCCTCCTGCAGCATCCGCTTCTCATTGTTGACGATGATCTCGGGCGCGCCGAGGTCGAGCAGTCGTTTCAGCCGGTTGTTGCGGTTGATCACCCGGCGGTAGAGATCGTTCAGATCCGAGGTCGCAAAGCGGCCGCCGTCGAGCTGGACCATCGGCCGCAGCTCCGGCGGGATCACCGGCACCGCGTCGAGGATCATCCAGTCGGGCTTGTTGTCGGAGTTGAGGAAGGCGGAGGCGACTTTCAGCCGCTTCACCGCGCGGGCCTGTTTCTGGCCTTTGGAGCTGTTGATGATCTGCTCCAGTTCCTCGCAGTCGGCCTCGAGGTCGACCTGTTCGAGCAGGTCGCGCACCGCCTCGGCGCCCATGCCGCCGCGGAAGTACTCGCCCCAGCCGAACGGGGAGCCGAAGCGGTCCTTGAGCTCACGGAAGACCGTCTCGTCGTTGATGACGTCCTTCGGCTTCATCTCCGTGAAGATCTTCCAGACCTCTTGCATGCGCTCCGCGGCCTCTTCGAGGTAGGCCTCGGTGTCGCCGATCTCGGCGTCGAACTGTTTGCGCAGTTCTTTGAGCATTTTGGCCCGGTCGTCGTCTTTGAGCTTGCGCAGCTGCGCCGCGGTCAGTTTCAGCGAGTCGGCCCAGAGGTGGTCTTCGTCGTCGAACTTGTCCTGGCTGCCGTTCTCCAGGTAGGCGATCCGGCGCTCCAGCGACTCGCTCAGCTCCTGAGTCCGTTTCTGCTTTTCGGCCTCGTAGGAGTCGACGACCTTTTTGACCTCTTTCTCCAGTTTGCCGACGTCCTTGTCGCGAGCCTCCTCGTCGACCCAGGTGACCATCGAGGCAGCGAAGTAGAGGACCTTCTCGAGCTCTTTCGGAGCCATGTCGATCAGGTAGCCGATCCGGCTCGGGACTCCCTTGAAGAACCAGATGTGGGAGACCGGCGAGGCGAGGTCGACGTGCCCCATCCGCTCACGGCGGACCTTGGAGCGGGTCACCTCGACGCCGCAGCGCTCGCAGACGATGCCCTTGTAGCGGACCCGCTTGTACTTGCCGCAGTAGCACTCCCAGTCCTTGGTCGGACCGAAGATGCGCTCGCAGAAGAGCCCGTCTTTCTCGGGCTTCAGCGTCCGGTAGTTGATCGTCTCGGGCTTGGTGACCTCGCCCCAACTCCAGGAGCGGATCTTCTTCGAAGACGCGAGCCCGATCTCGATCGCGTCGAAATTGTTGATGTCGATCATCAGTCCTCCACCTCGGCCGGCGCGGCCTCCTCGGCCGCTCCAGCGCCATCACCGTCAGTTCCAGCCTCGCCCTCGGCGACCACCTGCTCCTCTTGCTCGTCGGCGGCTCCGTTCGTGGAGTCGGCGCGAACGCCGGTCAGGTCCATCCCCAGCTCCTCGGCTGCTTTCAGCAGGTCGTCCTCCTCGTCGGAGATTTCGACGTCGGAGCCCTCGGAGACCACGTTGGCGTCGAGCGAGAGGCTCTGGATCTCCTTCAACAGCACTTTGAAGGACTCCGGGATCGAGGGCTCGGGAATGTTCTCGCCCTTGACGATCGCCTCGTAGGCCTTGACGCGCCCGACCGTGTCGTCGGACTTGACCGTGAGCATCTCCTGCAGGGTGTAGGCGGCGCCGTATGCCTCCAGCGCCCAGACCTCCATCTCGCCGAAGCGCTGACCGCCGAACTGCGCCTTGCCGCCCAGCGGCTGCTGGGTGACCAGCGAGTACGGCCCGGTCGAGCGAGCGTGGATCTTGTCGTCGACCAGGTGCAGCAGCTTGAGGATGTACATGTAGCCGACCGTGACCTTGCCCTCGTAGGGCTCGCCGGTGCGGCCGTTGTACAGCTGGGCGGTGCCCGCGCAGCGGGCGCCGGGACGGGCGTCCGCGTCCATCGTCAGGTCGATCCCCCGCTCCTCGTTCTCCTTCTGCCAGCTGACCAAGGCCTCGTCGACGTCCTCGACGGTGGCGCCGTCGAAGACCTGCGTGGCCACGTAGACGCGACCGTCGCCGTCTTTCGAGTGAGCCTGCTTGTAGGCCTCGGAGCCGTCGTCGTACCAGCCGTTCGCCGCAACCCAACCGAGGTGGGTCTCGAGGATCTGGCCGATGTTCATCCGGCTCGGCACGCCGAGCGGGTTGAGGATGACGTCGACGGGGGTGCCGTCGGCCAGGTGGGGCATGTCCTCCTCGGGCACGATCTTCGAGATCACACCCTTGTTCCCGTGACGGCCGGCGAGCTTGTCGCCCTCGGCGATCTTGCGCTTGGTCGCGACGTAGACGCGGACCAGGTCGTTGACGCCGGGCGGCAGGTCGTCGCCATTGTCGCGGCTGAAGGTGAGGACGTCGATGACGACGCCACCCTCGCCGTGCGGCACTTTCAGCGAGGTGTCGCGGACCTCGCGCGCCTTCTCCTTGAAGATCGCGCGGATCAGCTTCTCCTCGGCGGTCAGCTCGGTCTCGCC
>DASULS010000042.1:0-7748 GCA_036278095.1 Solirubrobacterales bacterium | reverse complement strand
GGTCCTGGTCGAGGAGTCGGTGATCGGCTGGGGCGAGTTCGAGCTCGAGGTGATGCGCGACCGCAACGACAACGTCGTGATCATCTGCTCGATCGAGAACGTCGACCCGATGGGCGTCCACACCGGCGACTCGGTCACGGTCGCCCCGGCGCAGACGCTGACCGACCCGCTCTACCAGGACCTGCGCGACCAGGCGATCAAGGTGATCCGGGCGATCGGGGTCGAGACCGGCGGCTCGAACGTCCAGTTCGCGGTCGACCCCGAGAGTGGCGAGATCGTCGTCATCGAGATGAACCCGCGCGTCTCCCGCTCCTCGGCGCTGGCCTCCAAGGCGACCGGCTTCCCGATCGCGAAGATGGCGGCGAAGCTGGCGGTCGGCTATGCGCTGGAGGAGATCCCCAACGACATCACCCGCGCCACGCCGGCCTCCTTCGAGCCGACGATCGACTACGTCGTCACCAAGATCCCGCGCTTTGCCTTCGAGAAGTTCCCCGGCTCCGAGGGCCGGCTCTCGACCTACATGCAGAGCGTCGGCGAGGCGATGGCGATCGGCCGCACCTTCCGCGAGTCCTTCGCCAAGGCGATGCGCTCGCGCGAGCTCGACTCGCCGGCCGAGATACCCGCCTCCGACGAGGAGCTGCTGGCGGCGATCGCGGTGCCCTGCGCCGAGCGCTTCGACCAGATCCTCGCCGCCTTCGAGCGCGGGCTCGAGGTCGAGGCCGTGCACGAGGCCTGCAAGGTCGACCGCTGGTTCCTGCGCGAGCTGCAGGCGCTCGCCAGCGAAGGCGACGGCACCGACGGCCTCGCCCGCACCTACAAGGCGGTCGACACCTGTGCCGCCGAGTTCGAGGCGGCGACCCCCTACTACTACTCCGGCCACGAGCGCCCGCGCCACGACGGCTCCCCGCCGGCAAGCGAGATCCGGCGCGGCGACAAGGACTCGGTGGTGATCCTCGGCGCCGGCCCGAACCGGATCGGCCAGGGGATCGAGTTCGACTACTGCTGCGTCCACGCCGCGATGACCGCGCGCGAGCTCGGCCGCGACGCGGTGATGGTCAACTGCAACCCGGAGACGGTCTCGACCGACTACGACACCTCCGACCGCCTCTACTTCGAGCCGCTGACGGCAGAGGACGTGCTCGCGGTCTGCGAGCAGGAGAGCCCCGAGGGCGTGATCGTCCAGTTCGGCGGCCAGACGCCGCTGAAGCTCGCCCGCACCCTCGAAGAAGCCGGGGTGCCGCTGCTGGGCACGCCGGTCGACGCGATCGACCTCGCCGAGGACCGGGGCCGCTTCGGCGCCCTGCTGCGCCGGCTCGGGGTCAAGCACCCGCCCTACGGCACCGCGCTCTCGGCCGAGGAGGCGGAGGTGATCGCCGCCGAGGTCGGCTTCCCGCTGCTGGTCCGGCCCTCCTACGTGCTCGGCGGCCGGGCGATGGAGATCTGCTACTCGACCGAGGACCTCGCCGCCTACCTGGAGGCCAACGTCAAGGCCGACCAGGAGCACCCGCTGCTGCTCGACCGCTTCCTCGAGAACGCGATCGAGGTCGACGTCGACGCGCTCGGCGACGGCGAGGAGGTCTACGTCGCCGGGATCATGCAGCACGTCGAGGAGGCCGGCGTCCACTCCGGCGACTCGGCCTGCGTGATCCCGCCGCTCAGCCTCGGCGAGGAGATGCTGGAGCAGATCCGCGCCACCAGCGAGCGGATCGCCCTCGAGCTCGGCGTCATCGGCCTGATCAACATCCAGTACGGCGTCGCCGGCGGCGAGCTCTACGTGATCGAGGCCAACCCGCGCGCCTCCCGCACCGTCCCCTTCGTCTCCAAGGCGATCGGGGTGCCGCTGGCGAAGCTGGCCTGCCGGCTGATGCTGGGCGAGAAGCTGGCCGACCAGGAGCTGCCGCAAGGCCTCCCCGAGCACGTCAGCGTCAAGGAGGCGGTCCTGCCCTTCGCCCGCTTCGCCGGCGCCGACTCGGTCCTCGGGCCGGAGATGAAGAGCACCGGCGAGGTGATGGGGATCGCCTCCGACTTCCCGACCGCCTTCGGCAAGGCCCAGGCCGCGGCCGGGGTGCGGCTGCCGGAATCGGGCTCGGTCTTCATCACCGTCACCGACACCGACAAGGCCGCCGCGACCCAGCTCGCCACCCGCTTCCACGACCTCGGCTTCGAGGTGATCGCGACCCACGGCACCGCCCAGGCGATCGAGCGGATGGGGATCCCGGTGACCCGGATCAACAAGCTGCAGGAAGGCTCGCCGCACGTCGTCGACCTGATTCGCAAGCGCCAATGCGACCTGGTGATCAACACTCCGACCGGCTCCGGCGCCCGCACCGACGGCTACGAGATCCGCACCGCCGCGGTCCGGCAGGGCATCCCCTGCGTGACCACGATGACCGGCGCCACCGCCGCCGCCCGCGCGATCGCCGCCGCCAAGCAGGGCGACGCCGACGTCCGCTCGCTGCAGGAGATCCACCGCGACACGGTGCGGGCGCCCCAAGCGCGATGACCGCGCCGTTCGGCCGCCGCCTCTGCGAGGTCGCCGAGAACCAGGTCTCCGGCGGCTACCGGATCTTCTCCCTGCTCGACCGCGAGGGTCCGGCGCCGCAGCCGGGCCAGTTCTACATGCTCGCCAGCGAGCGCTCCTGGGGGGAGGGGGGAGGCCGGCCCTTCCTGCCGCGGGCGATCTCGGTCGCCGAGGCGGCGCCGGCCAAGGACGGGACCCGGCTCGACTTCCTGGTCGAGGGCGTCGGCCCCGGCACCGACCGGCTCTGCGAGCTGGAGGCGGGCGAGCAGGTCTGGGCAACCGGCCCTCTCGGCAACGCCTTCTCGACCCCGAAGCAGGTGAACCCCGACGCCGCCGGGGCGATCCTCGTCGGCGGCGGCATCGGCATCGCCCCGCTGGCGATCTGGCGCCGCCACCTGGTCGAACGGGGCATCCCCCTCCGCGTCCTCCTCGGCTTCCGCAACCAAGCCCACTCTGGCGGCCTCAACGAGCTCTTCTGCGCTGGAGGCAGCCTCTGTCCTGACGTGCGATTGGCTTCTGAGGATGGCCACGCGGGTCATCAGGGCTACGTGACGGATCTGCTGGCGACGATGCTGACGGGCGATGACGCGGGCTCCGCAGTCGTCTACTCCTGCGGCCCCCCCGCGATGCTCGAGGCCGTCCGCGCCCTCTGCACCGAGCATGACGTCCCCTATCAGCTAGCCGAGGAGACCCCGATGGCCTGTGGGTTTGGGGCTTGCTTCGGATGCGCGGTTCCGAAACCTGGAGGTGGCTACCTACGCCTGTGCGTTGATGGTCCTGTACTGAGCTCCCCTCCGGCGGGTGGCGACGATCGGGAGGACTCTCCCGGTAGGGAGAGCCCCCGATCGGAGACAGGACCCGCCGGCCGCGAGCGCCCGAGCGTCGAGTTCTGCGGATTGGAGCTGGACCATCCCGTGATCAACGCCTCGGGCACCTACGACGCGATCGCAGCCCGCAAGGTCTTCGGCGACGAGCTGCTCGAAGAGTTCCCCTTCGCCGCCTTCGTCTCGAAGACGATCACCCCCGAGCCCCGCGCCGGCAACGCCCCGCGGCGGATCTGGGAGACGCCGGCGGGGATGCTCAACTCGATCGGCCTGCCGAACAAGGGCCTGGAGGGATTCCTGGCTTACGACCTGCCGCAGCTGGCCGAATTGCCGGTGCCGCTGATCGTCTCGGTGATGGCGACCAACCGCGAGGAGTTCAGCCGGCTGGTGCGGGAGGTGGGGGAGAGGGACGAGGTCGCGGCGATCGAGCTGAACGTCTCCTGTCCCAACGTCCACTCCGGCCTGATCGTCGGCGAGGACCCGGCCGAGACCGAGGCGCTTTTGGAAACGCTGCGGCCTCTGACCGCGAAGCCGCTGATCGTGAAGCTGACGCCGAACGTCGCCGACCCGGGCTCCGTCGCCGTCGGCGCCGAAGCGGGCGGAGCCGACGCGGTCTCGCTGATCAACACGCTGAAGGCGAGCGCGATCGATCCGCTCACCGCGGAGCCGGCGCTCGCCGCCGGCCACGGCGGCCTCTCGGGGCCGGCGGTGCGGCCGATCGCGCTGCAGCAGCTGCGGGCGGTGGGGGGGGCCTGCGAGCTGCCCGCGATCGGCATGGGAGGGATCTCCAGCAGCGCCGACGCAGCCGAGTTCCTGGCAGCGGGGGCGAGCCTGGTGGCGGTCGGGACGGAGAGCTTCAGGGACCCTCGGGCCGGATCGCGGATTGCAAAAGAGCTGGAAACCAAGATGTCGGGAAGGCCTTCGCCCGTTCGAGCACTAGACCTCGAGTAGAGGTCGAGGTGAATTTCTAGGTAAATCGCGCCTCTTGCCTTGCAGGCTCACAAACCGCGGCTATACTCGCCGCCCACATGCCCGCCCCCCCCGTCAAATCTTCGCTCGCGGCGCCGGAACGATCGCTGGATCAGCGGATGGAGGCCCTGAAGCGAGCCAATGACATCCGCACCGCCCGGGCGAAATTGAAGAAGGACCTGAAGGCGAGCCGGGCCAACATTCAGAAAATCCTCCTGGATCCACCGGAGTACGTCCTCACCGCGAAGGTCTTCGACATGCTCCTCGCCGTCCCCAAGTACGGCCGCGTCAAGACCAACCGCATCCTCAACCAGTGCCGGATCTCGCCGTCGAAGACGATCGGCGGCCTCTCCGAGCGCCAGCGCACCGAGCTGATCTCCTACCTCCGTCGCTAAGCCGACCGCTGCGGCGGTCATGATCCGCGCCCGCATGGCCAAAGTCTTCGTCATCACCGGGCCTTCGGGGGTCGGCAAGGGGACCCTGATCAAGGAGCTGCTCTCGCGCGTCCCCAACCTCGAGCTCTCGGTCTCGGCCACCACCCGAGCGCCGCGGGAGGGAGAGGTGAACGGCCGCGACTACCACTTCCTCACACCGGAGCAGTTCGACGAGCGGATCGCGGCCGAAGACTTCCTCGAGTTCGCCACCTACAGCGGCAACCTCTACGGGACGCTGCGCAGCGAGGTCGAGCGGCGCCTCTCCGAGGGCCATTCGGTCGTGCTGGAGATCGAGGTGCAGGGGGCGCGACAGGTGCGGGCGGCGATGCGCGAGTCGGTCCAGGTCTTCATCGCCCCGCCCGACGCCGCGGTCCTGCGCGAACGGCTCGACGGACGCGGCACCGACTCTCCCGCGGCGATCGACGCCAGGCTCGAAGTGGCGGCGCAGGAGATGGCGGCCCAGGACGAGTTCGCCTATCGCGTCGTCAACGACGACCTCGGGCGGGCCGCCGACGAGCTGGTCGCGATCGTCCGCGGCGAGCTCGGCGAAGAAGCGCCGGCGGCGTGATCCTCTAGACTCGCCGGCCGATGATCAAACCACGCGTAGACAAGCTTCTCGAGCACGCCGACTCCCATTACGCCGCTGTCGTCGTTTCGGCCAAGCGTGCTCGTCAGATCAACAGCTACTTCCACAACCTCGGAGAGGGCGGCTTCGGCGAGTACCCACCGCCGATGGTCGAGACCAACGCCGAGAGGAATTACCTCTCGATGTCGCTCGAAGAGCTCGCCGAGGGCAAACTGAAATACGAGTACCGCAGTTAGGGCTTCGCCCGCCCCCGAGGCGGGCGTCGTCTAAAACCGGGGCATGGCCCGTCTTCTCCTAGGCGTCAGCGGCGGCATCGCCGCTTACAAGTCGCTGGAACTGGCGCGACTGGCGACGCTCGCGGGCCACGGGGTGCGGGTGCTGATGACCGAGACCGCGACGCGGTTTGTCGGCGCCGCCTCCTTCGAGGGGATCGTCGGCGCCCCGGTGCTGATCTCCGAGTTCGAGCGCGACCCGATGCGCGGCGCCTTCCCGGGCGAAGCCGCCGCCGAGCACGACCCGATCGGCCACCTCGAGCTGGCGGGACGCTGCGACGCCTACCTGATCGCCCCGGCTTCGGCCAACACCGTCGCCAAGCTGGCGAGCGGAGCGGCGGACTCGATGCTCACCACCTCCTTCCTCGCCTGCACGGCGCCGCGGCTGGTGGCGCCGGCGATGAACGACCGCATGTACGCCGACGCGGCGACGCAGGCGAACCTGGCGACGCTGCGCGAGCGCGGGGTGGAGGTGATCGAGCCCGACGAGGGCAAGCTGGCCTCACGCGGCGAGTACGGGCGCGGGCGCCTGCCCGACCCCGAGCAGCTGCTGGCCCGCGTCGAGGCGGCGCTGCCGGCTGGCAACCGTCCCTGGGACGGCCTGCGGGTGCTGATCACCGCCGGCGGCACCCGCGAGCCGATCGACCCGGTCCGCTTCATCGGCAACCGCTCCAGCGGCCGGATGGGGATCGCGCTCGCCGCGGCTGCGGCGAAGCGGGGGGCGGAGGTGACGCTGATCGCCGCCAACGTGGCGCTGCCGGCGCCGGCGGGGGTGAGGCGGATCGACGTCGAGACCGCAGCCCAGCTCGCCGCCGTCGCCCAGGCTGAGTTCGGGGGGACCCAGGTGCTGCTGATGGCCGCGGCCCCCGCCGACTTCCGCGCCGCCGAGACCGCGACGGGCAAGCTGCAGCGCTCCGGCTCGCTGGAGCTCTCGCTGGAGCCGACCGAGGACATCCTCGCCTCGCTGGCGGCGCAGCGCGCCGAAGGGCAGACGATCGTCGGCTTCGCCGCCGAGCACGGCGGCGACGCGATCGGGCGCGCCCGCGGCAAGCTGCGCCGCAAGGGCGCCGACATGATCGTCCTCAACGACGTCTCCGATCCGGAGATCGGGTTCGAGAGCGAGCGCAACGCGGTGACGCTGATCCGCGCCGAGGCCGAGACCGAGGTGCCGATCGCCTCCAAGGACGAGATCGCGGAGGCGATCCTGGGCGAAGTCGACCGCTTGCGGGAGAAACTCACCCAGCCGAGTGGCTGAGCGGGCTATACTGGCTGCAAGCTTTTCTGTCCCTATGCGTGTCGAGAAGTGGGCCTGGCCCACTTTTTTTACGCCCACACCCCAGGCATGACCGACCTCGAGCAAGAGATTCAGCAGCAGCTTTCCGATCTGGACGGAGACGTCGAGCTGGTTGCGCTGGAGCAGCCCAGGAACGACGGGCTGCGCCTCTTCATCGACCACCCCGACGGGGTCGATCTGGCGCTGTGCGAACGGGTCACGCACCACCTGAAGCACCTGCTGGTCGATTATTCGCTCGAGGTTTCCTCGCCCGGGCCCAAGTACCGCGACCGCACCGCCACCGCATCCGAGAGCAAGGAGTTCCCTCAGTGACCAAAGAGATCGTCGACGCCGTCAAAGCGCTCGAGCAGGAGAAGGGCATCTCAGCCGACCGGCTGATGGACGCCCTCGAGGACGCCCTCCTCTCGGCTTACAAGAAGACTCCCGAAGCGGCGAAATACGCCCGCGTCGACCTCGACCACGAAACCGGGGACTTCCGGGTCTTCGAACTGATCCTGCCGCCGGAGCTGGAGGAGAAGCTGCTGGCCGAAGCGGCCGAGTTGCAGGAGGAGCCGGAGATCGACCCGGAGACGGGCGAGATGAAAGAGCCCGAGGAGCCCGAGCTCGATCCGGAGATGATCGCTCCCTACGAGGACCAGATCTCCACCCGCGACGTCACCCCCGACGACTTCGGCCGGATCGCCGCGCAGACCGCCAAGCAGGTGATCCTGCAGCGGATCCGCGAGGCCGAGCGGCAGATGATGTACGACGAGTACCAGGACCGGGTCGGCGAGCTGATCACCGGGATCATCCAGCAGTCCGACAAGCGCTACACGCTGGTCCAGCTGCGCGAGCGGGTCGAGGCGCTG
>DASULS010000041.1:0-27432 GCA_036278095.1 Solirubrobacterales bacterium | reverse complement strand
CATGACTATCCGGTTCCGTCAGGTTGAGCGTGGATCCGGCCGCCGAGGAACCGAGCAGCGTCCGCGCGGGTGGCACCGAATCCGACTTTGACCACACTGGAGTGGGGACAAAGTCGGATGCGCGTTCTGCCGACGCCACCCCAAGCGCGATCCTGGGCCGCAGCCTGAGCGAACCGGATAGTCATGAGCAGCGCTATTTGGCCGACTGAGGACGCAGCACCGCGCAGTGTCCGCCGCCGCCAGGCGCGTGCGGGGGTTTCGCCAATACCTCCTAGGCCTGCTGCACCGCGGCGCGGGCGTCGCCGCGCCGCCCCAGGGCCAGGGTCAGCGGCAGCCCCACCGGCAGCCGCGAGACCACCGAGGCGGCGGCGAGCGAGAGCACATGGGGGGTGGAGAAGATGCGCCGGTAGGCCATCCCTCCAGGGTGGCAGGCGCGGAGCGCTAGCTGCTCTGACCCAGCTTTTCCAGCTGCGAGGCGTCGAGGTCGAAGACCTGCGAGTCGTCGGGTAGCTGGATGTGCGGGTGGATGCCGAAGTCGAAGAGGTCCGCGTGCATCTCGGTGGTGACGGTCTTGCCGTCAGCGATCACGGTCGACGTCAGGTTCATCCTGCGCGTCAGCTTGTGGCGGTCGATGAAGACTTCCGCGTGCATGGGCCCGGCCATCTGGTTGGCTTCGACCGCTTCGGCGAGTTCGTCTCTGCCCTGGGAGCGAAGGTTTTCGACGATGCCCGCGGCGGTCATGGTCACGCGGTAGCGGGTGGTGGGAACGCCGCGGACCCGCGCCTGGCCGAGGCGCTGGACCGAGCCGGCGGCAGCCAGCATCTGCAGCGAGCTCTGCGGGCTTTCGCTGGGCTTGCTCAGGTCGCTCTGCCCGGGCAGTCCTTCGATCTTCAGCCATTCCTTGCCTTCGGGCAGTTTGCTCGCGAGCTGGGGATAGCGGAAGTAGAAGGCGCCTTCTCCCATCACCGCGTCGAATTGCTGCGGTGCGCCCTGGGGGTCGGTCAGGTGGTAGGTGAACTGGCCGAGGTTTTCTTCGCCGTTGTAGACGCCGCCTCCGCTGACCGTTATCGGCGGCGCCGATTCCGTGCTGATCCGCATCGACAAGGTCATCCGCATGCCGGGAACTTCCTGCGTGTGTTCCGCCGCCGCCGCGACCGGGTTCGGGTTGAACGGGCTGTCGCTGCCGCCGTGCAGGAGCGAGTTGAGGACGACCGCGATCAGCAGCAGCGAGAGCAGGCCGGCGAGCTGGAGGGCGCGGCGGGAGACTGGTTGCAGCGGGGTTGGCGAGTCAGAAGACAAGACGTAGAGTCATCGGCATCGAGGAAAACGACTTTACGCAAATCTCGGGCGACTAGACGAATGAATGCTCCAATCCCATGGGCCTGCTAGATCCCGCCCCGCCGCCGTTTGAGGTCGCCGAGTGGCGGCGGCTGCCGCACCTGCAGCGGATCAAGCCGCTGGCCCAGGACTGGGCGCTGAACGGGTTCGGGACCCCGGTCGCCGTCTACTTCCTCTACGTCTTCAAGATCCTCGTCTACGCCGGTGGCGGCTTCCTGCTGATCGAGGCGACCAGCGGCTGGGCCGAGTGGACGGCGCCGATCGTCTTCGAGAAGGCGGTGATCTGGACGATGCTCTGGGAGGTGCTGGGGCTGGGCGCCGGCTCGCTGCCGCTGACCCTGCGCTTCAGCCCGATGGTCGGCGGCTTCCTCTACTGGTTGCGGCCGGGGACGACGCGGCTGCCGCCCTGGCCCGAGCGGGTGCCGGGGACGCGGGGGACGACGCGGACCTGGCTCGACGTCGCTCTATATATAGGGCTGATCTGCGCGGCGCTGTTTTTGCTGTTGACGGGGGGCGTGGACGGGAGCGCTTCGTGGCTCGGTGGCGATGGGACGGCGGCGCGGCTCGACCCGGTCGCGGTCGCGGTGCTGCTGGCCGTGCTGGGGACGCTGGGGCTGCGCGACAAGGTGCCGTTCCTGGCGGCGCGGGCGGAGATCTACGGCAACCTCTCGCTGATCTTCCTCTTCCCGCTGACCAACCTGGTGATCGCCGCCTCGCTGGTCTTCTTCTGCATCTGGTGGGGCGCCGCCTCCTCGAAGCTCAACCGCCACTTCCCCTTCGTGGTGACGGTGATGATCAGCAACACGCCCTGGAACCGCTCGCGGACGATGAAGCGCCGCCTCTACACCGACCACCCCGAGAACCTGCTGCCCTCGCCGATGGGCGCGGCGGCCGCGCACCTGGGGACGGTGATGGAGTTCACCCTGCCGCTGCTCCTGCTGGTCACCAACGGCGGCTGGCTGCAGACGCTCGCCGTCGCCGGGATGGTGATCTTCCACGTCCACATCTTCTCGACCTTCCCGCTGGCGGTGCCGCTGGAGTGGAACGTGTTCATGATCTTCGGCCTGCTCTTCCTCTTCGGCCATTACGGCAGCGTGCCCTGGGCGAGCGTCGACGATCCGCTGCTGCTGGCGATCCTGGCGCTGACCTGCGTCGGCCTGCCGGTGCTGGGGAACTTCCGCCCCGACCTCGTCTCCTTCCTGCCCTCGATGCGCTACTACGCCGGCAACTGGGCGACCAGCCAGTGGCTCTTCCGGCGCGACACCGGGGCGGAGGCGAAGCTCGACCGCCGGGTCGTGAAGTCGGCGCCGATCGTCGGCGAGCAGCTGCGCAAGTTCTACGAGCCGGGGATGATCGACGTCCTCCTCTACAAAGGGCTCGCCTTCCGCTCGATGCACTCGCACGGGCGGGCGCTGAACGGGCTGACGGCGCGGGCGGTGGAGAACGTCGACGACTACGACGTGCGCGAGGGAGAGCTCGTCGCCGGCGTCGTCCTCGGCTACAACTTCGGCGACGGGCACTTCCACGACCAGCGGCTGCTGGCGGCGGTGCAGGAGCGCTGCCGATTCGCGCCCGGGGAGCTGCGGGTGGTGACGCTGGAGTCGCAGCCGGCGCACGTGCAGCGCCAGCGCTACCGGATCTGGGACGCGGCCGAGGGGCTGGTCGAGGAGGGCTACGTCGACGTCGCCGACATGTGCGGGCGCCAGCCGTGGCTGGGCGACGAGCCGTTCCCGGTGACCACGGCATGAGCAGCGCGATAGTCGTCGGGTCCGGCCCCAACGGGCTCGCCTGCGCGGCGACGCTGGCCAGCCGGGGGGTCGAGGTGACGGTGATCGAGGCAGCGGAGCGGATCGGCGGCGGCACCCGCACCTCGGAGCTGACCGTCCCCGGGCTTCTGCACGACGAGTGCAGCGCCACCCACCCGATGGCGGTCTCCTCGCCGGCGGTCGCCGGGCTGGAGCTGGAGCGGTACGGGCTCGAGTGGGCCTGGCCGGAGGTCGATCTGGCGCACCCGCTGGACGGGGGCGGCGGCACCTCGATGCTGCGCTCGATCGAGGCGACGGCCGCGGGGCTGGGGGAGAGCGGCGCGCGCTGGCGGCGCGTCTTCGGCCGGCCGGCTCGTGGCTACGACGCGCTGACCGAGGACATCTACCACCCGCTCGTCCACTTCCCGCGCCACCCGCTGCGGCTGGCGCGCTTCGGGCTGCCGGCGGCGATGCCGGCGAGCGTGCTGGCGAAGGGGCTGGGGAGCCCGGAGGCGGCGGCGCTCTTCGGCGGCATCGCCGCCCACGCCTATGCGCCGCTGAACCTGCCCTTCAGCTCCTCGGTCGGGATGGCGCTGACGACCGCCGGCCACGCCTACGGCTGGCCGGCGGCGAAGGGCGGCTCGATGGCGATCGCCGAGGCCTGGGCGGCGGTGATCCGAGAGCACGGCGGCACGATCGAGACCGGCCGGCGGGTGCGCTCGCTGGCCGAGCTGCCGGCGGCCGACGCCGTCGTCTGCGACCTGGCGCCGCGCGGGGTGCTGGAGCTGGCGGGAGAGCGGCTGCCGCGCCGGACCGCCCGCGCCTACCGTCGCTTCAAGCACGGGCCCGGCGCCTTCAAGCTCGACCTCGCGGTGGAGGGGGGAGTGCCGTGGACGTATGAGCCCGCGCGCCGCGCCGGCACCGTCCACGTCGGCGGCAGCTTCGAGGAGATCGCCCACTGCGAACGCGAGATCCACCGCGGCCGCATGCCCGAGCGCCCCTTCGTCCTCGTCGGCCAGCAGTACCTTGCCGACCCCCAGCGCTCCCAGGGCGACCTGCACCCGGTCTGGACCTATGCCCACGTCCCCAACGGCTACACGGGCGACGCCAGCGAGACGATCCTCAACCAGATCGAGCGCTTCGCCCCGGGCCTGCGCGAGCGCATCGTCGCCCGCACCGCCTCCGGCCCCGCCGAGATCGAGGCCGCCAACCCCAACTTCATCGGCGGCGACATCCTCACCGGCGCCAACACCCCCCTCCAAACGCTAATCCGCCCCCGCATCAGCGCCGTCCCCTACGCCACCGGCACCCCCGGCCTCTTCATCTGCTCCGCCGCCACCCCCCCCGGCGCCGGCGCCCACGGCATCAACGGCTTCAACGCCGCCGAAGCCGTGCTGCGCACGATGTAGGCCGCCGAGTCGCAGGGGTGTTCCCGTCATTTGTTCCGGATAGCGGTACAAATGACGGGCGCACTTCTGTCGAGCCTGCGATTCGCCCCCTCATAGGTGGCGAATCGCAACTTCGTTCAGTCGCCAGCCTCGATCGGCCTTGGCGGTGGGGGTGGGGTGCCGGGCTCGATCTTGGCTTCCAGCCGTCGCACGCTGGGGACGAGGAGGACGCAGAGCTGGCAGACGGTCATCGCGGCGGCGCCGAGCCAGAGGGTGGTGGAGATGCCGATGCCGGCGGCGATGGGGCCGACCAGGGCCAGGGTCAGCGGCTCCAGGGCAAGGGAGCCGAACCAGTCGTAGGCGACGACGCGGCCGAGGGACTCGGGCGGGATGTTCTGGGCGGCGGTCGTCTCGTAGAGGATCTCGGCGAGGCTGACGGTGCTGCCGCCGACGAGGGCGCCGGCGGCGATCACGGCGGTCTGGGCAGGGATCGCCAGCAGGACCACCGGCAGGGCGAAGATGACGATGAACCCCTCGCTGACCAGCAGCGGCCGGCGCGGGCGGATCGCGAGGGCGATGAAGCCGCCGACCAGCCCGCCGACGCCCCAGAGCGCGGCAATCAGCGCCCAGGCGCTGGAGCCGCCGAGCGATTGCCTGGCGACGGTCGGCCCCAGCACCTGGAAGATCGGGAAGAAGATCGCGTTGCTGAGCGCCGCCCCGGCGATCACCGCGACCATCCAGCTGCGGCTCGAGAACTCTCTCCAGCCGTGGCGCAGCTCGGCGACGAACGACTCGCCTTCCTCCTCGCCGCGGACGCCCGGCGCCCGCACGCCCCAGAGGCAGGCGGCGCTGACCGCGAAGGTCGCGGCATCGACGCCGAGCGCCGTCCCCGGCGAGCCCAGCGCCAGCAGCACGCCGGCCAGCGCCGGGCCGGCCACCTTGCCCGCCCAGCGCGAGAAGTTGAGCAGGGCGTTGGCTTCCTGCAGGCGCCGGCCGGGGACGATCTGCGGCACGATCGCGTTCGAGGCGGGGTTGAAGAGCGCCGTGGCGGCGCCGTCGATCGCGTAGAGCAGCGCCAGCTCCCAGATCTCGGCCACCCCCGCCAGCAGCAGGGCCGCGATCAGGCCCATCGAGACGGTCCGGGTCGCGTCGGCCCACAGCATCGCCCGCCGCGGCGAGATCCGGTCGGCCCAGACGCCGCCGGCCAGCACCAGCGCGATCAGCACCAGGCTGTGGACGGCGAGGACGATTCCCAGGTCGGTCGCCGACCCAGTCAGGTCCAGCACCGCGAAGGCGAGGGCCACCGGCGCCACCCCGTCGCCGACCAGTGAGGTCGTGCGGCCGAGGAAGAGCCGCCGGTAAGCCGGTTCCCCGAGGACGTCGAGCTTTCCCTTCCAACGCATCCATTTTCACCTTCGCCGATAGGCCCGGGGCGCGTCACCCGGTGGCGCGTTTAGGCCGGCGAAAGCCGCGGGTAGCTCGTCCCACACGGGACGCAATGGGAACCTCGTCTAAAACCGAGAGCGACGCCGGTCGCCGCGGGCACCGCTTCGGCTCCTCGCCGCCGCTGACGATCGGGGTCGAGGAGGAGCTGCTGCTGGTCGATCCCGACTGCGGCCTCCTCGCCGAGGGCGAGGCGGTGCTGGAGCGGGTCGACTCCGACCACCGCGCCCGCGTCTCGACCGAGATCTTCGCCACCCAGATCGAGCTGAAGACGGGCGTCTGCCTCGACGCCGCGCAGGCGGCGCGGGAGCTGACCGAGGTGCGGCGGGCGGTCGCCGGCGCCGGGGCGCGCCTGATGGGCTCCGGCCTCTACCCGGCGCAGAGCGGCGACCCGGCCCTGGTCGAGAAGGCGCGCTACGAGTCCGTCAAGAAGGACCTGGCGAGCTTGCTGGCGACGCCACCCTGCGGGCTGCACGTCCACGTCGGCGTGCCCGATCCCGAAACCGCGATCGCGGTTGCCAACGCGCTGCGCCACCACCTGCCGCTGCTGGCGGCGCTGACCGCCAACTCGCCTTTCCGCGACGGCGCCGACACCGGCCTCGCCAGCGCCCGCGCCGCGGCCGTCCGCGCCTACCCGCGCTTCGAGTTGCCGCGCGCCTTCCGCGACTACGAGGACTTCCTCCGCGTCGCCGACCAGCTGATCGCCGCCGCCGGGGTCAGCGACTACACCTACATCTGGTGGGACGTGCGCCCGCATCCCAAGCTCGGCACGGTCGAGGTGCGGGGGATGGACGTGGCGGCGCGACCGCAGGTGAACGTCGCCGTCGCTGCCCTGATCCAGGCCCTGGCGGCGAAGGAGATCGACCGCCCCGGCGCTCCCGGCCTGACCCGCGAGGCGATCGAGGAGTCCTACTTCCAGGCCGAGCGCTACGGGCTGGAGGCGCGGCTGATGATCGACGAGGGCACCGCGGCGCCGGCGCGAGAGGCGGCCCAGGCCACGCTCGCCGAGGCGCGTCCCTACGCCAAGGACCTCGGCGGCGAGGAGGCGCTGGAGGAGATCGAGCGGATCGTGGCGGAGGGCAACGGCGCCGATCGCCAGCGCCGCATCCACGCCGAGAGCGGGATGGACGGCCTGCTGGCGAGCCTCGCTCAGCAAACCCGGCTGTGAAGGAAGAGGGGCGCCCAGACCCCTGGTGCCAGACGCCCCACCTACCACCCTAGTACGCAAAGCACCGGGATGGCAAAGGAACTTGAAGTTACCTCTACGAAACGCCTAGTTCGGGGCCGGAATCTTCAGCCGTTTGCGCGCCGCGACGACGGCGGCGACGGAGGCGCGACAGGCTTTGGCGATCTCGCCGTTGCCGTGACCGGGGCGGCGGCGGACCTCGAACTCGACCAGGGCCGCGCGCCGCAGTTTCGCCCGGTCTTCGAGGCCGCAGTCCTTTGGCGCCTTGGCCAGCGCCGCCTGCGCCGCGCGCTCGCGCCGGCAGAGCAGGCAGAAGGTCCCTTCCTTGCCGCTCGCCCAGCTCTCGGGCAGCTGGACTTTCTCACCGCCGAGGCGGCTGACCGAGACCCCGCATTCGTCGCAGGTCCACTTTTTCGCAGTAGCAGTGCTCATTCAAAAGACGGGACGGCGGAGACTGAGAGCTGCCGAACCCGTTCACCTACGGTAGCAGGCGGACCCTTTTGGCCTGCTAAATCGCTCTTTTGCTCGCGAAACCGCAAAAACTCGCCTATAGCACGAGTTTTCGCGGTCTCGGTGAAAGGGCGGCCTGCGTCGCCTCCTACACTTGTCAGATGCCCAGCGAGGGAACCGCCGAGCCCACCTACACGCTCTACCGCCGCGGCCTCGAGCTGCTCGAGGACGGCGATTTCGAGCACGCGACCGCGCCCCTGGCCGAGGCCGCCCGCCGGGCGCCGGAGAAGAGCTCGGTCCGCGAGGCGCTCGGCCGCGCCTACTTCCGCTCCGGCCGCTTCGCCCCCGCCGCGACCGAGTTCGAGGCCGTCGTCGAGTCCCACCCGGTCAACGACTTCGCCCACTTCTGCCTCGGCCGCGCCCTCAGCAAGACCGGCCAAAAGCGCCGCGCCCGCCACCACCTCGCCCTCGCCTGCAACCTCCGCCCCGACCGCCGCGACTACCGCTACTACCGCAGGTTGCTCGAGGCCGAGGCGAGCTAGTAAAGCGAGCGCTTCAGCTCGTCGAGGATCCTGCGGGAGTTTTCGAGGTGCATTTCTATTTTTAGGCGTCGTTCCTTCATTCGCTTCCAGCTCTCCTCGTCGCGCAGCTTTTCCATCGACTTCCCCAACTCGGGGTGGCGCTGGAAGAAAGCTTCTTCGTCTGGCGTGACCTCATGTCCCCTTCGCATCCCCATGTAGCTAAAACATTACCTTTCTTCTTCTAGAACCGCAAGGCGCTCTTCTTGCTCCCTCATTGCCTGGACGGTGTCTTCAAGCGCGGCATTGGTTTCGTCCAGCTTCTCTTCCATTTCGAGATTGAGCTTCGTCTGCTCCGACAGGCTCACCTCTTGCTCGTTGGTCGAGCGCACGACCTCAGCTGCTCGCAGCCCCCGCGTCCCCAGCTCCGCGAAACCTCGGCCATCGAGCGCCAGCGCCAAGGCCATCGCGGCCAGATAGAACGCCGCGAAGCAGGCCCCGCCGACCTCCAGTCGGTACACCGCCGCTGCCTGCAGCGCGAAGGACGGGACTGGGTCTGGGTCGCGCGCCGTCGCCGCGAGATAGCCGGAGGCCACCAGGGCCGCAAGGACCAGGATCGGGAAGCCGAGGTTTCGGAACCAGCGCCGCATCCTCTCAACAAGGAATCGAGCGGGCTGGATTCTCCCCCCTCCTACGGCTTAAAGCTGTGGACTTTGCGGGGTGGGGAGAAGGATCCGTCGAAGAGCGTCAGGTCCTGCTTCGGCCGGCGCAGCTTGACCAGGCGGAAGAGGCTCAGGCCGACCCCGGCGCAGGCCGGTACGGGTTCGCCGGCTTCGACATTGCCCGAGACTTCGACGGGGGCCGGAAACCTCAGGAAGGCGGTGATGATCGAGCGGTGGCGGGGTCTTTCGACGATCTTGACGCGATGGATGGAGGGCGGTTCTTCGCCGACGCAGTAGCCAGTTGAAACCTCGATCCAAACCGAGCGCTTGCCGGGGGGTGGTGGTGGCTTCGCGGCGAAAGAGGCGAGCTGCCAGTGCACGGTTTCGGTTTTGGGTGGTCCCGTGACGTATTCCCATCCCCAGGCAGAGGGAGCGAGCACGGCGCAGGCGCAGCATCCTGCCAGCACCACCCCTAGCCATCTGCGTCCCAACCGCATCTCGAGGCCAACCCTACCGCGGCCCTAGAGGCCCCGCACCAGCTTGCCCACGTTTTCCGCCGAGAAGTAGGGGCCGTAGGTGTAGGAGCGGTTGCCCAGGTGCAGGTAGGAGGTGAGGCCGTCGATTTCGGTGCCTTCGCCGATCAGCCAGGCGCCGCCGCTGGCGCCGGGGGCCCAGTGGCAGCGGATCGCCATGGTCGGCGGGCCGGCGAGGGGGAAGCTGAGTGGGTCCTCGCCGGCGTAGGGGGAGTTGCAGGTCTGCATCCGCCGGACGTTGCCGGGGTAGCCGAAGCTGCGGAAGCGCTGGTGGCGGCTGAGGCCGAGGGCGATCGTGGCGCCGCCGCCGACCGCGTCGGCGACGTCTTCGCCGTGGTGGTTGGGGTGGGTGAGGAAGGCGCCGAGGTCGAAGTCCGGGTTGCCGCCCTTGCTCCACTGCGGCAGCGAGTAGACATGGTCGCGCCTGGCGACGAAGGCGCCGAAGGGCGCGCGGCCGCCGTTGTAGGCGGGGACGAACTCCAGGTACTGGGACCAGACGGTGTGCCCGCCCGCGTGGCCGCTGTTGACGCAGTGGCCGGCGGTCAGGACCAGCTGCCGGGTGGGGCTGTCGATCGCCGTCCCCGAGCAGGTGCCGCGCAGGTTCCCCTGTTTGACGAAGATGCGGCCGTTGACCGAGTAGGGCGGCGCTTCCGGCGTTTCCACGGCGAGGAAGCTGGCGCTGGCGAGGGGGGCGGGATGGCCGGCCCGCCGCCGCGCCCGGCCGCTGCCGTCGACGACGAGGTCGAGTGGGCGGGCGCTGCGCATGCGGGTGGGGGTCCAGTAGCGCAGCACGCGCGCGGTGGCGGCGCGTTCGGAGGCGGGGGTGGGGGAGGGAGCCGCGGGCGCGTGGGTGCGGGCGGCGGCACCGGCGCCGGCCGGGGTGAGGGCGAGGGCGAGGGCGGCGGTCGCGAGGGCGAGGGAGAGGCGGAGGCGCATCGGCGCCGAGGATAGAGAGGGGAGAGGGCGGGGCGGCGCCGTGGCCGCCCCGCGTGGTGTGGTGTGTGGTGGGCTGCTGGGTTAGTGGAGGAGGGGGAGGACGCAGCGGAACTTCTTGGTGGCGGTGGAGAGAGCGGATTTGACTTCGCCTTCTGAAGACACCGTTGCCACTCCGTAGAGATTTTCCCCACTCATCACCGGGATATCTCCACTCCACTCGTCCCCAGACGCCAGCGAGATCCCCGGCTGCTGCGAGAACGCCGCCAGCGAGAGCGCGTCCGGCAGCTCGCCGTCCTGCGCCGCGCAGGAGGCGGCCGCGGCGGGAGCGGTCATCGCCGCTCCGCTTTCGAGCACCTGCCAGCAGGCTCCGGCGAAGTAGCGGGTGCCGGCGCCGCAGCCGGCTTCGAAGCCGCCCACCCGTTCGGCGTCTTCGGCGCTGACGGCTTTCTGCGCCGTGCCGGCGTCCTGGGCCGACTGCGCCGTGTCCGCGTGTGCGGCCGAGGGCACCTGGCCCAGCGTCGAGACGTCGACCTGCACCCCGGTCACCGACCCCGGCGCCAGTTGCGCCCCCTTGATCGCCCCGGGCTTCAGCCGGTTGCCCGGCACCGAGGCCAGCGCCAGCCGGTTCCCCGGCAGCGACTTCACCTTCACCGAGTGCCCGTTGATCTTCCCGGCTGCGTACACGGTGCCACCGAGCGCAGCGACCAGCGCCAACACGGCAACCACCAGCGCCGGCCCCTGCCGGCGAAGTCCCCTACTCATCGAAATCTCCTTTTCCGATTTGAAATGGACGAGGCCCCACCATCCGGTGGAGCAACTGAAAGTGGCGGCACCCTACCCCCGAAATCCACCCCCTGGACAGATATCTAACACCCGAGTTCGTCAAAGATTCGAGCGCCCCATGACAGGCGAAAAGAGTGAGTGGGAGATATTCTCAGCCGATGAGCTGGTGGGAGATCGTGATCGCCGTGGGTTGGGTCGTCGGCGGCCTGGGGCTCGAGCTGTGGTTCTACGAGGCCGGCCTCTTCTGGCACGAGCCGAAGACGGACCGGCGCAACTGGACTCCACCGCGGTGAGCGCGGGGTCGTCTCACGCGCTGGTTCCTGGCCTGGCGGGAGCGGCGCTGGGGCCAACGCGCAGTCGAACCGCTGGCGGGACGAATGGCGGCGGGGCTCGGATCGGGATTGAGCGGGGCCGGCGGTCGGCCCTGGCTCAGAGCTCTTCTTCTTCGGCTTCGGCTTCTTCTTCGGTCAGGCGCGCGAGGCCGAGCATCACGGACTCGTCGTGGGAGCGGCTGAGCTTGTCGAGGCGCTCGGCCAGGGCAGCGAGGCGCTCGTCTTCGTCGAGCAGCTGGTGGATCCGGTTGCGGCGCTCCTCGCCCTCGAGCTCGGTGCCGATGCGGGCGTCGATTTCGCGGCGGAGCAGGTCCATGAGGCGGATTTCCTCCTGGACGATCGACTTCGTCGGCTGGTCGGCGAGCTGGTAGACCGGTTCGCCCTGGGGCGGCGGCATCGGCGTGTCGAGCTTCTCCCTGAGGAAGGTGCCGCCGCCCATCTCCGCAATCGAGAGCACCCGCGAGATCAGCTCTTCGATCCCCGGGTCGTCAGTCGCGCTCCGCAGCGCTTCGATCGCTTCCTTGACCGTCGCCTCCGGCGGCGCAGTGCTCTGAAGTCGAGCCAGCAGCTGCTCCCAAAGCTCCCGTTCGTGGTTCTTGAATTCCCGCTCCGCATCCGACAGCGGATTCATAAGCATCGGCGCTCCCACCAGGTAAAACAGGCATAGCCAAAAAAACCAAGCGTACCCGAGTAATAGGGAAGATCCAAGGGGTCCGGGTGACATTGTGGCGCTAATGCGCCAAGTCTGCTTACTGGCCGCAATCGCAGTGCTGGTGCAGATCACAAAAGCGGGTGAGCGCGAAGCTGGCCACCGCCGCCGCTAGCGTCCGGTCGATGCCGGATCTGCTCGTCCTCTTCCTCGCCGCCTGCGGGACGGCGCTGGCGACCGGCCTGGGCGCGATCCCGGTCTGGCTGCTGGGGACGCGGGCGGCGGCGCTGACCCCGTTCCTGCTGGGGATCGCAGCGGGGGTGATGGGGGTCGCCTCGATCGCCGGGCTGCTGATCCCCGCGGTCGAAGAAGGGTCGGCGCTCGACGTCGTGGCGGGGCTGTTCGTCGGCGGCGTCCTGCTCGGGGTGGCGCGGCGGCGGCTGCGGCCCGAGGCCGCCTTCATGGGCCGGCGCGGGCCGGGCGCGCGCACCTCGGCGCTCGTCTTCGCGGTCCTCTTCGTCCATAGCTTCCCGGAGGGCCTGGCGGTCGGCACCGCCTACGCATCCGACCGGGCCGGGCTCGGCCTCTTCGTCATCGTCGCGATCGCGATCCAGAACGTCCCCGAGGGGACCAGCGTCGCGATCCCGATGGAGGCCGCCGGCTTCGGCCGCGCCCGTCAGTTCTGGGCGGCCGTGGGGACCAGCGCCCCGCAGCCGATCGGCGCCCTGATCGCCTACCTCGCGGTCGAAGAGGTGAGCGCCCTGCTGCCCTTCTCCTTCGCCTTCGCCGCCGGCGCGATGCTGAGCCTGATCGCCGCCGAGATGCTCCCCCAGGCCTACGCCGACCGCCACCGCCTAGGCCCCACCGCCGGCCTCCTCGCCGGCGCCGCGGTGATGCTGGCGCTGGATTTGGCGCTGGGGGTGTGACTAGATTTGCGCCCGTGCTCGGCGATGACTTGAAGATGGTCGACGGCGCCGCGGCCGGGGCCTGGATCGAACCGAGACTGGGCGGCGAGTTCGGTGCGGTGACGCTGCAGGTGCCGAAGGGCTTCGAGGCCTATGCGCGGATCTTGCATCCGGCGCATGACCCGGAGGGACGGTCGGTCAGGTGGGCAGAGGTGGCAGAGATCTTCGGCACGACCGCCCATGGGGAAATGCAGTGGCATGCAATCACGGGATCGCCGGACCCTTGTGCGGTCACCGACTCCAAATGGAGGGGTAGCGAGCCGGGCATCGGCGATATGGAGCTCGACGAGCTCGATGCGCTGTGCGAGATCCTCGCCGCTCGCACCGCTGACCCCGATCACTGCCTCTTCGGCCTCTGCACGATTCAAAGGTGGGAGGAGGCCTTCTCACCCGAGGAACTGAAGCCGTTTCTCCACCTTCCCGTGGGCCGCGACCACATCGTGGTCGCCGGACCGCTCTCCGCCGTCGATCAGGTTGGCCGCGACCGGTCTCGCTCGGGCGGAAGCGTGACGGTCTCGTTTGCATGGAAGGGGGAGGGACCGCCCCCGAAGCGTGACCCGGTTGAGTGGTGGCGCCGTGATGCACCCAACCTGATCTGGCCTGCAGACCATTCCTGGCTGGTCGCCAGCGAGGTCGACTTCGACTCAACCCTCGTTGGCGGCAGCGCCGAGCTGATCGAGGCGATCGCCGCGTCACCCGAGCTCGAGGCCTGGGCCGTCGAGCCCACCACCTCCCTCGCGTGCGACGCAGACAAGGTCAACGGCGCTGTCTGACAAGTCCGCCGGAGGTCTCGTGGATAGGCTCGCGACCTATGACCCCCACTGCACAATGCGCGGGCTACATCAGCCAGGACATCGAACTGGGTACGGGTTAGTCTTCGCCCATGGGGAGAAGGCGCCTGGGGATCGGTCTCGCGATCGTGGTGATACTGGTCGCAGCGGCGGGCACGGCGCAGGCGCAAGCGAAGCTGCGGCGAGGTGGCAAGTTCGAAGTGCAGCCGGCTTACGCTTCTGGAGTGGTTCGTCTGGGGAAGAGGGAGGGCTATCGGGGTTACCTCTTCATGGCCACCAATGGCGTCGCGATCCTCGAGCTGGTCAGAATCGACCGGAGGGGAGAAAAGGGAACGGTGTCCTTGGCGTTGTACGCCGTGCATACGCGTGGATCCGTGGATGAAACGGTTCGGGCGCGGTTCGGCTCGCTGGGCAGCTTTTCCCTGCGTTTCCGCCCGAATGGAGACGTGCAGGACGAAGGGGTGCGAAGCGGGTGCGAAGGACCGTCCACGGTCACCGAACACGGATGGTTCGACGGCCATGTCACCTTTCATGGTGAGCACCACTACCTTGATTTCACGCTCCCGGGGGGAACCGGTCAGCTCGAACGCTCCTTCCCCCTCGTATGCGAAAAGGGAAAGGCGTTCCACCTGCCAACGCATCGCTTGCAGCCCTACGTGGTGCTGAGCTCCTTCTTCCCCACCGACGGCAACATCGCCCTCCTCTACGCCTCCGCCCGCAGGCATGGACGCTTCACCGGGATCGTGGCGGGGCACCGCAACGGGGCGCCGCCGGGCGCCGAGCTCAGGTTCGAGTCGTTCGAATCGAGGGGCGCGATGGCGATCGGTCGCTACGCCCTTGCCGAGACGCCGCAGGGGGCGCTGCTGACCAGCCTGCCGGGCCAGCACCCGGCCACCGCGACGCTGGCGCCGCCGGCACCGTTCTACGGCGAAGCCCGCTACCGGGAGACCTCAGCGCATGCCGGTGCCTGGAGCGGCAACCTCGGCATCGACCTCGCCGGTCTGAGACTGCCACTCACCGGCCCCGGGTTCCATGCCCGCCTCTGTGTCCTCAGTCCGCTGGGACACCGCAAGGGCTGCGATTTCTTCAAAGCCGAACCGGAATACGACGAGAGGCCGGCGCGCCCATGGTGGATGGCCCGATGAGGCGGCGAGGAGCCGCGGCATCGGCGCTCGCCCTCGTCGCCCTCGCCTGCCTCCCCGCGAGCGCAGGTGCCAATGGCGGGAGCGGTACCTCGATTCTCAGGAGGCCGCCCATCATCCGGACCACCCGCTTCGAGCTCCAAGGCTCGAACGGCTACTCGATCCTCATCGCCTCGGGGAGCAGGCAGCACGTGATGGTGAAGACGACGAGTGAAGGCGAAGAGCTCGTCACCGAATACGTGACCCGGGACCTCCTCGCCGCTCCCGATCGCGTGCGGGCGAAGCTGCCCGGACTGATCGCGATCTCCGTCCGCTTCTACCCGCGCGGCCCGCTCCGCCATCCCTCGCCCCCCGGCTGCAAGGGCCGCCGCCCGGCGGTTCAGCACGGCGTGGTCCGCGGCACGATCAGGTTCATCGGCGAACGGGGGTACACCCGGGTCGAAGCGCACGAAGCCAACGCGGAAATCGAAGAAGCGACGAGCTGGCGCTGCAGCGCCGCCGCCGCGCAACCGGAGCCGCCTCCTCCTACTCACGAAACCTGGACCAGCAAGTTCTCGGCCCAAAGGGAAGGGGTGTATCTCCTGGTGAGGAAATACCCGCCCGGCGCAATCGAGGGCGGCGAAGTCCTCTACTCCGCCGACGCCGGTGAAATCGTCTCCATGCAGCCGAAGCTCTTCATCTACAGGCACGCGACGATCGCCGCGCCCGCCTCCACCTTCGCCGACGCTCACCCCGAACGCCTGGCCGTCTCACCGCCCGCTCCGTTTGCCGGCACCGGCCGGCTCTCCCGCACCCCCGAATCGGTCTTCACCTGGGAAGGCGACCTGACGGTCCAGTTCCCCGGCATCGACCCCGTTCCCCTGGCCGGCCCCGGCTTCGGCTCGGACTACTGCATCCGGGAAGTGGGTTGCATCCAGCAGAGCTTCGATTCCCACTCCTGAGTGCGACGGCTGGCGGCGCTCAAGCCACCGCCAGCACGCCCAGCGCGATCACCGAGATCGCGACCAGGGCCAGGGCGATCGCGGTCGAGGCGCGGTCGAAGCGGCCGAGGGCGTTCTCGCCCATCAGCTCGCGGTCCTTGGCGAGGGAGCGGATGAAGGGGAGGAGGACCAGGAGCAGGACGGCGTTGAGGGCCTGGCTGAGGAAGAGGATCTGGATCAGGGGGGCGCCGGGGATGAGGACGAGGACGGTGGCCAGCACGGCGACGGCGGCGAAGGCGAGGTAGAAGGTGCGGGCCTCGGCGAAGCTGTCGTCGAGGTCGGCGCGGCGGCCGAGCGCCTCGGAGATCGAGTAGGCGGTGGAGAGCGGGACGATCGCCGCGGCCAGTAGCGCCGCGCCGAGGAAGCCGAGGCCGAAGAGGGTCGCGGCGGCGTTGCCGGCGAGCGGTTCCAGCGCCCGCGCCGCGTCGCTGGCGTCGTTGACGTCGATGCCCTGGACGTGCAGGGTCGCGGCGCAGGCGACGACGACGAAGAAGCCGATCACCCCGGTCAGGGCCGCGCCGACGATCACGTCGACCCGCTCGTAGCGCAGGTCCTTCACCCCGAGCCGCTTGTCGACCGCGTAGGACTGGATGAAGGCGAGCCCCCAGGGCGCGAGCGTCGTCCCCAGCGTCGCCACCGCGACCAGCAGCGCGTCGCGGTTGAGCGGGATGCTCGGCACCACCAGCCCGTGCGCCGCCGCGCCCCAGTCGGGGTGGGCGAGGATCCCGGCGACGACGTAGGCGACGAAGACCGAGCTCAGCGCCAGCAGCAGGTGCTCGACCCGGTGGAAGCTCTCGCGCAGGACGAGGATCGAGATGCCGATCGCCGCCAGCGGCACGCTGACGTAGCGGCTGATCCCGAACAGCAGGTCGGAGCCGGCCGCGACCCCGGCCAGCTCCGCGCACATCGTCCCGGTGTTGGCGACGATCAGCGCCCCCGCGACCAGCGCCGCCGAGCGCCCGCCGAAGCGCTCGCGGACCAGCGTCAGCAATCCCTTGCCGGTGACGACGCCGAGTCGCACCCCGACCTCGTGGAAGACGATCAGCGCCGCGGTCGAGAGCGCCAGCACCCAGAGCAGCTCATAGCCGTAGCGGGCGCCGAGGATCGAGTAGGTGGTGATGCCGGCCGGGTCGTCGTCGGAGAGGCCGGCGAGGACGCCGGGGCCGACCACCGCCAGCAGCGCCGCCAGGCCGCCGGCCCGCAGCAGCCGGCGCCGGTGCCGCGCCAGCCGCCAGTGCGTGTGGCGGCCGGGATGGTGGGGGCGGGGTCGCGCCATCGGCCCATACCCTGACGCGCCGCCCCGACGCGCCGCAGGCGGGATAGACTCGCTCCGTTACATATCCATATCGGTCGGTGGTCAAGGGAAGTCCGGTGCAAGTCCGGCGTGGTCCCGCCACTGTGACCGGGTGGAGGAGCTCGTGGGCGCCGCCGGCGTCGACCACTGGGGACGACACAGAGTCCCTGGGAAGGTGCGAGCTCCCTGATCCCGGAAGCCAGGAGACCTGTCCCCGGCCTAGCCAATTCAACCCTCGAGGAAAGGGTGGCGTAAATGCCAAGAATCATCCCGTTCCGGCTGGCGGCCGTGTGCGCGCTGGCTATCTCTCTCACCCTCGCGTTTGCCGCGGGCGCTATGGCCAAGGGCTTCTCGGCCGACCTGCGCGTGGTCGGCGCCGGCGGCAAGGTGCTCGCCGAAAAGACCGTCTCCACCGCCGATACGTCGGTCAAGACCAGCCCCAAGGCGGACTGCTTCGGCGCCGGCACCGGCGGCAGCGGCAAAGCGGTGACGATCAAGGGCAACACTGCGATGGGCCTGCTCGCCCACGCCGCCAAGACCACGCCGGCGCTGAGCCCGCTGCTGATCAGCGACCACTTCGACTTCGGCATCGCGCTCTGCGGGATCGGCTCGAGCGTGGTCAAGGGCAAGGCGTCCTGGTACCTGAAGGTCAACCACAAGTCGCTGCAGGTCGGCGGCGATTCGGCGAAGATCAAGCCGGGCGACGAAGTGCTCTGGGACCTGGCGCCGTCCTATCCCTACCCGGACGAGCTGGGCCTGGAAGCGCCGAATACGGCCAAGGCCGGGCAGCCGTTCAAGGTGAAGGTCGTCGCCTACGACGAAAAGGGCAAGGCGAAGCCGGTGGCCGGGGTGAAGGTGACGGGCGCGAGCGCACCGACCAACGCCGGCGGCACCACGATGGTGACGCTGACGAAGCCGGCGAAGCTGATCGCCAAGGCGAGCGGAGAGATCCCCTCGGCTCTGGAGCCGGTCTGCATCGGGGGCAAGTGCCCCAAGTGACGGGACCTCGTCCCAAATGACGCGGCGCCGTGGCACGGCGGTCGTGGGCGCGCTGCTTGCGGCGGCGCTTGCGGCCGCCGGCTGCGGTCTCGGCCCCGGCGCCGACGTCGGCTCGGTGCAGCTGACGGTGACGCGCGAATACGGCGCGGTGCCGGTGCTGGAACGCTCGGTCGGGGCGAAGGAATCCGACACGGTGATGCGGCTGCTGGAAGGCCAGGCCGAAGTCGCCACCCGCTACGGCGGCGGCTACGTCCACTCGATAAATGGCGTCGCCGAAGCGCAGCGCGGCGGCGACCCCTATGACTGGTTCTTCTACGTGGACGGGGTCGAGTCGCCGGTCGGCGCGGCCGAGGTCGACGTCCACGACGGCGAGCGGATCTGGTGGGACTACCGCGACTGGGCGGCGACGAACCACGTGCCGGCGGTGGTCGGCAGCTGGCCGGCGCCGTTCGTGCACGGGGTCGGCGGCAAGGCGTACCCCGTGGCGGTCGAATGCGAAGGCGGGGGAGGAGCGTGCGAAGCGACGCGCGCGGCGCTGGAGCGCGAAGGCGTGAAGCTCGCTTCGGGGTCGCCGAAGGGCGCGATCCGGGTCCTGGTCGGGACCTGGGACCGCCTGCGTTCCGACCCGGCGGCGCAGTTGATCGAAGCTGGCCCGGCCGAAAGCGGCGTCTACGCGCACTTCGCCGGCGTTCGTCCTTTCCGCGGAATGGAACATGAAAAGACGAACGCCGCGTATGAACTGGTTGCCCTGGACCAGGACGGGGCCGAAGCCAAACGGCTTGGCCCGGACGCCGGCCTCGTCGCCGCGACCAGCCGCTACGGCGGGGCGCCGATCTGGCTGGTGACGGGAGGGACGCCAGCGGCCGTGCGAAGCGCCGCCGACTCGCTCGAAGTCAAGCCCCTGCGCGACCATTACGCGATCGCGGTCAAGGGATCGCAGGTCTACCCCCTGCCGCAGGAGAAACCGTGAAATCGCCCCTCGCTTACGTGCCCCGGCGCGGCCCGCTGCAGGCCGCCTCACCGGGTGCCGCCGTCGCCTACCTCGGCGCGATCGTCGTCGTCGCCTTCCTCTACCTGAACCCGCTGGTGCTGCTGGCCGCGACCGCCGCGGCGACCCTGGCCGGGGTCCTCGCCGGCGCCCGCACCGCCGTCCGCGCCGGCTGGCGGATGGGGCTGTGGCTGGCGCTGACGTTCGCCGTCATCAACGCCCTCATCGTCCACCGCGGCGAGACGGTGCTGGCCCGCCTCGGCCACTGGCCCGTGCTGGGGCAGGTCGACGTCACCGGGCAGGCGATCCTCGCCGGCGTCTCCTACGGGCTGCGGGCGCTGGTGACGACGATCGCCTTCGCCGTCTACTCGTCCTGCGTCGACCCCGATCGGGTGCTGCGGGCGCTGCGGCCGCTGGCCCGGCGCTCGGCGCTGACGGCAACGCTGGTCTCGCGCCTGGTCCCGGTCGCCGGCGCCGATGCCGCCCGTCTGCGCGACGCCGCCCGCCTGCGCGGCCCCGGCGCCGCCGCGGTCGGCCGCGCCCCGCTCGCGCGCCGCCTGCTCGCCGGCTCCCTCGACCGCGCCGTCGACGTCGCCGCGACGCTGGAGCTGCGCGGCTACAGCCTCGACGCCCCGCGCGCCCGCAACCGCCGCCGGCGCTCCCGCTACGACCGCCGCTTCTACGCCGCCGCCACGCTGGTGCTCACTGCCGCGATCGCCGGCCTGATCGCGGACGCCGACGCCTTCAAGACCTACCCGGCGATCCAGATCGGCGTCGCCCCCGCGACGCTAACCCTCTGCGCTCTGATCCTCATCAGCGGTCTAGCCCCCCTGCGACGCCGCGGCTCAAACCGCCGTCCCTCCAGCGCCGACGGGACGAAAACGGCCTATATAGGGACGAAATCGGCCCGTCGGCGGCGAGCGGGTGGGGGGCGAGAGGTGGCTCGTGTCTGAGCTGGCGATTAGGCGGGGGGCGGCGCCGGCGCTTGCGGTGCAGGGGTTGAGCTACGCCTATCCGCGGGCGGGACGGCGGGCGCTGGAGGACGTCTCGGTGGAGGTGGCGCCGGGGGAGTTCGTGCTGCTCGCCGGCCGCTCGGCCTCGGGCAAGTCGACGTTGCTGAAAGCCGCCTGCGGCCTCGTCCCGCACTTCCACGGCGGCGAGGTCGAGGGCGAGGTCCGGGTCGCCGAGCTCGACGCGATCGCCACCGGCCCCGGGGAGCTCGCTGCCGCCGTCGGCTACCTCGCCCAGGACCCCGAGACGCAGGTGGTCTCGACCACCGTCGCCGCCGAGATCGAGCTGCCGCTGGAGATGCGGGGCGACGCCCCCGCCGATCGCGCCCGTGCGGTCGAGGAGGTCGCCCTCGCCCTGGCGATCCCCCACCTGCTCGACCGCGCCGCCGACACCCTCTCGGGGGGAGAGCTGCAGCGCGTCGCCCTCGCCGCCGCCCTCGTCACCCGCCCGCGCCTGATCCTCCTCGACGAGCCGACCTCCCAGCTCGACCCGGTCGCCGGCGACGAGCTGATCTGGCTGCTGCGCCGGCTCAACGAGGAGTGGGGGGTGGCGGTGCTGCTGGCCGAACACCGGCTGGAGCGTTGCCTCGCCGTGGCCGACCGGGTGGTCGCGATGGACGCCGGTCGCATCGCCTTCGACGGCGCCCCGGCCGACTTCCTCGCCTGGTCCCACGACTCCGATCCCGCTCTTACCACCCCCGCGGCCCGCCTCTTTTCGCTCGCCGGGATCGACCCGCTTCCTGTGGGCGTACGCGCTGCGCGGCAAACGCTGCGAGGGATGGGGGTCGCTCACCCTCCTAATCGAGCTAGTAGGAGGGTGAGCGATCCCCATCCCTATGTCGCCGAGCCCGTTCTTCGAGCCAAGAACCTGTGGGTCGAGCTCGACCGCGGTGAGGAGATCCATGACGTGCTGAAAGGGATCGACCTCGCGGTCCGTCCCGGCGAACGCATCGCCCTGATGGGACGCAACGGCGCCGGCAAGAGCACGCTGCTGCGCACCGCTGCCGGTCTGCACGAACCCGTGGCCGGGAAGATCGCGGTCGACTCGGTTGCGCTGCTCACCCAGAACCCCGGCGATTACCTGGTGCGCGAGCGCGTCGGCGACGAGCTGCCGGGCGAGCAGGGCGCGGCGGCGCTGCGTGTCGTCGGACTCGAGCACGCGCTCGACGCCGACCCGCGCGACCTCTCCGGCGGCGAGCGGCAGCGGCTGGCGCTGGCGATCGCGCTTGCCGGTCGCATGGAGGGCGAGCAGCTGCCGAGTGTCGTCGCCCTCGATGAGCCGACCCGCGGCATGGACCGTGCCCGCAAAGACGACCTGGTCGCGCTGATCGAGCGGCTCGCGGGGAATGTCGACTTTGTCTCGCATAGCGAGAGCAAGTCGACACGCGCCGCGGTCATCGTCGCCACTCACGACGTCGAGTTCGCCTCCGAGTTCGCCGAGCGCGTCGTCCTCCTCGGCGACGGCGTCGTCGTCGCCGACGGGCCGATGGCCGAGATCCTCTCCGGCGGCTGGTACTTCGCCACCGAAGTCGCCCGCGTCCTCGACCTGCCCGGCGTCGTCACCCCCGAGCAGGGCGCGGCGGCGCTGACGGGGGAGGAGTCACGATGAGCTGGGAGCTGGCCAGCTTCCTCATCGTCGCCGGCGTCCTCCTCGCCGGCTTCGCCTGGTACGAGCGCTCGCGCCCGCCCTCGCAGATCGTCGCCCTCGTCGGCGCCCTGGCGGCGCTGGCGATCGCCGGGCGGATCGCCTTCGCCGCCTTCCCCAACGTCAAGCCGACCACCGACATCGTCATCTTCGCCGGCTACGCGCTCGGCGGCGCCCCCGGTTTCGCCGTGGGCGCCTTGACCGCGCTCGTCTCCAACTTCTGGTTCGGCCAGGGAGCGTGGACGCCCTGGCAGATGGCGGCCTGGGGTCTCTGCGGTGTGCTCGGCGCCGTACTGGCGCTGGGAGTGCGCAACGCCGGCCGTCTGACTCTTGCTGCAACCTGCGGGCTTGCCGGCATCGTTTTCGGCGCTCTGATGAACTTCTCACTGATGGCGACCTACGGAGGGGACCTGTCGTGGAGGCATTTCTGGCTGCTCGAGGGAAGGGGAGCGCCGTTTGACGCTGCCCACGCCACCGGCAACGTCGTCTTCGCCCTGGTCGCGGGACCGGCGATGGTGCGGATGCTGAGGCGCTTCCGCGAGCGCTTCGAGTGGTCGCGTGGGAGTGCGCCGCAGCCGGGCGCCGTCCCCCCCGGCCGCCTCGGCAGCGCCCTGCGCGGCGGTGGCGTCGCTGCGCTGCTGCTCGTCCTCGCACTCGGACTCTTTGCGCCCGCCCAGGCCCACGCCTCCGCGGTCGGGAAGGGCGCCGACTGGCTGGAATCGGTGCAGCGCCCCAGCGGCGGCTTCGCCGCCGACGCCAGCGGCGAAGCGGGGGCGGAAATGACCGGCTGGGCGATGCTGGCGCTGGCCGCCGCCGGCCGCAACCCGCTCGAAGTGAAGAAGAACGGCAAATCCCCACTCGACTTCCTCAGCACCCACCTCGGCGAAGTCAAGGACGCCGGCGACCTCGCCCGCACGATCCTCGCCCTTGAGGCGACCGGGGCCGACCCGCGCAGCTTCCAGGGCGAAGACCTCGTCCAGCGACTGCTCTCGCAGCGCCGCGACAGCGGCTCCTACCAGGGCTGGCCGGCGACCAGCGCCTACGCGGTGCTGGCGCTGCGATCGGCCGGCGCCAACGACGCCGCCGCGAAGACGGTCGAGTGGCTGCGCCAGGTGCAGGGCAAGGACGGCGGCTGGGGGAACGAACGGAAGGACCCGAGCACCGCCGAGGTCACCGGCGCCGTCCTGCAGGTGCTCTCGAAGGGGTCCGACGCCAGCGACCGCGCCCTCGCCTACCTGCGCAAGGCGAAGCGCCCCAACGGCGGCTACGCGCCGGGCAACAACCTCTCCGCCAACGCTCAGGCGACCGCCTGGGCCTCGCAGGGGCTGCTCGCCGTCGGCAAGGACCCGGCCGGCTTCGGCCCCGGTGGCAGCTCCCTCGCCTACATGCGAAACCTGCAGGCCGACGACGGCCGCTTCCTCCAGGCCCCCGACCAGGAAGCCTCGCCGGTTTGGGTGACGGCCGACGTCCTCGTCCCGCTCTCCGGCGACTTCCTCCCGATCTCGGCGCCGCCTCTGAAGCCGCAACCGAAGGCGAAGAAGTCGAAGACCGGCTCCTCTGAATCCGAATCCAGCAGTGGCTCCTCGCCGAGTGCCCCGCCCTCGCAGGAAGAAATCGAAAACGCCTTCGAAAAATTCCCGGACGGCAGCGGCTCCGGTGGGGCCGGCACCGGCACCGGCGGCGGTGGAGGGGCGCCCTCCGGCGGCGGCTCCGGGGTGCCGTCGACGGGCGGCTTCCCCGGCGCCGGCACCGGTCCCGGAAGCGTCCCGCCCGGGACCGCTCCTGCCACCGGCCTCCCGAACGCCTCCTCTGCGCCGAACGGCGACGCGTCAGGCGAACCCGCCTCCGAAACGACCGACTCCGGCAGCAGCACCGCCGGCTCGATCGTCCTCGGCCTCCTCGCTGGCTGCGTCCTCTTCCTCCTCGGCTTCGCCGTCCGCCGAGGCTGGATGCGCTGGCGCTACGGTCTCTAAGTCACTGAATTGGCACACAGTTGGTGCTCATCTGGCACTCTTCCGTCTTGTTTCGTTGCAGACGATGAGTTACGGTAGTCTCATGGTGGTGATGACGCCGAGAGAGAGTTGGACGGACGGGCGCCTCGACGAGTTCGCGAAGCGAGTGGATGAACGCTTCGACGCCGTCGACAAGCGGTTCGACCGTCTCGAAGCTGATATCCGGGAAATTAGGTACGGGCTCTTCGCCCTTGCGGGGATCACGGTCACCGGCTTCCTCACGCTTGTCGGCATAGCCGCATTCTGACGCTCTTATACCCTCGGCGGATGGACGTCGAGACGGCGATTCGCACCCGTCGCACCCATAAGGCCTTCGGGCCTGAGCCGTTGCCGCGCGAGCAGATCGAGGAGCTGCTGGAGCTGGCGAGCTGGGCGCCGAACCACAACCTCACCGTGCCCTGGCGCTTCCGCGTGGTCGGGCCGGAGACGCTGCGGCGGCTGAAGGAGGTCGCGGGACCGGAGGGCGCCACCAAGCTCGACCGCGCGCCGACGCTGATCGTCGTCTCCTGCGTCCTCGGCGGCGATCCGGTCACCGACGAAGAGGACCTGCACGCGACCGCCGTCGCCGCCTACATCGTCCTCCTCGCCGCCCACGCCCGCGGCTTTGCCACCTACTGGCGCACCCCCGGCCTGCTGCGCAGCGCCGAGGGCCGCGCCGCCGTCGGCCTCCCCGAGGAGGAGCGCTTCGTCGGCCTCCTCCACCTCGGCCACCCGCGCCAGGACAAGCCCGCCCCCGAGCGCCCCGACGCCGACTGCGTCACCACCCACCTCCCATGACTGCCGACGGGACGAAAAGGGGCCTATATAGATCGAAATCGTCCCGTCGGCGGGGGTTCTGATGCTGACCCGCGCCCGCGCCATCGAGGAGATCGCCGGCCAGCGCTTCGAGGTGGTGGTGATCGGGGGTGGCATCACCGGCGCCGGCGTCGCCCTCGACGCCGCCGCGCGCGGTTACTCGGTCGCCCTGCTGGAGCGCGGCGACTACGCCCTCGGCACCTCCAGCCGCTCCTCGAAGATGGTCCACGGCGGCCTCCGCTACCTGCAGAACTTCGACCTCGGCCTGGTCCGCGAGGCCCTCCTGGAGCGGGCGCTGATGGTCCGCCTGGCGCCGCACCTCGTCTACCCGACCCCGTTCCTCGTCGCCGCCCTCGGCGAGGAGCGCCGCGACCGCAAACTCGGCCTCGGGCTGAACATGTATGACGTGATGGCGACGGCGCGCACTGGCCGCAGCCGCCGCGAGCGCCGCTCCTCCCGCGAGCGCGAGGAGCTCGAGGAGACCTACTGGTCCCCCGACCGCCACCGCACGATCGACCGCGAGGAGGTGCTGGAGCTGGTGCCGGCGCTGGCCCCGCGCGACCCCAAGGACGCCTACCTCTTCTACGACTGCCAGACCGACGACGTCCGCCTCGTCCTCACCGTCCTCGGCGAGGCCGAGCGCTTCGGCGCGGTGATGCTGAACGGGGCGGAGGTGACTGAGGTCCTCTCCAGCAACGGCAAAGCCACCGGCGTCGCCTTCGTCGAGGCCGACTCGGGCGAGCGGATGGAGGTCGGCGCCGACCACGTCGTCAACGCCACCGGCGTCTTCGCCGACCAGATCCGGCCCGAGGAGCTGCTGGGGGAGGAGGACGTGCCGCGGATCGCCCCCAGCCGCGGCACCCACTTGCTGATCGACCAGGCCGACCTGCCGATGGGAAAGGCCGCCTGCATCGTCCCCGCCGGCGAAGGGCGGATGATCTTCTCCCTGCCCTGGTACGGGCGCACCCTGGTCGGCACCACCGACAACGACTTCGACGGCGACACCGCCCACCCGCGCCCGGCGGCAGACGACGTCGAGTACCTGCTGAGTGCAGTCAATGACTTCTTCGGCACCGCCCTCACCGACTCCGCCCTGGTCGGCGCCTACGCCGGGGTGCGGCCGCTGATCTCCACCGGCGATCCGCGCAAGTCGGTCGACATCTCCCGCAAAGCCGAGCTGTATGAGACCTCCTTGGGGATGCTGACGATCACCGGTGGCAAGCTCACCACCTGGCGGCGGATGGCGAAGCAGACCGTCGACCGGATCGTCGAGCGCGAGGGGCGCGAGGCGCCCTGCCACACGGACGAGATCCCGCTGGGGATGCCGGCGCGCCCCGACGACCTCGACGCGCCCGACGGCGTGGGGGAGGAGGCGCTGGAGCAGCTCGCCTTCCGCTACGGGCACGCCGCCCGCAAAGTGCTCGAGATCGCCCGGGCCGAGCCGAAGCTGGCGCGCCCGATCGTCCCCGGCCGTCCCGACCTGCTGGCCGAGGCGGTGGTGGCAGCCCGCGCCGAGCAGGCCCGCAGCGTCGCCGACGTGCTCCTGCGCCGCACCCGCCTTGGGATCGTGGCGGCGCCGGAGCTGCGCACGGCGAAAGCGGTGCGGCCGCTCGCCGACGCGCTCGGGGCGGAGCTGGGCTGGTCGCGGCGCCGGCGCTCGCGCGAGGCAGAGGCGTGGCTGGAGGTCGCGGCGCTGGAGGGGACCGACCCCGCCGCGCCCGGCCGGGCCGGTTGAATAGTCTGCGCCCCGATGAACAAGGCCGAGCTGGATAAGAAGCCCCTGTCCGACCTGCACGCCCTCGCCGCCGAGGCGGGCCTGCCCAAGTACCGGATGCTGACCAAGGCCGAGCTGGTCGAGCAGCTCGCTGGCGGGAACGGCAGCGACGGGGGGGAGGCCGGCGTTGAGAAGCCGAGCGCCCGCCCGCGGCGCCCCCGGCGCGAGCGCCCGCCGCGCGAGCGCCGCGAGCGGCCCGAGAAAGCGCCGGAGCGCGAACCCGCGCCGGAGCCCAAGCGAGAGCCGGCAGCAGCGCCCGCGCCCAGCGCCGCGCCCGCCGCCGAGGAGTCGCCGCGCCCGCGCCGCCGCCGGCGTCGCCGCTTCGGCCGCCGCAGCAAGGGCGTAACCCTGCAGACCCTGCTGCTGCCGCCCGAGGCCGGCCGCCAGGCGCTGCTCTGCGCCGAGACCCGCGAGGGCTGCACGGCGCTGCTGCGCAGCGTCGCCGCCGACCTCGCCGCCGACTCCAAGGGCCCGGACCCGGTCGCCCTGCTGATCGACCCCAGCCCCGAGGAGCTCGCCGACTGGAAGCGCGACGCCCCGCAGGCCGAGATCGTCTCCGCCGGCCAGCCGCGCCACGCCGACGACGCCCTCGCCCAGGCCGCCGCCCGCGCCGGCAAAGGCGAAGACGTGATCCTCCTCGTCGACTCGCTGACCCGCCTCGGCGAGGCCTACGGCGACGCCGAGTCCGCGAAGGAGTTCTTCGACGCCGGCCGCACCCAAGGCGGCGCCGGCGGCGGCTCGCTCACCGTTGTGGCTGCTATAGAGCGTCCTGAGTCCGGCTGACCAAGCAGATCAAGGACGCAGGGAGCGAAGCGTGCTCTGCACGTGAGCGACCGAGGACGCCGAGATGCGCCGGTCAGACGGGCTCAGCGCCGGTAGGCGATGCGGCGCCAGCTGGGCTCTTTGCTGAGCTCGATCAGTTCGCCGCTGCGCTCCGGCTGCACGTAGCCGAAGGTCTGGGTGCGCTCGTCGAAGACGACGTCGAGCTCGCCCTCCTTGACCCGCTGGTCGAGCCAGGCGCCGCGGAAGACGAGGCGGCGGATCCAGTGGACGAGGCTGCGGTTGGAGGGGCCG
>DASULS010000040.1:0-24267 GCA_036278095.1 Solirubrobacterales bacterium | reverse complement strand
AGCACTTCTACAGGCCCGTGGATACACGGTTCGCCTTCGTAAACTCGACCCTTACCTCAATGTCGATCCGGGCACGATGTCGCCCTATCAGCATGGCGAGGTCTTCGTCACCGACGATGGGGCGGAAACCGATCTCGATCTCGGCCACTACGAGCGCTTCACCGGCGTGAACGCCACCAAGGGCGACAACATCACCACCGGCCAGATCTACAAGACCATCATCGAGAAAGAGCGCCGCGGCGACTACCTCGGCGCCACCGTCCAGGTGATCCCGCACATCACCAACGAGATCAAGAACAAAATCCTGATCGTCGCCGAGTCGCAGTCGGTGGACTTCGTGATCACCGAGATCGGCGGCACCGTCGGCGACATCGAGTCGCTGCCGTTCCTCGAGTCGATCCGCCAGCTCTACACCGACCTCGGCCCGAAGCGGGCGATGTTCGTCCACCTGACCCTTGTCCCCTACGTCGGCCACGCCGGCGAATTGAAGACGAAGCCGACCCAGCACTCGGTCAACGAGCTGCGCCGGATCGGGATTCAGCCGCACGCGCTGGTCTGCCGCTCAGAAGGGCGGCTCGACCGCGACATCCGCAGCAAGATCGCCCTCTTCGCCAGCCTTCCCGTCGACGCGGTGATCTCCGCCCATGACGTCGACAACATCTACAAGGTGCCCTTGGTCTTCCGCGCCGAGGGCGTCGACGACCTCGTCCTCGACCACTTCGGGATGGAGGCGCCCTCGCCCGACATGGCCGAGTGGGAAGAGATGGTGCGGCGGGCCGAGTCGGCGACCGACAAGGTCCGGATCGCCCTGGTCGGCAAGTACGTCCAGCTCGCCGACGCCTACAAGTCGGTGATCGAGGCGCTCGAGCACGGTGGCTTCCACCACGGCGTCGACGTCGAGGTCGAGCTGGTCGACTCCGAGAACTTCGACCCCGAGCGGCTGGAGGGATGCGACGGGGTCCTGATCCCCGGCGGCTTCGGCGAGCGCGGGATCGAGGGCAAGGTCGAAGCGGCGCGGATCGCCCGCGAGAAGTCGATTCCCTACCTGGGGATCTGCCTCGGGATGCAGATCGCGGTGGTCGAGTTCGCCCGCCACGTCGCCGGTATGGACGGCGCCAACTCGGCCGAGTTCGACCCCGAGACGCCGTTCCCGGTCGTCGACCTGCTGCCGGAGCAGAAGGAGGTCTCCGACATGGGCGGGACGATGCGCCTCGGCGCCGACCCGGTGAAACTGCACGAGGGCACGCGGGCGCGCGAGATCTTCGGCGAGGCCGTCATCTACAAGCGCCACCGCCATCGCTACGAGGTCAACAACCAGCTGCGGCGCCGGCTCGAAGACGAGGGCCTGGTCTGCGGCGGCACCTCGCCCGACGAGCGCTTGGTCGAGATGGTCGAGCTGCCCGACCACCCGTTCTTCGTCGCCTCCCAGTACCACCCCGAGTTCAACTCGCGCCCCAACCGGCCCGAGCCGCTGTTCCGCGAGTTCGTCGGCGCCGCAGCGCGGCAGGCGGGCACCCGACCCGCAGACGGGGGCGAGATCGAGGTCGCCGAGGAGATCGGCGCCGAGCCGAGCGCCGAGGACGTCGGCGTCCGCCGCTCCGCCTGACGGTCCCGGCTAGCCTGTCGGCTCAGTGAGTTCACGCCTCCACGACCGCTTCGTCCGCTACTGCGAGATCCGCAGCCCGACCGGCGAGGAGCGGGAGATAACCGACACGCTGGCGGCCGAGCTGCGGGCGCTGGGACTGGAGGTGAGCGAAGACGACGCTGCCGGCGCTGCAGAAGCCGGGTCCGGGAACCTGCTCGCGCGCTCGCCCGGCAGCGGCGAGCGCTGGGTGATGTTCTGCGCCCACGTCGACACGGTGCCGCACCAGGGGCGGGTCGAGGTGGTCGAAGACGAAGGCGTCTTCCGCAGCCGTGGCGACACCATCCTCGGCGCCGACAACAAGGCCGCGGTGGCGGTCTTCATGGAGCTGGTCGCGCGCCACCTCGAAAGCCCGGCGCCGGTCGGGATCGAGCTGGTCCTGACCGTGGCCGAGGAGCAGGGCCTGCGCGGGGCGAAGGCGTTCGACGCCTCGCAGCTGCACTCCCGGGCCGGCTTCGTCCTCGACCACGCCGGGCGCGTGGGGGAGGTGATCGTCTCGACCCCGACCCAGCAGAAGATCCTCGCCGACTTCATCGGCGTCGAGGCGCACGCGGGGATCAAGCCCGAGGAGGGCAACAGCGCGATCGCCGCTGCGGCCGCCGCGATCACGCGGATGCAGTTGGGGCGGCTCGACGAGGGCACGACCGCCAACGTCGGCTTGATCTCCGGCGGTACCTCCGGCAACGTCGTTCCCGGCCACTGCGGGATCCACGCCGAGGCACGCAGCCTCGACGCCGAACAGGCGGCGGCGGTTGCCGGCAAGATCGCCGACGCCTGCGCCTGGGGGGCGAGCGAGCACGGCTGCGACGTCGACGTGCGGATCGAAGAGCTGTTCCGCGGCTACCAGGTACCGAAAGACTCAGAAGCGCTGGGGTTGGCCGAGGCGGGCTTGCGCGGCGCCGGGCTGGAGCCCAACCGGGTCGCGATCGGCGGCGGCAGCGACGCCAACGTCTTCCGCCGCGACGGCTTCGACTGCATCCTCCTCTCCAACGGGACCGACGCGGTCCACACCTCCGACGAGATGGTTCCCGCGCGCAGCCTCGACAAGATGCTCGAGGTCTGCGAGGGCATCGTCGCCGCGGCAGGCGAGTGAGCGGGCGCCTGAAGCTGCGGAGGGGGGTGGTCGTCTCGACCGAGCCCCTCGAAGTTGAAGTCGATGGCAGGCGGCGACCCGCTTGGGCCGACGAGGTCCTACTAGGGGAGATGCGAGAGGGCGACGAGGTCGTCGTCAACGTCGCCGCCCTGGAGCTAGGGCTGGGCTCCGGCGGCTTCGACGTCGTCCACGTCAACCTCACCCGCGGCCTCGATGGCGATGCGGAGGGCGATGCCCACGTGATGAAGCTGAACTACACCTCGCTCCAGCACCCCGTTGTTCCCGTCGAGCGCCAAGTTCCGTGGTTCGAAAGTAGTGCTGGGGACGACAAAGGAACCACGGAACGGGGGAGGGGGTCGCCGGTGGCCGTCTTGCCACTGCACGGGCACCTGGCGCCGGCGGCTTGGGCGGCGGCGCAGGCGAAGCCGGGTCTGCGGCTGGGCTACGTGCAGACGGGCGGCGGAGCGCTGCCCGGCTCGCTCTCGCGGGACGTGAAGCAACTGCGCGAGCGGGGCCTTCTCGCCGGTCACGTCACCGCCGCGCCCGCCTACGGGGGCGAGCACGAGGCGCTGAGCACGGTCGGTGCCCTCGACGCCGCCGCCGAGCTCGGCTGGGACGCGGTCCTGGTCGGCCCCGGTCCCGGGATCATCGGCTCCGACACCGCCTTCGGCCACGGCGGCATGGCCGCCCTCGACAGCGCTCACGCCGCCCTCAGCCTCGGCCTCCCGACCCTGATCTCACCTCGCCTCTCCAGCGCCGACCCCCGCGACCGCCACCGCGGCCTGAGCCACCACACCCGCACCGTCCTCGACCTGCTGCTGGCTCCAGTGGATGTGGCCGTCCCTGAGGGGGAATCGGAGGTTGAAGCGGCATTGGCGGGCTCCAAGCACCGCTTGCGCCCCGCGCCTGCCGACCTGGATGGCTACGCCGCTTCGGGTCTGCCGACGAAGACGATGGGACGGACCATCGCGGAAGACCCGCTGTTCTTCGCGGCGCCGCTGGCCGCAGGCTCGCTTGCGGGCCAAGGGTTGTAACGCTTGGCCCAGAACCAGCCGTCATGGCCATCGCGATCAAGCCGCAGGCGCCCAGCGCCGCGGCCAAGCCGGGCGCCGACGCCCGCTTCGAGAGCCTCGTCCTCGACTTCCTCTCCTACCTGGAGCTGGAGCGCGGCCTTTCCCGCAACACCCTGAACGCTTACCGCACCGATCTCCTCCAATACGGGGAATACCTCTCCGAGCACCATCGCGACGCGCTGAAGGTGAGCGCTGCCGACGTCGCCGACTTTCTCGCCGAGCTGGCGACGGGGGAGGGTCGGCCGGCCTGCTCGGCGGCGACGATCCACCGCAAGGCGGCCTGCCTGCGCTCCTTCTACAAGCACCTGCGCCGCGACGAGCTGATCGTCGACGACCCGACGGCGGCGCTGAGCGCGCCACGGCGCTCGAAGAAGCTGCCCCATGTCCTCAACTACGCCGAGGTGCAGAAGCTGCTGGCCTCGCCGAAAGGGAGCGAGCCGACCACGCTGCGCGACCGGGCGCTGCTGGAGGTGATGTACGCCTGCGGGCTGCGGGCCTCGGAGACGATCGGGCTCGAGCTGGGAGACATCGACCTGCGCGAGGGCTTCCTGCGGGCGCGCGGCAAGGGCTCGAAGGAGCGGCTGGTGCCGCTCGGGCGCCAGGCGATCGCGGCGATCAACGGCTACCTGCGCGGCGGCCGGCCGAAGCTGGTCGGTCAGCGTCACGAGGCGAAGCTGTTCGTCAACTTTCGCGGCGGGCCGCTGACCCGCCAGGGCCTCTACAAGATCGTCCAGCGCCATGCCCGCGACGCCGGCCTCGCCGGCAAGATGAGCCCGCACACGCTGCGCCACAGCTTCGCCACCCACCTGCTCGCCGGCGGCTGCGACCTGCGCGCCGTGCAGGAGATGCTCGGCCACGCCGACATCTCGACCACGCAGATGTACACCCACCTCTCCGGCGACCGCCTCAAGGAGGTCTACTTCAGCGCCCACCCCCGGGCGAGCGACTGAGCCTTTGAAGTAGAACTCAGGCCATGCCTGAGCTGCCGGAGGTGGAGACCGTCGTCCGGCAGTTGGAGCCCGAGGTCGAAGGGCATGAAATAGAGCGGTTGGAGGTGCTCGACCCGCGCTGGTCGCGGCCGGTTCCGCCCCAGGAGCTGGGCAAGGCGGTCAGCGGCGCGACGATCGAGCGGCTGGGCCGCCGCGGCAAGTACATCCTCATGGGGCTGGACGGCGAGCGGACGCTGGTCATGCACCTGCGGATGACCGGCAACCTGATCCTGCGCGAGGGCGAGGAGATGCTCGACCCATCCGAGGGGCGACGCCTGTATGAGAGCGAGCGCTCGACCGAGGAACGGCACCTGCGCGCCCGCTTCGTCCTCGACGACGGCCGTGAGCTCTGGTTCACCGACCCGCGCCGCTTCGGCGAGGCCTTCCTGCTCGAAGACGACCGGCTGGAGGAACGCTTCGCCAAGCTCGGCGTGGAGCCCTTCTCGCCCGAGTTCACGCCGCGGGCGCTGGGCGAGATGGCGGCGGGCCGCACGGCGCCGCTGAAGTCCTTCCTGCTCGACCAGTCGCGCATCGCCGGGGTCGGCAACATCTACGCCGACGAGGCGCTCTTCCGCGCCGAGCTGCACCCGCTCTCTCCCGCCGGCTCGATGAAGCCCGAGCACCTGGAGGCGCTGCGGGACAGTGTCGTCGCCGCTTTAGAGGCCGGAATCGACGCCGGCGGCTCCTCGATCGACGACTATCGCGACGCCCGCGGCGAGCGGGGGACGATGCAGGACGAGTTCCTCGTCCACACCCGCGAGGGGGAGGACTGCCCGCGCTGCGGCGGCACGATCGTCCGGATCGTCGTCGCCGGCCGCTCGACCTACTTCTGCCCGAGCTGTCAGGTGAGGCTGCGAAGACGTCCGAAGCGCCGGGCAAAATGAAATCGTGGCCGGATCTACGGTCAAGACTGAGGCGGTTGTCCTGCGCAGCATTCGCTACGGCGAGGCTGATCGCATCCTCCACCTCTACTCGAAGAGCCGCGGCCGGATCGGGGCGATCGCCAAGGGGGCGCGCAAGCCCCGGTCTCGCTTCGGCGGCCGGCTTGAGCCGTTCTTCCGGCTCGACCTCGTCCTCCACGAAGGCCGCGGCGACCTGATGACCGTGACCAGCGCCACCACCGTCGACGGATACCCGCGCTTGCGCTCCTCCGGCGCCGCCCTCACCGCCGGCGCCCGCGCCTGCGACGCGGTGCTGCGCCTGCTCGACGCGGCCGAACCGAACCCACCCGCCTACAACCTCCTCTGCCGCTACCTCTCGCTGCTCGACGACCCAGGACAGGCCCGAGCAGCTGACCTGGAAACGGCCCTTTCTTTCCGCTTGAAGCTGGCCCTGGTCGCCGGCTTCGCCCCCGAGCTCGCCTCCTGCGCGCGCTGCGGCGAGGCGGAGCACCTGGTCGGCTTCTCCGGCGCGGCCGGTGGCGTTGTTTGCGCCGGCTGCGAAGGCGGCTCCTTCCCCCTCACCGAGGAAGCTCACCGGTTCATGATCGACGGTCTCGCCAAGCCTCTCAGCGAGGTCCCTGCCGCCGAGCCCAAGGCATTGCGTCAGGTCGAGCGCGCTGTCGGCGAAACCCTGGAGCACCACGCCCACGTCCAACTACGCGCGGCGGCGTAGGGGACGGGGGAGGGACTCGCCGGACCCTCCCCGCTGTTGTCCGGCGAGTCCCTCCCCCGTCCCCCCGCAGCGCTCGGCTTATGATCGACCCGTGCCCGCGATTGCCACCTTCGAGGACCGCATCACTTCCTGGGAGGAGGAGTTCCTGGCGCCGCAGGCGACCCGGTCCTATCCAGCCCACCGGCAGCGGGAGGAGCCGGACAGCCCGCTGCGGACGCCGTTCCAGCGCGACCGCGACCGCATCGTCCACTCGAAGTCCTTCCGCCGCCTCAAGCACAAGACCCAGGTCTTCGTCGCCCCCGAGGGCGACCATTACCGCACCCGCCTCACCCACACGCTGGAGGCCTGCGGGATCGCTCGCACCGTCGCCCGGGCCCTGCAGCTGAACGAGGACCTGACCGAGGCGATCGGACTCGGCCACGACCTCGGCCACCCGCCCTTCGGCCACGCCGGCGAGGAGGCGCTCGACGCGGCCCTGCGGGAGGCCGGTGGCGACGGCTTCCGCCACAACGATCACTCGCTGCGGGTGGTCGACGTGCTGGAGCGCGAGGGGGAAGGCCTGAACCTGACCGAGCAGGTCCGCGACGGCATCCTCAACCACACCGGCTCGCGCAAGCCGGCGACGCTGGAGGGCCAGATCGTCAAGCTGGTCGATCGCGTCGCCTACATCAACCACGACATCGACGACGCCCTGCGGGCGGGCATCCTGCGGCCGGAGGACCTGCCGGCGGAGGAGATCGAGCTGCTCGGCCCGACCGGCTCGCAGCGGATCGACACGCTGGTGCGCGACATCGTCGACCACTCCGCCGGCGAGGAGGAGATCCGCCAGGGCCGCGAGGTCGGCCAGGCGATGCTGCGGCTGCGCAAGTTCATGTTCGACCGCGTCTACCTGGGGCCGGAGGCGCGCAGCGAGCAGGACCGGGTCCAGCGGACCATGCGCGGCCTCTTCCAGCACTATCTGGAGCACCCTGACGAGATCCCCAGTCGGGACCCGGACGCTGGCCCCTCGCAGCGGGTCACCGATTACATCGCCGGGATGACCGACCGCTTCTGCATCGCCAAGTTCACCGAGCTGACCGTGCCGGAAGAGTCGAGGTTCTGATGGCGCTGATCTCCCCCGACAGCGTCGAACGGGTCAAGCAGGCGGCCGACATCGTCGAGGTGATCTCCGTCCATACCGACCTGCGCCGCCAGGGCGCCCGCTACGTCGGCCTCTGCCCCTTCCACGAGGAGCGGACCCCTTCGTTCTCGGTCGAGCCGCAGGAAAAGCTCTACCACTGCTTCGGCTGCGGGGTCGGCGGCGACGTGATCAAGTTCGTCGAGGAAAAGGAGGGGCTCGGGTTCGCCGAGGCCGTGGAGATGCTGGCCGACCGCTACGGGGTCGAGCTCGAGCGCGAGCAGGAGGACCCGCGGGCGGAGGCGCGCCGCCGGCGCCGCCGCCGGCTCGAGCAACTGCTGGAACGCTCCGCCGGCTTCTACGCCAACTACCTCTGGGAGTCGAGCGAGGCGGAGAAGGCGCGCGAGTACCTGGCCGGGCGCGGACTGGGGGAGGGGGTGCTGCGCGCCTTCGGCGTCGGCTACGCCCCCAGCGCCTGGGACAAGATCCTCGTCCGCGGCCAGCAGGCCGGCTTCAGCGTCGAGGAGCTGCGCGGCGTCGGCCTCGTCCAGCGCGGGCGCAGCGGCGGCGAGTACGACCGCTTCCGCGAGCGGATCATGTTCCCGATCCGCGACCGCCGCGGCCGCGTCCTCGGCTTCGGTGGCCGGGCGATGCGCTCCGACCAGGGCGCCAAGTACGTCAACACCGCCGAGACCGACTTCTTCCACAAGAGCCAGATGCTCTACGGCGTCGACCTGGCGAAAGCGGCGATCGCCAAAGTCGGCCGCGCTGTCGTCGTCGAGGGCTACACCGACGTCCTCGCCCTGCACCAGGCGGGGATCGAGGAGGCGGTGGGGGTGATGGGGACGGCGATCACCGACGAGCAGGTGGCGGCGCTCTCGGGGATGGTCGACGAGGTCGTGCTCGCCCTCGACGCCGACTCGGCCGGCCAGGAGGCGATGCTGCGCGCCCAGCGCGTTGCTGCCGGGCGGCGGATGCGGCTGCGGGTGGCGGCGATGCCGGCGGGCGAGGACCCGGCGGAGATGATGGCCGAGAGTGGGGGGGCGGAGAGATTCCACGAGCTGCTCGATCGGGCCGAGGAGTTGACCGCCTTCCAGGTCGGGCTCGTCCTCGGCCGCACCGACGCCGGCTCGCCGGTCGAGCGCGACCGGGCGCTGGCCGAGGTGGCGCCGGTGCTGGCGGGGATGGAGGAAGGCGCGAGCCGCGACGACCTCGTGCGGCGGGTCGCCGAACGGCTCGACTTCGACCCGGCGATGGTGATGGGGCGGGTCGTCGCCGCGACCCCGGCCAGCGGCGGTCGCGACCAGGCGCCGGCGGAACGGCAAGGCGGCTCCGAGCCTCCGCGACCGCGGCGCACCGCCGAGCTGACCTCGCGGGAGCGGCGCGAGCGGGCGCTGCTGGCGATGTGCATCGCGATCCCCTCGGAGGGAAGGGAGTACATGGCCCGGCTCACCGAGGCCCACCTTTCGCCAACCGGCCTACAGGCGGCGACCTGGTTGCGCGAGCACCCGGAGGACCCCGCTTCGAACCTGCCCGGCGATCCCGAGCTCTCGGCCCTGATCACCGAACTGGTGATCATCAGCCGCGAGGAGCCTGCCTCCCATGAGGCGATGGAGCTCAACTTCCTCCTCCTCGACCAGCGCCGCCTCGAGGACGAGATCGCCGCCGCCGGCGAGCGCGGAGACTACGAGCGCCGCGCCGCCCTCAGCCGCGAACGCGCAGCGCTGGTGGAACGCATCGCCCACGCGGAGCGGGTTGGCAGCTGAGGGCCGGGGGAGGGTCTCGCCGCCGGAAGAAGTTCCGTGGTTCCTTTGTCCGGTTATAGAGGACTAAGGAACCACGGAACTTCCGAGGTGCGCAGATCACTCATTCCGTGGTTCCTTTGTCACGTATATGACGACTAAGGAACCACGGAATGGGCGGGTGAAGAGGCTGGCCTTCGACCGCTAAAGTTCCTGCCGCGCCCGGATGGGCGGCTTCGGTCCGGGGTAGCTCAATCGGCAGAGCATTCGACTGTTAATCGAAGGGTTGTGGGTTCGAGTCCCACCCCCGGAGCTTCTTAGGCGGCGGTTAGCGTCTTCAGCGCCAAGCGCTCGACGAGTTCGGCGCCTCTTTCGGCCCCGTCATTCTCCTGTCCCCAAGCGCCGATCTCCTCGGCCTTGGTCCTGAACGAAGGCTCCTGCAGCAACTGCTGCGCCGACCACCGCAGCGGCGCCGGGCGGCAGAGGCGCCAGGGGAGGGAGAGGCCGGCGCCGGCCCAGGCGACCCGCATCGCGGTCTCGCTCATGTCGCCGATGATCGGGCAGACGAGGACGGGGGTGCCGGCGCCGAGGGCGCGGGCGACGGTGCCGTGGCCGCCGTGGGAGATGACCAGCGAGGCGGCCGGCATCAGCTGGCTGTAGCTGAGCCATTCGACCAGGACGGCGTTGGCGGGGACGTCGATCGGCTGCTGCGGGGCGACGCGGTTGGTCGTTGCCACCACCCGCACCGGCTCCTCCGCCAGCGCTGCCAGCGCCGTGCGGACCAGGTGGTTGTCGGAGTCGTGGGCGGTGCTGGGAGCGACGAGGACCAGCGGATCGTCACCGGGCGGCAACTCGATCCTCGGATGGGGCAGCTCGAAGGTCATTGGCCCGGTGATCTCGACCCCCGCCGGCCAGCGCCGCGGGTACTCTAGCTGCGGATAGGTGGCGACGAGCGCGAGGTCGGGGCTGATGCCGCCGTGGAAGCGGTCGATCGGCGGCAGGTCGAGCCGCTGGCGCTGGACGTTGAGGTCGCGCCGGCCCTGCTCCAACCCGACCTTCAGCGCCCGGTCATGCCCGTAGCGCCAGACGCCGCGCCCCAGCCGCGTGCGCGGCGGCCGCAGCCCGATCGCGAAGAACGGGAGCCCCGGCTCGACGACCGGATAGATGTGGGGGATCAGCGTCGCCAGCGGGATGCCGGCGCGCTCGGCGGCGAGGGTGGGGGCGAGGGTGAGGATGTCGCTGACCACCGCGTGCGGGCGGAAGTCCTCCAGCAACGGCAGCAGCGCCAGCGCCGCCTCGGCCGCGTGCTGCCCCTCCTCGGAATCGGGGTCCGGCGGCGGGAACATCCGGTATTCCTCGGCCGCGGCGAAGCCCAGCCCCTCGCCCTCGACCGCCGCCCGCCGCTCCTCCCAGGTCTCGATCACGACCTCGTGGCCGCGCCCGGCGAGCGCCTTCCCCAGCGCGATCGCCGGAAAGACATGACCGGCGTCGCCGAAGGCGGCGACCAATATGCGCAGGCGCTCGGGCACGCCCAGCCAGCCCCTTAGGGCGTGTCCAGTCCCTCGCCCGGTCGGGTGAAGACGATCTCCGGCACGTGGCAGTTCGGCGACGTCCGCAGCAGGAAGCGGACCGCCTCGCCGAGGTCCGAGGGCCGGATCATCTGCTCGGGCGGGATCTGGCCCTGGACGAACTCGGTCATCGGCGTCTCGACGAACCCGGGCGCCAGTGCCGTGCACTGGATCCCGGCGCCGCCGGCCTCGCGGTGGGTCGACTGGGTGAAGTTGATCACCGCGGCCTTGGTCGCCGCGTAGATCGAGAGCCAGGCCTGGCCGCCCTTGCCGGCGATCGAGGCGGTGTTGACGATCAGCGCCTTGCCGTGCTCGGCGCCGGCCTCGCGCAGCATCGGCAGCCCCTCGCGGGTGCCGAGGATCAGCGCTCGCAGGTTGACCGCGAGCTGCATGTCGAGGTGCTTGGTCTGGATTTCCTCCATCGGCGCGCCGATGCCGACGCCGGCGTTGTTGACGAGGGCGTCGAGCCGGCCGTACTTCTGCCGGTGGGCGGCGAAGATCGCGACGACGTGGTCCTCCTCGGTCATGTTGGCCGGGATCGGCTCGACCTCGAAGCCTTCGCCGCGCAGGCCTTCGGCAGCTTCCTCGAGCTTCTCCGGGCGGCGGGCGGCGACGGTCAGCGCGTAGCCCTCTTCGCCGAGCACCTTCGCGATCGCCAACCCGATCCCACTCGAAGCCCCGGTCACCAACGCTGCTCGATCTGCCATCTCCGTCTCCTTCCCGTCGCGAACCCCGGGGACCCTATCTCTCCATAACATGCCGCCGATGCGCGCCCCCCGCCTCGCCCCAGCGTTGCTCTGCCTGCTCGCGGGCGCAGCGCTGCTGGCCGGCTGTGGGGGCGGCTCCAGCTCGAGCGAATCGAGCTCGGGCTCATCCGAGCCGGCAAAGAGCCGGCCGGCGCCGCCCGCATCGCAGTTCCCCTCGGCGCAGGGAAGGACGCTCCGTCAGGTGCTGAAGGCCACCGATGGCCCCGCCGAACTGGCCGTCGAACCGGCCGCGGAAGCCTTCTACCCCGGCCAGAACCGCTACCCCTTCGCGGTCGTCGACCGCGAAACGGGAGAGGTTCCCGACGCCGAAGTCGCCATCTATTACGCCAAGGTGCCGGCGGTCAAACCGGGAGCCAAATCGAAGTCCGGGAACCGCGGTCAGGCCGCGAAAGCCCAGGAACAGGCCCTCGATCAGCCCGCGGTCGGCCCCTTCCCCGCCGCGATCGAATCGCTGGCGACCAAGCCGGCCTTCGAGGCGAAGTCGACCAGTGAAGACCCCGAAGCCGCCGGCGTGGTCTACTCGACTCAACTCGACTTTCCCGGCAAAGGCGAGTGGCGCCTCGCGGCGGTCCTCGAGGAAGACGGCGAATTGAAGGGGACGCCCCTCCCGGGCGTGGTGGTGGGGGAATTCAAGAAGATCCCCGAAGTCGGGCAAAAAGCACCCAAAATCCACACGCCGACCGCGCAGGACGTCGGCGGCGACCTGTCGAAGATCACGACGCGCATCCCCCCGGACAGCCAAAACAAGGTGGATTACGCGGAAGCGCTGGGCAAGGAACCGATAGTCCTCTTGTTTGCGACCCCCGAGTTCTGCCAGAGTCGGGTCTGCGGGCCGGTCGTCGACGTGGCCGAGCAGGCAAAGCACGAATACGGAGACAAGGCGGCCTTCATCCACATGGAGATCTACAACGACAACGATCCCGCCAAGGGCGTGCGGCCGCAGGTGCGCGCGTTTCACCTCCCCAGCGAGCCGTGGTTGTTTACGATCGACCGCCACGGCGTCGTCCGCGACGCGGTCGAGGGAGCCTTCGGGCTAAAGCTGATGCGCGAAGCAGTCGAAAAGGCGATCGCACGATGAACGACAAAGCAGCCACCGAGGATGAGCTCCTGCAGTCCTTCGCCGAAGAGGCGAAGCGCCGCTGCGATGTGATCGCCGCCGGCCTTGCCACCGGCAGCTCCGACTTCGAGACGATGCGCGCCGAAGCTCATGCGCTGCGCGGCACCGCCGGCGTCGTCGGCCTCCGCCGCCTCGCCGAGCTGGCCGGGCTGATGGAGTCCGACCTCGCCGAAGCGAAGAAGACGGGCACGATTCGCGGCGGCCGCGACCACCAGATCGCCGACGCGGCAAAGGCCCTCGCCGAGGGCGCCGCCGCCGCGGCCAAAGGCGAAGAGGAGCCCCCCGACGTAGGCCGCTCCCTCGCCCAGCTCTTCAGCGCCTAGGCTACGTCGCAGCGGGGCAGTAGCTCAGTTGGTCAGAGCAGCGGACTCATAATCCGTCGGTCCCTGGTTCGAGTCCAGGCTGCCCCACTTTTCGCAGGCGCTCAGGGGCTAGAGGCAGACAGGTACCGCGCCACTGCCTGGGCCCGGTTCGAGACTCTCAGCGCCCGCAGGATCTTGCGGACGTGCCATTTGACGGTGCTCTCGCTGAGGTAGAGGCGATTGGAGATGTCGGCGTTGCTGAGGCCTTCGGCGACGAGACCGAGGATCTCGACCTGGCGGGCGCTGAGGATCCTGGAGAGCTCGTCGGCGCTCTGGGCGGAGCGATCGGGAAGCTGGTGGAGCTCGGCTGCGCGTCGCCCCAGGTCGGTTGCGGTCTGGTGGAGCACCTCGGCCGCGGCCCGGACCTCGGTCACGTCCTGAGCGGTCCCGGTAAGCCGCAAGGGGTTTCCCTCGGCGTCGGCGATCAGCTCCGCCCGGCTGTGCATGCGCCGCACCCGCCCGTCGCCTCTGATGATCCGGTACTCGAAGTCGACGGGGGTACCGCGCTCGACCGCTTCGCGCATTTCGCGTTCGACCAGCTCGCGATCGTCGGGATGGGTGAATTTCGATTTGCCCGGTTCGTAGACGCCGCTGAATTCCTCCGGGTTGATGCCGTAGATCTCGAAGAGTCCGGCCGAGCAGGTCATCCGGTTGCTGGGAATGTCCCACTCCCAGCTGCCGAGTCGCGCCAGGCGCTCTGCCTCGGCCAGCTGCGCACTTCGTTCCTCGACCTCTTTTTCGATCTGCCGCCGCTCGCTGATGTCGGTGACGAGGACGAAGAAGCCGCGCACCTCCCCGCCAACCACGTCGGGGATGTAGGAGGCCTGCGTGTAGCGAACCTCTCCCGAAGGCGTGGTGATCTCCCGGTCGAAGAGCTGGCGCTCGCCTCGCAAGGCGGCTTCGATGTAGGGGAGGTTCTTCTCGTAGAGCTCGGGGCCCAGCAGCTCGCTGATATGCACCCCACGCAACTGCTCCGGGCTCATGCCGAAGAACTCGACATAGGCGTCGTTGGCCATCCGGTTTCGCAGGTCCTTGTCCCAATACCCAACCAGCGCCGGCAGCGCGTTGAGGATCGCCTGGATGTTCTCCGGCGAGTCCGCGAAGCGCCTGATCTGGGCGGGTATCTGCTGCTCGGAAGCCAAATTTGCCACCAGAACTACTCGTAGGGCGGGCCGAACCACTCTACAGAAGGGGCTTCTTCGCTCTATCTTGTTGGTTGTGCTCGACCGCAGTGGAGAGATGGCGCACAGCCCCTTCCGGCGCCGCTTCAGCAACAAGCTGAACATCTCTCCAACCGAGGTCCTCCTGGAGCAGCCGGCCGCGGAACCCCTGGCCGCGACCGGCTGTCCAGCCTCGGCTGAGCGCAGTATTCGCTTCGCCCTCCACGAGCTGCGCCGGTTGCGCCAAAGCTGAGTCACTGGCGAGACTCGCCCATAGCGGTTAGCTTTCTGCTCGTGGGTCAGTGGAACGAGGGCCATCGGTTCGCAGGGAAGGTTGCGATCGTCACCGGGGCGGGTGGCGCGCTGGGCGGCGCAGTCGCCCGGGCGCTGGGGGGAGAGGGCGCGACCGTTGCGCTCGGCTATCGCTCTTCGGAGCGCTCGGCGCGGGAGAACCTCACCGCGATCGAAGCCGCCGGCTCCAAGGGCCACGTCGCCCCGCTCGAGGTGACCGACGACGAGTCGGTCGAGCGCTTCGTCGATGACGTCGTCCAGCGCTACGGGCGCATCGACGTCGTCGTCAACGCGGCCGGGCGCATCGACCCCGCCGATGCGGTTCGCTTCGCCGCTTCGCGGGCGGAGGAGTTCGCGAAGCTCCTCGACGTCGACCTGATCGGCACCTTTCGCGTCTGCCAGGCGGCACTGCCGCACCTGAAGGCGAGCGGCAACGGCGCGATCGTCAACTTCTCCGGCTCCTACGGCAACGGGATCAACCAGGAGAACGTCGTCAACTCGGTGGCCGTCACCTACTGCGCCGCCAAGGGCGGCGTCCGCGCCTTCACCTCGGCGCTGGCGCGTGACCTCGCACCGGACGTTCGCGTCAACGCGGTCGCCCCCGGGCCGATCGAAGCCAACTGGGAGGACGATTGGGAGATCCCCCAGGAGCATCTCGACGAAGCCCTGGCGATGACCCCCCTGGGGCGGATGGGCAAGCCCGAGGAGATCGCTGAAACGGTTCTCTACCTCGCCTCCGACGGAGGCGGCTACACCACCGGCCAGGTGCTCGAGGTGAGCGGCGGCTGGATCCTGGAGGGATGAAGATGACCGAACTCGACGTCGACCTCAGCGCGCTGCTCCCGCCCGATCTGCCGGACGGCAGAGAGGCGGTCGCGGAGGGCCGCGAGATGGCCAAGGGGCTGGAGCGCGCCCGCTCCGCCTATTGCGAGGAGAAGGGAGTCGGCTCCGAGCGCGAGTGGCGCGAACGGGCGCGGGAGCAGGGGATCGCCTGCACCTGCATGAACGTCGGCCTGGCCACCTGGGCCGACACCCGCGAGGCGCTGGGCCTGATCTACGAGGACGCCCTCTCGCGCGGGGTGCGCCCACCCGACCGCTTCAACCTGATCGCCGAGCGCCGCATGGGGCTGCCCAAAGACAAGCGCGCCGAAGCGCCGCAGGAAACGGGCCCGGTGATGATGACCGAGCAGGACTGGTGGGAGCTCACCCACACGGTGCCGATCCAGCCGGAGGCCGCCGACAACTCGATCGGCGGGCCGGGGTCGCTGGAAAACGCCGTCGACGCGCTGCAGGCCGGCGTCACCACGATCGGCGTCCTCTCCCAGTACTCCTGGCGCTGGCCCTACTGGGACGACGAAGTCAGCCAGACGATGGCGGTGCTGAAGGCAGGCGGCCTGCTCGCGGCCTTCAAAGACGAGGGCGTCGTCTTCGACTCCTACCTGGAGGACGGCTACCCCGGCGTCTTCCACGACTACGCCAACTACATCGGCTGGGCGATGGTCGAGCGCTACATCAGCGAAGAGCTGATCGGCGCCGCCTACTCGCCTTCCTGGGGCGGCCTGACCCAGAACCCGGTGGTCAAGTCCGCGGTGACGATCGCCCTCGAGGCGGCCAATCCCGACCGGGTCCCGTTCTCCTTCACCCAGGGGGACACGATCGGCAACACCCCCGACTTCGACGCCAACATGGCGGTGCTCAACACCGACGTCCTCTTCATGAAGATGGTCGACAGCCGCTACCGGCTGGGGACCGCCCCGATCGCCGTCCCCGTCACCGAGACCGAACGCATCCCCACCTGGCAGGAGGTGGCGACCGTGCAGACGATCAGCCGCCGGCTCGAGGACTACGCGCCGCTCGTCGACCCCGTCGTCGACTGGGCCAAGATCGAGGCGATGCGCGACGAGCTCGTCCGCGGCGGCAAGGCCTTCTTCGACGCCGCGATCACCGGGCTCTCGAGCGCCGGCATCGACGTCCGCGACCCGGGGCAGCTGCTGCTGGTCCTCAAACGGCTCGGCTCGGATCGCTGCGAGGAGCTCTTCGGCGCCGGGCAGCCCGATCCGGAGTTCCCGCGGGGCCGCCGCCCGATCCTCGAAACCGACCTCGTCAAGAGCACGATGGAAGAGCGCGAGCGCCTGCTGGCGGAGCTGCAAAAGCGCGGTGAGAGGGAGGCGATCCGGGGGATGAAGGTCCTCGTCACCTCGACCGACGTGCACGAGTTCGCCGAGTTCCTGCTCACCTCCTCGCTGGCGGCGGCGGGGACCGAGGTGATCGACTTCGGCATCAACCGCGACCCCGAGGACATCGTCAAAGCGGTGATCGAGACCGACGCCGACGCCGTCGTCATCACCACCCACAACGGCGTCGCCCGCTCGTTCGGGCAGCGACTGATGGGGGAGCTGCGCAATGCCGGGGTGGGGTCGGTCCCCGTCTTCATGGGCGGCGTCCTCAACGAGGACGTCGACGGCTCGGAGATCCCGATCGACGTCAGCGCCGACCTCAACGCCAACGGCATCGAGACGCCGGGGACGATCGACCGCCTGATCGACGCCCTGAGCGAGCGGGCCGGCGGCGTCCCCGCCTGACTCGTGGGCGTAGTCGCGCTCGCGGACTTCGGCAGCACCTACACGAAGCTCAGCCTCGTCGACCGCGAGGAAGGGAGGCTGCTGGCCCGGGCCGAGGCTCCGACCAGCATCCGCACCGACCTGATGGAGGGGTACGCGGCGGCGCTGGCCGCGGCTGAGGGGAAGCTGGGGGGGTCGGTCGAGCTCGAGCACGAGCTGGCGGTCTCCAGCGCCGGCGGGGGCTTGCGGATCGCGGCGGTCGGCCTGGTCTCCGACCTCACCGCCGCCGCGGCCCGGCAGGCGGCGCTGAACGCCGGCGGGCGGGTGCTGAGCGTTCTCGCCGGCGACCTCGGCGACGGGCAGCTCTCCGAGCTGGAAGCGGTCCGCCCCGAGATCGTCCTCTTCGCCGGCGGCACCGACGGCGGCCAGGCTGAGCTGGTGATCGAGAACGCCCACCATCTCGCGACCCGGCAGCTCGGCGGCCATGCTGTCGTCGCCTGCAATGCGGCTATCGCCGAGGAGGTGGGGGAGATCCTGCGGGCCGCCGGTACCGAGGTCGTGGTCGCAGCCAACGTGATGCCGCAGCTGGGAAAGCTGGAGATCGAATCGGCCCGCGAGGCGATCCTGCGGGTCTTCCTCGAGCACGTGATCGGCGGCAAGGGCCTCAGCGCCGGGGCCGAGTTCGGGCAGATGGTGAAGATGCCGACGCCCGAGGCGGTGCTGGAGGCGACGAGGCTGCTCTCCCGCGGCACCGAGCAGCAGCCGGGCATCGGCGACGTGATGGTCGTCGACGTCGGCGGCGCGACCACCGACGTCCACTCCGACCGTGCCGTCGAGCCGGCGACGCCGGGGATCGAGGACTCGCTCCTGCCGCCCCCTCCGACGCTGCGGACCGTCGAGGGGGACCTCGGCTTGCGGGCCGGCGCCCCCGGCGTCCTCGTCGCCGACGCTCGCTGGATCGCGGCCGAGCTGGATGCTGACGAGGGATCGATTGGACAAACTGTCCTGTACCGATCTGAGCACCCAGAGTGGCTCCCGGACGACCCTCGAGGTACCGAGTTCGACGGGCTGCTGGCGACCAGCTGCGCCACCCACGCGATCACTCGCCACAGCGGCACGATGCTCCTCTCGCGGGGAGAAGCGGGGCCGCCGACGCTCGTCCGCGATGGCCCGGATCTGCGCGAGGTGAAGAAGGTCTTCGGGACCGGAGGCGTGTTTGCGCACCGTCGGGACGGAGAGGAGATCCTGCGGGGGGCGCTGGCCCGGCGAGAGCCTCGCTCGCTGGCTCCCCGCGAGCCCGAGCTCGGAGTCGACCGCAACTACGTCCTCGCTGCGGCCGGGCTGCTCGCGACCTTGGACCCCGAAGCCGCGATGCGGCTGCTTCGCAGCGAGTTGGCCTGACCCGAAACTGGACACCCTGACCAGAGGGTCGTCAACGGCGTAGCGCAAATCATCCGTGCGATCACGGATGATCTACGGGGGAGAGGGAAACTGGGATGTTCAGACGCCGTCATAAGCCAAGCGTTACCCGGCTGTTCTATGCCGGCGACGTCCATGGGTCGCGGGTCTGCTGGAAGAAGTTCGTCAACGCGGCCGCCCATTACCCCGCCGACGCCCTGGTGATGGGAGGGGACCTGACCGGCAAGGGGCTGGTGCCGATCGTGCGCGAGGGCGATGGCTCCTACAGCGCCCGGGTGATCGGCGAGCAGCGGGTCGCCCGCACCGCCGAGGAGCTCGACCAGATGCAGCAGGCGATCTCGACCAACGGGATGTACCCGTTGATCGTCGATCGAGGGGAGGCCGATCGTCTGGCCGCAGACGCGGCTTGGCGCGAAGAGACCCTGGAGCGGGCATTGCTCGACGAGCTGCGGCTCTGGGTCGAGCTCGCCGACGAGCGGCTGCGGGGAACGGATGTCCGCGCCTACGTCATCCCCGGCAATGACGATCCCTGGTCGATCGACGAGGTGCTCGCCACCGGCACCGCGGTGGTCCCCTGCGATGAGTCCGTGCAGCAGGTCGGGCCGCACGAGCTGGTTTCGCTCGGCTACTCGAACCGAACCCCCTGGCACACCCCCCGGGAGCTCGACGAGGACGAGATCTACGAGCGGCTGAAGCGGCTGGTCGACCAACTCGAGGCGCCTCGGCAGGCGATCTTCAACATCCACGTGCCGCCCTACGAGAGCAGCCTCGACACCGCCTTCGAGGTGGACGAGGACCTCAATTACGTGACCAAGGGCGGGCGCCCACACGAGGTTCCGACGGGCAGTCCGGCTGTGCGTCAGATCATCGAGGAGACGCAACCGCTCTTGAGCCTGCACGGCCACATCCACGAGAGCAAGGGAGTTACGAAAATCGGAAAGACGGTGGCAATCAACCCCGGTTCCGATTACGGTAGCGGCCACCTAGATGGTTGCTTGGTGCATTTGGCGCCTGACCGTGTGGTCAACCACTATCTGGTATCGGGTTGAAACGGGAACACAAACGAAAGGGAGAGGGATGACCGAGTTGGGGGAGAGGCCGGTTTCGGCTGGAGCAGCACCACAGGGAACCTATGCACGAAAAGCGACGGGGCTGGTGCGGGAAGTGTCCCCGTTCTCGACCTTCGTCTTCAACATGGCGGGGCAGCCGACCTCGATCCTGCTCGCCGTCTCCGTCTTCTTCACCCTGGGGCTCTTCCCGGGCGGTTCGATCTGGCTCGGCTTCGCGCTGGCGCTGGCCGCTGCGCTGATCATCTGCGTCTGTTACGGGCTCTTCACCTCGGCGATTCCTCGGAGCGGCGGCGACTACGTCCTCGTCGGCCGGGTCACCCATCCCGTGGTCGGGCTGGTCTCCTCGTTCTTCTGGACCTCGGGCGTGATCCTCTCGATCGCCTTCACGGCATTTGCCTTCGTGACGGTCGCGCTCGGCCCGTCATTGAGCGCGGTCGGCCTGGTCAGCGGCCACCATTCGCTGGTCACCGCCGGCGAAGACCTCGCCACCAAGGAAGGCTGGCAGTTCGGCATCGGAGCCTTGCTGATCCTCGTCTCCGCCGTTCTCCTCGCCGGCGGCTGGCGCTGGACGACCCGGATCATGAACAGCCTCTGGGCGGTGACGATGCTCGGCCTCGGCACCGTCTTCCTCGTCCTCCTCTTCAAGACCCACTCCGGCTTCGTCCACAGCTTCAACCAGCTCGCCGGCTCGATCACCGGCGAAAAGGACAGCTACGGCTCGATCGTCGCCAACGCCCACAAGGAAGGGATCGACACCAGCCCGGCCTTCAGCCTCCACAACACCTGGCCCACCTGGGCGGCGATCAGCAGCCTCTCGCTCTACAGCTGGCTCTCGATCTACATCTCTGGCGAGGTGAGGCGGGCACGCGACACGACCCAGATGAAAGTCATGAGCGGCGCCGCGACCCTCCACATCCTGATCGCGGTGGTCTTCTCGCTGGTCTTCTTCTCGAAGTTCGGGCACGACTTCTTCGTCGCGGTCAACGCCGGCTCGGAAAGCTACCCCTTCGCAGCGCCGCCTTACTACACCTTCCTGGCCTCGATCTCGGGCGGCAGCACCTTCCTGGCCTGGTGGCTGTTCATCAGCTTCGCGGTGGCTTATCCGCTGCTGATGATCCCCAACATCACGATCGCGGTTCGGACCTTCTTCGCCTGGGCCCTGGACGGGCTGCTGCCCTCCCGCTTCGCCCGGGTCTCGTCTCGCACCCACGCTCCCAACTACGCGATCGGGCTGACCGTCATCCTCAGCATCCTCGTCCTCTGGTGGGCGGTGAGCAACAACGAAGGCTTCCTCACGGTCCTCTTCGAGGCGGTCCTGCTGCAGGCGGTGACGATGATCCTGCTGGGAATCTCGGCCGCCCTGTTGCCTTACCGCCGGCCGGACCAGTGGCGCGCGTCGGCGACGACGGCGCGCTTCCTGGGCCTCCCGGTGGTCGCCATCGCCGGCGTGCTGACGGCGGTGATCATGGCGTTGCTCTTCCTCGTCTACATGGGATACCCCGACCTCGGCATCGACAAGGGGCACTTCTTCCGCGACTGCGGGATCGTCTTCGGGGCCTCGCTGCTGACCTTCTTCGTCGCCCGCACGGCGCGCCGCCGCCAGGGCGTCGACGTCGACAAGCTGGCGGCGGAGATCCCCCCGGAGTAGGCGTGGGGGACTCGGCGCCGCTTGCGGATCCAATCGCCGAGGGCACCCGGATCGCGGAAGCCGCCACCCAGCGGGGCCTTCCGCTCCGAGTCCTCGGCGGTGTCGCCGTGGCGATCGTCTGCCCAAGCAGCCGCAAGCCGCCGCTGAGACGGGACTACAAGGACATCGATCTGGCGACCGACCAGGCTTCGAAGGAGGGGGTGGCGCAGCAGATGGAAGCGCTTGGCTACGCCCCCGATCGTGAGTTCAACATGCTCCACGGTCACCGGCGTCTGTTCTTCTGGGACGAAGCAAACCGGCGTCAAGTCGACGTCTTCGTCGATGAGGCGAACCTTTGCCACAGGGTTGAGTTAAAGAACAGGATCGAGATCCGCCCACTCACTCTTTCGCTGGCCGACCTGACTCTGTTGAAGCTCCAGGTCGTCGAGACGAACGAGAAGGATTACCTCGATGTCTGCGCTCTCTTCGCCGACCATGACCTGAGCGCGGACGAGAGCGGCATCAACGTCACCTACATCTCCCGGCTCGCCGCCTCCGACTGGGGCTTATGGCGGACGCTGGGAATGGTGGCCGAGCGCAGCGAACGGTTCGCTCTCGAGTTGTCCGGATTCGAGCTGGGAGAAATCGTCGCGGAGCGCCTGCGGCGCCTGCGCGACACATTGGACACTGTCCCCAAGAGCAGGAGCTGGAAACTGCGATCCCGGATCGGCGAGCGCAAGCGCTGGTATGAGTTGCCCGAAGAGGTGAACTAGCAATGGTTTTGTCACATCGATTGGATAGTCTCGCCTGTGTGATGGGGCAAAAGGGGATTCTCATACGCTTGGGAAGGGGTGGGGGTTGACTCGGCCGCGCCGCGGGGAGCCGAAAGCGAGGACGAGGATTCTCGAGGCGAGCCGGAAGCTGTTTGCTCGCCGCGGATTCTCGGAGACCTCGATGGGCGACATCGCTCGCTCCGCCCAGGTGGCGAGGGCGACCGTCTATAACAACTTCGACGACAAGCAGGACATCCTCGCCGCGATCATCGGCGAGTACATGGAGGGATACCAGACGATCTCCCAGCGCCTGCGCGAAAATGCCCGCTCCGGCCAGACTTCCTTCGACCTGATTTACGAGATGGTGCGCGAGGCTCTCGACTGGCGGGTTAAAAACGCCGACCTGCGGCCGATCGTCGCCGTCGCCCGCAACCTGCGCGGCTCCGGTTGGGAGCAGGCGAACAAAGCCGCCGACGACGCGATGTTCGGCTGGATCTTGGCGGTCCACGCCGCCGACGAGGATGCCGGCCTGATCCGCGAGGACATCGACCTCGAGGTTGGCGTCCGCGCCACCTACGCGATGATCGAGGCGGCGATCTCCAACTTCGACGTCTCCTCGACCGAGAAGGAAATCGACGAGGCCGCGCATCAGCTGGCGCTGCTGCACTGGTATGCGATCTGCTCGGTGCCCCCCAAAGAGGCACCCCGCAGCCCGCTCGGTCGCAAGAGCTCCTCTTAGCTATGGACATACTGTCCAAACCGCTAGTCTGAGCGGGAGTGTCCGTACCTGTTGAGCAAGCGGGGGACCTGGCCCACCTGATCCATCCCCTCACCGACCATTCGCAGCTGAGCGAGGCTGAGTTGCTCGTCCTCGCCCGGGGCGAAGGGTGCGAGTTGATTGCCGAGGACGGTCAGCGGCTGATCGACGGCATGGCCGGGCTGTGGACCGTGAACCTCGGCCATGGCCGCGAGGACCTGATCGAGGCGGCGACGGCGCAGATGCGGGCGCTTCCCTACGCGGCCACCTTCGGCGGCGTCGCCTCGCGGCCGCCGATCGAGCTCGCCGAGCGGATCGCCGAGCTGGCGCCACCGGGCCTCAGCGGCGTCTTCTTCGTCTCTGGCGGGAGCGAGGCGAACGAGACCGCGATCAAGCTCGCTCGGCGCCATTGGGTGCGGCGCGGCCGACCGCAGAAGTCGATCGTCCTCGCCCACGACCGCGGTTACCACGGCCTGGCCGGGGTGACCACCACCGTCACGCGCCTGCGTCCGTATCACGACGATTTCGGAGTCGAGGCCCCCAACATCGTCGAGGTGCCGGCCCCCTACACCTACCGCTGCCCGGAAGGGGTTCCGTGCGACCCCGAGACCTGCGCGATCTGCACCGGCGCGGCCCTCGAGCGCCGGATCGAGGCGCTGGGAGCCGACCGCATCGCGGCGCTGATCATCGAGCCCGTCTTCGGGTCGGGTGGGGTGATCGTGCCTCCGCCGGGCTACCTGCGGCGCCTACGTGAGATCTGCGACCGCCACGAGCTGCTGCTGATCGTCGACGAGGTGATCACCGGCTTCGGGCGAACCGGCACCTGGTTCGCCTGCGAGCACGAGGAGATCTCGCCCGACCTGCTCACCTTCGCCAAGGGGGTGACCAGCGGCTATGTACCGCTTGGCGGGGTGATCGCCAGCGACGAGCTCTGGAGCGATCTGCGCGATCCCGAGCAGCGTCCCGGTTTCCTCATGCACGGCTTCACCCACTCGGGCCATCCGGTCGCCTGCGCCGTGGCGATGGCGAACATCGAGGCGATCGAGCGGGAAGGGATGCTGGAGCGAGTGCAGGAGACAAGCGCGAGGCTCGCCGAGCTGATTGCGCCCCTGCGCGATCTCCCGGAAGTGGGTGAGGTCCGCCAGGCGGGTCTGATGGTCGGGGTCGAGCTGGTCTGCGACAAAGAGACGCGGGAGCGCTGGCCGGTCGAGGCCGGTCGCGCTCGCCGCGCCGCCACCGCGGCACGCGAGCGGGGGATGCTGACCCGAGGCCTGCTCGACGACATCCTCTGCTTCGCGCCGCCGTTCACGATCTCGGACGAGACGATGCGCCGCGCGGTGGAGATCCTCGCCGACGCCATCAGCGCCGACGCCGATCTCCACCGCTAGGAGGGATTGGCGAAACGATTGGCGAAAGTCTTGAAGTGCATCGGTAGTCCCTCCTAGGTTCGGCGAGTCCGAATCAAAAAGCGCCCCGGCGCAGCGCGAACTGCCCGGGGCATGGCACAGGAGGTATTCGCTCCCAT
>DASULS010000039.1:0-149457 GCA_036278095.1 Solirubrobacterales bacterium | reverse complement strand
CGCCTCGAACCCGGCACGCGGCCGCTCGGGCGCGTCCTGCGGGGGCACGGCAACGACGGGCGCTCGGGTCACGAGGGTGTGACCGGCGGACCGCACGGAACGGTCGTCGGCACCTATCTGCACGGCCCGCTGCTGCCGAAGAACGCGTGGTTCGCCGACTGGCTCATCCGCCGTGCCACGGGCGTCGAGCGCCTGGAGGACCTCGACGACCGGCTGGAGGAGGCCGCCCACGCCGAGGCGCGGCGGGCCGCCGGCGCCTGAACGCACGCCTGCCGTCGAGAACGCGCGGGTAGGATCCGCCCCGTGGGGGACCAGACCACGCAGTCGTCGGCGGAGCCGCTGGAGTTCCGCGAGGCGACGAAGCGCTATCCGGGTAGCGCGAGCCCGGCGGTCGACGGTCTGTCGCTGCAAGTCCCGGCCGGCGAGATCTGCGTGCTCGTCGGCCCCTCGGGCTGCGGCAAGACGACCGCGATGCGGATGGTCAACCGCACCGTCGACATCACCTCCGGCGACATCCTGATCGGCGGCAGCTCGGTCCGCGAGCGCGAGCCGGCGCAGCTGCGGCGGGAGATCGGCTACGTGATCCAGCAGATCGGCCTCTTCCCCCACCGCACGATCAGCGAGAACATCGGCGCCGTCCCCGACCTGCTCGGCTGGAAGAAGGAGTGGATCCGGGCGCGCAGCGCCGAGCTACTGGCGCTGGTCGGGCTCGATCCCGAGCTCGGCGACCGCTATCCCGTCCAGCTCTCCGGCGGCCAGCAGCAGCGCGTCGGCGTCGCCCGGGCGCTGGCGGCGGACCCGCTGGTGATGCTGATGGACGAGCCCTTCGGCGCGATCGACCCGATCAACCGGGAGCGCCTGCAGAACGAGTTCCTGCGCCTGCAGGCCGAGATCCGCAAGACCGTCCTCTTCGTCACCCACGACATCGACGAGGCGATCAAGCTGGGCGACCGGATCGCGGTGATGCGCGAGGGCGGCAAAGTGCAGCAGTACGCGACCCCGGCCGAGCTGCTGATGGACCCGGCGAACGAGTTCGTCGAGGACTTCGTCGGCGCCGACCGGGCGCTGAAGCGGCTGGCGCTGATGCGCGTCTCCGACATCAACCTCTGGGAGGCGCCGCTCGCGCATGTCGGCCAGGCGACCGCGGAGGTGCGGGCGAAGCTGGCGGCGCCCGAGGTCGAAGTCCCCTACCCGCTGCTGGTTGACAGCGAGCGGCGACCACTGGGCTGGCTGAGCGAGCGCGACCTCGCCCGCGAGACGGTGCCGGCGCAGGCCGACTCGCCGCTGGGGCCGGTGCTGGAGCTGGCCGACGTGATGCGCGACGCCCTCGCCGACCTGCTCCAGCACGAGACCCAGTACGCGCCGGTGGTCGACCACCGGGGGCGGATCGCCGGCGTCCTCTCGGTCGAGATCATCTCCGAGTTCCTCGCCTCGCCGAAGGCGAAGACCGACGAGCACCCGGCGGTGGAGCGGCCCCATGCCTAGCCTCGGGGCGCTCGCCCTGCCGCTGGCCGAAGTCGGCAAAGTCGGCGAAGGGTTCTTCCACGAACGGACCTCGGCCACCCTCCCCTGCCAGGCCAAAGACGAGCTCTTCTGCTGGGACTGGGCGAAGGAAAACATCGACCGCTACGGGACGCCGACCGTCCAGCACCTGGAGCTGGTGATCGCCTCCGTCCTGATCGGCTTCGTGATCGCCTTCGCGCTGGCGCTGCTGGCGCACCGGCACGGCTGGCTGCACCCGCCGCTGATCGCCGGCACCGGGATCCTCTACACGATCCCCAGCGTCGCCCTCTTCTTCCTGCTCGAACCGATCACCGGGCGGACGATGCTGACCGCGATCATCGCTCTCAGCCTCTACACGGTGCAGATCATCTACCGCAACACGATGGTCGGCCTCGGCAACGTGCCGCAGTCGGTCCGCGACGCCGCCCGCGGGATGGGACAGACCTCGCGCCAGGTGCTGTGGCGGGTCGAGCTGCCGCTGGCGATCCCGGAGATCACCGCCGGGCTGCGGATCGCCACCGTCAGCACCGTCGCCCTGGCGACGCTCGCGACCTTCGTCGGCGGCGGCGGGCTGGGCGAACCGATCTTCAAGAACATCGACTTCGAGACCAACATCATCATCGCCGGCGGGATCGCGATCGCGATGGCGCTCGTCTTCGACGCGATCCTCTTCGTCGGCTCGCAGCTGGCGACGCCCTGGCGGCGGGTGGAGTCGGCATGAGCGGGCTCGCGCAGCTGCCCTTCGCCTCGATCGGCGGCGCGATCGAATTCATCTTCACGCCGCAGAACTCGAACGTGACCGGCGGCAACAAGATCGGCGGCATCGACCAGGTGGTCGAACTGACCCTGAACCAGCTCGAACTGACGGTGCTGGCGCTGGCGCTCTCGCTGCTGATCGCGCTGCCGATCGGCCTCTACTTCGGCCACCGCGGCACGGGCGAACTGCTGGCGGTCGGGCTCGGCAACGCCGGGCGGGCGGTGCCGGAGCTGGCGCTGATCGCCTTCATGGCGGCGGCGATCGGGGTCGGCGTCCTCAACCTGACGATCGCGCTCTCGGTCCTCGGCATCCCGCCGATCCTCTCCAACGCCTTCACCGGCATCCGCCAGGTCGACCCGGCGACGGTGCGGGCGGCGCGCGGGATGGGGATGACCGAGCTCGAAGTCCTCCGCAAGGTCGAGGTGCCGCTGGCGATCCCCACCCTGTTCGCGGGGATCCGCACGGCGGCGATCAACATCGTCGCGACGGCGACGATCGCGCCGCTGGCCGGCGTCCTCACCCTCGGCGACTTCGTCATCAACCGCAACGTCTACGGAAGCGACGGCGTGCTGGCGGGGGCGTTCCTGATCGCGGCCCTCGCGCTGACGCTCGAGTTCGCCCTGGCCGGGCTGCAACGTCTGCTCACTTCGAAAGGCTTGCGTTTGCAGGGTGTCTGACTTGATCCGTCCAAACCAAAAAGAGGAGGCAAACCAGTGAGGACCGACAGAACGAGGGTGCGAGCGCTGCTTGCGGCGCTGGCCGCACTTGCGCTTGCCCTCGGCATCGCCGCCTGCGGCAGCAGCAGCGACACCACCGGCAGCACCAGCGAAGAAGGCGGCACCGCGGGAGCGATCGAATCGAACCCGGCCAACGGCAAGGTCAGCCTGACGATCGGCTCGAAGAACTTCCCCGAACAGGAAATCCTCGGGGAAATCTACGCGCAGGCCCTCAGCGCGGCCGGCTACAAGGTCAAGTCGGACCTCAACCTCGGCTCGGAAACGGTCGCCCACCAGGCGGTCAAGAACGGGACCGTCTCCGGCTACCCGGAGTACGCCTCGACGGCGCTGACCTCGTTCTTCGCCCTCGAACCCGAAGAAGTCCCCTCCGACGCGACCGAAGCGTGGGAAAAGGCGAACGAAGAATTCGAAAAGGAAGGCCTCGTCGCCTTCGAACCGACTCCGTTCGCCAGCGCCAACGCGGTCGGGACGCTGAAGTCGACGGCGGAAAAGTACGGGCTGAAGAACGTCTCCGACCTCGAAGGCGTCTCCGAAAAGCTGAGCCTCTACGGCTCGCCCGAGTGCCGCCAGCGGATCGACTGCCTGGCCGGGCTGGAAAAGCTGTACGGGCTGAAGTTCAAGTCCTTCCACCCGGTTGACATCGGCCTCCGTTACACGGTCCTGGAAAAGGGTCAGGCGGACCTCTCGATCCTCTTCACCACCGATCCGCAGCTCTCGGCCGAGAAGGACAAGTTCGTCATCCTCGAAGACGACAAGCACGTCTTCCCGGCGGGCAACGTCATCTTCGTCAGCAAGAAGTCGACGGTCGAAAAAGCCGGGCCCGACTACGAAAAGACGATCCTGCAGGTGCAGGAAGGGCTGACCCTGCCGGTGATGCAGGAGCTCGACGCCCGGGTCGAACTCGAAAAGCAAACGCCCGCGGCAGCCGCCAAGTCGTACCTCGAATCGGCGGAATACATCAAGTAGCGGGTGGTAGGGGGCCGGCGGGGAGGGCTCGCCGGACAACAGCGGGGAGGGTCCGGCGAGGCCCTCCCCGCCGGCCCTTCATCGAGTTGCGTGGTTCCTTAGGCACGTATGCGGTGTCTAAGGAACCGCGGAACTAGGCGACGGCGTGTTCGCGGGTGTGGACTTGGAGGCGCTTGAAGGTGACTCGGGCGGCCCAGGCGGCGGTTAGGCCGGAGGCGCCGGCTAGGAGGAGGGCTATGCGGGGGTCGTAGGTCTGGGCGAGCCAGCCGGCCAGGGGGCCGCCGATCGGGGTGGAGCCGAGGAAGACGACGGAGTAGAGGGCCATTACGCGGCCGCGCATCTCCGGCGAGACCGCCAGCTGGAGGGTCGAGTTGATCGTCGCCGCGAAGGTGACCGAGGCGGCGCCGAGGAGCATCAGCGCCGGCACCTCGAAGGCGAGGCTCGGCATCGCCGCCGAGAGCAGCGCCGCGACGCCGAAGGCAAGCGCGCCGCCGCCGATCAGGCGGGGGCCGGTGCGGCCGTGGTGGCCGTTGACGAGGGCGCCGGCGATCGAGCCGACCGCCATCGCCGAGACCAGGACCGCGTAGGTCATCGCCCCGGACTGGAAGCTGAACTTGGCGAGCAGCGGCAGCACCACCTGGAAGTTGAAGCCGAGCGTCCCGACCAGCGCCATCAGCGCCAGCGGCACCAGCAGCTCCGGGGTGGCGAGGACGTAGCGCAGGCCGGCGCGGATCGCTCCCGGTTCGGCCTTCGCCGGCGGCGCCGCGTGCAGCCGCTCGGGGTCCATCCGCCACAGCGCCAGGATCATCGCCACGAAGGTGAGCGCATTCAGCGCGAAGCAGGGGACGACGCCGACGGTCGCGATCAGGATCCCAGCCAGGGCCGGGCCGACGATCCGCGCCGCCTGGACGATGACGCTGTTGAGGCTGACGGCGTTGACGACCCGGTCGGCCCCGACCATCTCGATCACGAAGCTCTGCCGGGTCGGGTTGTCGATCGCGTTGACCGAGCCCATCGCGAAGACCGCGAGGAAGACCATCCAGGGCCGGGCGACGCCGGTCGCGGTGACGGCGAAGAGGCCAAGGGCGGGGATCGCCATCAGCGCCTGCGTCGCGATCAGCAGCCGCCGCTTCGGGATACGGTCGGCGAGCAGGCCGCCCCAGGCGCCGATCAGCAGCATCGGCAGGAACTGCAGCGCGGTGGTGAGGCCGACGGCGACGCCGCTGCCGGTGAGGCTGAGGACGACCCAGATAGCCGCCACCGTCTGCATCCAGGTCCCCGAGAGGGAGATCAGCTGGCCGGTGAAGTAGCGACGGTAGTTGGGGACCTCCAGCGAGTTGAACGAGTGGCGGATGGCGGCCGTCAAGACGGCTCGCCCTCCCGCATCCGCTCGAGGATCTCGGTCGCCCGCTCCAGCGTCTCCACTTCCTCGGCGCTGAGGTCGCGCATGCGCCGCGCCAGGTAGGCGTTCTTGCGGCTGCGCAGGCGCCGCAGCCGCTCGCGGCCGGCGCCGTTGACCTCGACCAGGGCGCTGCGGCGGTCGCCGGGGTCGGGGGTGCGGTCGATCAGGCCCTCCCGTTCCAGGCAGGCGAGGGTGCGGGTGATCGTCGGCCGCTTGACCCGCTCGATGGCGGCGATCTCGCTCGGGGTCATCGGCCCGTGGCGCTCGATCGTCGCCAGCGCCGCGACCGAGGTCGGGGTGAGGCCGCTGGTCTCCGCCGCCGCCTCTTGGCGCAGCCGCCGGGCGGTGCGGACGATCGCCGTGCGCAGCTGCGCGGCGCGCTCGGTGAGTGGGATGTCGGCTTGCGTGACCATTAATTAGCTCTGGTAATTAGTTTAGCAAACTATCTCTCCGGCACTTGCCTCTCGCTAATCGCTTTTAGCTAGCGTGCACTCGGTGAGCGAAGCGGCGATCAGCGTCCAGGGGCTGCGCAAGCGCTACGGCGAGCACGAGGCGGTCGCCGGCATCGACTTCGAGGTGGCGGCCGGCGAGGTCTTCGGCTTCCTCGGCCCCAACGGCGCCGGCAAGACGACGACGATCGAGATCCTCGAGGGCTACCGCGAGCGCAGCGGCGGCGAGGTCTCCGTCCTCGGCACCGACCCCGGCGAGCCGACGCGGGCCTGGCGCGAGCGGGTCGGCCTCGTCCTGCAGGAGTGCGAGCTCGACCCGCTCTGGACCGTGCAGGAGGCGGTCTCCCTCTTCGCCCGCTTCTACCGCGCGCCGCGCCCGGTCGCCGAGACGATCGAGCTGGTCGGCCTCGCCGAGAAGCGCGAGGAGCGCATCGGCACCCTCTCCGGCGGCCAGAAACGGCGCGTCGACGTCGCCGTGGGGATCGTCGGCGACCCCGACCTGATCTTCCTCGACGAGCCGACCACCGGCTTCGACCCCAGCGCCCGCCGCGACGCCTGGAACATGATCGAGGGGCTGAAGGCGCTCGGCAAGACCGTCTTCCTCACCACCCACTACATGGACGAGGCCCAGCACCTCGCCGACCGGGTGGCGATCCTGCGCGAGGGGCAGATCGTCGCCCAGGGCCGCACCGAGGAGATCGCCGCGGCGATCGGCCGCAGCACCGTGATCGGCTTCGCGCTGGACGGCGGCCTCGCGGTCGAGGACGTGCGCGGCGCCGTCTCCGGCACCGTCACCACCGCCGGCGACCAGGTGGAGGTCCAGAGCGAGCGCCCCCAGCGGGACCTCTACCGGCTGCTGGCCCTCGCCGAGGAGCGCGGCGTCGAGCTGCGCGAGCTCGAGGTCCGCCGCCCGAACCTGGAGGACGTCTTCCTCGCGCTGACCCGGGGGCCGGCGCGATGAGCAGCCGGGCGATGGTCCTCGCGCAGGCGCGGATGGCGATCCTCGTCGCCCTGCGCACGCCGCGGACGGTGATCTTCACGATGGCCTTCCCGATCATCCTCCTCGTCCTCTTCAACTCGATCTTCAACGCGGGAGGGAGCAAGTCGGCGACCCTGCCGGGGGACCTGAAGCTCAGCGCCGAGGCCTACTTCACCGCCGGGATCATCGCCTACGCGGCCGCGCTCTCGACCTTCACCACGCTCGCCGTCTCGCTGACGACGCAGCGGGAGAACGGGCAGCTGAAGCGCTACCGCGGCACCCCGATGCCGCCCTGGACCTTCATCGCCGCCCAGATCATCCGCGCCGAGGCCCAGGCGCTGGCGATGGCCGCGGTGCTGCTGGCGATCGGCGCCGCCGCCTACGGCATCCCGGTCCCGGCCTCGACCTTCCCCGCCTTCGTCCTCTACCTGCTGCTCGGCACCGCGACCCTCTGCGCGCTGGGCATCGCCCTCAGCGCCTTCACCCCCACCCCCGACGCCGCCTCGACGATCGCCCCCTTCTCGGTCGTCATCCTCTCCTTCGTCTCCGGAGTCTGGATCCCGGTCGAACAGCTGCCGAACTGGCTGGAGACGATCGGCAAGCTCTTCCCCCTCTCCCACCTCGCCCTCGGCCTGCAGACCACCCTGGCTCCCGGCGCCACCGGCACCGGCCTCGACCTGGGCGACCTCGCCGCCCTGATCATCTGGGCCCTCGTCGGCATTCGCATCGCCATCCGCCGCTTCAGGTGGGAGCCTCAGGCGGCGTCAGCCTGAGCGAACGCCTCCAGCATCTCCAGCATCTTTTCCTCATAGACGATGCCGGCGAGCAGGGTCCGCTCCGAGCCCTCGAAGCCCTCCACCTGCCGGACGGTCGCCAGGTAGCCCTGCAGCTCCTCCAGTTTCGCCCGGTGGTGGGCGATCCGCGGTTGCAGCAGCGGTGCCGGGTCGGCCCCGGCGAAGACCTTCAGCATCAGTTCGTCGCGCAGCTGGGGCGAGGCCGCGGCCGGCTCGTTCGCCCAGGCGGCGAGCGCCTCTTGGCCCTTTTCGGTGAGGGAGTAGACGCGGCGGCGGCGCCCCCCCTCCTCCTGCTCGGCCGAGAGGTAGCCGGCGGCGGCGAGGCGGGCCGGCTCCTCGTAGGCGGTCGTGTGGGGGACGGGCCAGAAGTTCTGGATCGAGCTCTCCAGCGCGCCCTTGATCTCGTAGGAGGTCGAGGGGCCGAACTCCTTCAGCAGCGCGAGCAGCGCGTAGGAGGTGCTGGTGAGCTTGATCGACTTGCTTTCCATGATTCGAAGCGTATAGTACGGGCCGTACGATGACAAACGGCTCGAGACGGGAGGCCGAAAGATGTCAACCAACGATTCCACTTACGACGCGGTCATCGTCGGCGCCAGCCTCGCCGGCTGCGCCACGGCGATCGGGCTCGGCAGGGCCGGGCTGCGGGTGGCGGTGGTCGAGAAGCAACCGGACCCCGGCGCCTACAAGCGAACCTGCTCGCACTTCATCCAGGCCTCGGGCGTGCCGGCGATCGAACGGCTCGGCCTGCTGGAGCCGATCGAGGCCGCCGGGGCGCTGCGGCCCCGCATCCACAGCTGGACCCGCTGGGGCTGGATCGAGCCGCCGCCCCAGCGGGACTCGCGCGGCATCAACCTCCGTCGCGAGGTGCTCGACCCGATGCTGCGCTCGACCGCGGCGGAGACGCCCGGGGTGGAGATGCTGCTGGGCTGGAGCGCGGAGCGCCTGCTGCGCGAGGGAGACGCCTTCGAAGGCGTCGCCGTCCGCAACCCCGCCGGCGAGGAGCGCCAGCTGCGCGGGCGCCTCACCGTCGGCGCCGACGGGCGCGAATCGCACATCGCCGAGCTGGCCGAGGTGCCGGTGAAGCGGTATGAGAACGGCCGCTTCGCCTATGGCGGTTACTGGGAAGGGGGCGCGCCGACGCAGGCTCCCGACGCGGCGATCTGGTTCATGGACCCCCAGTGGGCAGCCGCCTTCCCCACCGACGAAGGCCTCACCTTCTACGCGGCGATGCCGACCAAGGAGCGGCTGCCGGAGTTCAAGCGCGACCCCGAGGGGGCGGTCGTCGACTATCTCTCCCTCGTCCCCGACCCACCGCCGATCCGCGAGGGGCGCCTGGTCAGCAAGATGCAGGGCAAAGTCGACATGACGAGCAAGATGCGCAGGCCGGTGGCACCCGGGCTGGCCCTGGTCGGCGACGCCGCTCTGGCGGCCGACCCGCTCTTCGGCGTCGGCTGCGGCTGGGCCTTCCAGTCGGCCGAGTGGCTGGGTGAGAACGTGGTCCCTGCGCTGCAGGGCTCCGAGCCGCTCGAGCGGGGCCTGGAGCGCTATCGCCGCCGCCACGCCCGTGAGCTCAAAGGCCACTCGTTCTTCATCCACGACTACTCCACCGGGCGCAAGTTCAACCCGGCGGAGCGGCTGCTGTTCTCCGCGGCGGCCCGCGACACGAAGGCGGCCGGCATCCTCGAGGACTTCGCGACCCGGCAGATCCGGCCGCAGCGGTTCATGCCGCGGATGCTGCCGCGGGCGATCGCGGTCAACGCCCGGCACGCGCTGGCCCGATGAGCGCGGCGGTGGAGCGCTCGCGGCTGGAGGCCGGCGGCACCCGGACCCGCCTCGTGCAGGCGGGTCCGGTGGAGGCGAGCGAGGCGGTCGTCTTCATCCACGGCAACCCCGGCTCGGCCGACGACTGGGAGCGGCTGGTGGGCGCGGCCGGATCCGCGGGCAAGCGCGCGGTCGCCTTCGACCTGCCCGACTTCGGCGAAACGGCGGCGCCGCCGGGCTTCCAGCACGACGTGCCGGGCTACGCGGGGTTCGTCGCCGCGGCGCTGGAGCGGCTGGGGATCGAGCGCGTCCACCTGGTCCTGCACGACTTCGGCGGCCCGATCGGGCTGGTCTGGGCGATGATGCACCCGGATGCGCTCGCGAGCGTGACCCTGATCGACACCGGCATCCTCCCCGGCTACCGCTGGCACCGGCTGGCGCGGGTCTGGCGCACGCCGGTGGTCGGCGAGCTGCTGCAGGCGACGGCGACGCGGCGCGCCTTCCGCTCGCTGCTGAACCGCAACGAGCCGCGCGGGCTGCCCCGCGGCTTCGTCGACAAGATGTACGACCACTACGACAAGCCGACCCGGCGGGCGGTGCTGGCGCTCTACCGCGCCACCGACGACCCCGGCAGCATGTCGGAGGGCCTGATCGGCCTGCTGGCGCCGCGCGACATCCCGGCCTTGGTGATCTGGGGCGAGCACGACGCCTACCTCCCCTCCTCCTACGCCCAGCGCCAGCGCGAGGCGTTCCCCTCCGCCGAGGTCCACGTCCTCCCGGTCAGCGGCCACTGGCCCTTCGCCGACGCCCCGGAGGCGGTGGAAGGGCTGTTCGTAGACTTCCTTCGATGACCGACGCCGCGGAGGCCCGCGACAAGCGCTGGATCGCGCTGATCCTGCTCTGCTCGGCGCAGTTCGTGGTCGTGCTGGACGCCTCGATCGTCAACGTGGCGCTGCCGACGATCGGCGAAGCGCTGCACTTCACCGAGAGCAGCCTGCCCTGGGTGGTCAACGCCTACGTGCTGACCTTCGGCGGCTTCCTGCTGCTGGGCGGGCGGTTGGCGGACCTGCTCGGGCGGCGGCGCGTCTTCATGTTCGGGCTGGTGCTGTTCGCGCTCGCGTCGCTGGCCGGCGGGCTGGCGGGCAGCTCGGGACAGCTGATCGCCGCTCGCGCCGTGCAGGGTCTCGGCGCCGCGATCCTCTCCCCCGCCGCCCTCTCGATCGTCGCCACCACCTTCCGCGACGGCGCCGAGCGCAACAAAGCGCTGGGGATCTGGGGCGCGGTCGCCGGCTCCGGCGGCGCCGCCGGCGTCCTCCTCGGCGGCGTCCTCACCGAAGGGCTGGGCTGGGAATGGGTGCTCTGGGTCAACGTCCCGATCGGGATCGCCGCCGCGGCGCTGGCCCCGGGCCTGATCGCCGAATCCCGCAACGAGGACGAGGTGCGCCACTTCGACCTCGCCGGCGCGGCGACGATCACGCTCGGGCTCTCGGCCCTCGTCTTCGCCCTGCTCGACGCCGAAAGCGCCGGCTGGGGCTCGGCGCAGACGATCGGCGTCCTCGCCGCCTCGACGGTCCTGTTGAGCGCCTTCGTCGCGATCGAGCGCCGCTCGCGGGCGCCGCTCGTCCCCTTCTCGATCTTCCGCCTGCGCACGATCACCGGCGCCAACGTGGTCGGGGTGCTGGTCGGCGCCTCGCTGTTCTCGATGTTCTTCTTCATCTCGCTCTACATGCAGCAGGTGCTCGGCTACAGCCCGATCAAGGCCGGCCTCTCCTACCTGCCGCTGGCGGTCTCGATCATCCTCTCCGCCGGCATCGCCTCCAGCCTGGTGACGCGGGTGGGCTTCAAGCCGATCCTCGCCGCGGGGATGCTGCTGATCGCCGCCGGCCTCGTCTGGTTCTCCCAGATCTCCGTCGACGGCAGCTTCCTCGCCGACATCCTCGGCCCCTCGCTGCTCGCCGCGGTCGGCCTCGGCTTCGCCTTCGTCCCGGTCACGATCGCCGCCGTCTCCGGGGTCGAGGACCGCGAGCAGGGGCTCGCCAGCGGCCTGATCAACACCTCCCAGCAGGTCGGCGGCGCGCTCGGCCTCGCCGTCCTCGCCGCGATCGCCAACTCGATCATCGGCAAATCCCACGACCCCGCCGTCCTCACCGAAGGCTTCCAGTCCGCCTTCCTCGTCGGCGCCGCCTTCGCCGCCCTCGGCCTCCTCGCCACCCTCTTCCTGATTCGCACCGCCGACAGCCGCGCCCACGTGGAATTGGGCGGCGAAGTCGCCCTCGAAGACACGCAATAGATATGAAGTGACACAGAAGTGTCAATTCTTTGAACCAATTCAGTAACACCTATTGAAGTATTGATTTTCACCCCCTAGGGTCGGCCGCCGGAGGGTGATGGAGGCAGGTGTCTCCACGTAGCTGATACCTACAGTGTCCGGCCTAACTAACCGGATCCGGTTCGAGTCCGGCGCCCTCCGCAGACATAGGCCGCCGTGAGCAGGTCGGGTGGGAGCACATGCAGTCCCGTGTTACCCTTGGGTGCAGGTGTCAGCTGCGTGCGGGGTGGTTCCCCGCTCACCCGACTCGACCCGCTCCGGCGGGTCTTGTCGTTTCTGAGGACCTTCGCCCTCGACCCCGTCTCCCTCGGCGGATATGGTGGCAATGTCTTGTCGCTCCGCCTGCGTACTTCGAGCTCGTCGCGCTGGCCCTGATCGGGCTGGGGATCCTGGCGCTTAGCGCTCATGGTCGCGCCGCTGGAACGAGCGTCAGCGCCGTCGCCTCGGCCAACTGCGGACCCATCCAGTACGGCGGTAGTGGCAGCGCCGAAGCGCTGATCGTCTCCGATCTGCCGCTGCAGGGAGATTCACGCCAGCGCTCGCTGCAGATGAACGACGCGATCCGGCTCGTCCTCGAAGGTGCCAACTGGCAGGCCCAAGGTCGGAGAGTTGCCTTCCAGGCCTGCGACGACTCCAGAGCCAAGACCGGCCTCTGGACCAAGGCGCGCTGCCAGGCGAACGCCCGGGCCTACGCGGCCGATCCCAGCGTCCTCGGCGTCGTCGGCACTTACAACTCCGGCTGCGCGGAGGCGATGATCCCGATCCTCGGCCGGGCACCCGAAGGTGGCGTGGCGATGGTCTCCCCCGGCAACACCCTGATCTGCCTCACCCAGTCCAGCCCGAGCTGTGGCAAGGGAGAGCCCAAGAGCCTCTATCCGCAGCGCCACAACTACGCCCGCGTCGTCCCCAACGATGCCTACCAGGGGGCCGGCCTGGCGAGCTTCGCCAAGGGGCAGGGGATCAAGCACGCCTTCGTCCTCTACGCGGCCAAGGACCCGACCAGCCTCGGCCAGGCGAAGACCTTCCGGGGCGCCGCCCGCAAGCTCGGCATCCAAGTGGCCGGCTTCAAGGCCTGGAACCCGAAGGCCAGCAGCTACCGCGGCCTGATGAAAACGGTTGCCGGCTCCGCCGCCGACGCCATCCTCCTGGCCGGCCTGACCGAGGAGAACGGCGGCCGCCTGATCAAGGACAAGGTCGCGGTGCTGGGCGCCAACGGCAAGGTCAAGCTGCTCGCCCCAGACGGGTTCGCGCAGCAGTCCACGATCGACCTCGCCGGCAAGGCGGCCAAGGGAATGTTCGCGAGCGTCCCGGGACAGGTGCCGCAGAACCTGAAGGGACCGGGCAAGAAGCTGGTCGGCGAACTCGAAGAGGAGCTCGGCGGTCCGGTCGAACTGTACGCCCCGTATGCAGGCCAAGCCGCAAGCGTCCTGCTCGACGCGATCGGCAGCGGCGCCAACCGCGCCGGAGTGATCGAAGCAGTGCGGTCGACCAAAGTCCACAACGGCATAACCGGCAGCTTCGACATCCTCCCCAGCGGCGACCCCAGCGTCGGTCCGATCACCGTCTCGATCGCCAAAAAGAGCTTCCAGCCGTTCCAGGTGGTCGAGCCCGGCCCAGCCCTGGTCAAGGCCGCCCGCCAGGGCTGAGCTGGGTTCGGCTAGGCCGGAGGCGAGATCCAGGAGGCGGCGACGCCTAGGTGCTTGCCTAGACGCTCTAGGTGCTGGTCGAAGTGCAGGATGCCGATAGATGCTGCCTGCGCTGCGGCGGCGACGGTCAGATCGGTGAGGGGGAAGCGATGCGCTCCGTGCGAGCCATCGGCCGCCAGTTCCCTCATCGTCGCCAGGACAGCACGCTGCACACCCCGGTCGACCGGGATCTCGCGCAACTCCTCCAACGTGCGCTCGACCGTGGCGACTCCCTCCGAGCCACGCGCATCGACCATCAGCTCGTAACGCACGGGCCAGCACCAGCAGACCTCCCCCCGCTCGACGGCGTCCAGCAGCAAGTCCCGTGCCCTCGGGTCGCGCCGCGCCTGCATCCAGGCGGAGGTGTCGGCCAGCACGAGGCCCGTGCCATCCCAGAGCCGGATCGCCATCAGCTCGGCGGTGGGGAGTTCAGGCGGTCGACGGCGGCAAGGTCGAGGTCGAACTGATCGTCATCCATCGCCCTGAGCAGATCTTCGGCGGCATCGCGGCGGCTGCGGCCGGCTTTCAGCTCCGCCCTCGCCCCCTCGACCGCGAGCCGCCGGACCAGCGTGGCATCTGCCTCACGGGTGCCGGTAGCCGCACGCACGCGCGCCATGGCCTCACCCAACTCCGGGTCCGAGATGACAGCGATTCGGCGATGCTTCGACGGCATTGGACCAGTGTAACTCATTGGAGTGACACCTAAGTCGCAAGGGCAGCTCGCGCAGGCGTCGAATCAATCGCGGTGAGCTCTCACGCCGCAGCAGAGCCCGTGCCGGAGCCCGTGCGCTATGAGCCGGGGATGGATGCGCGCAGCACGCGGGTGCAGGAACGGCTGAACACGCCGATGCTGATCGCGGCGGCGCTGACGATCCCGACGGTGGCGATCACCGAGTCGCATCCCGGGGGCGCGCTGAAGGACGTGGCGATCGCGCTCAACTGGATCACCTGGACCGCCTTCCTCGTCGAGCTGGTGGTGATGCTGTGGGTGGTCCCGGACCGGCGGCTGTGGCTGCGCCGGCACCCGCTCGACCCGGTGATCGTCTTCCTGACGCCGCCGGTGCTGCCGGCCGGCCTGCAGGGCCTGCGCGCCCTGCGGCTGCTGCGCCTGCTCCGCCTCCTGCGACTGGCCCAGCTCTCGCGCGAGGTCTTCTCGCTGGAGGGCCTGCGCTATGCGCTGCTGCTCACCGTCCTCACCGTGGTCGGCGGCGGCACCCTCTTCGACGCCTTCGAGAAGGGCCACCAGCACCTCAGCGCCTGGGACGGGATCTACTGGGCGGCGACGACGATGACCACGCTCGGCTCCAACATCTACCCGACCACCACCGGCGGCGAGGTCGTCACCGTGCTCGTCCTGGTGGTCGGGATCGGCTTCGTCGCCCTCCTCACCGGCGCCTTCGCCCAGCGCTTCCTCGCCCCCGAAATCGCCGAGATCGAGCGGGAGCTCGAGAGCGAGGAGCTGAGCGCCGAGGCGCTCGCCCTGCGCGAACTGCGCAGCGTCCAGGAGCAGCTGCAGGCGCTCTCGCTGGCGATCGAGCGGATCGCCGAGCGCTCCCGCTAGCTCTCCTGACTACAAATTGTCCCCGGTATGCGGGGACAATTTGTAGTCAGGACTCCTTGTCCTGCTCCTCGGCGATCTTCCCCTCCAGCTCCTTCATCACTTCGGGGTCTTTCAGGGTGGTGACGTCGCCCAGGGCGCGGCCCTCGGCGATGTCGCGGAGGAGGCGGCGCATGATCTTGCCGGAGCGGGTCTTCGGCAGGTCGCCGGCCCAGACGATCCGCTTCGGGCGGGCGAATTTGCCGATCCGCTCGGCGACGTGGGCGCGGATGCCTTCGACCAGCTCCTCGCTCTCCTCGACCCCGCCCCGCAGGGTGACGAAGGCGCATATCGCCTGCCCGGTGTCCTCGTCGGACTGGCCGATCACCGCCGCCTCGGCGACGTCGGGGTGGGCGACGATCGCCGACTCGACCTCGGCGGTCGAGAGCCGGTGGCCGGAGACGTTGACGACGTCGTCGATCCGCCCGATCACCCAGAAGTAGCCGTCCTCGTCGCGGCGGGCGGCGTCGCCGACCAGGTAGCGCTCCTTGCCGAAGCGCGAGAAGTAGGTCTCGATGAAGCGCTCGTCCTCTTTGTAGAGGCCGCGCAGCATCGAGGGCCACGGCCGCTCCAGCACCAGCAGCCCCTGCCCCTCGGAGACCGGCTCGCCCTCGCTCTCGTCGACCACCTGCGCCTCCACCGCCGGGAACGGCGTCGTCGCCGAGCCCGGCTTGGTCGCGGTGATCCCCGGCAGCGGCGTGATCATGATCGCACCGGTCTCGGTCTGCCACCAGGTGTCGACGATCGGGCAGCGTTCGCCGCCGATCACCTTGTGGTACCAGAGCCACGCCTTGGGGTTGATCGGCTCGCCCACCGACCCCAGCAACCGCAGCGAGGAGAGGTCGAACTTGGCCGGGATCTCCGCCCCCCATTTGATGAAGGTGCGGATCGCCGTCGGCGCCGCGTAGAGGATCGTCGCCTTGTAGTCCTGGATCAGCTCCCACCAGATCCCCTGGTGCGGGTGGTCGGGAGCCCCCTCCCACATCACCGAGGTCGCCCCGTTGGAGAGCGGGCCGTAGACGATGTAGGAGTGGCCGGTGACCCAGCCGACGTCGGCCGCGCACCAGTAGACGTCGGACTCCGGCTTGAGGTCGAAGACGTAGCGGTGGGTGGCGGTGACCCCGGTCATGTAGCCGCCGGTGGTGTGGAGGATTCCCTTCGGCTTCGCGGTCGAGCCGGAGGTGTAGAGGATGTAGAGCGGGTGCTCGGCCTCCATCGGCTCGGCCGGGCACTCCGGCTCGGCCTTCTCCATCGCCTCGTCGTAGAAGACGTCGCGGCCCTCGCTCATCGGGCACTCGATCCCGGTGTGGCGGACGACGACGACCGTCTTCAGCGTCTCCAGGTCCCCCATCTGCTCGTCGACCGCCGGCTTGATCGGCGCCGTCTTGCCTTTGCGGCGGGCGCCGTCGACGGTGACGAGCGCCTTGGCGTGGGAGAACTCCATCCGCTCCCGCACCGCCTCGGCCGAGAAGCCGCCGAAGACGACGTTGTGGGGAGCGCCGATGCGGGCGCAGGCGAGCATCGCGACGACGACCTCGGGGATCATCGGCAGGTAGATCCCGACCACGTCGCCCTTTTCGACCCCGAGGTCCTTGAGCGCGTTGGCGAAGCGCTGGACGTCGCGGTGCAGGTCGGCGTAGGTGACGTCGCGTTCCTCCCCCTCCTCACCGCGCCAGTGGAAGGCGACGCGGTCGCCGTTGCCGGCGTCGACGTGGCGGTCGAGGCACTGGGCCGAGGCGTTCAACCGCCCGTCGGAGAACCACTTGTAGAAAGGCGGGTTGGAGTCGTCGAGCCCCTCCTCGGGCTCGACGTCCCAATCGAGCAGCTGCTTTGCCTGCCGCATCCACCACGCCTCCGGATCGGCGGCGGCTTCCTTGTAGACCTTCGGATCGCTCCAGTTCGCCCGCTCGCGGAACTCCGCCGGCGGCTCGAACGTCTCGATCTCCAGCATCGCCTCGAGCTCGCGCTCGAGGCTGGTCTCGGTCTCTCCTTGCTCGATTGCCATCCCGTTTACTCCTCCCTCAGCGTTTGAGCGGCATGACCGGTAGCACCGTCCGCCCGAACGTCGAATTGGTGACCGCTGCAAATGATGCATACCAAGCGGCAGCAGCGGTTGCCAGGCCGCACCAGCCACCGACTTCGATCAGGCTTTCGCTTTCGTTCGCGTTGCCGATCCCGAGCAGGAAGAAGGTCGCGGCAAGCAGAGCGAAGACGAGCGCGATCGCCGCCGTGGTTCGCAGCGAGGCGATGAACATGTAGAGGGTGAAGATCCCCCAGGCGATCAGGTAGAGCCCGAGCGCCGCACCGAGGTGTTCGGTGGGGATTTTGTCGGCGAAGAACGTCACCAGCGCCCAGAACGAGATCCAGAAGGCCCCGAACGAGGTGAAGGCGACGGCGCCGAAGGTGTTGCCGGTGCGGAACTCCCACATCCCGGCCAACAGCTGCGCGATCCCGCCGTAGGCGAGGGCCAACCCGAGCACCACCGGCTCGCCGGCGTGGCTGACCAGGTTGGCGTTGAACATGCTCAGCACGAAGGTGGTGAGAGCGAACGCAGCCAGGCCGAGCGGACCCGGATCGGCGGGCGCCCAGCTCGGTGACCGTTCGGAAACGGGTTCCCGCCGGGGCTCGCGCCCTGGCACGTCACGCCCCGGCACCTCGTGACTCGAGACGGTGTGCGACTCCATGATGTCTCCTTCCTTTGAGCGCCCCCTGGCGCAAGTCCCCCAGACTTGCTCTTCAAATACCCGCTGGAGCGGGGCCAAATCGCCCCAGGAGTGCCTAAAGGGCGAAGACGAGCGTGCAGAAGAGGCCGGCGACGATGCAGTAGACGCCGAACGGGGTGAGGCGGTTGGTCTCCAGGTAGCGCAGCAGGAACTTGACCGCGAACCAGGTGGTGATCGCGGCGGCGATCGCCCCGACCAGGGCCTGACCGCGCACCCCGTTGCCGGCGGAGCCGAGCAGGTCGGGGAGCTTGAGCACGCCGGCGGCGCCGATGATCGGCGTCGCCAGCAGGAAGGCGTAGCGGGCGGCGTCGTCGTTGGAGAGGCCGCTGAGCAGGCCGCCGCCCATCGTCACCCCCGAGCGCGAGATGCCCGGGATCAGCGCCGCGGCCTGCGCGGTCCCGATCGCGAAGGCGCGCTTGAAGCTCATCGTCGCGATGCGGGAGTCGGCGTCGCCCTCATAGTCGCCGGGCTGCGGCGGGCGGCGGCGCAGGCGCTCGAAGATCAGCAGCAGGACGCCGTTGATCGTGAGGAAGATCGCCGCCGAGGTCGGCGAGGCGAACAGCGTGCGGAGCTTGTGCTCGAGCGCCAGCCCGAGGATCCCGGCCGGGATCGTGCCGACGACGATCACCCAGGCGAGCCGGGCGTCGTGGTCCTGCGGCGTCGCCTGCCCGCGCAGCGAGCGAACGAAGCCGCGGAAGATCCGCTTCCAGTCCTCCCAGAAGAAGACGAAGAGGACGAGTGCCGTCGCGCAGTGGGTGGCGACGAGGAAGGAGAGGAAGAAGTCGTCGTTCTGGTGGATGTTCCAGCCCAGCAGCGAGGGCACGATCACCGCGTGGCCGAGGCTGGAGATCGGGAACGGCTCGGCGATCCCCTGGAGGGCACCGAGGATGATCGCCTGCAGGTAGGTGATCGGTTCCAAGCGGGCGCCAGCCTATTTCACCGGCGTGACGGAGTTGTGAACGCCGTTAACCGGTCCGGTTAGTAGCCGGCCGGGTGGCGGGCGACGAAACCTTCCGGCGAGTCGACCCAGGGGTCGTGCCAGCGCGGGCCGGGGCCGCCGACGGTGTCGAAGGCGATGCCGGCGACGACCATCCAGGCGTGTTCGGCGTTGGCGTAGACGGTGATCCATTGGCCCGGGCCCGGTTCGCCCCAGGTCTCCAGGCCGGTGGAGTCGAGCGGGCTTTCGAGGAAGCCGCCGCCGTGCAGGGCGAAGCTGACCGCGCCGGAGCAGTCGTAGCCTTCCGATTCGAAGGAGCCGTGGCCGCCGCCCCAGATGTAGGGGGTGGTGGCGATCGAGTTGCCGGCGGCGATCACTTCCTGCACCGCCGCGGGCGCCGAGGCGGGGGCGCTGGCCTCGCTTTCGTTGATCACCCGCGCTTCCTGGCCGGGGGTGAGCGGCGCCGGCATCAGGCCGGTGGTCGCGTCGCCGCCTTCGGAGGCGACCTGTTCGGAGATCGAGGCGAGGTTGTTGCCGAGCGCTTCTTCGCGCGACTCCAGCGCTTCCAGCGCTTCGCGCCGCTGCGCCTGGGCGCTCTTCAGTTCGGCGAAGCGGGCCTCCGCTTCCTGACGGGCGGCGGCGACTTCGCGCTCGATCGCGGCGACCGCGTCGCGCGCTTCTTCGATTTCCGCTCGCTGCTTGGCGAGCTTTTCGACCGCCGCGGTGACCTGGTCGCGCAGCGTCTTCACCCGTTCGACGACGGCGTCGTCGTAGCTCTGGATCCGGTTCAGGTATTCGGTCTGGGCCGCCATCTCGGACCAGTCTTCGGATTCGAGGATCGCGTTGACGACGTCGGGAGAGCCGGACTCGTAGATCGCGACCAGGCGCCCGCGCAGGACCCCGAGCGCGCGCTGCAGTTTTTCCCGCACTTCTTCGAGGTGTTCTTCTTCGGCTTCCAGCGCCGCCGTCGCCTTTTCCAGCTCTGCCTGCTTTTCGGCCAGTTCGGCCTCGACCGCGGCCTGCTTGCGGCGCAGTTCGGAGACTTCGCCGATCATCGAGTCGATCGCCTTGTTCTGTTCGGCGATCGTTTCCGTCAGCGCGCTGGAATGCGCCCGCACGCCTTCGAGCTTTTCGCGCGTGGCTTCGAGCTTTTCCTGCGGCGTCTGCGCCGGAGCGCTCCCCGCCCAGGAGACGGCCACGGCGCAGAGAGCTGCGAGGAGCAGCGCGGCGAAGATCAGGGCGCGGCGGCGAACCGCGCGCGTGGCGGAGGCAAACTGCACGGCGGCGCAGGGTAGCGAAGCCGCCTAAGCGCTCTGGAGGTGGTCGACAACGCGCAAGTTCCCTTGCAAATTGCGGATATTGCAGGAGTCGGTCAACCGCTGACGAGGCTGTCTATTCTGTGATTGATTGTAAATTATATTTATCCTTAAATAGGATAGTGTATATATTGTTTTACATGTCTCAGCGCGTTACTCATTCTCCCTACACCGAAGACGCGGCTCGCCTGCTCGGAGCGCAGATCCGCGAGGGACGGCATCGACGGCGTTGGTCGGCGGCGGAGCTGGCCAGCAGGATCGGCATCAGCCGTCCCACCCTGAGCAAGATCGAGCAAGGAGATCCCAGCGTCGGGCTCGGGGTTGCGTTCGAAGCGGCGAGGCTGGTCAGCGTCCCCCTCTTCCACGAGGACCGGGCCGAGTTGAGATCGGAACTAGCACGACAGCGCCATCTCCTCAACCTCCTACCTCAGCGAGTCCGCGCCCCCAGGCGCCCAGTCGACGACGACTTCTGAAGGACGAGCGCGACCCCGCGAAAAAGGGTCCCGCCGGACCTTTGTTCCGCATAGCGGTTCAAAGGTCCGGCGGACCTGAAGGTCCTAGGCCAGCAGTTTGGCCTTGGCCTGGTCGAACTCTGCCTGGCTGAGGGCGCCTTTGTCTTTGAGTTCGGCGAGCTTGTGGAGTTCGTCGGCTGGCGAGGCGGCGTGGGCCTGCTGGCGGACGTATTCGTCGAAGTGCTTTTTCGCGTCGGCCTGGGCTTTGACCGTTCTGTCCCGCATTCCCTCGCCGCGCGCGATCAGGTAGATCAGCGCCGTCAGGAAGGGGATGAAGACGAGGAAGAGGACCCATGCAGCCTTCGCCCAGCCGGAGAGCTCGTGGTCGCGGAAGAGGTCGGAGAGGATCGTGATCAAAATCCAGATCCAGACCACGAAGAAGAAGATCTCAAGGGCGACGAGGAGGATTTCCCCGAAGCTGATGTTGGCGAGCGGCATAGCGCTCCTTTCGGTTGCGGGACTGGGTACGCGATGTTGTGCGCGTTTGAGTATTCCGGACCCTAACCGCCGCTCCTGCCTGCGTCATCCGTATTTCTCATCTTCATGACGAAGAGGACGATCGCGACCGAGGTGGCGAGGTTGAGGCTGGAGACGCCCTCCCGCATCGGAATCGCGACCCGGGCATCGGCGCGCTCGAAGACCTCGTCGCTGAGGCCGTGGCGCTCGGTGCCGAAGGCGAGTACGGCGCGGGCGGGCAGCCGCTCGGGCGCCAGCTCCTCTCCGTCGGGGTCGATCGCCAGCAGCGGGCGCTCGCTCGGCGGCAGCGAATCGACCTGGGCGACCGGCAGCGCGAAGTGCAGGCCGGCGGCGCCGCGGACGGCGTCGGGGTACCAGGGGTCGTTCTCGCCGGTGGTGATCACCGCCGCCGCCCCGGCCGCCGCCGCGACCCGGATGCAGGCGCCGATGTTGCCCATGTTGCGCGGCTGCTCGAGCAGGACGACCGGCGCCGGGGCGGGGTCGGCCAAGGTCGCACCGAGGTCGACACGAGGGCGGCGGGCGATCGCGGCGACGCCGGTGCTCGGCACCAGCGGCACCAGGGCGGCCAGTTCCTCGGGGTCGATCCGCTCGACCCGGTCGCCGAGCTGCCCGGCCAGATCGGGGGCCAGATCGCCGGCCAGCGCCTCCAGCGCCGCCGGGTCGACCGCGACCGCCTCGACCAGCTCGGCGCCGAAGCGCAGCGCGTGCTTGAGCGCGTGGAAGCCCTCGACGACGGTCAGCTCGGGATCGCGTCGCGCGGTGCGGAAGCGCACGGCGCGTTCGTGCTCGGCACGGCCCATCGGCCAATCATTACGCGGGCAGCGGAGCTTCGGCGATCTGGTCGCGGCCGCCGGCCTTGGCCAGGTAGAGAGCCTGGTCGGCACGGCCGAGCAGATCGTCGACCGTCTCGCTGAAGTCCCAGCAGGCCAACCCGGCCGAACAGGTCTGCTCCATCGGCGTCGCCGCCCGCAGCCGCTCGACGGTCTCGCACGCCTCCTCGGGGGTGGTGTCGGGCAAGAGGACGAGGAACTCCTCGCCGCCGAAGCGGGCGAGCGTGTCCTCGCCGCGCAGGGAGGAGTCCCAGGCGGCGGCGCAGGCCCGCAGCACCTCGTCGCCGGCGAGGTGGCCATGGGTGTCGTTGTAGGCCTTGAAGTGGTCGATGTCGACGATGGCGACGCAGAGGGGCGAGCGCGAGCGGCGGGCGCGGGCCATCTCGCGCGGCATCAGCTCGTGCAGCGCGCGCCGGTTCGCGAGGCCGGTGAGGTCGTCGTGGCGGGCCATGTCCTGGACCTGGCCGAGCAGCTGCTCGCGTTCGGCCTCGATCCGCTTCAGCTCGGTGACGTCGGCGGCGCGCGCATACAGCAGCGACTCGTCGGGGGAGAGCTGCGAGCTCCAGCGCAGCCAGTGCCAGGAGCCGTCCTTGGCCAGGTAGCGGTTTTCGAAGCTGAGGGTCTCGACCCCCTCGAAGAGGACGGCCGCCTCGGCTTCGGTCCGCTCGCGGTCCTCGGGGTGGACCAGCTCGATGAAGGGAATCGTGCGCAGCTCCCCGAGGTCGTAGCCGAGGTAACGGGTCCAGGCGTCGTTCAGCTCGACGAAGTAGCCGTCCGTGTTGGCGGTGCAGAGCATGTCGCGTGAGAGGTCGAAGAAACGGCGGGCGCGCTCGTCGGCGCGGGCGCGACGGGCGACGATCGCGGTGATCAGCACCATCACCACGCCGAGCGAGATGCAGCTGAAGAGCCAGCGGGTCAGCGGCGAGTAGCCGGCGGTGTTTTCCACCAGCAGCAGGGTGACGCCGTAGGTCGCCAGCAGCCAGCCGAGGTGCAGGGCGGCGATCCGGCGCGGGAAGAAGCAGGAGGTGATCAGGGTCGACCAGACGAAGATCGTGCCGTACTGCCCGACGGCGATGCCGCTCTCGTAGATGAGGAGGCAGGTGACGACGGAGACGGCGGCGAGGATCGCGTGCACCGCCAGCGCCGGGACCCTGGCGGCGAGCAACCAGACGATGCCGCCCGCGGCGGCCATCCCCAGCGCGGTGAGGCTGAGGGCGAGGTGGTCGGCGCCGCTCGGATGGGGCAGCACCAGCGAGATCGCGACGAGGCCGGCGCCGGCGACGAGGAGCGCAGCTGCCGTGCGAGCCATGGTGCGACCCACCGGTCGGATATTTACCCGATTTTTAGGACTCCCCATGGGTGGGAAGATCGGCAGACGCCCATCCCTGCTTTAGGTGAACTGCCACAACTTGTCAGTGGCGAACTACCTGGAACTGGCTCATCAAGCCGTGGTCCTCGTGGTCCAGCATGTGGCAGTGGATGACGAATTTCCCGGTGTAATCGGAGAAATGACCGGCAAGGAGAATTTTTTCATTGGGATAGAGGAAAAACGTCTCCTTGAGACAGTCTTCCCAGGGGGGCGGTTTCTTGCCGTTGCGCTCGAGCAGGTACCAGTCGGTGTGGTGCAGATGCATGATGTGGGCGACGTTGGTCTTGTTGACGAGCTCCCAGGTGACGGTGCTGCCGAGCTTGGGAAAGGCCTCCACGTAGGCGGGGTTGAAGGTTCTGCCGTTGATCCGCCAGGTGGTCTTGAAGAAGCCGCCGATCGTGATCTCCCAACGGTGGTCGGGCTTGCGCTTGGCCTTGCGCGTCCACTCCGGCAGCGGGCGCAGGTGGCGGGGGACGCGGGTGCGGTCGGGCAGGCGTCCGGGAGCGACCCGGAACTGCATCAGCGCGCCACCGTAGGTGTGGGCGCCTTGGGGGTTGCGGCCGGGGTGGCGCTTGCTGCTGCGCAGCTCGACCGTCTCCCCCGCCGCACCGGCGAAGTCGACGATCACCTCGACCCGCTCGGCCGGGCCGAGGAGGATTTCCTTGCGCCGGATCGGCTTCGGCATCAGCCCGCTCTCGGTCGCGACCTGGATCATCGGGGCGCCGTTTGAGAGGTGCAGGTTGTAGCTGCGGAAGGCGGAGATGTTGAGGATGCGCAGGCGGTAGCGCTGCGGGGTGACGTGGTGGTGCGGCATGTAGGCGCCGTTGACGAGGACGCTCTCGCCGAGGATGCCGTCGGCCGGCGGGCGTTTGTCGGTGAACGGGTTGATCAGCTGGTTGCGATGGTCGAAGGTGCGGTCGGCGATCATCAGCGGCAGGTCGCGGTCGCCGCGGGGCAGCGGCAGCGCCTCGTCGAAGGCGTCGTCGACGATCCACATCCCGGCCAGGCCGCGCCAGCTGTGCAGGGCGGTGCGGTCGAGACGGTGGTCGTGGTACCACTGGAAGGCGGCGCGTTCGGGATGACCGTCCTCCATCAGGTCATAGACGTAGGTTTTCCGCGCCCCCGGCTCGATCAGGAACTCGTTGCCGGAATCCTGCCGCGAGAGCCCCTCGGGGATGTCGCAATAGAAGGAGCGCGGCTGGCTCTTGGTCAGGCCGCCGGGGTAGCCGTCGAACTGGGTTCGGTTGTGGCCGCCGTGGAGGTGGACCGTCAGCTCCCCCACCTTCTCCGGCAGCTGATGGTGGAAGGTGACGCGGGTGCGCCGGCCGGCACGGCGGCGGATCGTCGGGCCGGGAAAGCTGCCGCCGAAGGTCCAGAGCTTCGTCTTCGGCCCGGGGAGGATCTGCTGCTCGGCCTCCCGGATCGGGATCCGGATGTGGTCTTCATCGAGGACCGGCGGGATCGGCAGGCGGCTGCGGAAGGGAACCGCGGCGAGCGCCGGGGGCGGCTCGGAGGAGAACGGCAGCCAGCCGCCGCTCCTGCCCCTCAGGGGCAGGAGGACGGCGAGGGCGCCGCCGCCGAGGGCGCCGAGGAAAGCTCGGCGCCCGAGGCGGTGCGGGGCTGAGGGCTGTCCAGCCGTAGGCGTCCCGCTAGGCGGTCGGCACCGGGGTGACGGTCACCTGGCCGTGCATCCACGGGTGGACGGCGCACTGGAAGTAGAGCGTCGTGCCGGGAGCGGCCGTCACCTGCTGGGTGATGCTGCCACCCGGCTTTTCACCGGTGAACCAGGAGTCGCCCTTCTTGCCGGTGGCGTTGCCCATCGTGCTCCAGCCTTCCGGGCCCGCTTTCGCCGGGTTGGTGGTGATCTTTTCCGTTTTCGGGTTGAACCCGTGCCATTTGGCGATCGCGAGGCAGATGTGCTTCGGCGTGAAGCAGTTCTTCCGCGCGTTCGGGGTCTTCGGGATCGAGCCCTTGGTGACCAGCGAGAAGGTGTGCGGACCGACCTGCTTGGGGTTGGTCTCGTTCTCGATCTCGAGCTGGTCGCCGTAGCCGACGGTCGCCGGGGCGACGAACTTCAACTTGCCCCCGGTCAGCTCGATCTTGATCACGTCGGTGGTGCCGGTCTCCGGAACCGTCGTTTCCGTCGCCCCGGCGAAGCTCGAGCTGCCGACGACGACGGCGATGGCTGCCGCCGGAACCGCGAGAGCCAGAGCCCGCAGGCGGGCGCGGCGTGAAAGCTTGCTGTGCAAAGCGTGCCTTTCTTTGTGGTGGAGGTCGAATCGGTGGGCATCCCCAGCGTGCCCGGATCGCCGCAAGGTAATACGAGCGCCAGAAGCGTTCAAGGGGGACTCGGCAGTACTCGTGGGGCGCTACTCACTTTTCGCCCGTTTACGACCCCGTTACCCTCTAGGGAGCCCGGTGACTTCCTTTCTGCACACCTGCTACCGGATCGGCGAGATCGACCGCTCGGTCGACTTCTACGAGAAGCTCGGCTTCGAGGAGGCCGGGCGGATGCCGATCGGCGATGAGGCGATCAACGTCTTCATGGCGCTGCCCGGCGAAGACCCGCGCCTCGAGCTGACCTACAACCACGGCGTCACCGGCTACGAGCACGGCACCGGCTACAACCACATCGCCCTCGCCGTCGACGACCTCGACGGCACCCTAGAGCGCCTCGCCGGCGTCGGCATCGAGCCCGAAAAGCCCCCCTACCGCCCCGGCGGCCGCACCGAGGGCCACCGCATCGCCTTCGTCCGCGACCCGGATGGCTACCGGGTCGAGCTGATCGGCGAGTAGCTCAAGCAGCCTTGAAGCTCTGCTCTCCGTATTTAGAGAAGTAGTAGTAGATGCTCCGCTTCGCCACCTCGTACATCACGTCCTCCATCTCGGGCTCGGTCCACTCCTCCTCCCGGAAGAAGAAGCTGCCGCGGTTGAAGACGCCGGCCTCGCCGAGATCGGCAACGCAGACCTCGTTCAGCGGACCGAACATCGCAATCGTCTTGACGCGGTCGAGGATGCTGCTCCCGTCTTCGAAGTCGCACCCGTAGCCGAAACAGACGAACGGGGTGATGCGCTCCGTCAACATCGCGGTGCGGAACCCGATCACGTTCTTCCCCAGGCGCTCGATCGCGTTCCCCCGCGCCTGCTTCTTCAGGCCTTCCTTCTTGCGCAGGTCGTTCGTGCCCTGGTTCTTGACCTCGGTGATGAGGATGACGTGTTTTTCGCCCTCTCCGTCGAGGATCGAGAGGATGCCGCCGTCGGGCTTCATCGCAGAGGTCAGCATCACCTCGTCGAAGGGAACGTCGGGAAAGTCATCGGCCAAGCCCTGGACGATCCCGTGAAGACGCCAGTCCCGGTCGTGCTGAAGGCGCACGGCGAACTCCCCTTCGATCCTCGCGATCACCGCCTTCAGGGCCTTCCCCAGCTTGGTCTCCTGCGCCGAGGAAGTCATGTTGATGACCGTGCCCGTCCGTTGCAGTCGCAGGTCGGCCTTGCGGCTCATCTCAGCGCTTCTCCACCAGGTACACGTGCTCGTTCACCTCGAGACTCCTGTTGCGCAGGTTGCGAGAGCCGCGGAAGGTCGCGTGGGGGCGCTTCTCCTCCGTCACCGAGCCCGCCTCATAGAGGACTTCGCGCATCTCTTCGGGATGGATGTAGCCGTCGTCGCTGAACGAGAGGATGACGAAGTCCGCCTCGACCTCCAAGATCAGCTCCCGGAGCCTCGGGAGCGACTTGCGCTTGACGTTGTAGTCGGACCGTGTCCAATCCGTCGGGATCCCCGAAACTCGGCTGACCTCGGTCGGCTCCTCGTAGTTGACGAGCAGGTTGAGCATGAAGTAATTCGACCCGTACGGGTGCTGGTTGTAGGGCGGATCGAGGTAGGCCACGTCGAAGCCGTCTCGGCCCTTGACCAAGCTGTTGGCGTCCTCCTGTCGCACCTCGAAGTCGCACTCGAAGCGGCTGAGGACCGGGGGGCGGAGGACCACGGGCGCCGTGATGCGGGACAAGGCGTCCGATCCGCTGCCACCGAACTTGCCCGCGCCGGTGTCGCGGTCCTTGTAGAAGCCCTTGAACACGCCGGCGGTGTTCGCGTGGATCGAAGCCGCGGACAGGAGCGGCCCGAGGAGGAACGGCCGCAGGGCGGCGTCCTCGTCCTCGATCAACTGCCTGTAGGCGTCAAGCCGATATGCGTTCTCTGGGGTGTAGAAGACCCGGTCCTCCGGGGTGATGTTCGCCGCGTCCCTCGGCGCGTACATCCGGCGGAAGAAACCGGACGGCGCAGCCTCGGCATCGACCGCGCGGTTCAGTCGATCGACCGCGGCTTCGACGTCCGGGAACGGAACCGTGCTCCGGTTCGCCAGGTAGCAGGAGCTGACGACACGCGCATAGTCTTCGATGTCGTTCGCGACGAGCCGGGACGAGTACTGCTTGAACATCCGCGAGACCACGCCCGAACCTGAAAAGGCATCGAGCATCTGCAACTCGTCTCGCCCCGTCTTCGCACGGACGTGCTCGACGGCCCCCCGGATCAGCCCCAGCAACGCCCGCTTGTTGCCGAGGTAGGTGAGCAGCTGATCGCTCAGATAACGGGGGTCCTCGTCGGATGCCGCAAGGCGTGCGGATCCTGGCCGCGCGGTCTGCAAGCCGATTTCCGGCGGCGAGGCGGGCAGTTCGGGCTGGGAGAATCTCGACGGCTTCGGGGTCTCCAGCACGGCGGCATCGTCGCATACCACCCGGACTCAGCTCCGATCAGCCGGGGCTGATGCCGCCGCCCGGAGGCGGTGGAGGCGCGGGCGTTGGAGCCGGCGCGGGTTCGGGCGTGGGGGTCGGTTCCGGGGTGGGTTCGTTGCCCCCTTCTTCGTTGCCGCCCTTTTCCTTGCCTTCCTTTTCTTCGCCTTCTTCTTCCGGTTCTTCGGATTCGAATTCTTCTTCGCCTTCGTAGCCGTGGTAGCCCGAAGAGGAGGTGTGACCGCTGTCGAGGCCTTCGAGTTCGGGCAGCGAGCTCGGCGATTCGAATTCGGGGCAGTCGCCTTCCTGGGCCGATTCCATGTAGTTGCGCCAGATCGGGCCGGCGGTGGGACCGCCGAAGCCGGTGTATTCGCGGTTGGTCGGGTGGCCGACCCAGACGGCGGTGGAGAACTTCGGCGTGTAGCCGACGAACCAGGCGTCGGAGAGCCCCTCCGAGGTGCCGGTCTTGCCGGCCTCCGAGCTGCAGCCCATGTAGGTGTAGCCGGCGCCGGTGCCCTGGGTGATCACGCCCTCGAGGATGCGGGTGACGTCGTAGGCCTGGCCCGTGGTGAGCACCCGTTCGCCCGCTTCCTGTTCGAAGTCGTCGACCTTGCCGTTGGGGAACTCGACCCGGCTGACCGCGGTCGCCTTGTGGTGGATGCCGCCGTCGGCGAGGGTCGCGTAGGCGTCGGCCATTTCCAGCGGGCTGACGCCGTAGGCGAGGCCGCCGATCGCCTCCGCCGGCACCGACTGGAGCGGCGATTCGATCCCCATTTCGTGCGCGGTTTCGGTCACCGCTTCGGGCCCGACGTCGAGGTCGAGCTGGGCGAAGATGACGTTGACCGAGTCCCAGGTCGCCGCTTCCAGCGACATCGTGCCGCCCCCGGGCTCGGCGTTGTTGACGGTCCAGGTGCCGCCGCCGGGAATCTGCAGGGTCATCGGCGAGGTGCCGTTGTAGTAGGTGGTGGCGGGGTCGATGCCCTGCTTGATCGCGGTCGTCAGCACGAAGGTCTTGAACGAGGACCCGGGCTGGCGGTGCGCCTGCCAGGCGTAGTTGAACTGGTTTTCGCTGGCGTAGCCTTCGGTCGAGGCGAGGGCGACGATCGCGCCGGTCTTCGGGTCGACCGAGGCGAGCCCCGCCGCCGGACCGCCTTCCGGGTAGCAGACGGAGCAGTAGTTTTCGACCGCGTATTCGGCCTTTTCCTGCAGGCTCGGGTCGATCGTCGTGTAGGCCTTGAGGCCGCCGTTGCGGACGGTGTTGATCCCGTACTTCTCGATCAGTTCGTTCTGGACCAGGTCGAAGAGGAAGGGGTCCTTGATCACCTGGTACTTGCTGCCCGGTTCGAGGCTGAGGCCATGGGTGCGGGCGGCGCGATATTCGGCGCCGCTGATGTAGCCCTGTTCGTGCATCGCGTTCAGCACCTCGTTGCGCCGCTTCAGCGCCGCCTTGGGGTCGAGCAGCGGGTTGTATTCGGAGGGCGCCTGCGGCAGCCCGGCCAGCAGCGCCGCTTCGGGCAGTTCGAGGTCCTTGGCCGGTTTGCTGAAGTAGGTCTGCGCCGCCGCTTCGGCTCCGACCGCGGTCTGCCCTTCGACGGTCCCGTAGGGAGCGGTGTTGAGGTACTGGGAGAGGATCCAGCCGCGGCTGTGCTTTTCGAACAGTTCGTTGGCGAGCGCGGCTTCCTTGATCTTCCGTTCCAGCGTCTCCTGCGGGTTCTGGATGTAGAGGTTGCGGACCAGCTGCTGGGTGATCGTCGAGGCGCCCTGGACCGGCTTGCCGCCCGCCTCGAGGTCCTTCAGGGCGGCGCGGGCGATGCCCTGCGGATCGAGCGCGCCGTGTTCCCAGAAGTTCTTGTCCTCGATCGCGACCGTCGCGTCCTTCAGCACCTGCGGCAGCGCCTTCGCCGGCACCGGCTGGCGGATGTTTTCCGAGCGGATGAAGCCGATCAGGCTGCCGTCGGCGGCGTAGATCGCCGAGGAGCGGCCCTTCTGCACCGGCTTCAGGCTCGAGAGCGGGGGCGCCGAGTTGTAGATGTTGATCGCCCAGGCAGCGGCGATCCCGCCGGCGACGAGAGCGGCAAGGACCAGCACGCCGATCCCGACGAAGATCTTGCGCCGGATGCGATGCGGATGATGCTTGCGGCGCTGCCGGCGAATTCGAGTAGCCACTGAAACCGGAATTGTAGGGAGGGGGCGGCGCCGGCCCGCTCCGCCGAGGCGGCGCGCAATCCCAGTTGCCATCCCGATAGGCTCGCGCCGGCAGCGGCACTCTGTGGGAGAGGGGAAGGAAACGTGAAACTCGTAATCGGGATCGTTCGTCCCGAGCAGGCAAACCAAGTTCTCGAGGCGCTCTACCGGGCCGAGGTCCGGGGCTTCTCGATCAGTCGGGTCCAGGGCCACGGCGGCGAGCTCGACCGGGTCGAGACCTACCGCGGCACCACCGTGCAGATGGGGCTCTCGGAGAAGGTGCGCTTCGAGGTGGCCGTCTCCGACAACTTCGTCGAGAAGACCGTCGGGGCCCTCTGCGAGGGCGCCCGCACCGGCGAGGTCGGCGACGGCAAGATCTTCGTCGTGCCGCTCGAGCACGCGGTGCGGATCCGCACCGGGGACAGCGACGAGGGCGCCGTGACGCCGGTGAGCAAATGATCGCCGCGATCGACACCGGCGACACCGCCTGGATGCTGGTCGCCACCGCGCTGGTGCTGATGATGACGCCGGCGCTGGGGCTCTTCTACGCCGGGCTGGTGCGGGCCAAGAACGTCCTCAACACCTTCATGATGAGCGTCGCCGCGATCGCCGTCGCCGCCGTCACCTGGGCCGCGGTCGGCTACTCGCTCGCCTTCGACGGCGGCGAAGGCAAGGTCATCGGCGGCCTCGGCAACGCCTTCCTCAGCGGCGTCGGCTTCGAGCCGCGAGCCGGCGGCACGATCCCCGAGCTCGTCTTCTTCGCCTTCCAGGCGACCTTCTGCATCATCACCGTGGCGCTGATCTCCGGCGCCGTGGTCGAGCGGATGCGCTTCGGCCCGTTCCTCGTCTTCTCGGCCCTGTGGTCGGTGCTGGTCTACGCCGTGCTCGCCCACTGGGCCTTCGGCGACGGCTGGCTGATGGCGGGCGGCACGCTCGACTTCGCCGGCGGCGTCCCGGTCGAGATGGCCTCCGGCTTCTCGGCCCTGGCGGCGGCGCTGGTCGTCGGCGCGCGCAAGGACTACGGTCGCCAGGCGCTCCTCCCCCACAACGCCGTCTACGTCCTGCTCGGCGCCGGCCTGCTGTGGTTCGGCTGGTTCGGCTTCAACGGCGGCAGCGGCTTCTCGACCGGGAACCCGAGCGTGCTCGCCTTCGTCAACACCCTCCTCTGCCCCGCCTGCACGCTGGTCGCCTGGTTCATCCTCGACCTGATCCGGGGGCGGAAAGTGACGGCGATCGGCGCCGCCACCGCGATCGTCGTCGGCTGCGTGCTGATCACCCCCGCCGGCGGCTTCATCAGCCCCGGCTGGGCGATGCTGCTGGGCTTCGCGGGGGCGCTGCCGAGCTACGCGGTGATCGCCTACCGGACGCGGACCCGGGTCGACGAGACCCTCGACGTCCTCGCCGCCCACGGCACCGCGGGCCTGGTCGGCATCCTCTTCATCGGCTTCTTCGCCCAGGCGTCCTGGAACGGGGTCTCCGACGGCCTCCTCTACGGCAATGCCGCCCAGCTCTGGCACCAGGTCCTGGCGGTGCTGGCGGGGCCGACCTACGCCTTCGTCATGACCTACGTGCTGCTGAAGCTGGTCGGCCTGGCGATGCCGCTGCGGGCCAGCGACCGCGAGGAGGCGATGGGCATGGACGTGATCCAGCACGGCGAGGAGGCCTACGTGACCGGCGAGGGGGCGATCCTGCTCCTCCCCGACGACCACGCCAAGGTCGCGGTCCCGGTCGCCGACCCGGGTTAGCCGCGGCCAAGCAGGCGCATCGCGGCGGTGCGCAGGCGCCAGGTCCGGCCGGCGAGGATCGCGTTGAGGCGACGCGCCACCTCGTCGTGCTCGCGCGCCGCCTGCTCGCCGGCGGCGCGCTGCTCGAGGAACTCGCGCTCGCGCCGTTGCAGTTCCTCGTGGGCCTCGAGCAGGCGCCCGAACTCCATCTCCTCTTTGCGCACCAGCCAGAGGCAGTAGTGGCGCACCAGCTCGGCTTCGGCGGCGGCGAGCGCCGCCTCGACCGCGGGCGCGACCCGGAAGCTCCCGTCCCCCGCCTCGGCCACCGGCGGCTCGGCGAGGCCGCTGAAGCGGGCCTCGGCGCGGGCGCCCGGGCGCGGTGGGCGCCACCCGCCGGCGGCCACCCGGGCGGCGCGCTCGCGGGTCAGCGTCAGCGCCGCGGCGACCGCCGGCCGGACGCTGGCGGGGTCGGTGTGGTCGGGCGGGGCCGCGCGCTCGCTGACGAACGGGCCCCACTTCTCGAGGAAGGGGACGCTGTTGCGCTCGAAGAGGACGGTGCGCAGGCGCGGCCCGGTCAGCGGCGAGTCGCCGCGGCGGTCGAAGGCGTGGCTCTGGTGGCGGACCCGCGAGGCGGGCACGCTCAGCACCGGCTTACCGTGGTTCCAGAGCGCCGTCGAGACGTCGATGTCGACGAAGACCGCCGGATGGAAGCGCTCGTCCCAGCCGCCGACCGTGCGCACCGCCTCGCGGTCGACCACCATCGCCGCCCCGCTCAGCATGTCGGCCGGGGTCGGCTCGGTGGCGGCCACGACCTCGGGCGCGCTCGCCGCCGTGATCGGCTGGTGGCTGGCGTCGGCGAAGAGGACCCAGCCGCAGTTCTGGACCGCGCCGTCGCCGTTGAAGAGGCGGGCGCCGACGGCGCCGGCGCCGGTCTCGGTCATCGTCTCCACCAGCGGCGCCAGCCAGCCCGGCTCGGGCTCGCTGTCCTCGTGCAGGCTCGCCAGCCGCGGCGCCCGCGCGACCGCGGCGCCGAGGTTCCAGCCGACGCCCGGGCCGGCGTTGCCGCGGCAGAGGACGACCCGCCCGCCGCGGGTCGAGCGACGGACGAAGCTCTCCAGCCCGGGGCTGGGGTCGTTGAGGAGGACGATGACCTCGAAGGGGACGTCCTCGTCGCAGGCGGCGAGTGCGGTCAGGCAGCGCTCGGCCATCTCGACGGCGCCGTCGAGGAGGACGATCACCGAGACGGCGGGGTCCTTCGCTGCCGGTAACTCGATCATCTGGTCACCCTACGAGGGATTCCCTCAAACGTTCGTCCAGCCTAAGATCGGGCCTTGCCAGTCTCCTCGTCCACGAACAACGGTGGCACCGCCAGGCCCCGCGTCGGGCTGGTCGGCTGCGGTCGCTGGGGGCGGCACATCCTCCGCGACCTGCGCAGCCTCGGCTGCGAGGTGCCGGTGCTCGCCCGCTCGCCGGCGAGCCGCGAGCGCGCCGCCGAGGGCGGCGCCGCGGCGATCGTCGGCGAGGTTGGCGCGCTGCGAGGGGTCGACGGCGTGGTCGTCGCGACGCCGACCTCGACCCATGCCGAGGTGGTCACCGAAGCGCTCTCCCTCGGCGTGCCGGTTTACGTCGAGAAGCCGCTGACCGCGGACCTCGCCTCCGCCCGGCGCCTCGCCGCCACCGCGCCCGAGCGCCTCTTCGTGATGGACAAGTGGCGCTACCACCCCGGCGTCCAGGAGCTGGCGCGGATCGCCGGCTCGGGCGAGCTGGGCGAGGTGGTCGGCATCCACTCGCGCCGGGTCACCCTCGGCCACCGCTACAGCGACGTCGACACGGTCTGGATCCACGCCCCCCACGACCTCGCGATCGCGCTGGAGGTGCTCGGCGAGGTGCCGGCGCCGCGGCAGGCGGTGCCGGAGCTGGTCGGCGGCGAGCTGGCGGGGATGACCGCGATCCTCGGCGTGGCGCCGTGGATGGTGCTGGAGGTCTCGACCCTGGCGCCCGCGCATCGGCGCGAGCTGCGGCTGGTCTGCGAGGGCGGGGTGGCTCAGCTCGACGGCGGCTACGCCGATGCGGTCGTGGTCGCCCGCGCCGGCGCGATCGACGCCGACTCGGTCGAACGGCGGCCGCTCGACGGCGAGCTGCCGCTGCTGGCCGAGCTGCGCGCCTTCGTCGAGCATCTCGAAGGGGGCCCGCCCCCGCTCAGCTCGGCCGCCGAGGCGGTGGCGATCGTCGAGGCGATCGAGGAGATGGTCGCTCTCGCGGGAGTGACTGAGAGGGCAGGCGCATGAGCGCGGTCCTTCCCGCCGAGGTGGTCGGCTCGCTGCCCGCCGACCTGCTGCTGCGCCCACTGGAACCGCACGGCGACGACCGCGGCACCTTCATCGAGGTCTACCGGGGCGAGTGGGAGACCGCCGTTCGCCCGGTGCAGTGGAACGTCGCCCACAGCGAGCCCGGGGTGCTGCGGGGGGTCCACGTCCATCCCCGCCACGACGACTACCTGACGGTGGTGCGCGGGCGGGCGATCGTCGGCGTCCGGGACCTGCGCGAGGAGTCGGAGACCTGCGGCGCCGCGGCCTGCATCGAGCTCACCGCCGAGCGCCCGAGCGCGATCACGATCCCCCACGGCGTCGCCCACGGCTTCTACTTCCCGGAACCGGCGACCCACCTCTACGCCGTCTCCCACTACTGGGACCCCGCCGACGAGCTCGGCTGCCGCTGGGACGACCCGGCCCTGGAGATCCCCTGGCCCCAGGACGAAGCCCACATCTCCCCCCGCGACGAGGGCCTGCCCCCGCTCGAAGCCCTGCGCAGCGAGCTGCAGGCGGCTACGCGCGCAGGCGGTAGCCGCGGCTGAAGAGGCGAAGGTTGAAGAGGAAGAGGGCGGCGGTGGCGGCGGTGAGGGCCAGCAGGGAGAGGGCGATGCTGACTTCGGTGAAGCCGACGAAGCCGTAGCGGACCAGATTGATCATGTAGAAGATCGGGTCGAAGCGGGTCAGGGTCTCCCAGGGCTGCGGCAAAAGCGCCGCCGAGTAGAAGACGCCGCCGAGGAAGATCAGCGGCTGCAGGACGAAGGTCTGGGCGAAGGCGACATCGTCGAACTGTTCGGCGCGGACCCCGATCAGCACCCCGAGCTGGCTGAAGAAGAAGCCGACCAGCGCCAGGGACGGGATCAGGACGAGGACGTTCTCGACCGGCAGCCCGACCAGGACGACGGAGACGACGAAGGTCAGCGTCGCCACGATCAGCCCGCGCATGAAGCCGCCGAGCGAGAAGGCGAGCAGCAGCTCGGCCGGCGAGGCGGGCGAGGAGAGCTGGTCCTGGATCGCCCCCTGGAACTTCTGCTGCAGGATCGAGGAGGAGTTGTTGGTGAAGGCGTTGGTCGAGAAGGCCATCATGATCAGGCCCGGGATCACGAAGAGGATGTAGTCGATGCCGTGCAGGTGCTTGATCCGCGACCCCAGCGCGGCGCCGAAGATCGTGATGTAGAGGAACGTTTCCAGCATCGGCGCGCCGATCGTCTGTTTCTTGATCTTCATGAAGCGGTTGACCTCGCGCCGCCAGAGCGTCGCGAAGCGGATCTGCGCGGCGCTCACGCCTCAACCTCGTCGGCCAGCTCGATGTGCGAGCGGGAGAGCTCTTTGCGGCCGACCAACGCCAGGTAGGCATCCTCGAGGTTGGCGACTTCGAAGCGCTCGGCCAGGACCTCGCTGGTCCCCTCGGCGACGATCTGGCCGTCGGCGATGAAGGCGATGCGGTCGCAGAGCTGCTCCGCCTCCTCCAGGTAGTGCGTGGTGAGGAGGATCGTCGTCCCCTCCTGGTTGATTTTCTGGACGTAGTGCCAGAGCTCCAGCCGCAGCTCGACGTCGACGCCGGCGGTCGGCTCGTCGAGGATCAGCAGCTCGGGCCGGTGCATCATCGCCCGGGCCAGGATCAGCCGCCGTTTCATCCCGCCCGAGAGGGTGCGGGTGCGCTCGTCGCGCTTGTCGGTGAGGGAGAAGGTCTCCAGCAGCTCCTTGGTCCGCTGGCGGCGCTCCTTGCCCGGCATGCCGAAATAGCCGGCGTGGTAGTCGAGCGACTCCTCGACGGTGAGGAACCAGTCGAGGTTGGGCTCCTGCGGCGCCAGCCCGACCGCCTGGCGCGCCTCGGCGTAGTTGGCGATCGCGTCGTGGCCGAAGATCTCGATCGAGCCGCCGGTCGGCTGCGCCAGCCCGGTCGTGCAGTGGATCAGCGTCGACTTGCCGGCGCCGTTGGGACCGAGCAGGCCGAAGAACTCGCCGGGCTCGATCTCCAGCGAAACCCCGCGCAGCGCCTCCACCCCGTTCGGGTAGCGCTTCTGCAGGTCGTCTATTGCGAGGGCCTTCATGCGGCCCCCACACTAGCCAGCGGCGGGCATCGGCCCGTTCAGGTCCACTCGGCAACGCGAACGAGTGTGGTTGACATTAGGCCTCTATAGGAGGCCGAAGCTCAACCACACTCGAGCGAGGGGCGACGTAGGCTGGTCTCGTGCCCGCGCCGCTGCTCGCCGTCGATGCGCCTTCGATGCTCTTTCGCGCCTTCTACGCGCTGCCGGCCAAGATCGTCGGGCCGGACGGGCGGCCGGTGAACGCGCTGCTGGGGACGGCCAACCTGATCCTGCGCGAGGTCGAAGCGCACCGGCCGCGGGCGGTGGTGCTCTGCTTCGGCCCCGACGCCGCCGCCTACCGGACCGAGCTCTACCCGGCCTACCACGCAGAGCGCGAGGAGGCGATGCCCGAGGAGCTGCCGCACCAGTTCGCCGACGCGCGCGCGTTCTTCGAGGCCTTCGGCTGGACGGTGGCCGTCGCCGAGGACCTCGAGGCCGACGACCTGCTCGGCACCTACGCGCGGCGTGAGGCCGAGGCCGGCGGCCGGGCGCTGCTGCTGACCGGCGACCGCGACATGTACCAGTGCGCGGGCGAGGACGTGACCGTGCTCTACGTCCGCACCGGCGGCAAAGCCGGGGCCGAAGAGGTGGGGCCGGCGGAGGTGCGCGAGCGCTACGGGATCGACCCCGAGCTGGTCCCCGACTTCATCGCCCTGCGCGGCGACCCCGCCGACGGGCTGCCCGGCGCCAAGGGGGTCGGCCCGAAGACGGCGGCGGAGCTGCTGCGGGCGCACGGCTCGCTGGAGGCGATCCTCGACAACGCGATCCGCGAGCGGCGCCCGGCGCTGCGCGGGGCGCTGATCGAGGGGCGCGAGGACCTGATCGCCTTCAAGGAGATCGCGACGCTGCGCGACGCCGGCGTCGAGCCGCCTCCCGACCGCCCGACCGACTGGCAAGGCGCCGCGGCCGCCGCCCGCAAGCGAGGGATGAAAAAACTCGCCGAGCGGCTAGAAGCCCAGGCGCAGTAGGCCCCAGGCGGAGACGATCGCCCAGACTCCCTCGAGCAGGACGAAGCCCCACTGGGCGGCGAGGATCGCGAGCACGGCGAGGATCGCCGAGCCGGCGAGGTTAAGCGAGAGGTAGAGACGGGAATCGGGTCGCATGCGGTCGAACTGCACGGCGGCGAAAGCCGCGAGAATCAGCAGGGCGCCGACGACCTGGACGACTTGATCCATCGATGGAGACTATTGACCGCATGCCCCTCTTCGACCACGGTCAGCTGCGCAAGCGCTGGCGCTACGTCGGGCTCTTCGCCGAGGAGCTGATGCTCTGCGCGGCGCGGGCCGAGGTCGGGCCGATGACGCAGTCGTTCTGGGTGCTCTGGGACCGGGAGGCGCGGCGGCAGTGGGAGCACACCGCCCTGCGACCCGGCAGCCGCGAGGTCAGCTTCGACGGCTCCTACCTGGAGATCGACGCCCGCGACCTCCGCGCCAGCCTGCGGCTTGGCGAGTGCGCCCCGATCGAGGTCACCTGCCCGAGCGGCAAGAGCCGGGCCTGGACCCGCAAGCGGGCCGGGGTCCCGATCAACGGGACGGTCGAGGTGCCCGGGCGGCGCTGGCAGGTCTCCGGGCGAGGGATCGACGACGAGTCGGCGGGCCACCACCAGCGCCACACCAGCTGGCGCTGGTCGGCGGGCGTCGGCGAATCGGTCGAGGGACGAAGCCTCGCCTGGAACCTGGTCGAGGGGATCAACGACCCGCCGCGCGGCAGCGAGCGGGCGATCTGGATCGACGGCGAGCCGACCGAGCCTCCTCCCGCCCGCTTCCGCGGCGACGGCGTCGACCTCCCCGAAGGCGAGCACCTCGCCTTCACCGCCGAGTCCGAACACGCCCGCGACGACAACTACCTGCTGATCCGCTCCCGCTACCACCACCGCTTCGGCACCTTCGCCGGCGCCCTCGGCGGCCTCGAGCTGGCCGCGGGCCTCGGCGTCATGGAGGAGCACGACGCCCTCTGGTGAGTGCTGCGGACTTTCACCCCGCTATAGCGAGGTGAAAGTCCAATGCGCTAAACCCGGTACTCCGGGTTGGGGAAGTCGAACTTGCAGCCGGCTTCCCACTCCTTCGGCTGGTTGCCGTGGGCGGGGATGCCGCCGGCGTCCTTGAGGATGCGGGCGAGGTGCATCAGGTTCCAGGCGGCGAAGGTGGTGTTGCGGTTGGTGAAGTCGTTCTCCGGGCCGCCGGAGTCCTTGTCGAGGTAGGACGGGCCGGGGCCGGCCTCGCCGATCCAGCCGGAGTCGGCCTGGGGCGGGATCGAGTAGCCGAGGTGCTGGAGCGAGTAGAGGACGTTCATCGCGCAGTGCTTGATCCCGTCCTCGTTGCCGGTGACGATGCAGCCACCGACCCGGCCGTAGTAGGCCCACTGGCCTCTGTCGTTGAGCAGGTGCGAGTTGCCGTAGAGGCGCTCGATCACGTGGGTGGCGACGGAGGACTTCTCCCCCAGCCAGATCGGCATCCCGAGGACGAGGATGTCGGCCGCCATCACCCGCTCGTAGATCGCCGGCCACTCGTCGCGCTCCCAGCCGTGCTCGGTCATGTCGGGCCAGACGCCGATCGCGATCTCGTGGTCGATCGCGCGGATGCAGTCGACCGTGACCCCCTGGGCGCGCATGATCTCCATCGAGATGTCCATCAGCCCCTGCGTGTTGGAGACCTCGGGGCTGCGCTTCAGCGTGCAGTTGACGAACAGCGCCTTCAGGTCGGAGTAATCGGTCACTGGTTTCTCTCCCTTGGATGGTTCTGTGGATTAGGTCTGCGCCAGCGCCTCGCGCCGGGTCCTGATGAAGTCGAGGGCTGCTTTGCCTGCGTCCTCGGCCGCGAGCAGCTCCGCGTAGCCGAGCTCGGCCCCGCCGAAGCCGGTGGCGTTCCAGAGCCCGCCGGGCGGCTGCGGGGTCCAGGGAGCGACGTAGACGTAGGGCTCGGGATGGTCCTCGTCGCCAGGCGAGAAGCCGTAGGTGGCCCGCGCCCCGGCCGCTTCGTCCCCCATCTCGATCGCGACGTCGAAGTGCTCGGGCCAGAGGATCGGCGCGGTAGCGGCTTCGTTCACGTTGGCCTCTCCCCGCGCCCGCTCCAGCACCTCGGCGCCGAACTCGTACCAAGCCGCCAGCACCCGCGCCGCCTCCGGATCGACGCTATCCAGCGCCTCGCGCTGCTGCTCGCCGTCGGTTTCGCGGACCAACTCGGTCCCCTCCACCCGCACCTGGCGCCGTGCCCCTTCCCACTCAAACACCGGCGTCCCAAACCCACCCGCCGTAGCCTCCAGCGCAATCTCGTTATCCGGCTTCCGCGCCGGAGCCACCACCTCCTCAGCAACCCGGTGCAGCTCAGCAACAGTGGCGCCAAACCGATCCGGCAGAGGCGACAGACGAGAGCTCACGCGTCGATCCTCTCACGGCAACCCTTACGAGCCGATGAACACTGTCGAGGCCTCACCAGGTGTCGACGAACCGATGCGTCCCAGGCGGCCGCGCATCGCCAGCGGCAGTCAACGTCGCAGCAATCAACCCCCGCGTCTCAGCCGGATCGATCACGTCATCCAGCTCGAACAGCGCCGCCGCGTTCAAAGCCTTCGCGTTCTCTTCAGCCTGCGCAGTCAGGTCGCGCACCCGCTGCTCCCGCTCGGCCTCATCGGCGATCGCCTCCAGCTCCTTGCGCAGCGCCAGCCGGACCGCCCCCTCCAACCCCATCGGCCCGAGGTGAGCGCCGGGCCAGGCGACCGTCAGCAGCGGCTCGTGCAGGCTGCCGCCGACCATCGCCTGGGCGCCGAGGCCGTAGCCGCGCCGCAGCACTACCGCGATCAGCGGCACCCGCAGCGCCGCCCCGGCGACCAGCAGCCGCGAGGCGCGGCGGACCAGCCCGGTCGCCTCGGCCTCGGGCCCGACCATGTAGCCGGGGGTGTCGACGAGGGAGACGACCGGCAGCCCGAAGGCGTCGCAGAGCTGCAGGTGGCGCGCCGCCTTGTCGGCCGCCTCGCTGGTGACGGCGCCGGCGGTGTGGCGGGTGTCGTTGGCGATCAGGCCGAGCGGGCGGCCCTCGATCCGCGCCAGCGCGGTCACCATCTCCGGCGCGAAGCGCTCGCGCAGGAAGGTGACCGAGCCCTCGTCGCAGAGGGTCTCGACGATCGGGCGCGGGTCGTAGGCGCGACGGCGGCGCTCGGGGACGATCTCGCGCAGGCGGGCCTGGTCGGGTTCGGGACCGGGCGCGGTCGCGCCCTGGAAGTAGGCGAGCAGCTTCTTGGTCGCCGCGGTCGCCTCCGCCTCGTCGGCGGCGACGAGGTCGACGACGCCGTTGGGCGCCTGCATCGCGATCGGTCCGACCTCGTCGGGATGGACGTCGCCGAGGCCGCCGCCGGCGATCATCGCCGGCCCTCCCATTCCCAGCGAGGAGGCCTCGGTGGCGACGATCAGATCCGAGCAGCCGGCGAGCACCGCGTTGCCGGCGAAGCAGCGGCCGTGGACGATCGCGATCCGCGGCACCAACCCGGAGAGCTTGGCCCAGAGCGCGAAGGCGCGGGTGTCGAGGGCGGAGACGACGGGGTAGTCGGTGTCGCCGGGCCGGCCTCCCCCACCCTCGGCGTAGAAGACGACGGGCAGCCGCATCCGCTCGATCAGCTCGAAGAGGCGGTCCTTCTTGCGGTGGCCGAGGGCGCCCTGGGTGCCGGCCAGGACCGTGTAGTCGTAGGAGAGGACGGCGCAGGCGGCGCGCCCGGGCTGGAAGAGGTCGCCATTGACGCGGGCGGTGCCGCCGATCAGGCCGTCGGCGGGGGTGCGGGCGATCAGGTCCTCGAGCTCGCGGCGGCCGCGCTGAGCGGCGATCGCGAAGCGCCCGTACTCCACGAAGGAGCCGGGGTCGACCAGGTCCTCGAGGTTCTCCCGCGCAGTCCGCCCGCCGGCCGCATGCCGCCGCTCGACCGCGTCCGCACGCGCCGCATCCTCGGTCAGCGCCCGCCGCGCCAGCAGCTCCGCCAGATCCTCTCGCTCCCCTCCGGACACCGGCGCATCTTAAGGCGGCCCAGATGCGGGTCCGGGTAGTCCCTCCGAAACACTCAAAAGCGAGCGCAGCGAGCGAGTTTCGGAGGGACTACCCGGACCCGCTCACCCGCCGAGCTGCTTGGCGAGGCGGCGCAGCGCTTTCGCGTTGACCCGCTTGGCGAAGGCGCGGGTGAGGAAGGGGGCGAGGCGCTCGCTGCGCGGCAGCTCGTCGAAGGCGAGCTCGAACTCGATCCGGGTGCCGCCGTCCGCCGTCTCCTCCAGGCGATAGGTGCCCCGCGTCTTGCGCTTGCCGCCGGAGGAGACGCCCTGCTCGGCGATCAGCCGCGGCGCCTCGGCCTGCGTCACCTCGAACTCGAACCAGTCCTGCGACATCGTGGCGTTGACCCGCGCCTCCGCCTTGGCGCCGATCCCGCGCTTCGGCCCGGAGAACTTCCAGTCGGTCAGGTAGTGGTCGAGGAAGGCCTCGTGGTTGGCGAGGACGTCGAGGAAATCGAATACCTCGGCGGGCGGCTTGGCGACGGTGGCGGCGACCGTGACCGGCTTCATCCGCCGGGATCCTAGGCGCTCAGCCGCGGATCGCCTTGCCGACGATGTTCTTCAGCCGGGTGCGGTCGCGCTGCGCGAGGTTGCTCGGGCGCCCCATCGACTTCTTCACCAGGTTCCAGAACTCGGTCTGCTCGCGCTGGGTGAGGTTCTTCTGCACGCGCTCGCGGCCCTTGTTGGCGAGCCAGAGGGTGACGGTCCAGACCATCTTCCAGGGGACGCGCTTCCAGATGGCCGGGGCGGCCCGGCGGGCGATCCAGGCTGGCATCGCGGGCGCTATTCGACCACTTCGACGGTGCCGTGCATCGTCGGGTGGATTTCGCAGAAGTAGGTGAAGGTGCCCGTTTCCTTGAAGGTGGCCGAGCCGAGCTTGCCATCTTCGATCGTGCCGGTGTCGAAGCTGCCGTCGTCGGCGGTGGCGGTGTGGGGAGCGGCGTCCTCGTTCTGCCAGATCACCTTGCCGCCGGCCTGGACCACGACCGGGTCCGGTTCATAGGCGAATTCGGCGATCTGGACTTTTTCCGACTTCGCCGCCGTGCCGCTGGGCGCCGATTCGCTTTCGGTCGAGTCCTCTTCGCTGGACGTCGACTCGGCTCCAGAGGTGGAATCGGAGCCGCTGCCCCCGCACGCGACAAGGCCGAGGGAGAGGGCGACCAGGGCAGCGGCAAGCAGCGGCTTCAATCCCATGCATTCCGGTCTACCCACTTCCGCGCGGTGTAAATCAGTCTTCGCGCGCTTTTAGATTGCGGCGGGTGATCACCGGGCCCCGTGGGCGCTGGGTGGCAGTTGCGGCCTGGCTTGCGCTGGGGGCCGCGGGGCTCCTCGCGCACGCTCACATCGACGACGTCACCGCCGCCGGGCAGAGCAGCTTCCTGCCCGCCGACTCCGAATCGACCCGCGCCGTCGACGCGCTGCAGTCGGCCTCGGGAGGAGGCGAAGACGTGCCGGCGGTGATCGTCTTCGAACGCCGCGGCGGGCTGACCAGGGCGGACTTGCGGGCGATCGGGCGGCTCGGCGACGGGCTCGACCGCCTGCGACTGACCGGGGCGACGCCGACGATCGACCCCTTCTCGGGGGCGCCGCGCTACCGGCGGGACCTGCGGCAGGTGGCACGGCTCGCCAACGGGGTCGGGCCGATCTCGCGCGACGGCGAAGCGGCGCTGCTCTTCCTCGCGATCAACGCCGAGGACCGCGGCGCGATCGTCGCCGGCGTCAAGCAGATCCGCGCCTACCTGGACGCGCATGGGCGGCCGGGACTGCGCGCCTTCGTCACCGGCCCGGCCGGGATCACCACCGACCTGGAGACGGTCGCCTCGGAAGCGAGCCGCACCCTCCTCTTCGCCACCGTCGGCCTCGTCCTCCTCCTGCTGCTCCTCGTCTACCGCGCCCCCCTCCTCTCGCTATTGCCCCTGCTGGTAGTCGGCGCCGCCTACCTGGTAGCCGTCGGCATCAGCTACCTCCTCATAAAGGCAGGCTGGATCACCGTCAACGCCGAGGGCACCATGCTCCTCCTCGTCCTGATCTTCGGCGCCGGCACCGACTACTCCCTGCTTCTAGTCCACCGCTATCGAGAAGAGCTGGCGCGCACCGGGGATCGGGGGACCCCCGGAGGAGCCTCCCCAATTTCGCGACGGAGGGGGTCCCCCCGATCCCCGCCCAGCGCCAGGCTCTCAACCAAGCAATCAGGGAGACGCGCCCGGCCCTGCTCGCATCCGGCGGAACGGTCATCGCCGCAATGCTGGTCCTGCTCGTCGCCGACCTCGAGTCGACCCGCTGGCTGGGCCCGATCCTGGCGATCGGGATCGCAGTGATGCTCGCCGCCGCCTTCACCCTGCTCCCCGCCCTGCTGGCAATCCTCGGCGACCGCGCTTTCTGGTCCCCGTTCCAGTTCCGTGGTTCCTTTGTCGGGCCAGACACGACAAAGGAACCACGGAACGTGTGGGAGCGGGTGGCGGGGGTGGTTCGGCGGCGCTCGGTGGCGATCATCGTCGCCGTCCTCGCGCTGCTAGCCGTCCTCAGCCTCGGCAACCTCACGCACCACGACACGCTCGGCTTCGGCCAGGGGGTGACGAAGCCGACCAACTCAAGCGAAGGCACCGAGGTGCTCGAACGCCACTTCCCGGCCGGGCTCGGCTCGCCGCTGACCGCGGTCGTGCGGGCGGCGGAGGCGCCGCTGGTGGCGCGGGAGATGCAGCGGCTGGACAGCGTCCAGCTGGCGCTGCCGGCGCCGCTGCCCGGCGCGGCCGCGAAGGCGGTCGTCGTCCTCGTCCTCCACGGCAACCCCTACGGCAGCGACGCCGCCGACGCGGTGCGCGACGTGCGCGAACGCCTGCACGCGATCGCCCCCGGCAGCCTGCTCGGCGGCATCCCGGTCGAGAACCTCGACGTCGAGCAGACCAACGCGCGGGACACGAAGCTGATCGTGCCGCTGGTCCTGATCGTCGTCGGCCTGATCCTGATCGCGCTGCTGCGGGCGCTGATCGCGCCGGCCTACCTGATCGGGACCGTGCTCGCCTCCTTCGCCGCCACCCTCGGCCTCGCCACCTTCGCCTTCACCAGGGTCTTCGGGACCGAAGGGCTCGACTTCAACCTGGCGCTGATGGCCTTCATCTTCCTCGTCGCGCTCGGTGTCGACTACAACATCTTCCTGATGACCCGGGCGCGCGAGGAGGCGCGAGCCCGCGGCACCCGCGAGGGCGTCCTCGCCGCCCTCGTCCACACCGGCGGCGTCGTCACCGGCGCCGGCCTGATCCTCGCCGGCACCTTCGCCACCCTCACCCTGCTGCCGCTGGAGGAGCTGGTCCAGATCGGCGCCACCGTCGCTGCCGGCGTCCTCCTCGACACCTTCCTCGTCCGCGCCCTGCTGATCCCGGCGATCACCTACCGGCTCGGCGAGCGCGCCTGGTGGCCGTCGCGGCCCGGCCGGTCCGCTCAGTAACCGGGGCTGCGTTTCATCTTGTGGCGCTCTTCGGGATGGGCGCCGCCCTTCTTCTCCAGCGTCGCGCAGGCTTCGGCGACGTCGTCGGCGAGGCGGTCGACCTGGGAGCGGCTGAGCGTCTCCTTGACCAGCGCCCGCATCACCTTCACCTCTTCGGCGTTCGGGGGCATCGTGTAGGCGGGGAGCATCCAGCCGCGCTCGGCCGAGAGCTGCCAGGAGACGTCGAACTCGTCGTACCCCTTGCCCTCGCGCAGCTTGAAGGCAACCAGCGGCAGCTGCTCTTTCTCCGCCCCGATCAGCTCGAAGTTGCCGTTCTCCTCGAGCCTCTCGGCCAGCGCCTTGGCGTTCTGCTCCATCGCCTTCATCACCCAGCCGTAGCCCTCGCGGCCGAGGCGGACGAAGTTGTAGTACTGCGCCAGCACCATCGAGGCGCCGGTGGAGAAGTTGAGGGTGAAGGTCGCGTCGGTCTTCCCCAGGTAGTTCTCGTAGAAGACGAGGTCCTCGGCCAGGTCAGCCTTCTCGCGGAAGACGAGCCAGCCGATCCCCGGGTAGACGAGCCCGAACTTGTGGCCGGAGACGTTGATCGAGCGCACCTGCTCGAGCCGGAAGTCCCACTCGGAGTGGGGATAGAGGAAGGGCCAGACGAAGCCGCCGCTGGCGGCGTCGACGTGCAGCGGCACGTCGAGCCCCTTCTCGTCCTTGATCCGCAGCAGCAGGTCGTTGATGCCGGGGATGTCGTCGGCGTGGCCGGTGAAGGTGGTGCCGAGGACGGCGGCGACCCCGATCGTGTTCTCGTCGACGTGGGGCTCGACGTCCTCGGGCCCGATCACGTACTTGTCCTCCTGCAGGCGGACGATCCGCGGTTCGACGTCGAAGTAGCGGCAGAACTTTTCCCAGACGACGTGGACGTCGCCGCCGAAGACGAGGTTCGGCTTCTCGGTCGACTTCTTTTCGGCTTCACGGCGCTCCTTCCACTTCCACTTCAGCGACAGGGCGCCGAGCATGATCGCCTCCGAGGAGCCCTGCGTCCGGCAGCCGGTCGTCTCTCCCGGCGCGTGGTAGAGGTCGGCGAGCATGCGGATGCAGCGCTGCTCGATCTCGGCCGAGATCGGATACTCGGCGTGGTCGATGAAGTTGCGGTAGAGGTTCTCGGCGATCAGCCGCTGCGCCTCGGGCTCCATCCAGGTGGTGACGAAGGTGGCGAGGTTCCGCCACGGGTCCCCCTCCAGCACCAGTTCCTCGTCGACCAGCCGCATCGCGTCCAGGGCCGGCATGCCGCTGGCGGGGAACTCGTGGGCGGGCGCGTCTTCGGTGAGGAAGCGGCTGCCGTAGAGCTTCGCCTCCCCTTCGGGGTTCAGGTCCGGCACGGTGGCAGCGAGCCTAACCCACGGGTATGGTCATCACCAGTTAGACCAGATTTCTTTCTCAAGGGAGAAGTGTTATGGACCAGTCACACGAGATAGGCCCGGTCGATTATCTGCTGATCGAGTGGCCCGGGCAGCAGCCGAACGGGGAGGTGGCGCCGCACCTCGTCGACCTCGTCGACCGCGGCCTGATCCGCATCCTCGACCTCGTCTTCATCGCCAAGGACGAGGAGGGCAACGTCGCCGCGCTCGAGCTCGCCGACCTCGGCGGCGAAGTCACCGAGCTGGCGATCTTCGAGGGCGCCTCCTCGGGACTACTCGGCGACGAGGACGTCGCGGAAGCCGGTGGCGTGCTCGCGCCCGGCACCTCGGCGGCGCTGCTCGTCTTCGAGAACAGCTGGGCGGCCCCGTTCGTCGCCGCTATCCGCCGCTCCGGCGGCGAGCTGGTGGCCAGCGGCCGGATTCCCGCCGAAGACCTCCTCGCGGCGCTGGACGCCGCCGAGGCCAACGAGTAGGAGGAGCAAGAGATGCCAGGACTACTTCGAGGCATGGCCCGCACCGCGGCCATCGCCGGCACCGCGACCGCCGTCAGCAACAGAGTCTCCCGGCGCCAGGGAGAGCGCTGGGCCGAACAGGAACGGCAGGCCGCGGTGGACGCTCAAGCCGCCCCCGCCCCCGCCCCCGCGGCTCCGGCACCCGGACCGGAAGGTCAGGCGTCGATGATCGACCAGCTGAAGCAACTCGGCGAGCTGAAAGCGCAGGGCATCCTCACCGAGGAGGAGTTCGCCGCGCAGAAGGCGAAGCTGCTCAGCTCTTGACGCTGTAGAAGAGGTGGGCGGCCTCGGGGCCTTCGACGACCCGGGTCTGCTCCAGCTTCACGCTCGCCGGGATGCCGTCGAGCAGGCGGGTGCCGCCGCCGAGGATCAGCGGCACCTGGTTGATCACCAGCTCGTCGAGGAGGCCGGCGCGGAGCAGCTGCTGGATCGTCTCGCCGCCGCCGCCGACCGAGACGTCTTTGCCGCCGGCGGCCTCGCGGGCGAGCTCGACCGCGCGCTCCGGGCCCTCGGTGACGAAGTGGAAGGTGGTCTCGCCGAGGGTCAACGGCTCGCGCTCGTGATGGGTGAGGACGAAGACCGGGGCGTGGAAGGGCGGCTCGTCGCCCCACCAGCCGTTCCAGAGCGGCTCGGTCCAGGGGCCGCGCACGGGGCCGAACATGTTGCGCCCCATGACGACGGCGCCGAGGTTGGCGGTCGCTTCCTCCATCACCTCGCTGCTGGCGTTGACCTCCCCGCCCTCGCGGCCGTGCGGCTCGCGCCAGGCGGCGAGCTTGAAGACCCACTCGTGCAGCGCCATTCCGCCTTCGCCCAGCGGGTGCTCCTCGCTCTGGTTCGGCCCGGCGAGGTAGCCGTCGGCGGAGATCGAGATCTGGCACTTGACCTTGCTCATGCCAGGAACCGTAATCGTTTCCGGCGAGCTCACGCCTCCGGAGAAGCCGCGGCGCCTTTGACCAGCGCGTAGTGAATCCCGTCGATCGGCTTACGGAGCCTGACAAAGCGGTGGCAACCGGTCTCCTCCCGCCACCTTCCGGCAAAGGGGAAATCGATCAGGACGTCGCCCTCGTCGATCTCCTCAAGGGTCAGTAGGCTTCCGTTGCGCCTCAGCGTCTCGATCAAGCTGCCCGGCGTTCCGGTCGTATCGGCGGTCATCGATCCGGCTCCCGCGACGGAGGGCCGTCGGCGCCGGCAAGCTCGGCGTTCCGATACCGAGGGTCGCCCGTCACCTCGGTCCCGAAGAACGAGGGCGGAACGAACGCCTCTGCCTCCTGCTCGCTTTCGAACTCGACCTCGACCATGTCCAGGCCCTCCAGCTTGTCGCGGAAGTCGTCGAGGCAGGCCACCAGCATCTCGCTCGTGCCCGTGCGAAGGGAACAACTCGTCCGCACCTTCCTGATCCTGCGATCCTTGGTCAGCGGCCAAAGCCTCTCGAACTCGGCCTGATCGAGGTCGATTTCCACCTCCTCCCGGACCAGCCCGGCGACGCTGTCTTCCCGCGGTCCCTTGATCGTCATCTTCCAGACCCGGTTCACTCCGTGCGGTCCCGTCTTCGAGGCGGGAACCGGAGAGTCGGCGGACTTTCGGGTCACCTCCCGCGCCCGCCGCAGCCGGATCTCCACCTTCGCCCCAGGCGGGGTCAGGTAACCCTGGTCGATGTGGACCGAGGAGGCGCCCAGCTCTTCCCCCCTCCATGCGACCGGCGTGCTGACGAGAAACTTGCGCTCGATCTCGCTAGCCATCGCGCCCCTCGGGATGCAACTCAACGCGGGCGAGGACCTCGGGGCCGAAGGCGGGCCCAGGTCGCCGCATCCTGAAGGCAACCGCCGCCGCCGGAACGGATTCACGGATGAACTTCACTGGCGAGCCATGCAGTCTGTCGATCTCCATCGGAGCCTTTATCGCCAGTTGGCGTCTTGCGCCAAGCAACCAATCGTCGCGACCGAAAACACCACGAATACTTCGGTTCGTCGGCACGTACCAGCGATCACGGTCGCGGACGCAGTAGAAGATCCGCGGCCGACTGTCGCGCCCAGTCACCTTATTCGGAGCAGTCCGAATCTCCAGCCAAACGACGTCCAGCCCTTCCAGCCAGTTCTCACGCGAAGCCCTTACCAGGAGGACTTTCGGAGGAACCCGCACCGACTTCGCAAGGTCAAGAGCCACACGCACGTCGGGCGCTTGGACAAAACTAGCCCTCAACGACTGCGCGAGCGAATCCGGCAGCAGCAACTCCGCCGCGAAGGCTTCCGCGTATTCCTCCTGCTCCTCGACGGGCAGCTCGTTGCTGTGGCCCCCCATCTCCCGGTCCAGAACAGCATGTCCAAGCTCGTGAGCAAGAGTGAAGCGGCGAGCCGGGGTGTTTTCGATGCGGGTTTTCACCTCCACTAGATCGCGGGGCTCCTCCTCTTCCCAAAGACGCGGTTCCAACGGGGCCGACGGGCGGTGGCGATACCAGCGCCCATGCACTCGAAGGCCCGGCGCTCTTACGACCCGTACCCCAAGGTCCTCAGCGACGACATCAAGATCCAGCGGAGCGGGGCGATCAGGCGTCGGAGACCATCTGTCGACGATCCGGCGGGCAGCGCTGCGGCCCCGCTCCCTTGCAGACCGCCCCAACGAAGTCATGCGCAGTCAGGCTCCACTCCCAGAGGGAGGGCTCCACCGCGGGTCGAGTTCAGCGGCGAGCATGTGGATCGCCTGTCGGAGCTCCCGTACGCGGGCCTCCTCATCGAGGTCTCCCGCTCGGGATCCGCTGGCTTCCACGAGTTCATCGATCTTGCTTTCCAATACTGCCGGATCTTTCCACTTGCCGAGCACCAGTTCGATCGCTCCGGCAGGTCTGCTGCCGCCACTTTTCAGTTCGTATGCGAGAGCGGCTCCCAGACCGTGCTGCCGCGAACTGCAGGAGTCGTTCTTCATTCCGTATTCCTTGAAGGTTTCCCAGCCCGATTCCCCCACCTCTCCCTCAATGAGCTCGAGGAATACCTCCGCCGCCGGCCGAAGTCGTGGCTTCAAGTATTGAAACCAAGCCCCATCCTGAAGAGCTTTGATCACGCCGGAGTCAACCAGATCGCTTTCCGGAAAACGATTGGCTACAAAGGCATCGATCGCCTTGGAGAGACCTATAGCGTCGTTTGCCCGGTCGGGGTGAACGAGAATTATGCAGCGCCAGAGTTCTTTGTACTTCCTGCTCAAGTTGGCGACCTCGTGCCGTACGGCTGGGTGGTTCTTGAGGGTCCTGACCGGCCCGTTGGAGAGCGCTCCGGTCTCGATTCCCTTTGCCTGACTCTTCCGCCCTGGTACGTAAAGGAGGATCGAACATTCATCCCATTCGGCTGCGGCCACCATCTCGCGCTCAAGCTCCTCGCGCACAGAGGAATTGCGGCGCAGCTCGTCAATGAAGTCCGATAGCTCATCCTCCTGCGCCTCCTCATCGCCATATCCCTTCAACTTCGGGAAGCTGTCGGCAGTGATCGTGAAGACGGTCTTGTAGAGCTCACGCCGGGCCAACGCGTCGAGCAAGGTGATACCTCGAATTGCCTTCAGCGCCTTTTCGCTGTCTTTTTCTTTAACCGCCTTCCTCAACTGGCCGAAAGCTTGGTTGCGAAGTAAGGCATCGAGCCCCTCGTCCCCAACCTCTGGATCGAGCAGCGAGGTTGGGGTGCAGTCGGCGATCAAGTCCTCGAGCATCGAGCGGCGTTTGCGGTCAGACGCGTGGATCACCGCGTTCACGCGTTTTTCAGCGTTGGCGAGGGTAGGGAGCTGCCGGACGGACTCCGGCACCTCGGGGGGTTTTTCCAGCAGATGAAAGGCCTTCGCCAGCATGGCCGAGGCGGCCACCTTGGTCTTGTGGTAATAGACGATCTCGGCAAACCTGAAGCGCTGGCGGACGAGTTCCACCACCCCCGTGCAGGTGTCGAGTCGTGGCTTCCCGCGCCGGTCAACAAGCGAAAGGGCCATCCGAGACTGACCATGCCTATCGCGGCCAATCCAGAAACGCGAGGTGATACGGCCGTCACGCAGAACGTCGAGGCCGAGGTTGTGAGGGTCGCGACGCAGGTAGTCCAGGTAATCGGCTGAGATCGTGTTGGCCACAAGATCTGCCATATAAGGGTGGAAGAGGCTGCCGTTCACCCTTTTCATTGCATTGAGCAGCTCCGGAGCCATCCCTGGATCGGAATCTTCAAGGTGCTTTTGGAGGATCTGCTCGAACATCGTCCGGGCTCCATCGTCGGCAACTTCCTCCTTCCAGGTGCAAATCAGAAGCACAGTGTCGTAGACACTGCTTCCGCTTTCGATGCCTGCCTGCTTGAACGCTTCCGGATAGAGCGTCGTGTTTTCGAGCACTTCGCGGATCTGCCAAGTCGGATCCGACCATAGGTGCCGCAAGCGCCGTGAGGTGATCGAGTCGTGGCGCTCGTATATGTCATCAAACTCATCCTCAAGGGTATGCCCGAGGGGGACATGGCCGAGGTCGTGCAGGAGCGCCGCCCAGGAGACCAGATGGCGCAGGACCGTCCAGCGGTCTTGGAGCTTCACACGGTCCTTGGGATCGCGGGGGTCGAGAGTGGTGGGGTTTCTGCCGGCAGAGACAGGGAGGAACTCCCAAGCCTCAATCGCTCCCCGGGGATAGACGCGGTGGTTTTCGTAGTTGCGCTGAAGCGCTCGGGCCAGGCTCAACGCGGTGAAGTAGGTCCCCATCGCGTGGCTAAGGCGCGAGTGGTTACCGCCCCGATAGACGAGGTGGCCGAAGCCGAGCTGATAGACGCGCCCGAGACGTTGCAGCTGGGGAGTGTTAAGTAGAGCCACCGCGAGGTCGTCGTACCTAATGTCTCCATGGATCTCGTCGCGGTGGATCAATCTCTCTACCTGCCTTCTGGTGCCTGGAAAGGGCGCGAGATTACCTCACAAGTTCTACATCGGTACGAAGAAATCTGAGGTTGGGAAAATGGTGTCGGCTTGACGATCTAACTCATAGCGCTATCCTCGTTGAAGACTAACTACAGAAAATGGACCTGCTTATGACCTATCTGCTGATACCCCTTGATGAGGCGATCGTCTTCCCGACCGTGACCGCGACCCTGCCGATCGACGTCGGCGAGGAGGAGCGCGTCTTCCTGATCCCGCGCCGCGATGGCGAGTACGGCCGCGTCGGCGTCGTCGCCGAGGTGATCGAGACCGGGCGCTCGCGCCGCGGCCGCCCCGTCGCCACCGTGGTCGGCCTCCACCGCGGCCTGATCAACGGCGCCGCCGAGTCCGGCGAGGGCGAGACGCTACGGGTCGAGGTGCAGGAGATCCGCGACGGCCACCCAGACGACGAGCACACCCGCGAGCTGACGACCGAATACCGCGCCGTGGTCGAGGAGATCCTCGAGCACCGCGGCGACGACGGCCGCATCGCCGCCTTCCTGCGCTCGATCGACGAGCCCGGCGCGCTGGCCGACACCTCCGGCCTCTCCCCCGACATCTCCAACGAGGGCAAGCAGCGGCTGCTGGAGACGATCGACGTCAGCGCCCGCCTCGAGCTGGCGGTCGAGCTGCAGCGCGAGCGGCTGACCGAGCTGCAGGTCCGCAGCAAGATCCGCGACGACGTCGAGTCCGGCGCCCAGAAACAGCAGCGCGACTACTTCCTGCGCAAGCAGATGGAGTCGATCCGCAAGGAGCTGGGCGAGGACGAGGGCAACCTGATCGAGGAGTACGAGCGCAAGATCGCCGAGGTGGAGATGCCGGAGGCGGTCGCCGAGCAGGCCGAGAAGGAGCTGCGCCGGCTCGAGCGCCAGGGCGAGCAGTCGCCCGAGTCCTCGATGATCCGCAGCTACCTCGACTGGCTGATTGCCGTTCCGTGGAGCGTGCGCTCCGAGGAGCGGCTTGACCCCGCCCACACCCGCGAGGTGCTGGACGAGGACCACGCCGGGCTCGAGGACGTGAAGAAACGGATCACCGAGTTCATCGCCGTGCGCAAGCTGCGCACCGACCGCGAGGTCGAGGAGGACAGTCGCGCCGGTGGCGCGATCCTCACCCTGGTCGGCCCGCCCGGCACCGGCAAGACTTCGATCGGCGAGTCCATCGCCCGCGCCCTCGGTCGCGAGTTCGTCCGCATCAGCCTTGGCGGCGTCCACGACGAGGCGGAGATCCGCGGCCACCGCCGCACCTACATCGGCGCCCTCCCCGGGCGGATCGTCCGCGCCCTGCGCGACGCCGGCACGATGAACCCGGTCGTCCTCCTCGACGAGGTCGACAAGGTCGGCGCCGACTGGCGCGGCGACCCCTCCGCGGCCCTGCTCGAGGTGCTCGACCCGGCGCAGAACGACACCTTCCGCGACCACTACCTCGACGTCGAGGTCGACCTCTCGCAGGTCGTCTTCATCGCCACCGCCAACGTGCTCGACACGATCCCCGGCCCGCTGCGCGACCGCATGGAGGTCATCGCCTTCGACGGCTACACGACCGAGGAGAAGCTGGCGATCGCCAAGGGCTACCTGCTGCCGCGGCAGCTGAAGCGCAACGGGCTGAAGGCCGAGGAGGTCGAGGTCTCAGACGAGGTGCTGCGGGCGGTGATCGCCGAGTACACCCGCGAGGCCGGCGTGCGCCAGCTCGAGCGCGAGCTGGGGACGCTGCTGCGCGGGGCGGCGACGAAGATCGCCTCCGGCGAGGCCGCCGGCACCGTCACCCTGGACAGCGAGGCCCTGCGCGAGGCGCTCGGCCGCCAGAAGTTCTTCCAGGAGTCGGTCGAGCGGACCGCGATCCCGGGCGTCTCCACCGGCCTCGCCGTGACCGGCACCGGCGGCGACATCCTCTTCATCGAGGCGACCGCGATGGACGGCGACAAAGGCCTGGTCCTGACCGGCCAGCTCGGCGACGTGATGAAGGAGTCGGCGCGGATCGCCCTCTCCTACGTGCGCGCCCACCGCGAGGAGCTGGGGATCGACGCCGAGCGCTTCCAGCGCGAGTTCCACCTTCACGTTCCCGCCGGGGCGATCCCCAAGGACGGCCCCAGCGCCGGCACGGCGATGACCACGGCGCTGGTCAGCCTGCTGACCGGGCGGCCGGTCAAGCACACGGTCGGGATGACCGGCGAGGTCACCCTGCAGGGCCGGGTGCTGCCGATCGGCGGCCTCAAGCAGAAGGTGCTGGCCGCCCACGCCGCCGGGCTGAGCGAGGTGATCCTGCCCGAGCGCAACCGCGGCGACCTCGACGAGGTGCCCGAGGAGGTGCGCGAGCAGATGAGCTTCCACCCGGTGATGAGCATCGACGAGGTGCTGGCGCTGGCGCTGGAGCCGGCGGAGAAGGGGCACGAGGCAGTGGCGGCGTAGGAGGCACCGTGTCCCCCCGCTGCCGCAACTGCTCCCCCGTCCCGCCCGAGATGCGGGCTGCTGCCGGCATCCTTGAGCGCCGCTGGACGATGGCGACGATCTACGCCTGCTCCAGCGGCGCCGCCCGCTTCAACGAGTTCCGTCAGTCCCTCCCCGGCGTCTCCCCCACCACCCTCTCCGAGCGCCTCGAGCAGCTGGAGCAGGCCGGCATCGTCGAGCGGCACCTCGTCCCCGGCCGCCCCCCGCACACCGAGTACACCCTCACCCCCCGCGGCGCCCGCCTGGCCCAGGCGGTGGCCGGCCTGCTGCAGCACTAGCAGGCGTGCATAGAGCCCGGCACTGCCTCTGAAAACGCGCTTCGCGCTGGAGTGTTTTCAGAGGCAGTGCCGGGCTCTATGCCGCGGGCGGTGGTGGAGGTGGAGGCTCCGACGGGGGCGGTGGAGCGGGTGGCTCCGTTGGCGGAGGCGGTGCGGGCGCCGCGGCGGGCTCGCTTTGCAGGGCCAGCAGGCGGAAGTAGAGGACGGCGGCGACCAGGGCCTCGATCGGGGCGGTGATGGTCGAGGCGAGGGTGCCGGAGGCGATCACAAGGACCGGCTTGTGAGCGACCTCTCTGGCGACGAGGAGGAAGGCGAGGCCCACCACGAAGCTGAGCAGGCCAGCGACGAGGACGACGACCACGAAGACGTGCCAACCGTTGTTGCGGACCAGCTGGCGGGAACGGCGGAAGGCGTCAAGGACCTCACGCCGCTCGATCACGATCGCCGGCGCGATCACGGCCCAGATCGTCATCAGATAAAGGCCGGGGAGGACAAGCAGCGACCCGAAGCCGATCCCGATCCCGGCGAGGATGCCAGCGCCGACCAGCTGCCAGAAGACCGGCAGCACCGAGCGCACCAGCCCGCGGATGGAGGAGCTGCGGCGGCCGCCGCGCAGATCCCGAACCAGGCTCACCACCATTCCCTGGTAGAGAGTTGCGATGAAGATGCTGAAGATCAGGGGAAGAACGGAGAGGACGAAGCCGCCCGGCGCAAGGGTGTTGGCCACCGCCGATACGAGGAACAGCAGGAACGCCACCGGCAACAGCACCATCGCCTGCTCGCGGTAGGTGGCAAAGACCTCGCGCAGGGTCGCGCCGACGTCGAGCTTGGCGGGCACGCCGTCGCATTCGACCTCTTCCCTTCCGCCCCTCCCAAAAGCACTGAATTGATGGGAGTATCTGTCTATATGACCCCTGAGCAGCCGATCGAGGAGCACGTCGAGGACGATCGCTTCCGGCGGCTGATCGACGTCGGCAGCAGCCTGCTCTCCGAGCTCGACCTGGAGGCGGTGCTGAAAGCGGTGGTCGAGGCGGCCCGGGAGCTGACCGGCGCCCGCTACGCCGCCCTCGGCGTCCTCGATCGCGAGCGGCGCGAGCTCGAACGCTTCATCAACGTCGGCATCGACGAGCCGACCCAGCGCCAGATCGGCAACCTGCCGCGCGGTCGCGGCGTCCTCGGCGAGCTGATCCGCGAGCCGGCGCCGCTGCGACTTCGCGACGTCAACGCCCACCCCCACGCCTACGGCTTCCCGCCGGGCCACCCGCCGATGCACTCGTTCCTCGGGGTCCCGATCGCCCTCCGCGGCGAGATCTACGGCAACCTCTACATGACCGAGAAGCAGGGAGCCGAGGAGTTCGACCGCAACGACGAGGAAGCGGCCGTCACCCTCGCCAGCTGGGCCGGGATCGCGATCGAGAACGCCCGCCTCTACACCAGCCTCAGCGAACGCGAGGAGCAGGTCGAGCGAGCGCTGCGCCGGGCCGAGACCTCGGTCGACATCGCCCGCACCGTCGGCGGCGAGACCGACGTCGCGCGCATCCTCGACCTGATCGTCAAGCGCGGCCGCGCGCTCGTCGACTCCCGTGCCCTGCTCGTCCTCCTGCGCCGCGGGGACCACCTCTTCGTCGCCGCCCACGCCGGCGCGATCGAGGAGGACATCGGCGACCTGACGATCCCGATCGAGGACTCGGTCCTCGGGGCGGCGATGGAGGACCAGGTCTCCCAGCGGCTCGACCGCGACTCGCCCCCCTCGGAGGGGCGCCTGCGGGAGAAGGTCGGCGCCAAGACCGCCCTGGTCGTGCCGTTGCTCTTCCGCGGCCGCGCCGTCGGCACCCTCGTCGCCCTCGACCGCGAAGCGGGTGGGATCGAGTTCGACCACGAGGACCTGCGCCTGCTGCAGAGCTTCGCCTCCAGCGCCGCAACCGCGGTGGCGACCGCGCAGACGGTCGAGTCCGAGCGCCTGCAGCAGCAGGTCGAGTCGGCCGAGAAGGAGCGTCAGCGCTGGGCCCGCGAGCTCCACGACGACGCCCTGCAGGGGCTGGCGGCGATCAGGATCACCCTGGCGACGGCGCTGCAGAGCAAGGGAGAGGACCGGGTCGAGCGGATCGAGTTGGCGGCCGAGGACACCGTGGCCCGCCTCGAGGACCAGATCAACGAGCTGAACCGACTGATCAACGACCTGCGCCCGGCAGCGCTGGAACGGCTGGGCCTGGCCGGGGCGCTGGAGGCGTTGGCGGAGGAAGCCTCGGCCCGCGCCGGCGTCGAGGTCGAGACGACGATCGAGCTCGAAGACAGCCCCGACCGCGACCAGGAGCGCCTGATCTACCGCCTCGTGCAGGAGGCGCTGACCAACGTCGTCAAGCACGCCGGGGCCTCCCACGTCAGCGTCAGCGCCAAGCAGATCGACGGCAAAATCCACATCTCGGTGCGCGACGACGGCGACGGCTTCGACACCGACGCCACGACCGGCGGCCGCGGCCTGGCCGGGATGGGAGAGCGGATCGAGCTGCTCGGCGGCGAGATCGAGGTCGCCTCCGAGCCCGCCAAAGGCACCGAGATCACCGCCCGGGTGCCGCTGCGGACCGCCGGCGCCTGATGACTAGGAGTCGCCGCCGGTCTCGATGACGCCGTTGGCGATCGCGAAGCGGACCAGCTCCGGGCGCGTCTCCAGCCCCAGCTTTTCCAGCAATTTCGCCCGGTTGACCTCGACCGCGCGCACGCTCAGGTAGAGCATTTCCCCGATCTCGCGGTTGGTATGGCCGAGGGCGAGCAGCCGCAGCAGCTCGCGGTCGCGGTCGCGGAGCTCGTCCAGCGGGTCGGTGCCGAGCTGTGCCACTTCGCCGCCCAGCTGCGGGTCGATGTAGGAGCCGCCCGCCGCGACGGCGCGGATCGCCGCCGTCAGCTGCCGCTCGGCCGCCTGCTTGAGCACGTAGGCGCCGGCGCCGCCGCGGAGCAGGTCGCGCGCCCGGCGCGGGTCGGCCTGCATCGTGAGGACGACGATCGCGGTCCCCGGCACCTCCGCCCGCAACGCCGGCACGTCGGTGGCCGGCTCGGCTCCCGGCATCTGCAGGTCGAGGACGAGCACGTCGGGCTGGCGGTCGCGGACCAGCTTCTGCGCGGTCTGGGCGTCGGATGCCTCGCCGATCACCCGCAGGTCGTCCTCGACTTCGAGCATCGCCCGCAGACCGGCGCGGATGACGTTGTGGTCGTCCGCGAGGACGACGGTTATCTCCTTCTCGCCGCTCTCCATCAACGCGCTCCAGGGCCCAGTCTGTCACGCGTCGCGGGCGAGGCGAAATCCCGCACCCCGGATTGTGGCTTTCGGCCGATGGGAAAAAGGCGCAACCGCGCGATTCTGTGGCAATGAAAATCCTTTCGGCATCGGTACAGGGCGATACCCTCGCAGCGTGAACGGGCAGGCGGAGGAGAAGATCGGCATCGTCCTCGCCGACGACCACCCGGTCGTGCGCAGCGCCCTGAAAGCGCTGCTGGAGGGGCAGGAGGACCTCGACGTCCTGGGCGAGGCGGGCGACATCGCCTCCGCCCGGGCGACCGTCGCCGAGCTGAAGCCACAGGTGCTCGTCCTCGACGTCAACCTGCCCGACGGCCTCGCGGTCGACGTCGTCCCCGACCTGCGCGAGGAGGCGCCGGAAACGGCGCTGGTGCTGCTGACGATGGAGCGCGACCTGACCCTGGCCCGCCGGGCGATCGAGGCCGGCGCCCATGGCTACCTGTTCAAGGACTCCGCCCACCTCGAGCTGATCGAGGCGGTCCGCGCCGCCGCCGCGGGGGAGCGCCACCTCGCCCCGGCGATCGCCGCCGGCCTCAAGGACCGCGACGGCACCAAGGAGGGCCCCGCGCTCTCGCCCCGCGAGACCGAGGTCCTGAAGCTGATGGCCCTCGGCCACACCAACCGCGAGATCGGCGAGCAGCTCGAGCTCAGCGTCCGCACCGTCGAGACCCACCGCGCCCACATCCAGCAGAAGCTGGGCCTCTCGAGCCGGCCCGAACTGACCCGCTACGCGCTGGCCAACGGGCTGATCGACGCCTGACTCACGCCTCGCGTTCGAGCGCTTCGACCCTGCGGATCAACTCCGGCAGGGGAAGGTCGAGCGCGTAGCTGATCTTGCGAACGGTTCCCCAGGTGGGGTTGCGCTGACCGCTCTCGATCCGGCCGACGTCGGCCTCCTCCAGCCCCGCGCGCCGGGCGAGCTCCTCCTGCGTCAGCCCTGCCTCCTTGCGGACCTGGCTGACGACACGTCCCAGGGCTGCGAGCGACTCGTCCTGGTCTGGGGGGGGAGGCGACACGGCCTGAACTATCTCCGATCGGCCCCGATCGAGGAACCCGGCGGCTAGATTGGCGGCGATGCTCTATTTCAGCCACCCCGCCTGCCTCGAGCACGATCCGCGGGAGGGGCTGCTCGGCCATCCCGAGAACCCGGACCGGCTGCGGGCGATCGAGGCGGCGCTGGCCGAGCGCGACTGGCTGGGGTGGGAGCGGCGTGAGGCGCCGCGCGCCCGCGAGGAGGAGCTGCTGCTGGTCCACCCGCGCGAGCACGTCGAGGGGATCCGCGAGCTCTGCCGCTCCGGCGGCGGCGCGATCGACGCCGACACCTACGCCGGCGAGGCCTCCTACGAGGCGGCGCTGCGCGCCGCCGGCGGCGCCTGCGCGATGACCCGGGCGCTGCTCGGCGGCGAGGCGAAGGTCGGCTTCTGCGCCGTCCGCCCGCCCGGCCACCACGCCGAGCCGGCGCGGGCGATGGGGTTCTGCCTGTTCGGCAATGTCGCGATCGCCGCCGCCCTGGCGATCGCCGAGCTCGGCCTCGAGCGGGTCCTCGTCGTCGACTGGGACGTCCACCACGGCAACGGCACCGCCGCGGCCTTCGACGAGCGCGCCGACGTCCTCTTCGCCAGCATCCACCAGGGCGGGATCTTCCCCGGCACCGGCGCCCGCGCCGACAGCGGCTCCGGCCCGGGCGCGGGCTACACGATCAACCTGCCGGTCCCGGCCGGCAGCGGCGAGGACGTCTGGCTCTCGCTGCTGGAGGGCACCGTCCTCCCCGCCGCCGACGAGTTCGGCCCGCAGTTGGTGCTGGTCTCGGCCGGCTTCGACGCCCACCGCGACGACCCGCTGGCCGGGTGCCGGCTCGAGTCCTCTTCCTTCGGCCGGATGGCGGGGCTCGTCCGCGACGCCGCCGCCGGCTGGGACGTCCCGGTCGGGATCGTGCTCGAGGGCGGTTACAGTCTTCCTGCGCTCGCCGAGTCGGTGGTCGCGACGCTGGCCGCCTTCGGCGAGGAGGGGAGCGCCTCCACATGACCGAACCCGATCTCGTCCCGATCCCGTCCTACCCGCTGGAGCGCTTCCAGCCGCTGCTCGGCGAGGAGTACGCTGAGATCGAGCGGACCGCCGCCTGGGCCCGCACCGGCTTCGCCGGCCGCGCGATCTGGCACGTCAACTCAACTGCCCGCGGTGGCGGCGTCGCCGAGATCCTCAGCGCGCTCCTGCCGTACGCCCGCGGTGCCGGCGTCGACGTGCGCTGGGCGGTCCTGCAGGGCGAGCCCGACTTCTTTGCCGTCACCAAGCGCCTCCACAACCACCTCCACGGCGAGCCCGGCGACGGCGGCGCGCTGGACGAGGCGGCGCGCGAGGTCTACGACTCGACGCTGCGGGCCAACCTCGAGGCGCTGTTGCCACAGATCCAGCGCGGCGACATCGTCTACCTGCACGACCCGCAGACCGCCGGCCTGGTCCCGGCGCTCTGCGAGCGGGGCCTGAAAGTGGTCTGGCGCTGCCACGTCGGCGTCGACCGCGCCAACGAGCGCGCCCGCGGCGCCTGGGACTTCCTCCGCCCCTACGTGGAGCGCGCCGACGCCTACATCTTCTCCCGCCGCGAGTACATCTGGTCGGGGCTCGACCAGGAGAAGGTCTGGCTGATGCCGCCGGTGATCGATCCCTTCTCGCCGAAGAACCAGGACCTCGAGCCCGATGTCGTGACGGCGATCCTGAAGGAGATCGGCCTCGCCCCGGACGGGCTGGAGGCGGCGCCGACCTTCACCCGCGCCGACGGCACCCCCGGCCGGGTCGAGCGCAGGGCCGAGATCCTGCAGGAGGAACCGGTTCCCGACCAGGCGCGGGTGGTCGCGCAGGTCTCGCGCTGGGACCGGCTCAAGGACCCGCTGGGCGTGCTGGAGATGATGGCGCAGCACCTCGGCGATCCGGCGGTCCATCTGGTCCTGGCCGGCCCGGAGGCAAGCGGCGTCGCCGACGACCCCGAGGCCGCCGCGGTCTACGATGAGATCGAGGGGACCTGGCGGGCCTTGGACCCGGAGATCCGCCGCCGCGCCCACCTCGTCAACCTGCCGATGCACGACGGCGACGAAAACGGGGCGATGGTCAACGCGATCCAGCGCCGCGCCGACGTGGTCGTGCAGAAGAGCATCGCCGAGGGCTTCGGCCTGACCGTCGCCGAGGCGATGTGGAAGCGGCGCCCGGTGGTCGCCAGCCGCGTCGGCGGCATCCAGGACCAGGTGGTCGACGGAGTGACCGGAGCGCTGATCGACGACCCCCGCGACCTCGCCGCCTGCGCCGAGGCGATCGAACGCATCCTCGCCGACCCCGGCGAGGCACAGAAGATGGGCGAGGCGGCCCGCCAGCGGGTGATCGACGACTACCTCGCGATCAACCGCCTGCGCGAATACGTCGAGCTGCTCGCCACCCTGCTCTAGGAGAAGCGTTTCGGCCGCAGGCCGCCGACGAGCGCGCCCAGGGCGATCAGCATCAGCAATTGCAGGGCGAGGCCGAGGGGTGAGGTGAGGGCGTTGAGGGCGAGGTCGCCGAGGTTCTTCTGGGCGACGGTGGCGACGCTGAGGTAGATCGAGTAGGAGACGAGGCGGCCGGCGAAGAAGGCGGCGGTGAGGGGCAGCAGGGGGACAGTCATCAGGCCGGCGGCGACGAAGAGCTGGCCGGAGGGGACCGGCGAGAGGGCGAAGAGGCCGAGGCCGGCGGCGCTGCGGCGGCGGTCGGCGAGGAGCGCCGCCTGGGCCTCTTCGACGCGTTGGCGCCGCGCGGCCGAGAGGCGCGGGCGCAGCTCGCGGGTGACGCCGGCGAGGACCAGGCGCCCGGCCGCCGCGGCCAGCGCTCCGCCCAGCACCAGCGGCACCGCCGGCAGGTCGAAGTCGAGGCTGAAGAAGACGAGGACGGCCCAGGTCGGCGGCCCGAAGGCCGGGAGCAGGTTGACCGCGAAGACGACCGCCAGCGCGATCGCGAGCTGACCGAGCGTCATCGAGCGAATGTAATCGCACCATCCGAGGCAACTGCGGAAAAAACCACATCGAAAACGTGGGATTTCCCGGATGAGAGAAGCCGGGCCTCGGTGGACACTTTTCAGCATGAATCGGACGGGGCAAGCGAGGGTGTTGATCGTCGGCGGCGGAGTCGGCGCGCTTGAGGCTGCGCTCGCCCTCCGCGACCTCGCCGGCGACAAGGTCCGGGTCGAGCTCTGCACCAGCCGCGACGACTTCGTCTACCGCCCCTTCGCGGTCGGCGAGCCCTACGGCGCCTCGCGGGTGCTGCGCTACGACCTCGAGCAGCTGGCCGAGCGCTGCGGGGCCGAGCTGCGACGCGAAAACGTCACCGCGGTCGACACCGCCCGGCGCTGCGCCACGACCCATGATGGCCAAGAGGTCCCCTACGACTACCTGATCGTCGCCTGCGGCTCGCGGCTGCTCTGGTCGGTGCCCGGGGCGACCACCTTCTGGGGAGTCGCCGACGAAGGCGAGGTGCAGGAGGTCGTCCAGCGGCTGCGCGAGGGCCGGCTGCGGCGCCTGGTCTTCACCCTTCCCGGCGGCCACGGCTGGGCCCTCCCCGCCTACGAGCTGGCGCTGCTGGCCGCGACCGAGATGTCGCGCGCGGGCATCTCCGACACGCAGCTGACCGTCGTCACCCCCGAAGACGGGCCGCTGCTGATCTTCGGTCGCCGCGCCTCCGAGCAGGTCGGCGAGCTGCTCGCCGCCCACGACGTCGAGGTGATCGCCGGCACCCATCCGGTCAAGTTCGAGAGCGGAGCCCTCTCGATCGTGCCGGGCGAGGAGATCGAAGCCGACGCGGTGATCTCCCTCCCTCGCCTGGTCGGCCGCCGCATCGAGGGCCTCCCCTACGACTCCAGCGGCTTCATCCCGATCGACGACCACGCCCGCATGCCCGAGGTCGCCAACGCCTTCGCGATCGGCGACGTCACCAACTTCCCGGTCAAGCAGGGCGGCATCGCCACCCAGCAGGCCGACGCCGCCGCGGAAGCGATCGCCGCCGAGCTCGGCTGCGAAGTCGAGGCCAACCCGCTCGACCCGGTCCTGCGCGGCGTCCTCTGGACCGGCAGCAAGCCGCGCTACCTGTTCGGTTGGCTCGCCGGCGGCCACGGCGAAACCTCCGTCGCCAGCGAGCGGCCGCCCTGGCCGGTCGACAACCCGAGCAAGCTGATCGGCCGCTACCTGACGCCGTTCCTGGCCGAGCTCACGAACCGCTCGTCCTCCTCAGCCGCAGCCTGACGACTCGGCTGGCGGCGGTTCCCCCGGCCGGCGCGAAGCTGACGCTCACCCGCAGGCGCAGGCTGCCGCGACGCCGCAGCGCCAGTCGCTGCGCCCGCCGCGGGACGATCCGCAGGCCGACCGTTTCGGCGCCGGCCGTCGAGAGCCGGCGGGGAACGGCGCCGGCGAGGCTCACCTCTCCCGGCCCCGGCACCGTGACCGCGAGGGTGGCGGTGCCGAGCCTGCGGTTGTAGCGGGGGCGGCCGAGGCGGAAGGAGTTATCGACCGCCTGCGCCGCCGAGCCCGGCACGGTCTTCCCCGAGGAAGGCCCGCCGCTGCCTCCGCCTTCTTCTCCTGGGGGAGGCGGTGGCGGGGGTGGCAGGGGAACGGTCTTCGCCTGGACGACGTCGGCGGCGCCGTTGCCCCGGCTCCAGCTCATCGCCAGGACCCCGTCGCTGCCCCAGGCGAGGGCGGGGTAGCCGGCGCTGTGGCCGGGAGCGGAGAGGCTTTCGGTGCCGGTGAGCGAGCCGTCGCTCTCGAGGTCGCGGCGCTGGACGACGAAGTTGGTGCCGTCGGAGCGGGCCCAGAGTGCGGTCGCGGCGGCGCCGGGGGCGATCGCGAGCGCCGGCTCGGCCGCGTCGCGGCCGGCGGCGGAGAGGTCGAGTGCCGGACCCAGCGGTTCCCCTTCCGCGTCGAGTTGCCGCGCCTGGACGACGAAGCTGCTGCCGTCGAAGCGATCCCAGGCCACCGTCGCCTTCCCGCTCGCCTCGGCGGCGATCTGCGGCTCGGCCGCGCTCTGCCCCGCCGCGGAGAGGTTCTCCGTCCCGCCCGTGGGCAGGCCGGCGGCGGAGAGCCGCTGCGCCTGGACGATCCAGTCGGCGCCGTCGAAGCGATTCCAGACGACGGTCGCGGCGCCCTCGGCGGCGACCGCCACCCGTGGCTGGATCGCGCTCTCCCCCACCGCCGAGAGGCTCGCGGTGCTCGCCCCCGGTTCCCCGCTCGGCGCGATCTGGCGCGCCTGGACGATCGAGTCGGAGCCGTCGAAGCGGCTCCAGACGACGGTCGCGGTGTCGTCTTCGGCGACCCCCACCTGCGGTTCGGCCGCGTCCTGTTTCGGTTCGGAGAGGGTGTGGAAGGTTTCCTCGCGGGTTCCGTCGCCGGCGATCCGCCGCTCCTGGACGAGGTAGTGGGCGCCATCGAACCGCTTCCAGACGACGGTCGCGGTCCCGTCCGGCGCCACCGCCAGCTGCGGCTCGTAGGAGCTCTGGCCGGTGGTCGAGAGGTTCTTGGTGCTTTCTTCCGGGGTCCCGTCCGGGGAGATCCGGCGCGCCTGGACGAGGAAGCTGGAGCCGTCGGAGCGGGTCCAGGCGACGGTGGCGGTGCCGTCGGGGGCGACCGCGACCTGCGGGTCAAGCGCGTCCTGCCCGGGGGCCGAGAGCTGCTGGGCCCGTTCGGGCGTGCCGTCGGGGGCGATCCGGCGGGCGAAGACCTGGAAGGTGCCGCCGCCCTGGCGGGCGCTCCAGACGACGGTCGCGGTGCCGTCGGCGGCGACCGCGACGTCGGAGCCGCCCACCACTTCCCCCGGCGGCGAGAGGTCGGCCGCTTCGGTCGGGCCGCCGCTCGCCGCCCCCGGCGGCGGCACCTTGGTCAGCGCCGGCAGCGAGGCCGGCGCCGGCGCGAAGAGGCTGCTCTGGATCGCCTGGCGGAACTGCTGCTGGGCCGGCGCCGAGGACTCGATCGGCCAGTCCTCGCGCCCCGCGTTCTTGGGGAAGTTCCACTCGAACCAGAGGTAGGCCTTGATCTCCGGGTGGTGCGGCAGGTAGCTGGTCAGCATCTCCCGGATCCAGTCGGCCTTGTTGCCGCCGTACTCGGTCGAGGCGTCCTCGACGATCGCCACCGGCTTGCCCGGCGCCACTTCGCCGAGGATCTTCAGGGTCGGCGAGAGGGTCTGCTCGGGCGTCGTCCAGCGATCCGGCTGGACGGGGTTGCGCCCCCAGTTGTAGGAGTCGAGGCCGAGCCAGTCGACGTATTCGTCGCCGGGGTAGTACTTGCCCAGTTCTTTGGATTCGGGGTCGGACCAGATGCTGTTGACGTCCCAGGTCCAGGTGACGTTGGTCGCGCCCTGGGCGACGACGAGGTCGTGGAAGTGGCGCCAGGCGGCGATGAAGTCGGGGCTGCGCCCCCACGCGTACCAGTTCCCGTTCATCTCCCACCAGGGGGCGAAGAGGAACGGGTGCCCCCAGGCCTTCGCCGCCTTGGCCCACTTTTCGATCGTCGCGTCCTGGCTGCCGTCGGTGACGTCTTCCAGGGTCATTTCCTTCCCCAGCCCCATCGTCACCAGCGGGATCGCGCCGTGGGCGACGGTCGCGTCCATCATCTTCCCTTCGAAGCTGCCCCAGTTCTGGCCCTGGTTGAGGATCGCCACCCGCTTGCCCGCGTGGCGCTCGAAGAGGTTCCAGGCGGCTTCGTTCAGCGGCGGGTTTTCGTTCGGGCCGTAGCCGTAGGTTTCGCCGCCGATCGTGGCGCCGAAGTAGGTCGCCGCCCCGGCCGACGTCGCCGCGGCCAGCAGCCCCAGCGCGCACAAGCAGATCGCCGCCGCCTTGGCAATACCCCCCTGGACCATTGTTCGATGCTGGCGAAGAGCGGGCGGTTCGTCAAGCGCCCCCGGACAGGAGAAGTGCGGCAAACCACGGATGCCGGCACCGGGGCGGCGGCAGAAGATGGGGCAGATGTCCAGCCGAGGAAAAGGAAACCAGTCGCTCGAATGCCCCCGCTGTCATGCCCAGGCCGATCTCAGTAGGGCTGGCTGGCAGGGACGTTCGTGCCCGAATTGCGGTGCCCCGATGATTCTCGCGGCGGCACCCGCCGAGGCCCTGGTGCGCAAGTACCTCTACGGCCACCGGCTTCTCTCGTTGGGCGCCCCGCCGCCTTTATGGCGGCGGGGCTGAAACGTCTAAGAGGGTTTTCTTTCGTTCGCCTCTTCGCCGCCGGGCGAGCCTTCCGGCGGACCCGTCGGGTGCGACTGGGGGCCTGATTCGCTCGGCGCTTCCGGGGCGACCGGCGGGGTTGCGGGTTCCTGTTTCGGCGTTTCGCCGCTGCCCGCGGGCACGAAGCTCGGAGTCGACCCTTCCTCGTCGCCGCTCTCGCCGGCGTTGTCGCCGCCGCCTTTGTCTTCAGCCTGCGGAGCCTGGTGGCCGGCTGCGGTTTCTTCTCCATGCCCGGCAGCTGCCGGCGGCTGCCTTTCCTGTCCCGGATTGGCGGGGTGCTCGGCGCTCTGCCCCGGCGCCCCGGTGCCGGCGCCGCCCTTGACGTGACCCTGCGCCTGCGAGGGAACGCCCTGCCCCCCGCCTCCGGTCGCGGCACCGGCCTTCATGCCAGCCCCACCGCCGGATCCTTCAGCGCCGCCGTGGACAGCCTTGGCCGCGCCGGCGGAGGCGTGCTGCCCGCCTCCCGCTCCTCCAGAATCGCTCCCGGCCGGCGCCGCGGCGCTCGACTTCACCGGCTGGTCGCCGGGCAGGCCGAGGTGGATGACGCCGCTCTTGTCGGCGGCCGTGACCCCGATCGCCGCCACCACCGCCACCGTCGCCACTCCTTTAGCCATCGCCGAGGCGCCCACGGCTTTCGCCGCGCCGCCGCTGAGCGTCGCCGCCAGGCCGCCGCCGGCGCTCCCGCCCTGGGCGCCGCCGAGCAGGCCCTGCAGCATGCCGGCCGCCGCCACCGCGGGCAAGGGCGCCAGCGCCGCCAGGTTCTGTTCGCGCTCCCCGACTTCCTCGCGGAAGCGGCGGCAGCCGGCGCAGGCGCGGACATGAGCGCGGACGTCGCGGCGCCGGGTGACGCGGCCATCGCCGTCGGAGAGCGCCCTGGTCACATCAGCGCAGCTCATCTCCCGCCCTTCGTCCATCTGCCGCAGGCTTTGCCGCGCCTCGTAGAGCGTCTGCCGCGCCACCGCGCCGGAGGTGTCCAGGGCGGCGCCGATCTCCTCGAACTCGAGCCCGGAGAGCTCGCGCATCACCAGCACCTCGCGCTGGCGCTCGGGCAGCTCCCGCAGGTCGTCGAGCAGGCCCCGCAGGCGCTCCCGCGTCGCCACGTCCTCCGCCAGCCCGTAGCCGGGGGCGACCTGCTCGACGTCGAGCTCGTGCGTCTCGCGCCGCCGCCGCAGCAAGTCGATCGACTCGTTGTGGGCGATCCGGTACAGCCACGGCTTCAACTCGATCTCCCGTTCCTCGCCGGGCAGCGCCCGCAGCACCTTGGCCATCGTGTTCTGCAGCGCTTCCTGGGCGTCGTCGGGGTTGCCGACGATCGCCAGGCAGAAGCGGTAGAGCGGCTGGTGGTAGCGGCGGAAGATCGCCGCAAAAGCGCGCTGGTCGCCGCCGACCGCGCGGCGCGTGAGGCGGTCGTCGGATAGCAAGCGGGTGAGCCCTGCCGTGGCTGTCGCCTCGCTCATTGGATGATCTTCCCATTGCGGGCCATCCGTTCCAAGTTTGGGACTAAGTGCCATCTCCTTAACGGCTCTACCCGGAATCTGTCAGGACTTTTCTTAATTCGCCTGACGGGTACAGGTGCGGGGCCGTTCGATAGGGAAATCGATCCATAGGAGGGAAACAATGGTTGGAACGCTGATCGCAGTGCTGATCATCGTCGCGATCGTGCTGGTGCTGCTGAAGGTGGCCGTGGCCGGAGGGATCCTCGGCTTGATCGCGATCATCCTCCTCGTCCTTCTCCTACTGGGTCGCCTCTAACCCTGCGAGAAGCATGAGCGATCTCGTCCTCGGGCCGCTGCTGCGGCACGTCTCGGAGACCCAGGCGACGATCTGGGTCGAGACCAGCGAGCCCTGCGAGGTCGAGATCCTCGGCCGCAGCGAGCGCACCTTCCGGGTCGAAGGGCACCACTATGCGCTCGTCTGCATCGAGGACCTGGAGCCGGCCTCGCGCTACGAGTACGAGGTCAAGCTCGACGGCGAGCGGCGCTGGCCCGAGCCGGGTTCGGACCTGCCGCCGAGCGCCATCCGCACCGTCGACCCCGGCAGCGAGCTCGACGTCTGCTTCGGCTCCTGCCGGGTCGCGGTGCCGCACGAGGCCCCCTTCACCGAACCGAAAGACGAGACCGACCAGGGGCACGAGGTCGACGCGCTCTGGGTGCTGGCTAAGCAGATGGCCGCCGGCGAGCGCGACGACTGGCCCGAGCAGCTGTTCCTGCTCGGCGACCAGGTCTACGTCGACGAGGGCTCGCCGAAGACGCGCAAGAAGATCAAGGAGCGCCGCGGCACCGAGACCCCGCCCGGCGACGAGGTGACCGACTTCGAGGAGTACACCTGGCTCTACTGCGAGAGCTGGGAAGAGCCGCTGATCCGCTGGCTCTTCTCCACCGTCTCGGTCTCGATGCTGTGGGACGACCACGACATGAGCGACGACTGGAACATCTCCCGCTCCTGGCTGGAAGAGATGCGGGAAAAGTCGTGGTGGCACCGCCGCGCCGTCGGTTGCATCGCCAGCTACTGGATCTACCAGCACCTCGGCAACCTCTCGCCGCGGGAGCTGGGCGAAGACGAGCTCTACCAGCGCGTGCGCGGCAACCAGCACGCGGGGGCGGAGCTGTTCGAGTGGGCGCGGCGAATCGACTCGATGGCCGCCGGCAGCCGCTGGACCTTCTGCCGCGACTTCGGCCGCACCCGGGCGATCTTCGTCGACTCCCGCGCCGGGCGGGTGCTGGAGGAGGACCGGCGGGCGATCGTCGACGACGAGGAGTGGGAGTGGATCGTCGAGCACTGCAAGGGCGACTTCGACCACCTGCTGATCGCGACCACGGTCCCCTGGCTGCTCTCCCCCGCCTTCGACCGCTTCGAGGCCTGGAACGAGCGGGTCTGCGACGGGGCCTGGGGCAAGCCGGCGGCGCGGGCGGCCGAGAAGCTGCGGCGCGAAGTCGACTTCGACCACTGGGGCGCCTTCGGCGAGTCGTTCGCGAAGCTGCGCGACCTGCTCGGCGAGGTGGCCGCCGGCAAGCACGGCAAGGCGCCGGCCTCGATCGTCGTCCTCTCCGGCGACGTCCACCACGCCTACCTCTGCGAGGCCGGCTACCCGAAGGGGGACGGCGACGCCGGGCGCAGCCCGGTCTACCAGGCGGTCTGCTCGCCCTACCGCAACCCGCTCGACGAGAAAGAGCGCCGGGTGGTGCGGGCCGCCTTCCGCCGCCCGATGATCGCCCTCGGGCGGCTGCTGGCCCGGGCCGCCGGCGCCCCGGACCCGGGCATCCGCTGGCGCCTGCTCGAGGGCCCCTGCTTCGACAACCAGGTCGCGACCCTCGAACTCGACGGCCGCCGCGCCACCCTGCGCCTCGACAAGACGGTCCCCGGTGAGGACGGCAAGGAGGCACTCGTCGAGAGCTTCTCCCGCCCCCTCGCCTGACGAGGATTGGCTCTACACAATTTTGGGTAGGATCGTTTGCGTGAAAGCACGGTGGACGATCGCGGTCGCGGCAACGCTCTTCATCGTGCTGGCGCTGGCCCCCGCGGCGCGGGCTGACTTCCCCTCCCTCTACGGCGGCGCCATCAGCTGCACGGTGCAGCCGGGGAACGGGAACGTCCGCCTCTGCGGCGGCAAAGTGACCACCTGGGACGGGGCGACGAAAGTCGACGTCAACGTGATCCTGCCGCCCGCGCCGGGCAGCGGCAACGACGGGCCCTACCCGGTGATCGGCGACTTCCACGGCTGGGGCGGCTCGAAGATCGGGCTGAACGAACAGACCCAGGGCTGGGCCGAACGCGGCTACGTCGTCTTCAGCATGAGCGACCGCGGCTGGGGCGAATCGTGCGGCGGCGCCGACCCGGAAAAATCGGCGCTCAACCCGGCCTGCGCCCAGGGCTTCAACCACCTGATGGACGACCGCTACGAAGTCCGCGACGCCCAGTACTTGATCTCCATCCTCGCCGACGAAGGGCTGGCGCAGCCGCAGAAGATCGGCGCCACCGGGGTCTCCTACGGCGGCGGGATCTCGATGGCGCTGGCGGCGCTGCGCAACCGGACGATGCTCCCCGACGGCACGCTCGTCCCCTGGACGAGCCCGAAAGGGACGCCGATGGAACTGGCCGCCGCGGTGCCGCAGTGGCCGTGGAGCGACCTCGCCTACTCGCTGATGCCGAACGGGACCACGCTCGACTACGTCGCCGACGCCCCCTACCGCGGCCCGGACGGCACCGCCCCGATCGGGGTCGAGAAGGCCTCCTACGTCAGCGGCCTCTATGGCCTCGGCCTGGCCGACAGCAACTACGCGGCGCCGAAAACCGACCCCGAAGCGGACCTCACCACCTGGTACTCGCTGATCAACGCCGGCGAGCCCTACGACTCCAACCCGCTCGCGGCCGAAGTGGTGAGCCAGATCACCACCTACCACTCCTCCTACTACGTCGACCACGGCGAGCCGCCGGCGCCGCTCCTGATCCAGAACGGCTGGAACGACGACCTCTTCCCGCCCGACGAGGCGATCCGCTTCTACAACCGCACCCGCACCCAGTTCCCCGGCGACCCGATCTCGCTCTTCTTCATGGACGACGGCCACGCCCGCAGCCAGAACAAGCCAGCCGACGAGGCGCTCTTCCGCGGCCGCGAGGAAGCCTGGTTCGACCACTACCTGAAGGGCGAAGGGGCGGCGCCGAGCTCGAGCGCGACGGCGCTGACCACGGTCTGCGGCGGCGCCTCGGAAGGCCCCTACACGGCCGCCTCCTGGAAGGACCTGGCGCCGGGCGAGATCCGCTTCGACAGCGCCGCCCCGCAGACGATCCTGCCGACCGCCGGCGACCCGTCGATCGGCAAAGAATTCGACCCGATCGCTACCGGCAACGCCTGCGCGACCGCCTCCGGCGCCGACCAGGCGGGCGCCGCCAACTACCGGCTGCCGCCGGTGCCGAGCGGCGGCTTCACCCTGCTCGGCTCGCCGACGATCGTCGCCGACCTCGCCACCACCGGCACGGAGTCCGAGCTCGCCGCCCGGCTCCTCGACGTCACCCCCGACGGCAAAGAGCGCCTCGTCGCCCGCGGCCTGCTGCGGCCCGGCAGCGGCGGCAGCACCGTCTTCCAGATCCACCCGCAGGCCTACCGCTTCGCCCCCGGCGACGTGGTCAAGCTCGAGCTGCTGCCCAGCGACGCGCCCTACTCGCGGCCGTCGAACCTGCAGGCGCCGATCGCCGTCTCCAACCTCGAGCTGCGGCTGCCGGTGCGCGAGGAGCCCGGCTCCCTCGGTGGCGTCGTCCAGCCGCCGGCGCCGAAGGTGCTGCCGCCCGGCTACGAGCTCGCCGCCGGCTACGCCGAACCCGGCGCGGTCCCGCTCAAAGCCGGCGCCGGCCTGACCGCGGTGCGCTCGATAACCGCCACCCGGCGCGCCCTGTTGGTGCGCCTGCGCTGCGGCGCCGGGGGCAACTGCTCGGGCCAGCTCGCGATCGGCGCCCGCGGGAAGGCGAAGAAGCAAGCGGGGCTGGCCCGCGGCCGCTACTCGCTGACGCAGGGTCAGCGGCGCACGCTGCGGCTGCCGCTCGGCAAGGGAGGCCGCAGGCTCCTCGCGGCCCGCCGGCACACCCGTGCCCGGCGGCTGCCGGTCGCCGTCGTGCTCGAAGACGCCGCCCGCTCAAAGGCGCTGCGGCTGAAGCGCAGCCTCCGTCTGCGGGGCTAAGCGCGGCGCTCGCCGTCGTTCCCACCAGGCCCACGCCGCCATCGCCGTGCCGGCGTAGACCCAGCCGAGGAGGACGTCGAAGAAGTAGTGCTCGCCGGTGGCGATCAGCGTGACCGCCATCGCCAGCGGATAGAGCAGCAGCAGCGGCCGCAGCCAGGGCCGGCGCACCCGGCCCCAGCAGAAGAGCGCCACCAGCAGCGTGAAGGCGGCGTGCAAAGAGGGCACCGCGGCGACGAGGTTGACACCGGCCTGGCCCTCGGAGAAGAGCGAGGCGGTTCCCGTCCCCAGCACTTCCCAGCCGTCGCTGACGGTGCGGTGGACTTCGCCGACGATCCCCATTTCGCTGGCCAGCCACGGCGGCGCCGCCGGGAAGACGACGTAGGTGGCGAGACCGGCGAGGGCGAGGCTGACCAGCCGGCGGCTGAAGCGCTTGAAGCCGAGCCGGTCGCGCGCCCACAGCACCCCGGCGAGGACGAAGGGGACGATGAAGTAGGAGGTGTAGACGAGGGTGAAGAGGACGTCCCACCAGTGCACCGCCCGCGGGTCGTAGAGGTGGGCCTGCAGCCAGACGGTCGGGTTCTCGCCGAAGACGGCGCGGTCGAAGTCGGCCATCGGGTGGTAGTGGACGCCGATCCCCAGCGAGTCGGCGGCGCCGCGGCTGAAGTCGTAGGCGCAGAGCACCGCCACCAGCGGCAGCCAGTCGCGCAGCAGCTCGAGGATTTCCCGCGGCGGGCGGCCGATCGAGGCGCAGGCGAGGGCGCCGCAGGTCCAGAGGACCACCAGCTCGCGCTGGACCGGGATCCCGTAATGCGCGGTCCAGGCGACCAGCGCGGCGAAGTACAGCCCCAGCGCATAGGGCCGGAGCACCGCCCAGGAGGCGAAGCGGAAGTCGGCCGTTTGCGCGGCGCTGGTCTCGAGCTCGCCTGGGGTCACAACCGGAATGCTAGGACGCCTCCTAGGCGCGCAGGGAGAAGAGGCTCGCCGAGAGCTCCTTGCCGATCCGCGACCAGGAGTAGCGCTCGACAACCTCTTGCCGCGCCCGCTCGCCGCGGCGGCGGCGCTCCTCGGCGTCGCCGACGGCCTCGACCAATGCCGCGGCGAGGGCGGCGCGGTCGTCCGGCGGGACCAGCCAGCCGGTCTCGGGGTCGTCGACGATCGCGGCCGGGCCGCCGCGGTCGACGGCGATCGTCGGCAGCCCACAGGCCATCGCCTCGATCAGCACCGCGCCGAACTGCTCGCCCACCGCGGCGTGGACGAGGAGGTCGCCGGCGCGCATGAACTCCGGCAGCTCCTCGTGGGCGTGCCAGCCGGCGAGGAAGACGTTGCGGGCGCCGGTGCGGCGGATCGTCTCGCAGGGATGCTCGCCCTCCCACTCGCCGGGATGGCCGCCGACCAGGACGAGCGCCACGGGCTCGGCGACCGTCGCCTCCACTTCGGCGAAGGCTTCGATCAACAAGGGCAGCCGCTTGACCGCGGTGAAGCGGCCGACGGCGAGCAGCACCGTCCCCGCCAGCGCCTCGAGATCGCTCTCCTCGTAGGAGACGCTGCCGGGCTCCTCACCCGGCAGCCATCCCTGCGGCTCCTCGACCAGACACCGGCGCCAGTGGGCACGGCGGTCGACCGGCCCCGGCGCGAAGGCGCGGTCGAAGCCATTGGGGACGCAGGCGAAGCGCTCCTCCCCGAGGCCGAGCAATTGGGCCGCGCGCTCCATGCCGCCGCGGTCGTTGACGACGATCCGCTCGCAGGCCGCCGCCCAGCCCCGCAGCCGCTCTGCCCACTCCTCCGCATAGGTCCAGCCCGGCGGCGCCCCCGCCTCGATCCGCTCCAGCATCAGCAGCTCGGTCCCGTGGACGTGGCCGATCACCGGCACCCCCGGCAGCGCCCGCGCCGCCGCCTCGTTGAGGGGCGTGAGGTGGTGCAGGTAGAGGACGTCGACGCCGGGCCCGGCGGCCGCGGCCAGCGCCGCCGCCCAGGCCTCCACCTGCAGCTCGAAGCTCGACACGTCGAGGCGGGCGAAGACCACGTCCTCAGCGCCCGGGCGGTCCTCGTAGGAGCAGTGGATCGGCGCGGTCCCGGCCGGTCCCCGGTAGCGCAGCGGGTCCGGGGAGCGGATCGCCGGCGTGAAGTCGACCGCGCGCAGGTCGAGGCCGGCGTAGAAGCTCTGCGCCAGGGCCGTCGGGCCGAGGTCGGAGCGCGAGCCGGCGAGGAGGGTGACCTCGAAGCCGTTGCGAACCAGCTCGCGGACGATCGAGCGGCAGGCCTGGGCCGAGCCCCCGCGGGGAGAGAAGTAGATCCCCGTCAGGACTCTGTTTGCGCCGGCACTCACCTCCACCGAGGCTAGCGCCCGCGGCGAAGCCGGCTCAGAAGCCCAGGCGCGGGGCGAAGTGGAGGGCGGTGGCGACCTTGCGGCCGCCGCGCAGCTCGATCCCGTGCTCCTCGCGCGGAGTGTTGACCAACGCGCCGCCGACGACCAGTGAGGCGGAGCCGCCGCCGTCGAGGTTCATCGCCGTCTCGGCGCCGAGCCCGATCATCGCCGAGGCCAGCTCTTCCATCGTCAGCCCGGCCTCGTCGTCGGCGCGCCCTTCGCAGACGACCGCGATCAACTCGCGCGCGGAGAGGCCGAGCGCGGCGCGCGGGTAGCGGCCGGCGGTGATGTCGGAGTCGAACTGGCGGGCGCCGGCGGAGAAGCCCTCGGCGTCGGCCCCCGGCTGGACCCGGGAGCGCCCGCCAGTGACCAGCATCGGCCCCGCCTGCAGCAGGTCGCCCCGCGGCATGTCGCCGAGCTCGCGTCGCGGCGCCAGCCGCGCCTCGCCGCCCTCGACGTGCAGGCAGGCGCGCTTGCGGTGCCAGGGCGCGTCGAACGGCTCGCTCGGCAGCGCCTCCCCGTCGATCCAGACGTCGCCCAGCACGGGCCCGCCGGGGCGCATGTAGAAGCCGCCGACGATCGCGTGCTCGGCGCCGCTGCGCTCGCACCAGGCGCGCACGGTCGAGCAGGGATCCAGCACCACCACCCGCGGCACGAACTCCGCCCGGGAGAAGCGGGCGACGTGCAATGTCGTCTCCGCCCCGTCGAGCAGCCGCAGCCGCCGCCGCTCGAGCAGCGGCCGGGGGCTCGCGAGTCGTGCCGGTGGGCGCGTGGGGGATGAGATCGGCATCTAAGGAGCTAACCCTCTTCACCTCAAATGGAACAGGGCGCGCAGGACGGCGATGTTGCGCGGCTGAGAACAGCTGGCGCGCTTATCGTTCCAGCGATGGCCAAGGCCTCCGTCCCCCTCTCGATCCTCGACCTCGCCGCCGTCGGCCGGGAGGAGACGGTGGCCGAGAGCTTTGCGGGGAGCGTCGAGTTGGCGCGGGCGGCGGAGCGGGGCGGCTACCGGCGGATCTGGTACGCCGAGCACCACAACATCTCCTCAATCGCCTCCTCGGCGACCGCGGTCCTGATCGCCCACGTCGCCGCCCAGACCGAGACGATCCGGCTCGGCGCCGGCGGGGTGATGCTGCCCAACCACTCGCCGCTGGTGATCGCCGAGCAGTTCGGGACCCTGGAGACGCTGCACCCGGGGCGAATCGACCTGGGCCTTGGGCGGGCGCCGGGAACCGACCAGCGAACCTGGATGGCGCTGCGGCGCGACCCACGGGCGAGCGACCGCTTCCCCCAGGACGTGGTCGAGCTGCAGAAGTTCCTCGGCGACGAGAGCCCGCTCCCGGGCATCCGGGCGATCCCCGGCCAGGGCACCCACGTGCCGCTCTACATCCTCGGCTCCTCCCTCTTCGGCGCCGAACTCGCCGCCGAGCTCGGCCTCCCCTACGCCTTCGCCTCCCACTTCGCGCCGCGCTTCCTGCACGAGGCGATCAAGGTCTACCGCGAGGGCTTCAAACCCTCCGCGCAACAGCGCCAGCCCTACGTGATCGCCGGCGTCGGCGTCATCGCCGCCGAGACGAAAGAGTCCGCCGCCGCCCAGTTCGAGGCGGCCCGCCGCCTCCGCGCCCGCGCCCTCTTCGGCCGCGGCAAGAAGCTCAGCGAGGAGGAGATCACCGCGCTCCTCCAATCGCCCCAGGCCGCCGCCGTCGACGAAATGCTCGCCTACACCGCCGCCGGCCTCGCCGAGGAGGTCTCCGCCTACCTCGAGAGCTTCGCCGCGGAGACCGGCGCCGACGAGCTGATCACCGTCCACTACTCGGACTCGGTGCCGAACCGCGTGCGCTCGGTCGAACTGCTCGCCGGGGCGCTCGACCCGGCCGGCGCCTGACAGCGCCAGGGACTGGACGAGCGAGCGCCACTGCCCTACCTTCGACCCATGGCAAACACCGACCTGGTGCTCGAGGGCGGGGGGATCAAGGGCATCGCCCTGGTCGGCGCGGTGTTCAAGCTGATGGAGAAGGGATACGAGTTTCCGCGCTTGGCGGGAACCTCGGCGGGGTCGATCGTCGCCTCCTTCCTCGCGGCCGGCGCGTCCAAAGAGCAGCTGGTCGCGGTCATGGACAACCTCGACTACTCGCGGGTGCCGGATCGCGCCTGGCCCGGAATCCCCGTCCTCAGCGAGGGAGAGTCGCTAATGCTCAAAGCGGGCGCCTACCGCGGGCACTACGTCCACGCCTTCCTCGAGGAGGAACTGGCGAAGCTGGGGGTGAAGACCTTCAAAGACCTGATCGCCCCCGACGATCCGCAGGCGGACCCGAGGTTCCGCAAGTTCCATCGCTACAAGCTGATGGTGACGGCCACCGACGTGACCAACGGTCGCCTGCTGCGACTGCCCTGGGACTACGAGCTCCTCGGGCTCGACCCCGACCAGCAGTCGGTTGCGACAGCGGTGCGCGCCTCGATGTCGATCCCGCTCTATTTCGAGCCGGTGAAGATCAAGGCCAAGGGCGGCAAGGAGGTCGTGCTGGTCGATGGCGGGGTCCTCTCCAACTTCCCGATCCAGGCCTTCGACCGCACCGACGGGAAGGAACCTCGCTGGCCGACCTTCGGAGTGAAGATCATCCCCAACCTGCCCGCCGACATGAAGGACCTCTTCCCCACTGTCCCCGGCGGCGCCCTGCCCCCGCTCGACATGCTCGAGCGGGTCGCCGCCACCGCGATCGTCGGCCACGACCAGACCTACCTGGAGCGACCGTGCGTCCAGCGGCGGACGATCGAGGTGGACACCAGCGAGATCGGAATCGTCGAGTTCGACGCCCCGCCCGAAAAGCGCGAGACAGTCAGGACAAAGGGCGAAGCGGCCGCCGACAGCTTCCTGGCCGGCTGGGACTGGGCCAGCTACAAGCGGTCCTGCTGAACAAGCTGAACCACCGCGCTACAGGGTCGTCTCCATCTCCCGCATCAGCGCTGGGTACACCACCCAGTAGCGGAACGGTTTGATCAGCGCCATGTAGGCCCGGCCGAAGAGGCCGCGGGGCTTTACGTAGACGGCCATCCGGCCCTCGTAGCGGCCGTCGGCCCGTTCGACCCAGGCCAGGTGGGCGACGCCGTGGACGGTCTTGTTCGAGACCTCGGACGCGGCCTCGCGGTCGGTGCGGTAGAGGGGCACGAAGGGGAGCGAGGCGAAGCTCAGATCCGGCGCGGTGCCGCGCAGGTCGGCGGGGAGGCGGTCGCGCAGGGAGGTCTCGGTGGTGCCGGGGATCGGCAGCCTGCCCGGCTCCCGGCCATCGACGGGGGTCGAGATCTCGCCGAGGTCGAGCCAGGCGCCGAGGCGGTCGCGCAAGACCCAGAGGAAGCGGGCGGCGCGGGACTTCGCCTTGGAGGGATCGAAGGACCCCGCCACATCGAGCAGTCCCTGGAAGTCGTCCGGCCCGCCCTGGACGGGCAGAGCCCAGACGTCTTCCAGGGTGAAGTCGGGGACGATCTCGTGGATGCGCCAGGGGCGGCGTTGGTGCTCGGCCCTGAGGATCTTCATCTCACGCTTTTCCATACGCCTTCGTATGGATCTTACGGCGAGAGCTTGCATCTGTCAATACGGTGCCGTATAGATGCAGCGATGGCCAAGGTCAGGACCCCCCGCGACGCCTGGATCGAAGCGGCGCTGAGGGCGCTGGCGAGCGGCGGGCCGGAGGCGATCCGGATCGAGGCGCTGGCGGCGCGCCTGGGGGTCTCCAAGGGCGGCTTCTACTGGCACTTCAAGGACCGGCCGGCGCTGCTGAAGGAGATGCTCGACGCCTGGGAGAAGAGCGCCGTCGGCGACGTCATCGCCGAGGTGGAGAGCGAGTCGGACGAGCCGCGGGCGAAGCTGCAGCACCTCTTCGAGCTGGCCTCCTCGGCGACCGGTCTGCTGCCGGTCGAGCTGGCGCTGCGCGACTGGGCCCGGCGCGACAAGACGGTGGCGAAGCGGCTGCACCGGGTCGACGACCAGCGCATGGAGTACCTGCGCTCGCTGTTCGGACCGATCTGCGTCGACGCGGACGACGTCGAGGCCCGCAGCATCCTCGCCTTCTCGCTCTTCATCGGCAGCAACTTCATCCTCGCCGAGCATCCGGGCAAGACCCGCTCCCAGGCCCTGCAGCTGGCGATCGACCGCCTGCTCGCCGAGTCGTGGAGCCGACGGTGAGCGGCCCCGCCAGCGGCCGCCCGGTCCTCGTCTTCGACGGCGACTGCGCCTTCTGCACCAGCTCCGCCCACCTGCTCGAGCGGATCGGCCCGGAGGCGGAGATCGTCGCCTGGCAGCTCGCCGACCTCGACGCGCTGGGGATCACCGCGGCGCAGGCGACGGAAGCCGTGCAGTGGATCGGCGCCGACGGCACCGTCCGCAGCGGCCACGAAGCGATCGCCGCCGCGCTCGCCACCGCCGGCTGGCCCTGGCGCCTCGCCGCCCGGGCGATCCTGCTGCCGGGGGTCTCGTCCCTGGCCGCCGCGGCCTACCGCCTGATCGCCCGCAACCGGCACCGCCTGCCCGGCGGCACCCCCGCCTGCAAGCTCTAGCGCAGGCGCAGCACCTTGATCGTCTGCGCCGCCATTTCCGCCTCGCCGAGGGCGTTCGGGTGGACGATCACCGGGTTGGTGCCCTGGAGGACGGGCTCGATCCAGCGGACGCCGATCGGCTTGCAGGCGTCGTGGCCTTCGGAGACGAGGTTCATGTTCACGTAGGTCGACCCCGTCGCCGTGGCGGCGCGGCGGACGGCGTCGTTCAGCGTCGCCTGGATGCCGCGGACGTAGGGAACGTCGCCTTCGGCGACCGGCATCTTGTCGAAGCAGCCGCCGCTCGTCGGCATGATCCACGGGTAGCCGAGGATCGCGACCCGGGCCCGCGGCGCATGCGCGTGCACCGCTTCCAGCGCCCGCACCAGCGAGGGATAGGTCGTGTTCTTGATCGTTTCTTCGAACGAGGATCCGTAGCGGTCCTTGCAGGGGCTCCCCTGCCCAAGGGTCGAGAGGCCGGCGGCGCCGCAGGCGAGCACGGTTTCGATGAAGACGTTGCTGTCGTTGCCGCCGATCGTCATCGTCACCAGCTGGGTGTCGGAGGCCAAGGCGTCGAGCTGCGGCGCCACGCCCGGCCACTGCGATTCGAAGAAGTGGCTCGTCTCGGCGGCGCCGCAGGTGACGTCGCGCAACTGCGCCCCGGTCGCGGCGGCGATCACGTGCGGGTAGTTGCGGAGCGAGCGCAGGCACTCCGGCGGCGCCGACGGGTCAGGCGGCAGCACCCCGGAGGCAGCGCTGTAGGAGTCGCCGAGCGCCACGTAGCGCAGCGGCGCGGCCGCCGCGCCGGGCGCCTGCGCGAGGAGGGCAAGGACGAGAAGCGTCCCGGCCATGACGAGGGCGGCGAGCTTGCGGGTGCGATTGGAGGGCAGGCTGGCGGTCATCGATTTTCGGTACTTCGGCTCCAATCCTGCCCCGAGCGGACGCCGTTCAAACATCGACCCGCAAGCGCATCCGATTTTGAACACACTCCGCTGTGGTCAAAGTCGGATACGCGATTGAGCGGCGGCTCAGGCCGTGGCTTCGAGGATGCTGAGCATGCCGGCGCCAACGTCGTCGCCGCCCTCGGCGGCCGCCGGATGCTCGTCGGCGCGATGCAGGGTGGCCCGCTCGAAGCCGGCGGTGCGCAGGTCGGCCTCGGCGGAGGCCTCGTCGCCCCGGTAGGGATGGATGTCGCTGCGGACGAAAGCGCCGAGGAGGGTCTCGAAGGCGCGCTCGGCAACCCCGCGCTTGGGGCGGGCGATGCGCAGGTCGGCCAGGTAGACGCCGGTCGAGAACGGCTGCAGCGCCTGCGCCAGTCGTGCCCACAGCGCCTCCACGGTGGCGTCGTCGAAGTAGACCAGCAGGCCCTCGGTGATGATCGCCAGCCCCGCGGCCGGGTCCATCGTCGCGACCAGGGCCTCGAGGCTTCCCGGCCCGCCCTCGCGGAGGACGTCGAGGTCGGCGACGCGGTGGTGATCGCTGAGGGAGCCCATCCGCTCCAGCGCCTCGCGCTTGCGGCGGGCCATCGGCGGCAGGTCGGCCTCGACGTAGGTGAGCCGGCCCCCGTAGCGCCGGCTGAAGCGCCAGCCGCGGGGGGACATGCCGCAGGCGGCCTCGATCACCTGGCCGACCCCGCCCTCGATCAGCGCCTCGAGCTGGGCGTCGATGATCCGGTGGCGCGCCAGCAGCAGCCCTTCGAGGCTGGGCCCGCCGAGCAGCTTGCTGGCCGCGTTCGGCAGCGCCAGCGTGTTGTGGAAGAGGCGGCCCTGCCAGGTCGCAAGCTCGGGATGGGAGAGGCCGTTCCTGACCCAGGTCTCCCCCGTGTAGTGGGCGGTCGGTGAGATCGCCCCCGATCCTTCGCTCTCCATCTCAGTCCCCGAGCATCCGCTCCACAGCGGCGAGGAAGTCGGCGGCGCCGGCCACGTAATGCTCTGCCTCATCGGCGCGCGGGGTGACCGCCTGGTAGTCGCCGGCCTCGCGAGCCACCTGGGCGTGTTGAGCGATGGTGAACAGCCCGGCGTCGAAAGCGTCGGTGGTGACGTATTTGGTCCGGAAGAGATTCCACGTGCCGCGGTGGGTGCGGGCGTTCTCGTCGTCCTCGGACAGGGTCGCGCGAGCCGCGTAGAGCATCGAGTAGTAAGCGACGCTGACGGCGACGCCCCGGTGGCCGGCGGCAAGCGCCTCCCGGGCCGCAGCCAGCCGATCGCGGGCCTGCTCGATGAACTCCTCCGAGCGCGGGCTCACCGGTACTCCTCCCCCTCGAGGTCGCCGCCGGCGAGGACGAGCTTGTCGCGGTCGACCTCCTGGGTGAAGAAGGAGCGGATCCGGCGGCGCCCGCGCAGCCAGTCGGCGTCGAAGACGCGCAACGAGAAGTAGACGGGACTGTCGCCCTCGGCGTCCGCCTCCGCTTCGACCATCGGCAGCGCCCACCAGCGGAGCTCGTCGGTGCTGCGCGAGTCGTCGACGATGGCGAGCAGGTCAACGTCGGAGCGGAGATCGGGATCGGTCTCGGTCGGATCGGCCTCGCCGCGGGCCCGCGAGCCGTAGAGCCAGACGGCGAGCAGGTCGGGGCCGAGCTCGGCGCGGAGGCGGGTCACGAGGCGTTCGACGACGCGCCGCTCGGTCTCGTTGAGCGCGGCGGTCGAGAGGACGTCGTCGAGCCGGGCGGCCATGCAGTGAGGATAGGTGGGGCGGCGGAGGATCGCCGGCGGAGCTCAGGCGCTGAGCGCCTCGCCGGCGGCGGCGAGCTGGGCTTCGATCCCGCCACAGACCTGCTCGCAGAGGTCGAACACGGAGGGGTCGGCGATCGCGTAGATCGAGCTGGTGCCCTGCTTGCGGCGGCTGACGAAGCCCTCGGCGTGGAGGGTCGCGAGGTGCTTGGAGACGTTCTGCTGCGAGGTGCCGAGGGCCTCGGTCAGCTCCCGCACCGAGGCCTCCTCTCTGGTCCGGAGGAGATCGACGATCCGCAGCCGGGTCGGGTCGGAGAGGGCGAGGAAGCGACGGGCGATCAGCTCGGCGGCGTTGGGGGTCAGCGGGCTCTTCATGGCTTTGCTATCTTCTCTTTCACAACTGTAAAGTTGTTTACCTGTACTTCTTCAGAAAGGATAGCGCGATGGCCACCGCCGACAAGCCACTGGGACCGTTCGGGCGGCTCGGGCACTTCGCCGCCACCCACCGCCGCGGCGTCTTCGCCGGCTGGGCCGTCCTCGCCGTCGCCCTCGGCTTCCTCGCGCCGCGGGTCGAGACCGCGCTCTCCGGCGCCGGCTGGCAGGCCAACGGCTCGGAGTCGGTGCAGGTGCGCGAAGAGGTCGACCGCGCCTTCGGCGGCAGCGGCTCCTATGCGATCGGGGTCGCGGTCCACTCGCAGGAACTGACCGCCGCCGACCCCGCCTTCCGCCGCACCGTCGCCCGGGTCGGTCGCACCCTCGCCGCCGACCCGGCGGTGCGCGCCGTGGTCCCCCCGCGCTCCCCCGCCTCGCTCTCCGCCGACGGCCACACCGCGATCGTCATCGGCACCGCCGCCAAGGGGCCGAACGCAATGGTCGCCGCCGCCAACGACCTCAAGACCGAAGTCGCCGCCGTCGCCGCGCCCGGCGTCGAAGCCAACCTGACCGGCGCCGCCGGCATGTGGTCTGACTTCAACGAAGCCAACCGCGAAGCGATGATGAAGTCCGAGCTCTTCTCCTGGCCGGTGACGCTGGCGATCCTCGTCCTCGCCTTCGGCTCGCTGGTCGCCGCCGGGCTGCCGCTGCTCTTGACGATCGCCGGCCTCGTCGCCTCCGCCGGCGTGCTCTACCTCGGCACCCTGATCGCGCCGATCTCGATCTGGGCGATGAACTTCGCGCTGATGTTCGCGCTGGCGCTCGGCATCGACTACGCCCTCTTCATCGTCATGCGCTTCCGCAACGCCCTCTTCGGCCAGCGCCACGACCCGGACCGCGCGGTCGGCGAGACGATGGACACCGCCGGCAAGGCGGTCCTCTTCTCCGGGATCACGGTGCTGATCTCGCTCTCGGCGGTGATGCTCGTCCCCAGCCCGGCCTTCCGCTCGATGGCGCTCGGGATCATGATCTCGGTCATCTTCGTGCTGGCGGCGACGCTGACCCTGCTGCCCGCGGTGCTGGCCAAGCTCGGCCCGCGCGTCGACAAGCTGGCACTGCCCTGGGCGCACTCGGGCGAGCACCGCTCGCCCCGCTTCGCCCGCTGGGGCGAGCTGCTCTGGCGGCGGCCGCTGCTCTTCGGCGGCCTCGCCCTGGTCGTCCTGCTCGGCCTGGCGGTCCCGGTGCTGAGCCTGCAGACGGGGATGCCCTCGATCAAGGTGGTGCCGAAGAACGACTCCTCGCGGGTCGGCTACCGGCAGGTCAGCGCCGCCTTCGGCCCGGGCGCACCCGGCACGCTGCAGGTGATCGCGCCGCCGTCTGAGGCCGCGGCGACGGTTGCCGCGCTGGGCTCGGACCCGGGCATCGCCGCCGTCTCTCCCCCGCTCCCGAGCCGCTCCGGCCTCGACCTGATCCAGGCCGTGCCGACCGGCGGCCCCTCGACCAACGCCGCCGGCGCCACCGTCGACCGCCTCCGCGCAGAGCTCCCCGCCCGGGCGCTGGTCGGCGGTCCCTCGGTCGAAAACCACGACCTCGAAGCGGCCCTTGCCGCCAAGACCCCGCTGGCGATCGGCGTCGTCCTCGCGCTCGGCTTCCTGCTCCTGCTGGTCGCCTTCCAGGCGCCGCTGGTGGCGGCGATCGGCGTCCTCGCCAACCTGCTCTCGACCGGCGCCGCCTTCGGGGTCGCGAAGCTGATCTTCCAGGACGGGCATCTCTCCAACCTGCTCGGCTTCGAATCGCAGGGCTTCCTCGACGCCTGGGGGCCGATCTTCTTCTTCGCGATGATCTTCGCGATCGCGATGGACTACACCGTCTTCCTGCTCTCCTCCTCGCGCGAGCACTGGGAAGAGACGGGCGACGCCAAGCAGGCGATGGTCGGCGGCCTCGCCCACTCCGGCCGGGTGATCCTCGCCGCCGGCGCGGTGATGGTGGCGGTCTTCTTCACCTTCGCCCTCTCCGGGCCGCTGCCGCCGAAGGAGATGGGGACGATCCTCGGGATCGCCGTCCTCCTCGACGCCTTCCTGGTCCGGCTGCTGCTGCTGCCGGTCTTCCTCCGCCTCAGCGGGCGCGCGGCCTGGTGGCTGCCGGGCTGGCTCGACCGCGTCCTCCCCGACGTCCACTTCGGCCACGGCGCGCCCGCGGTGCCGCCGCTCCCCGCCGCCGAAGGGCGGGAGATGGTCGGCGCCGGCAAGGCGCGGTAGACCCCGCGCAGGCTGCGGCGTTCCCCGGATGGCGGGGGCGCCGCGGCGCTGCATGCTCGGGGGGTGAAGCGAGCGCTGATCATCGGCGGCGGTACCGGCGGCACCCTCGTCGCCAACCGCCTGTGCCGCCGGCTCCCACCCGAGGAGCTGGAGATCGTCGTCCTCGACCGCGACGACGACCACGTCTACCAGCCGGGTCTGCTCTTCGTCCCGTTCGGGATCGAGCGCCCGGAGAAGATCGTCCGCTCCCGCCGCGCCCAGCTCCATCCGGGGATCGAGCTTCGCCTCGCCGAGGTCGACCGGGTCGACGCCGAGGCGAGCACGGTCCACCTGGCCGAAGGCGAGCGCCTCGACTACGACGTGCTGATCGTCGCCAGCGGCGCCTCCCTCCTCTACGAGGAGACCGAGGGCCTGCACGGCCCCGGCTGGGGCGAGAGCGTCTTCTCCTTCTACTCGCCCGAGGACGCGACGGCGCTGCGCGAGGCGCTGGCCGGCTTCGAGCGCGGCCACCTCGTCGTCAACCTCGTCGACATGCCGATCAAATGCCCGGTCGCGCCGCTCGAGTTCTGTTTCCTCGCCGACTGGTTCCTGCGCGAGCGCGGGGTCCGCGACCAGGTCGAGATCACCTACGTGACCCCGCTCGACGCCGCGTTCACCAAGCCGGTCGCCGCCGAGCAGCTGGGCGGGATGCTGGAGCAGCGCGGGATCGGGCTGGAGACCGAGTTCGCGACCGGCCGCGTCGACGGCGCCGAGCGCAAGCTCCTCAGCTGGGACGAGCGCGAGGTCCCCTTCGACCTTGCCGTCGTCATCCCCCTGCACGGCGGCGCCCCCTTCGTCGCCCGCTCCCCCGGGCTCGGCGACGAGCTCGGCTTCGTCGCCGTCGACGTCCACACCCTGCAGAGCAAGGTCGCGCCGAACGTCTTCGCGATCGGCGACGCCGCCAGCCTGCCGACCTCGAAGGCCGGCTCGGCAACCCACTTCGAGGCGGAGACGCTGTGCGCGAACGTCGAGCGCTTCCTTGTCGGCGAAGAGCCGCAGGGCAGCTACGACGGCCACGTCAACTGCTTCATCGAGAGCGGCTTCCACCGGGCGCTGCTGATCGACTTCAACTACGAGGTCGAGCCGCTGCCCGGCCGCTACCCCGAGGCGCACCTGGGGCCGCTGCCCCTGCTGCGCGAGTCGCGGCTGAACCACCTCGGCAAGCTGGCCTTCGAGCCCCTCTACTGGCACGTACTGCTGCCCGGCCGCGAAATCCCCGGTCTCAGCGCCGAGCTCTCGCTGGCCGGCAAGCAGGCACCCAACGGACAAGGAGGGCATCCATGAGCACCGTGACCTACGCCGGCGCCGACGTCGAGGTCGACGCCGAGGGCTTCATGACCGACCCGGCGCAGTGGAACGAGCAGGTCGCCGCCGCGATCGCCGCCGACGCGGGAATCGGGGAGCTGACCGACCGCCACTGGCTCGTCGTCGACTTCATGCGCAGGACCTATCTCGAGTCGGGCTCGGCCCCCTCGATCCGCACCCTCGGCAAAGCCTCGGGGGTCCCGATCAAAGAGCTCTACCAGCTGTTCCCGAAAGGCCCGGCCAAGCTCGCCGCCAAGGTCGCCGGCATCCCCAAGCCGCGCGGCTGCATCTAGGAGGAGAACCATGAGCGCGAAAACGAACGGAAAGGTCCCGCCCGAGCCGATCGAGAAGGTCTCGATCATCGTCTCCAAGGGCTCGCTGGAGGGCGTCTACCCCGGCCTGATCATGGCCAACGGCGCCCGCATGGGGGGGATCGAGGCGAACCTCTTCTTCACCTTCTTTGGCCTCGATGCGATCAGCAAGGCCAAGCACGAGCACGTCAAGGTCGCGACCGTCGGCAACCCCGGCCTGCACCTGGCGACCTGGGCCGGCGGCATCCCCGGCGTCTCCTCCCTCGTCACTCACAAGCTCGCCCAGGAGATGGAGAAGCTCGACATCCCCCCGATCCCCGAGTTCGTCGAGATGATCGCCGAATCTGGCGCCGGCCTCTACGCCTGCCAAGCCTCCGTCGACCTCTTCGGCCTGACCCAGGACGACTTCGTCGACGAGGTCGAGGACGTGATCACCGTCGGCGAGTTCTACGGCCTGGCGGCCAGCGGGCAGATCATCTTCACCTAGCTAGGGAGACTGGGTACGCGACTTAGACGGCGGCCCCCCATACCACCGCTCAAATAACCGCGCTGCCCCAGACCAGGGGCTTGACGATCGCCGGCATCCCGCGCCAGCGGCCGCGCTGCACCGACTCGACCCGCAGCCGCGATTCGATCGTCCCCAGGGTCGGCCGGTCGCAGCGGCAGCCGTCGGCGAAAGCCGCCCAGGGGCGCGCCGAGCGGTGCTGCAGCGCGCGCCGCCAGCCCGGCTTCGCCTCCACGTGCTCGCAGAAGAGCAGGCGGCCGCCCGGCTTGAGGACCCGCGCCACCTCCGACACCGCCCGCCCCGGTTCGGAGACCGTGCAGAGGACGAGGGTCGAGACGACGGTGTCGAAGCTCTCGTCGGCGAACGGGAGCTGCTCGGCGGGGGCGCGCACCAGCCTGGCCGGGACGCCGTCGGGAGCCCGCGAGAGGTCGATGCGGTCCGCCATCGGCTCGCCGGGCTCGGTCAGCACGAGCTCCTCCAGCCCGGCCGGGTAGTGGCGCAGGTTGAGGCCGGTCCCGGCACCGATCTCGAGCACGGCGCCACGGGCCTCGGCGAGGAGCGCTCGCCGGCGCGACGCCATGCCCAGCCTCTCGCTGAGCCAGAGGAACGGGTTGTAGAGCGCTGCGGTGAAGCGGCTTTCGGCGACCTCGACGGGTCGGTTCGGAACGGTGGTGGTAGTCATGCCCTCGATTCAAGCGCCGCGCCCTCGCCGCCGCTTCGCCTGTTCCGGCCAAATCCGGATGGCCTTTTCCGGCCATCTCCCCCGCCCTAAGCTTGGCCTGTGGAAGAGCCGGAGATCCGCTTCACCGAGCAGGCAGGGCGCCGCATCGCCTGGGCGCGCAGCGGGGAGGGGCCGCCGCTGGTGCTCTGCGGCTGGTGGATGAGCCACCTCGAGCTGAACTGGCGCGACCCGCGCTTCCGCGCCTTCGTCGAGGCCCTCGGCCAGCACCGCACGGTCGTCCGCTACGACGCGCCGGGGACCGGCGCGTCCGCCGACGGCGCCGCCTCCGCCGCGACCGTCGACGAGCAGGTGGCGGCGCTCGCCGCCGTGGTCGAGGCGGCCGGCGCGCCGTCGGCCGACCTCTTCGCCGCCTCCTCCGGCGCCCCGGTCGGGATCGCCTTCGCCGCCGCGCACCCCGAGCGGGTGGAAAGGCTGCTGATCTACGGCGGCTACGCATCGGGCCCCTCGATCGCCGCCGCGCGCAACCGCGAGGCGATGGTCAACCTGGTCCGCGAGCACTGGGGCCTCGGATCCCGAGTGCTGGCCGACGTCTTCATGCCGAGCGCCGAGGGACGGGACCGCGACGCCTTCGTCGCCTTCCAGCGGGAGGTGGCGAGCGCCGAGCAGGCGGCGCGCTCGCTGGACGCCGTCTACGGCTTCGACGTCACCGACCGCCTCGGCGACGTGCCGAGCGCAGCCGTCGTCCTCCATCGTCGCGAGGATCGCGCGATCCCGTTCGAGCTGGGACGCGAGCTGGCCGCCGAGCTGCCGGACGCGAGCTTCATCGCCCTCGACGGAGCCGACCACTACCCCTGGTTCGGCGACTCCGACGCGGTGCTGCGCGCCGCCCTGAACGCCCTCGGCGCAGACGGCGCCGCCGCGGTGGCGCCCGAGCCCAAAGCCGCCCCAGCCCCCGCGAACGGCCAGGACCTGACCCCCCGCGAGACCGAGGTCCTCGCCCTCGTCGCCAACGGCCTCTCCGACCGCGAGATCGCCGAGCGCCTGGTCCTCAGCCCCCACACCGTCCACCGCCACGTCGCCAACGTCCGCACCAAGCTAGGCCTCCCCACCCGCGCCGCCGCCGTCGCCGCGGCGGCCAAGCGCGGCCTGCTGTGATCGGGTCCAATCGCTTTTCCATCGCTCTTGATCCGGGGACGCCTATAAGTTGATCGAGCATGCCTTCGGTTCCGGGAGAGCGATTCAGGACGGCTTCCGCTGCTTATCGTGGGGCCGTCCACGCGGCCGTTCAATCCGGAATCGAGGCAGAGCCGGAGGCGCAGCTGACGGAACCGGTCGCGCGACTGCTGAGCGAGGTCGGAGAGGTTGGGAAGCTCGGTCGCTTCGAGTTCCTGCGGGAGACTCAGCTACCGGGGGTGAGGCCGGATTTCGGGGTGCTCGTCGACGGGCGCTTCGTCGGTTGGGTCGAGCTGAAGGCGCCGGGAACGGGCACTGACCCCCTGACCTGGTCGGGAAGGAACCGACAGCAGTGGCAGCGCCTCGCCGAGCTGGACAACCTCCTGCTCTGCGACGGCGAGCGCCTGCAGCTCTACCGGCAGGGGGCGGCCGAGAGCGACGCAGTCGACCTGCCTTATCACCAGGACGACATAGACCTCGAAGGGGTGGTCAAGCTCCTACGGCGCTTCAAGAGCGGCCGTCCTGCTCCCATCCGCTCCGCTCGCGACCTGGCCCACGCGCTGGCCCCGCTGGCACGGGACCTGCGACTGCGAATCGCCGCCGGGCTTGCGCCGAAAACCCGAGCGCAACCAGTCCAGCGGGCCCGGGACATCTGGCGCGATCTCCTCCATGAGGAAGTCACCGACGAGCGCTTCGCCGACGCCCTCGCCCAGGTGATCGCCTACAGCCTCGTGATCGCCACCCTGGACGGCGAGGGCGACGCCGACGAAGACGGCGTTGTCACCCTGGAGGAGGCCGAGCACACGCTGACCGCCACCCACCGGGTACTCGCCGCCACCTTGCGGCCGGTGCTGGACGTGCGCGGGCTGCGCGGGGTACTGCGCAGCGAGGTGGGGGCGCTCGAGCGTCTGCTCGGCGTGGTGGACGCGAAGGCGATCGCGCGCCGCAAAGACCCCCGGGGCGATCCCTGGCTGTGGTTCTATGAGGACTTTCTCGCCGCCTACGACCCGGAGGCCCGGCGGAATACTGGTGTCTACTACACGCCCGTCCAGGTGGTGAGCTGCATCACCAAGCTCGTCGATCACGTTCTGGTCGAGCGCTTCGGGCTTCAGCTCGGCTTCGCCGACGAGTCGGTGGTGACGCTCGATCCCGCCGTCGGCACGGGCACCTTTCCGCTCTCGGTCCTAGACCGCGCCGCCGTCCGTGCCGAGGAAGTCAGGGGGAAAGCGGGGCCAAGCCAGGTGGCGAACGGGCTGGCGGAGCGTCTTTATGGCTTCGAGCTACTGCCCGGCCCCTTTGCCGTCGCCCACCTGCGCGTCGGGGAGCGACTGCAGGAGCTGGGCGCCACCCTGCCGCCGGGAGGGGCCCAGATCCTCCTCGCCGACACGTTGGAGACGCCGAGCGAAGACCCTGCGGTTTCGCAACTGGAGCTATTCGGCCCAGCCGAGGTGCTCTCCGAGGAGCGCCGACGGGCGCGACGGGTCAAGCGCGAGCAGCGGGTGATGGCGATCGTCGGCAACCCTCCCTGGGACCGCGTTCGCAAAGAGGACACGGGCGGCTGGGTGGTCCATGGCGACGATGACGGGAAGGGGGCGATCTTCGATCAGCTTGTCAAGGTGGCGAACGAACGGACGATCTTCAGCCACGTCGCGAGCCTCTACAACCTCTACGCCTACTTCCTGCGCTGGGCGATCTGGAAGGCCTTCGAGCACCACGGCGAGGGGCCGGCGGTGATCGGGATGATCACGGCGTCGTCCTGGTTAGACGGGCCGGGTTTCGTCGGCCTGCGGGAGCTGGTGCGAGAACTCTGCGACGAGGTGTGGATCGTCGACCTCGGCGGCGACAACCGAGGTGCGCGGCCGGAGGAGAACGTGTTCGCGATCGAGAGCCCTGTCGCGATCGCTGTCTTGATCCGCCACGCCGATGGCCCCGACCGGCCTGGGGAGATCCGCTACCGCCGGATTCACGGTTCCAGCACAGAGAAGCTCGCCGCGCTGGACCAGGTTCAGCCGCCGGATCTCGACGAGTCGGCCTGGGAGACGATCGAGAGCGAGGAGTGGGGGCTCTTCGTCCCCGAACCGGAAGAGGGCGCCTGGACGGCGATGCCGGCGGTCGGAGATCTGTTCCCGTGGCGCCAGCCGGGCTGCCAGATGAATCGGACCTGGCCGATCGCGCCGGATGCGGACACCCTCGAGCGGCGCTGGAATGCGTTCCTGGCCGACCGCAGCGCCGAGCGGCGAGGAGAGCTGTTCCCCAACCCCAGCAGCGGCCGGTCCGTCTCGACCAAGGTCGGGCAGCTCCCATCTTTGTCGGAGCTTCCGCCGAATGCTGCCGTGCCGCCTGTCGCCGGATACGGCTGGCGGCCCTTCGACCGCCAGTGGGCTCTCGAAGATCCGCGTTTGGCGAAGACCGAGAGTCCTGCGCTCTGGCAAACCAGGAGTCAGAGCCAGATCTTTCTCGTCCTCCCCTCCGTCTCTCTCGCACCGGGGCCAGGGCCGACGGTCCACTGCTTCACCGAGGTTCCGGACCGCAACTCTTTCAAGGGCTCCGCCAGCGCTTCGATCGTCGCCCTCTACCGAGACGCCGCGGCGACGCAGCCCAATGTCACGCAGGGGGTCCTTGAAGCGATCGGGGCGGAGCTGCGGCAGCGCGATCCCGAGGCGGAAGATCCGACGCCGGAGCATTTGGCGGCGTACGTCTACGCGCTGCTCTCGACCCCCGCCTACCAGGCACGCTTCGAGGACGAGCTCGAGGGCAAAGTGGTTCGGGTGCCGTTGAGCGCCGATCCCCCCCTGTGGGAGGCGGCGGTTGCCCTGGGGTCGGAGCTGATCCGCCTCCATGCCTTCGGCGAGCGCTTCTCCGGTTCCGCAACCCGGTCGTCCCGGGCGCAGCCGAGCTGGGACAGCGCGGTCACCGCTCTGCCCGAGGATCAGACCGCGCTCGCCTACGACGAGGATCGACGGCAACTTCGGATCGGCGACGGCGCCGTCTCCCACGTGCCGGCGGAGGTATGGGACTACACGGTCAGCGGCTATCCGGTTGTGCGACGGTGGCTGGAACACCGGACCAAACGCGGGCGCGGACGCGGGCGCCACACCAGCGAGCTCGACGACATCCGCCCGGCCGGCTGGAACGACTCCTGGAACGACGAGCTACTGGACCTCTTGCGAGCGCTGGCAGCTTCATGCGAGCTACGTCCCGAGCAGGACGAGCTCCTGGCTCGCATCTGCGACGGCCCCCTGATCGCGGCCTCGTCCCTGCCCGAGCCAGACGAAGAGGAGCGCGCCGTCCCCCCGACGGAGCGATCGGGCACCCAGGCCGATCAACTCTCCACCGATCTCTGACATATCAGCCCTTGGCTCGCAGCTTGACCAAGAAGCGGAAGATCCTGATCGCCGTCCTCGGGGCGCTTGCCGTGCTGCTGGCGATCAACACCCTGGTCGTCGAGGCGGAAACGAAGTCGGCCACGGTGACCGTGCCGGGTGGGCGGATCCTGCGCCTGGCGGGCGGTGAGATGCAGGTGCTCGAAAGGGGGCCGCGGCGTGCCCCTGCGATCGTCCTGCTCCACTGCTTCGCCTGCTCGCTCGTGTGGTGGCAGCGGATGATCCCGCTCCTCGACCGCGACCACCGGGTCGTCGCGCTGGACCTGCGTGGCTTCGGAGGGTCCGAAAAGCCGGGCTCCGGTTACTCGATGGAGGACCAGGCGGCGTTCGTGGCCGAAGCGCTGCAGCGACTCGGCGTGCACCGCGCCACCGTGGTCGGCCACTCGCTGGGGGGCACCGTCGCCACGGCGCTGAGCGAAGTCCCCGGCGACTACGTCGGCCGGCTGGTGCTCGTCGACCAGGCCCCCGACGAAAGCTTCTCCAAGGGCCTCGGCTTCACCGCCGAGCTCAGCACCACTCCGGTGCTCGGGCCGGCGCTGTGGCAGGTGACCCCGGACTTCGCGGTCAAGGACGGGCTGGAAGTCGCCTTCGCGCCGGGATACGAAGTGCCCGACCGCTTCGTCGACGAATTCAACCGGATGACCTACACCTCCTACAGCTCCGACGACGAGGAGGGCGCCTACATGAGCGCCGAGCCGCTCGATCGCCGGATCGAACGGACCGGCACCCCACTGCTGGCGATCTTCGGCGCCGAAGACCAGATCTACGAATCCGAAGAGACGCTGGCCGCTTACGCGAAGGTGCCCGGTGCGCGGACGGCCCTGATTCCGGGAGCGGGCCACTCGCCAAACGTCGAGAAGCCCAGGCGCACCGCGGAGCTCGTCCTCGGCTTCGACCGACCCCGAGCCCGGCATCGTTAGGCCCCGCTTAGGTTCAGCAGCGATATTTTCCCCCGCCTTGCTCCTCCCCGATCCTCACCGGCCGGGCCCGCGGCTGCGTTTCCCCGGGCGCCGGGCGCCACTCCGCGCGCGACAGCGCGTCCACTGGCTGGCTCCGCTGGCCGGCGCCTGCACGATCGCGATGGGGCTCGTCAACGTCGGCTCCGCGCTGACGCCGGGCCTGCACTCGCGGACGCGGCTGCTGCTCGAACTGGTGCCGCGCGAGGTGCCGGTGGCGGCGCACGCGCTGGCGCTCTCCGCCGGGGTCTCGCTGATCATCCTCGGGCTCTACCTGATGCGCCGCCGGCGCCGCGCCTGGGCGCTCGCGGTGGCGGTCCTGCTCGCAGCCGGCGCGCTCAACCTGCTGAAGGGGCTCGACGTCGAGGAGGCGCTCGCCTGCTGGGGCCTCGCCGCGCTCCTCGTCTGCGGCCGCGGCGCCTTCACGGTCGTGCACGAGGACAGCGGCTGGCGGGTGCCGCTGCTGCGCAGCGCCGCCATGCTCGGCGGGGTGCTCGCCGCCAGCCTCATCACGCTGGTGGCGGTCTCCCACTGGGGCACGCCGGGGCTGAACCCGGCGCGGACGCTGGCCGAGCTCGCCGCCGCGCTGACCCTCTCCCCCGGCCCGGTCCACTACCGCGACCACTTCGAGTGGGTGCCGGGGGCGCTCGTCGTCCTCTGGACCGGCGGCCTCGCGACCGTCGCCTGGCAGCTGTTCCGGCCGCTGGCCGGGCCGCGCGGGCTGCCGCCGGGGGAGCTGCGGCCGCTCGCCCGGGAGCTGGTCGCCTCCCACGGCACCGACACGCTCAGCTTCTTCAAGCTGCGGACCGACAAGCACCACTTCTTCGACCGCTCCCACCGCGCCTTCGTCGGCTACCGGATCGAAACGGGCGTGCTGCTCGTCTCCGGCGACCCGGTCGGGCCGGCCGAGGCGGTGCCCGGACTGCTGCGGGACCTCTGCGGCTTCGCCGAGGCGCGCGGCCTCGCGATCGGGGTCGTCGGCGCCAGCGAGGAGTTCGCCGAGCTGGCGGCCGGTGCAGGGCTCAGCTCCTTCTACATCGGCGACGAGGCGATCGTCGAGCTGGCTGGCTTCTCGCTCGAGGGGAGAGCGGTCCGCAAGCTGCGCCAGGCGGTGAACCGGGTCCGCAAGGCCGGCTACACGGTCGCGCTGCAGTCGATGGGCGAGCTCTCCGAGGCGGAGCTGCGCGAGCTCGAGGAAGTCTCGGAGCGCTGGCGCGGCGAGGAGCCCGAGCGCGGCTTCTCGATGGCGATCGACAGCCTCCGCGGCGACCACCTGGACGAGAGCCTGGTGGTGACGGCGCGCGACGCCGAGGGCGCCGTGCGCGGCTTCCTCCACTTCGCCCCCTGCTGCGGGCGGCCGACCGTCTCGCTGGGGCTGATGCGGCGCGACCGCGACACCGTCAACGGGCTGACCGAGTACCTCGTGGTCAGCGCGATCGAGATGCTGCGCGAGCGCGGCGTCGAGGAGATGTCGCTCAACTTCGCCGCCTTCGCCCGCTGGCTGCGCAACCCGAGCGGCCTGGTCGAGCGCACGCTGGGCCGGCTGGTGACGCTGGCCAACCCCTACTTCCAGATCGAGAGCCTCTACCGCTTCAACGCCAAGTTCTCCCCCCGCTGGCAGCCCCGCTACCTGCTCTACGAGCGCGGCCCGCTCGGCTTCGCGCGGACCGGCCTGGCGGCGATGTTCGCCGAGGGACAGCTGCCCGCGCCGAGCCTCCCCGTCGCCCGGCGACCCTAGCCAGGGAGTGCCATAGGGTGGTGCGGTGCCCTTCACGCTGAGGAACCTGAAGGATGATCTGGAGGACGTCGGCTCCAACTTCGACGGCTCGCCGGACCTGGAGTTCCGCCTGGCGACCAAGGCGCTCGAGCTCGAGCGATCCGGCCTCGGCTACCAGCGCGTCCCACCCAACTACCGCTTCCCCTACGGCCACACCCACAAGCGGCAGGAGGAGATCTACGTGGTCCTGAGCGGGGGCGGCCGGATGAAGCTCGACGACGAGATCGTCGACCTCAGGCAATGGGACACCGTCCGCGTCGCGCCCGGCACCTGGCGAGGCTACGAGGCAGGCCCCGAGGGCCTGGAGATCCTCGTCATCGGCGCCCCCAACCTCGGCGAGAGCCCGCGCGACGACGTCGAGGGCAAGCGCGACTGGTGGATTGACTAGCCAGGTTCCCCAGAGCTGGGTATACCTGGGTATACTGGCTGCATGGCAAAGGTCATGGTCTCCCTTCCAGACGATCTCCTCGCCGAAGTCGACGCCGAGGCGCGGCGCGGTGGAACGACCCGCAGCGCCGTCATGCGGGAGTTCGCCGACGCCGCGCTGCGCCGGCGCCGCGAGGGCCGGGCAGCGGCGATGCGATCGTTGCTCAACGAAGCGTCGCCCCACGGCGGTCGCGCCGCGGAGCAGGTGAAGGCAACGCGGCCCGGTCCGTGACGACTCTGCTCCTCGACGCGAGCGCCCTGCTCGCGGCCTTCGATCCCGAAGACGATCACCACGAGCCTGCTCGAGCCCTCCTGGAGGATGAGGAGGTCACCCTGGCCACGCTCGATCTCGCCCGCTATGAGGTCACCAACGTCGCCGTGCGAGCGTGGCGCGCGCCGAAGTCCGTGGCGCCGCTGCTCGCCGCAATCGAGAGGCTCGCCGACGACGGCGGCGTCCTCGCATCCACGGACAGCCTCCTGGCGCGCGCGGCAGAGCTCGCCGAGCGTCACGCAATCTCCGTCTACGACGCCGCCTACGCCGCTGCTGCCAACGAGGCCGGACATCGTCTTGTCAGCTGCGACCAGCGCGATCTGGTGTCAAAAGGGCTGGCAACGCTTCCCGCATAGCACGCGTTCGGTTATCTTTACCTAAAAGTTGGTAGAGAGATCCGAGCTCCAGGAGGTTCACTGATGCGGCGACGGCGTGCGATGCGGGTGCTTGTACTGGGTATGGCCATGGCCCTATGCGGCGTTTCCCCCGCCCACGCGAACGTCCTGCGAGTCGGCTCCTGGAACCATATCCCCGGGCAGTTCACGACGATCCAGGCGGCGGTCGACGCGGCGCAGCCGGGCGACTGGATCCTGGTCGGCCCCGGCGACTACAAGGAACTCGGCAATCCCGGCAGCGAAGAGCCGGCCGGGGTGCTGATCACCACGCCGAACGTCCACCTGCGGGGCATGGACCGCAACGGGGTCGTCGTCGACGGCACCAGGCCGGGGACGCCGCGCTGCTCCTCGCGCCCGCTCGACCAGGGGCCGGTTAACCGCAACGGCATCGACGTCTACGAAGTCGACGACACCTGGATCGAAAACCTCACCGTCTGCAACTACCTCAACGGGGGCGAGGAGGGCAACCAGATCTGGTGGAACGGCGGCGACGGCAGCGGCCACATCGGCCTCAGCGGCTTCTGGGGCAACTACCTGACCGCCACCTCCAGCTACTCGAGCACCGTCCCGGGCACGTTCGGCCCCTGCTGCGGGGTCGACTATCCGGCCGGGGACTACGGGATCTTCTCCAGCAACTCGACCAACGGCTTCTTCAAGCACTCCTACGCCAGCAACATGGCCGACTCCGCCTACTACATCGGCGCCTGCCAGCAGGTCTGCGACCAGGTGATGGAAGACGACCAGGGCGAGAACAGCGCCCTCTGCCTCTCGAGCACCAACGCCGGCGGCTACCTGCTGGTCAAGAACAACGAGTGCGACAGAAACAAGAGCGGCCTGGTCTCGAACTCGCAGAACAACGACGACTGGCCCTCGCCGCAGATCGGCCTCTGCCCGCCGGGCCAAACCGGACCGTTAGGCACCCAGTCGTGCACGGTCTGGACCGGCAACTACATCCACGACAACAACAACCCGAACGTCCCCGGCAACGGCTCCGGCCTCGCCGGCGGCTCGCCGGTCGGCACCGGCATGGTCCTCGCCGGCAGCACCTACACGACGCTCGCGGGCAACACCGTCACCCACAACGGCTCCTGGGGCGAGCTGATCGCCGACCTGCCCGACCAGGAGACCCCGCCCGCCGACGTCACGACCCCATGCCAGGGCGGCATCTACCTGCCGGCCCCGGAAGCGGAAACCTGTTACTTCCCCGCCTACGGCAACGTCAGCGAAAACAACACGTTCTCGGGCAACGGCTTCTTCGGCAACCCGAGCAACGGCGACGTCGGCCTCGCGACCGCGCCCCACGACCCGGGCAACTGCTTCTCCGGCGACAGCGTCCCCGACGGGACCGACCCGCCCGGCATCGAGACCAATCCGATCTACCAGCCCACCGGCGGGATGTGCGAAACCCCGAACTCGGGCGACCAGACCGTCCTCGCCGCCGAGGTCCTCTGCGCCAGCCAGCTGGTCGCCCCCTGCCCGACCCTGCCCGGGGCGAGCTACCCCCGGCCGGCGGCCCAGTTCTCCCTGCCGCCCGTGCCCTCGGACCTGCCGAGCATGCCCGAACCCTGCGCCGGCGTGCCGAAAAACCCCTGGTGCCCGTGAGGAAGCAGGGAGGCGCCCAAGCGGCCGAGCTGGGCGCCCTGCGGAGATCTACTGCTACGGTGGATAGGTCGGGTTTGGCCGATTCGCCGCCCGAGAGGTTCCGTTTCCTCCGTGTGCCAGCTTGGCGCCTTGGGGCCGCAGGATCTCCCTAAGACGTTCAAGTCAGGAGTTCACAACATCATTTCCTTTGCCGATCTCGGCACTTCCAAGCCGGTGGTCGATGCCCTCAGGGCGCGTTCGATCACCCAGCCGTTCCCCGTTCAAGAGATGGTCGTCCGCGATGCGCTCGCCGGCCGCGACCTCCTCGTCCAATCCCCCACCGGGTCGGGCAAGACGCTCGCCTTCGGCATCCCGCTCGTCGACCTGATCGACTCCGGCGGCGACGGGCCGCGCGCCCTGGTCCTCGCCCCGACGCGAGAGCTTGCGAGCCAGATCGTCGCCGAGCTCGCCTCGCTCGCCAAAGCACGCCGCCTGAAGATCACCGCCGTCTACGGCGGCGTCGGGATCAGTCCCCAGATCAAGGCCGCGCGAGCAGCCGACATCCTCGTCGCCACCCCGGGTCGCCTCGAGGACCTGATCGGGCGCGGCGCCGTCTCGCTGAAGCGGATCCGCGTGCTCGTCCTCGACGAGGCCGACCGCATGCTCGACATGGGCTTCCGCCCCGCGGTCGACCGGATCGTCGCCCTGACCCCGGCCGAGCGCCAGACGCTGTTCTTCTCGGCCACGCTGGAGGGAGCCACCGGCAAGGTCGCCGCCGCCTACACCCGCGAGGCGCGCTCCCACACCCACGCCGAGCCCGAGCGCAGCGAGGCCAACATCGAGCACCGCTTCCTCCCGGTCGACTCGCAGGGGGCCAAGCTCGAGCACCTCGTCTCCCACCTCTCGATGGCGGACGCCGGCCGCTCGCTCGTCTTCGTCCGCACCAAGCGCGGCGCCGACCGGCTGGTCAAGCGGCTGCGGAGCCGTCAGGTGAACGCCGTCGCCATGCACGGCGACAAGAGCCAGGGCCAGCGCGAGCGAGCGCTGGCGCGCTTCGAGCGCGGCGACGTGATGACCCTGGTCGCGACCGACGTCGCCGCCCGCGGCATCGACATCCCCGAGGTCGCCCACGTGATCAACTACGACGCGCCCGAGGACCGCGATGCCTACGTGCACCGGGTCGGGCGCACCGGCCGCGCCGGGCGCACCGGCACCGGCATCAGCTTCGTCCTCGACGACCAGGCCGAGGAGATGCGCAAGATCACCGCCAGCCTCGGGCTGGACCACGGCCTCGGCAAGTCGGAGCGGGCAGTCCAGGCCGCGCCGCGCCGCCGCCGAAACCGCCGCCGTCGCAGCAGCAGGGCCACGGCCTAGGGCCATGACCGCCGAGGCCGTCAGGTGGAGCTGCGCCCGCTGCGAGGTCTCGGTCGGCCGGATCGACGGCGAGCCGACGCTGCTGCCGGCGAGCTGGTCCAGATCGGATGGCGAGGTCCTCTGCCTGACGTGCAGCAGGGCCCAGGCCGGCGAGGCGGCGATGGACTCGGCCCCCGCCGCGAGCTCGCGCGAGGACCGGGTCCGGCTGCGGCGCACCGCCCTGATCGAGTTCGAGATCGACCGGGCGCCCGAGGCGCCGAACCGGACGATCGCGCTCGCCTGCCGTACCTCCAGCGCCGCGGTCGCGGCCGTTCGCAACGAGCTGGAGCAGGCCCCCGCGACGACCGCGCGCCCCGACCTCGACGCTCGCAGCGTCGCCTAGGCGGGCTCGCCGTGGAGATCGGGATCGGCCTCGCCGCGGCCGTCGCGCTGATGACCAACCTCGCTTCGCTGCTCAAGCACCGCGGTTGCCAGCGCGCCCATCCCGTCTCCCTCGGCCGACCGCTCGCGAGCCTGCGCGGCCTCGCCGCCTCGCCCTGGTTCGCCGCCGGCTGGGGGCTTGCCGCCGTGGCCTGGCTGGCCCACGTCGCCGCCCTCTCACTGGCCCCGATCTCGCTCGTGCAGGCGGTGCTCGCCGGCGGCGCTGTCACCCTCGCGGTGCTCTCGCAACGCTTCTTCGGCGGGCGGGTCGAGCGCCGGCAGTGGCTGGCGCTGGCCCTCGGCGGCGGCGGGCTCGCCCTCCTCGCGGCGACGCTTCCCCACTTCCACGGCGCCCACTCGGGCTTCTCCGTAGCGGCGATCGTCAGCTTCGAGGGCGGCCTGGTCCTGCTCGCGGCCGGGGTCGCCCTGGGCCACCGGGCCCCGCGCCTGGCCGAGCGCCGCGGCGTTCTGCTCGCCGTCCTCGCCGGCCTGCTCTTCGCCCTGGCCGGGATCGCGATCAAGGCCCTCACCGGCGGCGCCGGCAGCTGGCCGCTGATCGCGTCCCTGCTGGCGCTGACCGTCGCCTGCGGCGCCCTCGCCCAGTACACGGCGGTCGCCGCCCTGCAGAGCGGCGGGGCGATCGAGACGATCGGCCTGATGGGGATCGTCGCCAACGCGACCCAGATCCTCGGCGGCATCCTTGTCTTCGGCGACCCCCTCTCCCCCAGCCCGCTCGGGATCACCCTCCAAATCACCGCCCTGGCGATGGTCTGCCTCTCCGCCCTCCTGCTCCCCTCCTCCCTCGGCGCCCGACGCCTGGAGCCGGCATGAGGAAGCTGGCAGGCGACCGCCGGATCGACGCGGCACTGGACGCCCGAGCCCCGGCGGGCGCCCCGCCCCACGAGACCTCCGACCAGGCCAAGCGCCGAAAGCTGCGCCAAGCCGCAACCCGCACCAGGAACTACCTTAAGGAGATGCGCAGGAGCCCCAGAGAACGAGCATGACCCCGGCGCTGAGGCTGAGCAACGGGGTGGAGATGCCGGCCCTCGGGTTCGGCGTCTTCCAGACCCCGCCCGAGGAGACGACCGCCGCCGTGGCGGAGGCGCTGCGCGTCGGGTACCGCTTGATCGACACCGCCGCCGCCTACGGCAATGAGCGCGAGGTCGGCGAGGGCATCCGCCGCTCGGGCGTCGATCACCAAGAGGTCTTCATCGAGACGAAGGTCTGGATCAACGACTACGGCTACGAGGCCACCCTGTACGCCTTCGACAAGAGCGCCGGCAAGCTGGGGGTCGATCAGCTCGACCTGTTGATCCTGCACCAGCCGGTGCCGAGGGAAATCGAGCGGACCCTCGACGCCTACCGAGGCCTCGAAGAGCTGCTCTCCGACGGCAAGGTGCGAGCCATCGGGGTCAGCAACTTCATGCCCGAGCACCTAGACCGGCTGCTGGGCGAGACCTCGGTGGTGCCGGCGGTGAACCAGATCGAGCTCCACCCCTACTTCCAGCAGCCCGAGCTGCAGCGCGCTCATGCGGAGCGCGGGATCGCGACCCAGGCCTGGTCGCCGATCGGCGGCATCACCTCCTACCGCGACACCGGCAAAACCTCCTTCGAAGACCCGACCCTGCTGAAGATCGGCAGTGAACACGCCAAGTCCCCCGCCCAGATAATGCTCCGCTGGCACCTCCAGCAAGGCCGCTCTGCGATCCCGAAATCGACCAAACCAACCCGCATCGCCGAGAACTTCAACGTCTTCGACTTCAAGCTCTCCCCCGACGAGCTCGCCACGATCGATGCCCTCGACACGGGCCTGCGAGGCGGCCCAGACCCCGCCAGCATCACCCTCGAGAGCTTCGGCCGGGAGGTCCCTGAGGCTTAGGTCCGGCGGGCTTAAAGCCCCGCAATGCGAGTGCTTTAGTCCTAGGTCGGGGCGGGATTCGAACCCGCGACCTTCGGGTTATGAGTTCTCTGGCGCTGGTTGATCGGGCTGGTTTTTGGCTTGTTCAAGCGGTTCCAGTTGGTCCGAGTTGGGCCTAGTTTCGCTCAAATTGGTACCCGTTTGGTACCCGCCAGCGATCATGGCTTTATAGAGGTGGCAGAGGCGCGGGCGGCCAAACCTGCCGCTGGCCAGGCAGCGGCGGGGGTGGTTGCTCGCGATGAGGAGCGAGCGTCTCCAGCAGCCCGAGCGCTGGCCGGTGAGCCCCGCGATCTCCTTGACCTTCTCGCGCATCTCCTCATTGAAGCGCAGCGGGCGCGGCGCGCCCTCGGTGACGATTCCGAAGCGACGAACTGGTAGCACCGAGAGGGCACGCTCGAAGTCTTCTAGCCGCGCGAAGCTATGGGCGATTCGGGCGACGTCGTCGGGCTGCAAGCTGGTCGCAATCGTCGGCCCGTGCTCACGCCAAGCCGCGGTCGGCAGACGGTAGAAGACATGCCACTCGTCGTCTTCCATCGCTTCGCGAAGGCGGCGACGCGAGGTGTCGAGGTCGGCACGAATGAAAGCTGCGGCCGCACGAATCTTGGCGCGAGCCCGCTCTTGGTCACGACGTCGGGCAAGATCGTCGAGGTCGCGAGCGGCCTTACCTGAAAGCCAAGCACCGACGACGGCGCCTAGTAGCGAGGCGAGAATGCCCGCCCCGGCGTAGATCAAGACAGTCGCCTCGGTTGAGATTCGAGGAGTGTGACCGACGAGTCGGCAGCTTCCTTCTTGACGCTAAACCGAGCTCGTCTCGCGCAGAGACCGGATCTGCGTCGAAACACTCAGGGAGGCAGCCGTGGGGCGTGAGATCGTGTTCAGCGTGACTGCCGAGAGAGATACCTCGTCTGAGTTGCCCCGGCCTCCTGACGATGCGGTCAACCTGCGCCTCCCTCAGCTGAGCAGCCGTTCGGCAGAGGTGCAGGAGGTGCTGGCGCGTCAGAAAAGGCGACCGGACCGCTTCTACGAAGGTGCTTTGCGAGCGTTGGCCGATCTGGCGAATCCGGTCAGGGCGGAGATGGCCGCCTACGCACTTCGCGAACTGATTCAAGAACTCGAAAGGGCTGCCAGCGGTCCCAAGAAGGGACCCGGTCTTGGGGTCCTGCTGAGCGCATTCCGGCCGAAATGGGAAGCAGCGGAGAGGCGAACGAGCGACCGAGGCTTGGTCGACAACTGCGATCCGGCGGTCTTCGCCGTCGACCAATTCCTTGACGATGCGGGGAAGGGTCATCTCAGCCGCCGGGACCGAGCCCAGGAGACGCTCACCGGCCTCGATCCAGTCCAGCGCGTAGGTCCGCCAGACATCGAGGAGGGTCGCATAGAAGCACTCCTTGAATTCCGCGAAGAGTTCGACCGAGTGTTGCACGGTGAGCACCCCACCGACGCCGAAGCATTCTCGTCGTTGGTCGAAGGCTTCGAGACCTTTCTTCTCGCCTGGTTTCAGCCCCGGACGTTCGAGGACTTCAGCGAAATCGACGAGCTGCTCGAAGAAGGACCGCCGACGTGACGGAGCGCAGCCGTTCAGAGGCGGTGAGACTGATCCGCGCGAGCGCGGCAAACCTCGACTACTTCTTCGGCCACATTGATGCCTCCTGGCTGCCCTTCCTGCTTGAGGAGGGCTTCTTCCTGAATCCCACGCCACCTGAAACTGGAACGACGAAAGAGGGTCAGACCTGGATTAGGTTCCCGAACTGGCCGGAGTCGCAGTACCTAGCTCGAATAGCCGCCGAGGACCCCGAGCGGGTCGTGGAAGCGATCGAGCGGATTCCAGAGACGGCGAACCCCCGCGTCCATCAGGACATTGCCACCGCCGCGGCCTCCCTGTCGGGCCAGCTCGCTGCCCGAGTCGCTGGACCTGAGCAGCAGTGGTTGGCCCACTACGACGGACATCTGGTGTCGTACCCCCAAGCCGCCGGCGACCTGCTTGCCCACCTTGCAATGGAGGGCGAGATTGCGGCAGCCTTCCGCCTGGCAGGAACCCTTCTGAAGGTTTCTGCTGCCCCGGAGGACGAAGGTCGCGGCTCTCGGCGACGCGCCGTCTCGATGATTGGCGAATGGGATTACGGAAAGATCGTCGAGAAAGCATGGCCGCCAATGATGGAGGTCGAACCTGAGAAGGCTTTCCGCTTTCTCTGCCACCGACTCGCGGACGCAATCGAGTTCGGCGTCGACGAGGACTCGAACTTCGATCCCAGCTACATCTGGCGCTCGGCGATCGAGGACCATGCGCAGAACACCGGCAACAGCCTCCTCGACACGCTCGTAGAGGCCGTCCGAGACACCGCTCTCGCGGAGGCGGAGAAAGGCCATGAGTCTCGGGACTTAGTGCTCATTGAGCTGAGCCGACATGACCGGTCGCTTTTCAGTCGTCTGGCGCTTTTCGTCCTGGCCCGATTCGGATCGCCGCAACAAGTGGCAGACGCGCTCGCCGACGAGGCATTGATCGACGACATCAATGTCTGGCACGAGTACGCAGAGCTTTTGCGAGCTCGCTTCGGTGATCTCGATGACGCGCAGAAGGGGTCGATCCTGGCGCTGATCGGCGCCGGCCCCGATCTCAAGCTGACGACCGCCAAAGAAGAACGCGGCATCACCGAGGAACAGTTCGAACTCCGCCGCCGTTACTGGCGACTCGAACGCTACGCGCTCATCGCCGATCACCTAGACGGCGAGGCGAAGGCCGAATACGAACACCTACTGGCCGAGTTTGGCAAGCCCGAGCACCCGACTTTCCACTCCGTTGTGACTCACTGGAGCGGGCCGACCTCCCCCTACAGCGTCGAGGAGCTGGTGGAGATGGGGCCAGGCGGAACGCTGGAGGCCCTGCGAGCCTGGGAGCCCGCCGAGGATGGCCCGGAAAATCCATCGTCGGAGGGCTTGGGTCGAATCCTTGAGGGCGCGGTAGAAAAGGACGCGCAAGGCTTCGCCGAGGTTGCACCGGAGTTCGCTGCTCTTGCCCCCGACTACGTGCGCGGTTTCCTTGGCGGCCTCGATAAAGCCGCCAAGGAGAAGGCAGTCTTCTCATGGGAGCCGGTTCTTGACCTCTGCGAGCGGGTGGCGGCCGCGGATTCAGAGCCGAACGAGGGCGAGGGCGACGCGCCTACGAACTGGCTACGGAGGACGGTGGTCAGCCTGCTCTCTAACGGACTGAATGAGAGCGAGGCCGAAGTCCCATTTGCCGAGCGAGTCCGCGTCTGGCAGATCATCGAGGCTTGCCTCGATGATCCAGACCCCTCACCCGACAGAGATGAAGGAAATGAACCGGCCACGGTGGCGATCAACTCGGTCCGCGGTGAGGCGCTTCACGCGGCAGTCCGCTACGCCCTCTGGGTCGAGCGAGCACTCGAAGCGGAGAACTCTTTCGAGGGCATTAGTTCCCTCCCGGAGGTCGTCGCGGCAGTCGATCGTCGCCTCGACCCGACCATCGAGCGCTCGCTGGCGATCCGCGCCGTACTCGGGCAGTGGTTCGTTCAGTTCGTTCGGATGGATGAGAGGTGGGCTAGGTCGCTGGTGCCAAAGCTCTTTCCGATCGACGACGAGGCGGCATCCTTCTTCTCTGCTGCCTGGAACGCCTACGTCGTTTTCAACCGGGCATATATCGCTGTCTTTGAGGTCTTGCATGAGAGCTATGACCTCGCTGTCGACCGATTCGAGGAGGTCGATGAGAACCGCTACATCGCCGGGAATCCACGCGAGCACCTCGGAGAACACCTTTTCTATCTGCGCTTCAACAATGTGATCGACCTCGCTCCCGACGGCGTCTTCGCCCGCTTCTGGCGGGTTGCGCCAGTCGAGATCAGAAAGCGGGCGATCCGCAACGTTGGCTGGCAGCTTGAGCACGGCAACCCAGAGCTCTCTGAGGAGATGCGAGCCCGCATGGTCGAGACCTGGGAGTGGATCTTCGCCGAAGGGCAGGAGGAGCAGGAATCACTCGGAGAGTTCGGCGCCTGGTTCGGTGCCCGCCAGTTCGAGGATGATTGGCTGCTGACTCAAGGGCAGGCTGTCCTTGAGTTGGGTGTCCCACTCGACCCCGACCACGTTGTCTATGAGGCGCTGCCCCGGATGACGAGCGAGCACCCACGGGAGGTCGTCGAGATTCTGCGGCTGATGATCGTCACCGACCCCGAAGGCTGGTCGGTACTCGGGTCCGTCGACGAGGTGCGCCAAACCCTTACGGCGACTCTCGGCTCTGGCAACGAGAAAGCCCGATCTGATGCCACCGCCGTCCTCCACCTTCTCGGAGCGAAAGGGATGACTGAGTTCCGCGACCTGCTGTCCGGTTAGTCGAGCAGGCGCCGCAAGTCGTCGGCGCTGAGGTCGGCGTCGCGGAGGATGCCGGCGAGGGTGCCGCGACGGAGTTCCCGGTGCAACGGGACGACGAGCGCGTGCCTGCGCCCCGCCTTCTTCAAGCGGACGTGGCTGCCGCGTTGACGGACAACTTCCCAGCCCTCCTTGCGCAGCGCCTTGATCAGGCGCTCGCCGGAGACGACCGGCTGGCGCGGGCTCACGCCGGCAGGGGAATCGAGCGGCGGATCACGCCGCTGTCGAGCGGCTCGCCGTCTTCGCGCAGTCCCTCGACGTAGAGGGCGACCGCCTCGCTGGCGTTCGCCATCGCGTCGTCCATGTCCTCGCCCTGGGTGTGGAGACCGGGAAGGTCCGGCGCGTAGACGTGGTAGCCGCCTTCGTCCTGGGGCTCGAAGACCAGCTCGATTTCTTGGGTGTCTGCCATAACCCGCTCTTCTAGCCCGTTTCCGGGGCCTTTTCCTATAGCGGGGGCAGGATTCGAACCTGCGACCTTCGGGTTATGAGCCCGACGAGCTACCTGGCTGCTCCACCCCGCGGCGGACTCTCGATGTTAGCAATTTGGCGGGGGTCTTCCGGTGGGAGCGGCTGTCTAGAGTTGCCGGGTGGCTGAAGGGGGAAAACGAGTCGCGGTGATCGACGTCGGGACCAACTCGACGCGGTTGCTGGTCGCGGATGTGGAGGGCGGGCGGGTCTCGCCGGTCGAGCGGCGCAGCACGGTGACGCGACTGGGCCGCGGCGTCGACCTCTCCGGCCACCTCGCCCACGAGGCGATCGAGGACGTCTGCACGGCGATCGGCGGCTACGTCGGCATCCTCCAGGAGCTCGGCGCCGAGACGGTCGACGCGATCGCCACCAGCGCCGTCCGCGACGCCGACAACGGCAGCGCCTTCATCGCCGAGCTGCGCGAGCGCTTCGCCCTCTCGGCCCGTGTCCTCGACGGCGAGGAGGAGGCGCGGTCCACCTACCTCGGCGCAACCTCCGAGCACACGCCAACCGAGCCGACCCTGGTGATCGACATCGGCGGCGGCTCGACCGAGATGGTCGTCGGCACCGGCAGCGAGATCTCCTTCCACGACTCCCTGCAGGCCGGCGTCGTCCGCCACACCGAGCGCTGCATCGCCAGCGACCCCCCCACCGCCGGCGAGCTCGAAGCCCTGGCCACAGACGTGCGCGGCCTGATCCTCGCCTCGGTCGGCGAAGACGCCACAGCCGCGCACGGCATCGCCGTCGCCGGCACCCCGACCTCGCTGGCCGCGGTCGAGATGGCGCTGGAGCCCTACGACCCCAGCCGCGTCCACGGCCACGTCCTCGCCCTGCCCTCGATCCAGCGGATGCTCTCGCAGCTGGCCTCGGCCCCCCTCGCCGAGCGGGTCGAGATCCCCGGCCTGCACCCCGACCGCGCGCCGACGATCGTCGCCGGCGTGGTGATCCTGGTCGAGGCGATGCGCGCCTTCGGCCTCGAGGAGATCACCGTCTCCGAGCACGACATCCTCTACGGGACCGCGCTCGCGGCAGTCGCGCTTCCGTAGTCAACCACCCCGGACCGCGAAAAACTACGCGGTACTAACTGGACAGTCTGTCTGATTAGCGGTTAGCCAATTCGGCAGGTAAGTGCTTTGAAATCAGACAAATCGGTAGGAGCTCGTACTGACTTTTGATTAAAAACTGAAACAGACGGTAGACGAAACGGATAGGCGGGTACATACTGTTTGCACCCGGGCAAGAGGTGGGGTTCGCTTCACCTTGTCCCCCGGACATATAGGGCTTGGGCGATTGCCGCATCATGGCGCCTCCCGCCGTCTGGGCCCACCTAATAAAGGTCCCTGAAGACGTACCCCTGCCCGTCCTGAGGGGCCGACTTGAATCGACCGCCAGTCATGGCGGTCGATTCTTTTTTTGGCCTTCTCAAGCCAAATTCGACTTGCGCGGGTAAACGACCTCGGGATCGGTGAGGACGTTGACCAAGGTCGGCCGCCCCGAGGCGAAGGCGCGCTCCAGCGCTGGCCGCAGCTCGCCCGGCTCGCGGACCAGGATGCCATCGCAGCCGAGCGATTCGACCAGCTCGTCGTAGCGCGTTTCCGGCTGCAGCTCGGCCGCCACCGAGTAGCCGTAGAGGAACTTCATCGGGTGGTGCTCAAGCGCCCAGATGCCGTTGTTGCCCATCACCCCGACGACGCCCAAACCGTGACGCGACATCGTGTCAAACTCCATGCCCGCGAAGCCGAAGGCGCCGTCGCCCAGGAGCAGGCAGACCTGGCGATCCGGATGGGCGATCTTCGCCCCGATCGCCTGCCCCGGCCCGGCCCCCAGGCAGCCGAACGGGCCGGGGTCCATCCAGCAGCCGGGCTGGTAGGTGTCGATGAAGCGGCCGGCGTAGGAGACGAAGTCGCCACCGTCGCCGACGACGATCGCGTCGCGGTCGAGCACTTCGCCGAGCTCCTTGTAGACGCGCACCGGGTGCAGCGGCGAGCGCGGGTCCTCGAGCTCGGCGCGCTCGGCCGCCCGCCTCTCCTCCTCGACGCCCCGCAGCTGCTCGAGCCAGGGGCGCGTCCGCGCCTCGCCCCCAGCCGCCGCCTCGCGCAGCGCCGCCAGGGTCGCGCGCACATCACCGACCAGGTCCACCTCCGGCGCCCGGTTGCGCAGCAGCGCGTTGGGCGCGACGTCGAGGCGGACGATCTTCGTCTCCTCGCCGAAGCTGCCGCCGAAGCCGAGCCGGAAGTCCATCGGCACCCCGACGACGAGGGCGACGTCGGCGCCCTGCAGCGCCGTGCCGCGGGCGCGGCTGAAGGCAAGCTCGTGATCGGCCGGCAGGCAGCCGCGCCCGAGCCCGTTGAGGAAGACCGGGATGCCGAGCGCCTCGGCCAGCGCCCGCAGCTCCTCCTCTCCGTGGCCCCAGTAGAGGCCGGTGCCGGCCATGATCGCCGGCCGCTCGGCCGCGGCCAAAAGCGCCGCCGCCTCCTCGACCCCCGCGGCCGCCTGCGCCCCGCCCGCCTGCGGCAGCGGCGGGATCTCGACCTCGGCCTCGGTGAAGACGACGTCGAGCGGATAGTCGACGAAGGTCGGGCCGCTCGGAGCGGCGGCGGCGAGGTCGAGTGCGGCGGCGGTCATCGCCCCGATCTGCGCCGGGTCCTTGACCGTCTCCGCCGACTTGACCAGCGGCGAGACGAAGGGCAGGTGGTCGATCTCCTGCAGCGAGCCCGAGCCCCAGCGCAGCTCCGGCGCCCGTCCGCCGAGCACGCAGACCGGCGAGCTGTTGGCCTGGGCGCCGGCGATCGCGCTCATCCCGTTGGTCACCCCCGGCCCGGCGGTCAGCGCAGCGACGCCGACGCCGCGGGTCGCCTTCGCGATCCCCTCGGCGGCGAAGGCGGCGGTCTGCTCGTGGCGGACGTCGACGAGCCCGATCCCCTCCTCTTTGCAGCCGTCGTAGATCGAGAAGAGGTGCCCGCCCGAGAGCGTGAAGAGATGCTCGACGCCGCGCGATTTCAGCGCCTTCGCGACCAGCCTGCCGCCATGCTCAGCCATCGGCGCAGCCTATTGCCTCTCGCCGCACCCGGGCTACCATCGAGGGGCCCGGGTGGCGAAACTGGCAAAAGCAGCGGCCTTAAAAGCCGCCGCCCCCTCGGGGGCTTGCGGGTTCGAGTCCCGCCCCGGGCACTCCCAGGCACCCTCGCTGCATTCCTTTGCTCAGTGGTATAGGAATTATGCGTTCTCTTTCTGAGAACTCACTAACCAGTCAAAGGGAGGCGAAAGTGCCTGACTACGCGGCCGATCCAGATCTCAGAACCATCCAGCAGGATGGTCGTTTCGTGCTTCCAGACCTCGACCCGACCGAGACCGACCGCCTCCATCGGTTCCTGGAATGCGATCAGGTGCTGGAGCGGTTCTACCGGGAAAACCCACCGAGCGTGCGCCCCCCAGAAGCCGATCTCCAGGCCGCCGCGGAGAGCGCGATGGCCGTATACGACCAGCGCTCCGAGCGGCTCCCGGTCGGCTGGCAGAAATTCGCGGTGCTCCAAGCGGGCATCGCCGGCAGCCCGGACAACCTCGACTCCTCGGAGATCCAGGAGTGGGCGTACGCCCGCGTCAAGGAGGACAACCCCGGCTGGCTCGGAGACTTCGACGAGGACGTCGACCGCGATATGCCGATGCGGTGGCTGGTGCAGCTGATCGGCGTGGGCGTGCTGATGCGCCGGGAACTGATGGCAAAGCCGACGCCGCCGCCAAAGCGGGGATTGCTCGGGCGCTTCCGAGGCTGACCATGCCGTTCATCCTCTACGCCACGCGCGCGGTGCCGACGCTGAAAAGCGGCTACTCGCTGGTCAGGAAATGGAACGCGCTCCCGCCCGAAGAACGAGATGCGGTGCAGGAGCAGGGCCGCCGGGCGATCGCGGCGATCATGGCGGTCAAGGCTGCGGCGACGGCATCGCGCAGCGTCAGCGACCCTCCCGAGAACTGGGACGCGGCCCTCGAGGCGGCGCGCCATCCGGGTCCCGCCGAGAAGATGGCGAAGCAAATCGTCGAGCACCTGCAAGCGGTCTCCGAGTCGACGATGGGCGAGATCGCCGGCGCGGTCGGCGCCGCGGGCAAGGACGACACCACCCTCGAGCGGGCGATGAGAATCGCCCAAAGCGATGGCTACATACGCCGCGTCGGGGTCAACTTCCGCGGGATCAGGTGGGATACGACCGAGTGGGCGGACAAGCAACTGCTCGACTCGCCCCACATCAGGCAGCTCGAGCAGAAGATCGTCGCCTTCGCCGGCAACTTCGGCCTCGTCAGCCTCGATCACATCTCCGGCCGGCTCGGCCTCGAGGACGACGCTCCGGAGCTGCGCGGGGCGCTCGAGCGGGCGGTTTCAGACCAGAGCATCGAGTGGTACGGCAACGGCATATACGGGCTCCCGCTCGACCGGCTGAGTGGCTTCGTGCCGGAGGTGGACCTCTGGGCCGAGACCAAGCCGCCCCGCGAGGACCGGGACATCGGCGGCGCGATTGACGAGCTCGAAGCGGCCGTCAAAGACCTTGCCAAGGCGATGAAGGCGACCGGCATCCACAAACGAGCCCCGGCGGCTCCCGACGACGGGGGCGGCGACGCTCCTTATGAAGCGCTGCGCCAGCTGCAGGAACTGCATGGCGCAGGCGCCCTCACCGACGAGGAGTACGCGGCGAAGAAGGCAGAACTGCTGCAGAGGATCTAGTCGCCGTCGTCCTTTCCCCTGCTCCTTGCGGGTTTTCCCGAGCCCTAAAACGGCAATAAATGTTCTAGGGACGCAACTTCGGCCCTGTTAGCGTGTCTATGTACCTGGAACCGTCCTTCCCAGGGAGATCTCTTTGGAGGCATCAGCCCTAACTCACGCCAGTCGCCGGGGCCTTTTGGCCCGTCGCTCCCCCCTGCTCAAGCTGCAGGGGGACGAGAAGCTGATCGCGATGGCGCGCAGCGGCAACCCCGGAGCCTTCGAGACGATCGTCGACCGCTACCAGGGCCGCCTGCTCGGGTTCTGCCGCCAGATGCTGGGCTCGACCGAGGACGCCGAAGACGTCCTGCAGGAGGTCTTCGTCAACGCTTACAAAGCGATGCTGGCCGACGAGCGCGAGATCAACCTCCGCCCCTGGCTCTACCGGATCGCCCGTAACCGCTGCCTCAACTACCTGCGCAAGCCGAAGGCCGACGCGCAGGAATCGATGGACATGGTCCCCGAGGTCGACGCCGCCTCGACCGCCGAGAAGGTCCACAACCGCGAGGAGTTCCGCCAGATCCTCAGCGACGTCAACAAACTTCCCGAGACCCAGCGCTCCGCCCTGCTGCTGCGGGAGATGGACGCCCTCTCCTACGAGGAGATCGCCGCCGCGATGGACACCACCGTGCCCTCGGTCAAGTCGCTGCTGGTGCGGGCCCGGATCTCCCTCACCGAGGCGAGCCAGGCGCGCCTGCTGACCTGCGGCGAGGTCCGGATCGAGCTCTCCGAAGCGGCCGAGGGCCTGCGCAAGGCCTCGGCGCCGGTGCGACGCCACGTGCGCGAGTGCGACGAGTGCGCCGACTTCCGCTCCCAGCTCCGCTCCAACGAGAAGGCCCTGGCCGCGCTCTTCCCGGTCGGGCCGCTGGTCGCCTTCAAGGGCTTCATCGCCTCCAAGCTCGGCCTCAGCGGAACCGGCGGCGCGGCCGCCGGAGCGACCGGCGCCAGCACCGCGGGTGCGGGAGCCGGAGCGCTCGGCAGCGTCGGCGCCGCGATCAGCGGCAGCTCCGCCGCCGGCGGGCTCGGAGCCCTCGGCGGTGCGATCGGGACCAAGGCCGTCGCCGGCGTCGTCACCGCCGCCGTCCTCACCGCCGGCGCGGTCGAGGTGAAGCAGTCGACGACCGAAGCTCCCCCTCCCACGCCGTCCGCCCGGGTCCAGCCGGCTCCCACCTACTCGCCGCCGGCGAGGCCCGCGATCGCCACGGCTGAAGCCGCCCCCGTCTCCGATCCGAAGCCGAAGGAAGTAGTCGAAGCGGCCCCGGTCCCCGTCCCGACCGAAGCGACGCCGCCGGTCGAAGCAGAAGCGCCTCCGGCCACGACCCCGACGGCGGCCGAAGAAGAAGCCGCCGACCAGTCGAGCGCCGAAGAAGGCATCGACTCCGACGGCGAAAGCATCGGCGCCGCGATCCCCTCCGAAGAAGTCGCCGGTGCCCCCGCCGGCGGCGAAACCGAACACGTGACCGTCGGCAGCCCGCCCCCGCCGGTCGAACCGGCACCCGCGCCGAGCCCACCGCCGCCTCCGCCCCCGGCTGAACCGCCTGCTTCTGAAGCGGGCAGCGTCCCGCCGGTTGAACTGAGCGAACTGCCGACTACGCCAGGCCTATGACTTTGAGCCGGCGCATCAGGCAAGTGCCGGCGAACTGACGGGTTTCCTCCAGCGAGTAGCCGAACAGCTCGAAGTCGTCTCCCGCGCCCTCGGCCCAGGGCGGCTGCAGGACGCCGTCGGCGAGCGGTAGAGCCTGCTCGAGGGTGCGCTGGATCGCCTGCTTGTAGCGGTCGTCCTCGCGCGCCTTCTCGCGCAGGAAGACCGAGCCGAAGGCGACGTGGCGGTGCTCGTCGCGGGCGACGTTGGAGAAGCCCTCGACGAAGGCCGGCAGCGTCCCCTCGCGTTCGTTGAAGTCCATGATGAAGTGCTGCCCCGTCAGGGCCAGCATCCCCTCGATCACCATGTGGTAGAGCGTCACCGCCTCGACCAGCGCCTCGACGTCCTCGGGCTCGCTGGATAGACGGTCGGTGCGCTCCTTCAGCATCCCGTCGAAGAGGTCGCCGAACTTGGCGTTGAGGTGGGCGGAGGTCTCCTCCAGCATGTCGCTGAGGGCGTCGGACTCCAGCACCCCGACCTCGCGGTAGAAGCGCTCGAAGAAGCGGACGTGGCGCGCCTCGTCGGCGATCTGCGTGCAGAGGAAGATTTTCTGGTCCTCGGTCGGCGCCGCCCGCATGATCGGCCCCAGCTCCTCGGCCACTTTCTGCTCGCCGATGAAGAACGAGGAGAGCCCGTACATCCGCTGGAAGCGCTCCTCCTCGCTGATCCGCTGGTGCCAGTCCTCGCGGTCGCGACTGAAGTCGAGCTCCTGGGTCTGCCACTGCTGGCGCTCCCAGAGGTCATAGAGCTCGGCGTAGCTGAGCAGCTTGATCTCGGCGGTCCGGTCCGCCGCCTCGTTCAGCGCCGGGTCCGCGGTCGCCTGGAAGTCGGCGCGCTCGGTCCTCGACTGCATCCCAGTTGCCTCTTTGGCCTCCATCTCCACTCTCCTCGCTCGGCTGCGGCTTGCCGACCGAGCCTAGCACCGAAAACTGGCCGCGCAGCCAGTTTGGCAAGCCTATGCTTGCTTCATGGCGGTAGACGTAACCGCTCTGACGGGAGGCGCCTTGGGAGGAGCTGTCGTTCAGTCAATTCTTGGCCCCTTATTTGGACAACGACATGAGCGCCGCGAACTACGGGCCAAAGTCCTACGTAAGATCGCTGCCGTCGAGGACACTCATTGGGTTCCAGCTAAGAAAGAGGCTTTCCTAGAGTCCGCCAACGAGTTGAGCTCCCTGGCCCTCGTCGCGGGAATCAATCGGAGGGCGGTAGAGCTTTATCTCGTTGTAGCGGCAGCTGCGCGGGAAAAAAGCGAAGAGAGCCTGGATCGAGCAGGAGGAGACTTGGAGACTGGGGGCGGTGTACGTCTTTCCCTATCTCAACTAGCTCGAGACGCAGCCGCCTTCGTTACCGACTGCGTATGGCATCCCCATCTCCAACGTCCACTCATCAGGCTGCGTCTTCGGCGCTTGGAAGTCAAGAAAAAACAGGTAACGGCAGAGATGGATAAGCCACACGAACGGATCTACTGGAACCAAGGACTTCCATTAATCGTGTTGGCGGGCCGATCCCGCAGCTCCAGCGATTGAGCCCCGCTGCGTATAACGCTCGCACATGAGTATCCGGTTCGCTCAGGCTGCGACCCAGGATCGCGCTTGGGTAGCGTCGGCAGAACGCGCATCCGATTTTGTCCCCACTCCAGTGTGGTCAAAGTCGGATTCGGTGCCACCCGCGCGGACGCTGCTCTGTTCCTCGGCGGCCGGATCCACGCTCAACCTGACGGAACCGGATACTCATGACGCTCGCATTAGACGCTGTGCGTCTGGCCCGGGTCGAGGACCACCACCGACGAGGAGGTCTGCGCCTCGACGTCGGCCTTGAAGGCCCCGGCGTCGGTCTCGATCGGCGGGAAGGTGTCGTAGTGCATCGGGATCACCGTCTTGGCGCCGACGAGCTCGCAGGCGACGACGGCGTCATGGCGGTCCATCGTGTAGTGGCCGCCGATCGGGACCAGGAAGACGTCGACGTCGCTGCGCTGCGCGATCAGCTTCATGTCGCTGAAGAGGCAGGTGTCGCCGGCGTGGTAGACGGTCGTCTCGCCGATCTTGATCACCAGGCCGGCAGCAGAGCCGATCACGATGCCGTGCTCGGCGCTGAACGGGGCTTCTTCGGAGCCGGGAATCGTGCTGGTGTGCCAGGCCGGGACGAGGCTGACGTAGCCCCAGTCGAACTCGACGGTGCCGCCGAGATTGGGGTCGCTGACCTTCTCGATCCCCTGCCCGCTCAGCCATTCGGCGATCTCGACGATCGCGACGCAATGGGCGCCGGTGCGCTTGGCGACCGGGACGGCGTCGGCGATGTGGTCGGCGTGGCCATGGGAGATCGCGATGTGGGTCGGCTCCACTTCCTCGGCCGTGTGCACCGCTGCGGGGTTGTTCGGCTTCAGGAACGGGTCGACCAGGACCGTGGTCTCCCCCTCGCTCAGCTCGAAGCACGACTGGCCGTGAAATTTGATCTCCATCTCTAGCTCTCTCCTCCCGGATCTTTGGAACCTGCCATCTCTTCCTTCAGTGCCCAGCCGACCGCAACCCCAACCATCATCCCCATCCGCGCCTCCTCGGCGAGCAGGCCGCGAACGGCGGCGAGCCGCTCGTCGGGGTCGGGGACGGTGGCGGCCTTGAGCGCCTCGGCCTCGTGCGGCTCGCCGAACCAGCCGCCCTCGGCGAGGGCGGCCGCGAGGACCTTCTGCAGCTGCGGCGCGGCCTGGGCGACGACGCGCTCGGCCTCGGAGAAACGCTCCGGGTCGAGCAGCCGCTCGATCGCCGCTTCGAACTCGCTCTCGCTGGGCACGAAGGAGAGCCTAGTCCGTAGCGGCGCTCACTCGTGATGGAAGGCGGAGGCGGCGAGGCCGGCCAGGCCTCCCACCAAGCCTCCCGCCAGACCCGCGTAGAAGTCGGCGGTGGGGGCGAAGAGCGGCAGCGCGATGAGGACGATGGCGGCGACCGCGACCCCGATCAGGTCGTACTCCTCGCCGATCTTGCCGTGGACTTCGGCGCGCCGGATCGCGAACCAGGCGGCGAGCGCGCCCAGCGCCATGCCGTTGCCGCCGGCGATCACGGTGAGTTCGCCGCGGGCGTCGGCGACGGCGCCGCCGACCACCACCCCCAGCGCACCGCAGGCGAGCAGCAGGACCGCCGTCGGCAGGGTGCCGAGCCGCCGCTCGACCCCGGTCGAGAAGATCGCCAGCGCCACCGCGACGACGAACAGGTAGCCGACGTCGATGTAGGCGAAGGGAGCGGTGAGGTAGCGCCACCACTCGCCCTGCACCGGCACGATCAGGCCGCCGTAGGTCGCCAGGCCCTGCCCGCCAGCCTTCTGGACCAGCAGCAGGGCGGCGGAGCCGAGGATCACCGCCAGGGTCGCGTAGGGGCGCTCGCCGGCGACCGCGAACCTGGGCCGCCGCGGGCGCGGGATCCGGCGCCGGCGCCGGCGCGGCTCCTGCGCCTCGAGCGCGTCGCCACGGCGCTCCAGCTTGGGGGCGCGCTTGCGCAGACGGGCTCCGCAGTACGGGCACTCGGTGACGTAGGGACTGACCTCGGAGCCGCAGTTCTTGCAGATGACGCTGAGCTCAGTCTCGCTCATGCAATCGAGGATACCCGCAGCTTGGCACCCCGGCCTCGGCTGCCGATCGCGGATGCCGATGACATACTGCCGATACACCCATCTTCGAGGAGGAAATTGACGTGGAGCTGAAGAGTCTGACCGAGCAGAAATCGCTGCTGGAGGTCCTGCCGCCGGGCAAACGGGCCCGCCTGCACCGCCTCCTGTTCGAGTTCGGACCGGGCAACGGGACCTTGATGCTGCTGCCGATCGACCAGGGGATCGAGCACGGCCCCCGCGACTTCTTCCCCAACCCCGCCTCCAAGGACCCCGACTACCAGTTCCGGCTCGCCGCCGAGGCCGGCTACTCGGCCCTGGCCTGCCAGATCGGGATGGCCGAGAAGTACTACCCCGACTACGCCGGCCGGGTGCCGCTGATCCTCAAGGTCAACGGCAAGACCGACATCCCCTCCTCCTCGAAGGCGCTCTCGACCTGCAACGCCAGCGTCGAGGACGGCGTCCGCCTCGGCGCGGATGCGATCGGCTACACGCTCTACGTCGGCTCGCCGCGCCAGGACGAGGATCTCGCCCAGCTGCGCGGGGTGCGCGAGGAATGCGACCGCTTCGGGATGCCGCTGGTCGTCTGGTCCTACCCGCGCGGCGAAGCGGTCGAGGCCAAGGGCGGCCAGAACAGCTTCTACGCGATCGACTACGCCGCCCGGATGGCGATGGAGATGGGCGCCGACGTCGTCAAGCTCAACATGCCGAAGATCGACCCCGGCAAGGACAAGGACGCCCCCGCGCCCTACAACGAGATGGAAGTCGACCAGACCGAGGCGATCCGCCAGTGCGTCGAGTCGGCCGGGCGGGCGCTGGTCGTCCTCTCCGGCGGCTCCAAGACCGACGACGAGACCGTCCTGCAGAACACCCGCGAGGTGATGGAGGCGGGCGGCTCCGGCGTCATCTTCGGCCGCAACGTCTGGCAGCGCGACTGGAACGAGGCGCTGGAGATCATCGGCCAGATCAAAGAGACGCTTTTGGGCAACGTGCGGCGCACGCCGTAGCTCAGGGGGGAGAGTTGCGGGCCCATCTCCGCTTAGGCGGGGGTGGGCCTTTTTCGTGGCAGCAACCAGATCGGCAGCGCCGTGCTGCTTCTACTCGTCGCGGTCGTGCTGGTGCGGCCGTGGGAGCACCTGCGCCTCGGCGAGGAGCCGCTGCGCAGCGCCGTCGCCTACGTGATCCGGGCGGTCGACGGCGACACGATCGAAGTGCGGCTGGACGGCCGCGCCGAGGACGTCCGCTACATCGGCGTCGACACGCCGGAGACGGTGAAGCCGGGGACGCCGGTGCAGTGCTTCGGCCCGCGGGCGCACCGCTTCAACGCCCGCCTCGTCACCGGGCGACGGGTGCGGCTCGACTTCGACGCCGAGCGGCGCGACGTCTACGGGCGGCTGCTCGCCTACGTCCACCTCGGCCGCCGCTTCGTCAACGCCGAACTGGTCCGCCGCGGCCTCGCCCGGACCCTCGAAATCGCCCCGAACACGAGCTTTGCGAGACGCTTCAAACGGCTTCAGACAGCGGCTGCGCGGGCCGGTAGGGGCCTCTGGGGCGCCTGCTGATTTGTGAGCGAATCGTGAGGCCTGCAAGATCTTTTGCTACGGTGCCCGCTGGCCTCCGGGCCCCCTTCTATGCGAATGCGACAGAGCATCTCCCAGTTCGAGACGGCGTTCGAGCAGGAGACCTACCTCGAGCGCCGCCGGCGCGAGCAGCTGCGCCGCCGTGCGGCGAACCGGTCGCGGGCGCGCAAAATCAACCGTGTCGAGCAGGAGGGCAAGGTCCGCTTCAGCGTCCTCGCCGTCTGCCTCACCGCCACCGTCGTCGTCGTCGTGCTGGCGATGTTCGAGGCCCTCTCCTTCTTGATGTCCTAGGCACCGCCGCCTCTCCGCCTCCGAATGCCCTCCTTCAATAGACTCGCGCGCCGATGGCTCGACGCTCGCTGAAGCCGCAGCTGAACCAGATCCGCGCCTGGGTGCAACAGGGCCGGACCGACGCCTGGATCGCGCACCAGCTGGAGATCAGCGCGACCGAGCTGCGTGAGTTCCGCAAGCAGTACGACCTCTCGCCCGACGCCGAGAACGCCAGCTCCAACGAAGTCGACCTCCGCGACGAGATCGAAGCCGAGATCGAGGCGGCCACCGAGGCCGAGGAAGCCGAGGCGCCCGACGAGAGCGAGGGCGACGAGGACGAGGAGCGCGAGGAGCAGGGCGAGTCCGGCGGCGGCACCGGTACCGGTGCTGGGCGCCGCAGGCGTCGTCGTCGCGGCCGCCGCGGCGGGCGGAGTCGGCGCAAAGAGCTCGAGGCGACCTTCGACCACGGCGAGACCGACGGCTACGGCCTCTGGCTCGACGCCGCGGTGAAGGACAACCCCGTCTACACCGAGCACTGGGCCGGCAAACGCGACGTCACCGTCCGCATCGAGGCCGACCAGATCGTCATCCGCCGCGCCGGCAGCAGCGAGCCCGGCGAGAACGGCGACTCCGAGTCCGACGACTCAGACGACTAGACCGGCAGCTGGCGCCCGCCCGCGAAGTCGCTAGCCCCGCGCAGGTAAAGCCAGAAGGCTGCGTCGCCGAGCGTCTGGGCGTCGTCCTCGATCGCCGGCGCCACGTCGAGCGCCACCTGCTGGCACCAGTCGGTGCCCTTGCCGTAGAGGTCGGCCAGCTCGGCGGCGGAAAACGTCGGCCCGATCCGCCGCCGCAGCTCTTCCCGGATCGCGTCGACCACGCGGTCGGCGAGGCGGCGCCGGCGCGGGTCCTCGATCGCCTGCAGCGCCCGCCTCCCCTCCTCCCACTGGAAGAGCGCGTTCTCGAGCGGATAGCCCATTGGTCGATGCTAGCTGCCCGCCCCGGAGTCGAAGCGCGATGCGGATCGGATAGGTTGCTGCGGATGGGGGCCGAGGCATACCGCGAGACGGGGCTCCGATCGCTGTCGGCGATTCTCGCTGTAGGAGCGGTTCTCGCCGTCCTCGCGCTCGCCGGCTGTGGAGGTGGCTCCAGCGCCACGGATACGACCGGCTCGGGCGCTGAAGAGCAGCAGGTCCCAGCCGGGGCGGTCGCCGTCGTCAGCGATGTCCCAGCCGATCAGGGTGAAGTCACCGTCGACGAGCTCCGACACGCAATCGATCAGCACGCAGCCCAGCAGAAGCTTTCCTCGGCGCCTAAGCCTGGAGACCCTACGTACAAGAAGATCTCCGAAGAAGCCCTCGGCGAACTCCTCGATGGAGTCTGGATCGAAGGGGAGGCAGCGGAGCTCGGCTTGGTCGCGACCGACAGGGAGGTCGAAGCCGAAGCGGAAAAGATCCGCGACCAAAACTTCAAGACCGAAGCCCAATGGCACCACTTCCTCGCCGAATCGAAGCTGACCCCCGAGGACGTCGATCGGCGCGTCAAGCTGCAACTGCTCAGCCAGAAGATCCAGTACGAAATCGAAAATGGCGCGGCAGGAAAGGCCGGGAAGCAGCAGCAGTTCAAGGCCTTCGTCACCGCCTTTCAGAGAAAGTGGAAAGAGCGGACCCTCTGCAGGGCCGATTTCGTCAACGAACGCTGCTCGAACGCTTCCTGAGTCAGCTCTGCGGCGTGTCGGGGAGGTAGTGCAGGGGCGCGTTGTCCTGGCTGCAGCCGCCCGGATCGAGCCGCCCCTGCACCTTCCAGACGGTCACCGGGCCGCTGCCGAATAGGGGGCGGACGGCGCTCTCTTCGCCGCGCAGCCAGCGCGGCTCCGGCGAGGGGAGCGGCTTGCTCGGGTGGACGAAGTCGAGGAAGGGGGCGGTGATGAGGTAGTCGAGGTCGGCGTCGTTGACGGCCCGGCGGAAGGCGGCGCAGGTCGTGATCGCGTTGAAGGCGCCGTGGGGGCCTTCTTCGCCGAGGTACTGGACGTGGTTGGAGAGGTCGGTGCCGTAGAAGCCGTAGCCGGCGAAGCCGGCGGTGGTGCCGACCAGGCCAATTCGTTGATGGCTGAGGTCGCGAGCCCAGCGGTAGGCGCTGTCGAGCTCCATGCCGGGGATCTGTTCCGCCGGCTTGCCGGCGTTGGCGTAGCGGTTCTCGAGGTAGTGGCGCTGAACCGGATAGCCGATCGCGACGAGGAGCAGGGCCGCCGCCGCGGTGGCCGCGATCGCGACCCCGGCGCCGACGCGGCGAGAGCGCAGGAGCAGCCAGACGCCGGCGAGGACGGCGAGCAGGGCGACCAGGGCCAGGGCGAAGATCCGGCCTTTTTCGTGGAGGGCTTCGTCGGGGCGGTTGGTGACCAGGAAGACCAGCACCAGCGCCCCCAGCGCCCACCCCTGCCGCCGCCGCGGGTCGAGCGCACGGGGCAGCGGCACGAGGACGATGCCGGCGAGCAGGGCCGGGATCACGTAGCGGATGTTGATCCCGAAGCCGACCGGTTCCCCCTCCGCCCCGGCGGCGCTGAGCGGGGTGAAAAGGTAGGCGACGAGGCCGAAGAGGGCGGCGATGCCGACCCAGCGCACGATCCGGTCGCGGCCGCGGAAGACGGCCAGCAGGGCCGCCACGGCGGCAGCGAGGACGATCAGCGGCCAGAGCGAGCCGAAGGCCTCGTGCAGGCCGGGAGCGAAGTAGTGGCGCCAGACGCCGGTGTCGGTGGCGTAGTGGGCGATCGTGAAGTCGGGCCTGCCTTCCTGCAGCCGTTCGGGATGGGGCAGCGAGATCGGTCCCAGCGATTTCACCTCGGGCAGCGGGTTGCCGGCGACGACGAGGTTGCGCAGGTACCAGAACGCCCCGCCCGCCAGAGCGGGCACGAACCACCATCCCGCCGCCACCCAGCGCCGCCCCCGCGGCGCCAGCACTACAACCGCAACCGTCAAAGCCGCCGCCATCGCCAACCCCGTAACCCGCGTCCCCGCCGCCAGCCCAGCCGCGAGCCCAGCCGCCGCAATCGCCCAGCGCTCCATTCCCCCCGGGTGTGGTTGAGCTTTGGCCTCTATAGGAGGCCTAAGCTCAACCACACCCTGCGAGGGGCGGGCGCGATGGGACCAAGCCTCGACCAGAATCGCGACCGAGGCCAGGAGCAGCGCCGCCGCAGCGAGATCGTTCTTGGCGGCGCCGGGGTCGCGGACGACCAGCGTGTGGCACTCGAGCAGGATGGCGGCGGCCACCGCGGTCAGCGCTCCGCGTCCGTAGGGCCGCCCTACGCAATATGCCGCCAAGAAGGCGATGGCCAACCACCCGAAGTTGAGGAACAAACTCAGCGTGTCCCGCCCCGTCAGCAGCATCCCAACTGCGTGCAGCAGTTCCGAGTTCTGCGGATAGAACCAGTTCGTGAAGACCGTCTCGACGTGATGCATCCCGAGCACCGAATGCGTCTGAGCCATGTCCACCGCGAAAGGCAGGTGGTACCAGAGACTGTCGAAGTTGAAGATCCCCCGATCCCACGCATGCTGCGTGGTGACGCCCCAGCTGAACACGGTCGCCGCGATCACCAGCGCCATGATCAGTAGCGAGACACGGGGTTCCGGGCCGGCGGGTCCTGTCCCCGATTTGGACCCACCATCCCTATCGGGATGGTCCCCCAAATCGGCGCCACCCCCCGGCAGGAACCACATAACTAGACCCAGAAGGACCGAAGCCGCGATCAAAGCCCCTGCGTAGAACAGGCCGAAGGTTCCGAGGATCTCGGAGAGCCAGATGACGAGCGCTACTGCGGCAACCGACTCAACAAGGCGTGCTGGTGCTCCTTGCCAGGCTGGCAGCAGGCGCTTCCGCAGCGAATAAGCGCTGAAGGCCACTGGGACGACGACCAGAGCCAGCTGGGCGGCTCCCAGGAGGTAGGAGCCGAGATCAACCACAGGAGTCTCTCAGAAGCTTGCTCAGCCGCCGAAGCGGCCGCGGATGACGATCGGGGTTTCGCCTTCGGCGACCATCCCCTGCGCCCGCGCCGCCTGGCTGACGACCAGCGGGTCTTCGGAAGACTGGACGCGGTCGTGGAGCCGGCGGTTCTCGTGCTGGAGCTGGTGCAGCTTGGCCTTGGCGGCCGTCGTCCCGGTGTAGGTCTTGACGAAGTCGATCGCCGGGTTGAGGTACGAGTAGAGGACGGCGAAGAGGACGACGGTGAGGGCGATCCGCCCGACCCGGTCCCACTTGATCCGGCTGGGCCCGCTGCGGGCCGCGGGGCGGCGTTTGCGAGCGGCAGGACGGCGACTGGTAGCCGCGCGGGTGCGGCCGGCCTGCGGACGCGTTGCCATACCCGGAGCTACGCGGCCGGGTCCCGCATTCCTGCATCTAGGAGCGGCGCTGGACGAAAGCGTTCAAGCCGGGGAACTGCGCGGAACCGCCCAGCTCCTCCTCGATCCGCAGCAGCCGGTTGTACTTGGCGACCCGGTCCGAGCGCGAGGGGGCGCCGGTCTTGATCTGGCCTGCGCCGGTGGCGACGGCGAGGTCGGCGATCGTCGTGTCCTCGGTCTCGCCGGAGCGGTGCGAGATCACCGCGGTGTAGCCAGCCTCGCGGGCGATCCCGATCGCCTCCAGGGTCTCGCTCAGGGTGCCGATCTGGTTCACCTTGACGAGGATCGAGTTGCCGACCCCGAGCTCGATGCCGCGCCGCAGCCGCTCGGGGTTGGTGACGAAGAGGTCGTCGCCGACCAGCTGCACGCGGTCGCCGAGGCGCTCGGTCAGCAGCTTCCAGCCGTCCCAGTCCTCCTCGTCCATCCCGTCCTCGATCGAGACGATCGGGTAGCGCGAGCAGGCCTGCTCCCAGTAGGCCGCCATCTCCTCGGAGGAGAGGGTGCGGCCCTCGTGCTCGAGCACGTAGGCACCGCCTTCGAAGACCTCGCTGGTCGCCGGGTCGAGGGCGATGAAGACATCGCTCCCCGGCTCGTAGCCGGCCGCCTCGACTCCGCTCAGCACCGCCTGCAGCGCCGCCTCGTTGGAGTCGAGGTTCGGCGCGAAGCCGCCCTCGTCGCCACCGGCGGTCGAGAGGCCCTGCGAAGCGAGTGACTTCTTCAGCGCGTGGAAGACCTCGGTGCCGATCCGCAGGCACTCGGAGAAGCTCTCCGCCCCGGCGGGGACGATCATGAACTCCTGGAAGTCGACCGAGTTGTCGGCGTGGGCGCCGCCGTTGAGCACGTTCATCATCGGCACGGGCAGGACGGCCGGCTCGCCGCCGCCGTAGAGCTCGGCGAGATAGCGGTAGAGCGGCTGCTGCGAGTCGGCAGCGGCGGCCTTGGCGACGGCGAGCGAGACGCCGAGCAGCGCGTTGGCGCCGAGGCGGCCCTTGATGGGGGTGCCGTCGAGCTCGATCATCGTCCGGTCGATCGCCCCCTGTTCGGCCGCCCGCGCCCCGGTCAGCGCCGCGGCGATCTCGCCGTTGACGTTGGCGACGGCCCGGCCGACTCCCTTGCCGGCCCAGGAATCGCCGCCGTCGCGCAGCTCGACCGCCTCGAACTCGCCGGTCGACGCCCCCGAGGGGACGGCGGCGAGACCGCGCGCGCCCGACTCCAGCGCGACCTCCACCTCGACGGTGGGATTGCCGCGCGAATCGAGGATCTGGCGCGCGTGGATCGAAGCGATGGCGCTCACGGGAGCGGCAGTCTATTCAGCGGGCGGGATAGCCCGCTATTTGCCGGACGGTTCCGCTTCGGCTCCGCCTTCTTCAGGCGGAGGCGCGGCTTCGGCGCCTTCTTCGGGCGGCGGCGCGGCGCCTTCGGGCGGAACAGCGCCTTCCGCCGCGGCGCCTTCTTCACCGGTTTCCGGCAGCGGCCGCTGGACGAAGGGTTCGCCTTTCGGTTCTTCCACCGTGACGCTGCCGGGCAGCGCCGGCTGGATCATCGGCACCGGCGCCGGGCAGGCCGTGGCCGGGGTCTTCGGGTTGGCTTCGTAGCAAGCGGGGGGAGCGTTGGCCGGGCGTCCCGAGCCGACGTAGTTGGAGCACTGTTTGACGAGGAATTCCTGGTCGCAGTAGGTCCGCGCCCGCCACTTGTCTTCGTATTCGCTGACGAAAGTGGTGAAGAATTCCTGCTGCGTTTCCTGTTCGAGGACGGCTTTGATTTCGGCTTCGGCTTCTTTCAGCGATTTGGTCTTCGCCGGGTTCAGTTTCACCACTTCGATCACGAAGTAGTTTTTTTCGTATTTGACCACGCCGCTGAGTTCGCCGGTGGCGGCGCCGAAGATCGCTTCTTTGATTTCTTCCTGGCTCGGTTCGCGGAAGAATTCTTCCTGGATGCCTTCCTGCAGCCCGCCTTTGGTTTTCGTCGTCGAGTCGCTCGAGTATTTGGCGGCCGTCTTCTTCCAGCCTGCCGGCGAGTTGTCGTTTTCCAGTTCCTTCAGCGCCGCTTCGGCCTTCGACTTGTCTTCGTTGGAGATGAAGCGGACGTCGCGGCTTTCTTTCTGCTGGAACCGCGTCGCCTTTTCTTTCTCGTAGAAGGCCTGGATCGCTTCGGGAGAGGGTTCGGGGGCTTCTTGTTTGACCTGTTCCTGAACCGCCGTCCCCAGCAGCTGCAGCCGGATCCGTTCGTTCACGTCGGCCGGCGCGAAGTTGGCTTCGTCGAGGAATTTGTCGTAGGCTTCCTTCGTCGGGAACTGTTCTTTTTTGACTTTGTCCAGTTCGGCTTCGACCTGTTTGTCGGTCACGACGACGCCGAGTTCTTCCGCCTCGCCCTGGATCCAGGCCCCGTTGATCATTTCTTCGACGGAGGCTTCCAGCGTTTCCTGGTATTTGGGCGTCCCCGGCTTCAGTTTCTTTTTCAGTTTCGCCAGCGATTCCTGCTGGAGCAGGACGCGGTCGAACTTCGCTTCGGTGAGGTCTTCGTCAGGGGAGCCCTTGACCACCGCGATGTCGCCCGGCGGCACGCTGGGGGAGCCGATCCCCTCCGCCACGGCGACGACGACGGCGATCAGGGCGAAGACGACCACGAACAGGACCAGCCAGAGGCGTTGCCCCCTGGACGGCCCGCTCGGGCCGGGTTTCCTTCTTTGCCCCGATTTCGCTCCCACGAGCCCGGCAGCATAGTCAAATCGCCCCCCTTAAGCAGGCTTTAGCCGCAGAGGCAGGCCTCAAGCCGTCGCCGGCTCGACGGCGCGCCGCGCCTCGCGCAACCCCGCCGCCATCGCCAGCACCGCGGCCAGGCGCTCTTCGGGGTCGCCGGCCACCCTGATCGCCGCCGTCTGCTCGCGCCATTCGTAGACCGCCCCCTCGACCTGCTCGGCCAGCACGCCGGCGGCCTCGGAGTCGAGCTCGACCCCGGCGATGCTGAGGCGGCCGCCGCGGAACTCGACGCTGCGGGCCCCGGCCAACCCCAGTTCGATCCGCGCTTGCTGCAACTTCAGCAGGTTCTCGGCCTGCGGCGGCAGCGGCCCGAAGCGGTCCTCGAGCTCGTCGCGGATCGCCCGCAGCTGACCGGGCTCGCGGGCAGCGACGATGCGACGGTGGACGTCGATCTTCGCCGCCTCGAAGGGGACGAAGGAGGCCGGCAGGTAGGCGTCGACCGGGACGTCGAGGCGGACCGGCTCCGGCGCCTCCTCGCCTGCCTCCTCCCCCCCGGCCGCCTCGGCGACGGCCTCGTCGATCATCTGGCAGTAGAGCTCGAAGCCGACCGCGGCGACGTGGCCGGACTGCTCGTCGCCGAGCAGGTTGCCGGCGCCGCGGATGTCGAGGTCGCGCATCGCGATCCGGAAGCCGGAGCCGAGCTCGGTGTGGTCGGCGAGGGTCGAGAGCCGCGCCGCCGCCTCCTCGCTCAGCGCCTCGGCTGAGGGGTAGAGCAGGTAGGCGAAGGCGCGCTCGCGCGAGCGCCCGACCCGGCCGCGGATCTGGTAGGCCTGGGCGAGCCCGAGCTGGTCGGCGCGCTCGACGATCAGGGTGTTGGCGGTGGGGATGTCGAGCCCCGACTCGATGATCGTCGTCGTCACCAGGACGTCGGCCTCGCCGCGCAGGAAGGAGAGCATCGTCTCCTCCAGGGCGCTCTCGTCCATCTGCCCGTGGGCTTCGAGGAAGCGCGCGCGCGGGACCAGCGCCCGCAGCCGCTCGGTCGTCTCCGGCAGCGAGTCGATCCGGTTGTGGAGGACGAAGGCCTGGCCCTTGCGCTCGAGCTCGCGCTGGACCGCCTTGCCGACCAGGTCCTCGTCGTAGGGGCCGACGTAGGTACGGACCGGGCGGCGGCCCTCCGGCGGCGTCTCGATCACCGAGATGTCGCGCAGCCCGGCGAGGCTCATCTGCAGGGTGCGCGGGATCGGCGTCGCCGAGAGCGCCAGCACGTCGACCCGCAGCTTCAGCTGCCGCAGCAGCTCCTTCTGCTTGACGCCGAAGCGCTGCTCCTCGTCGACGACGACGAGCCCGAGGTCCTTGGCGCGGACGTCGCGGGAGAGCAGCCGGTGGGTGCCGATCAGGATGTCGACCTTGCCGGCCTCGAAGTCTTTGAGGACGGCTTTGACCTCGGCCGGCGGCCGCAGGCGGGAGACGCCCTCGACCAGGAAGGGGAGGTCGGCGAGTCGCTCGCGGAAGGTGCCGAAGTGCTGCTGGGCGAGGATCGTGGTCGGCACCAGGACCATCACCTGCTTGCCATCGGAGGCGGCCTTGACCGCGGCGCGCAGCGCCACCTCGGTCTTGCCGAAGCCGACGTCGCCGCAGACGAGGCGGTCCATCGGCCGCTCCGACTCCATGTCGCCCTTGACGGCCTCGATCGCTTCCAGCTGGTCGGCGGTCTCGCGGTAGGGGAAGGCGGTCTCCATCGCGATCTGCCATTCGCCGTCGGGGGCGAAGGCGTGGCCCTTGCGGGCGCGGCGCTCGGCGTAGAGGTTGAGCAGCTCGCCGGCCAGCGCCCCGGCGGCTTTGCGCGCCCGCGCCTTCATGTTCTGCCAGCGTTTGCCGCCCAGCGCCGAGAGCGTCGGTTCGCCGCCGGCGCCGACGTAGCGGCTCAGCTTCGCCAGCTGGTCGGTGGGGACGTAGACGCGGTCCTCGCCTTTGTATTCGAGGTAGAGGTAGTCGCGGGTGACGCCGCCGACCTCGCGGGTCTCGAAGCCGGCGAAGCGGGCGACGCCGTGGTCCTCGTGGACGACGTAGTCGCCGACGCGGAGGTCGCTGAAGGCGAGGCGGCCGCGGCCGGTGCTCGGCGCCGGCTCCTCGCGACGGCGGCGGTGGACGAGGCGGCGGAAGGGGTAGACGGCGAGCTTCAGCTCGGGGCTGACGAAGCCCTCGCGCAGGCGCGCCTCGGCGAAGGAGAGGCCGGGGTCGGGCGAGAGGCGGCCGCCTTCGAGTAGGCGGGCGTCGAGGCGGTCGAGGCCATAGCGGGCGCGCTCGGCCTCGCCGCGGCTGTCGAAGGCGACGACGGTGCGGTAGCCGGAGCGGATCAGTTTCTCCAGCTCGCCCTCGGCCTCCTTGACGCTGCGGGCCGGGGACTCGGCGCGGGCGGCGCGGAAGGCGTCCTCGTCATCGTCGCCGGCGCCGGTGAGCGAGAGGGCGGCGCGGGCGGCGAGCGGCTCGGCGACGTCGACGTAGAGGCGCTGGGCGTCCTCGGCGTGCATCGCCGTCGTCACGTCCTCCCAGTGGTCGCGCAGCGCCGGCTCGATCTCCTCGGAGCCGACGAGGATCACCGCGGCCGTCTCGGGCACCAGGTCCAGCGGCGCCCCGAAGCTGTCGAGCGGCAGCACTTCGGCCAGGTTCGGCGACTCCCCCTCTTCCTCGGCGGCGGCCATCGCCGCCAGCTCGGCCAGCTCGCGGTGCTCGGCGTCCATCTCCGCGGCCGGCGCCAGCTCGACCCGCTGCGCGTCGCCCAGCGAGCGCTGGGTGAAGGTCGAGAACCAGCGCATCGACTCGACCTCGTCGCCGAACAGCTCGATCCGCACCGCCCGCTCCTCGGTCGCCGGGAAGACGTCGAGGATGCCGCCGCGGACGGCGAACTGCCCGCGCTCCTCGACCTGCTCGACCCGTTCGTAGCCGGCGCCTACGAGGTCGTCGGCGACCGCGTCGAGATCGATCTCCTCCCCGAGGTCGATCGCGAAGCCGGCCGGGCGCAGCGAAGCATCCGGCACCGCCTCGGCCAGCGCGGTCGCCGAGGCGACGACGACCGCGTCGGCTTCGGAGCCGAGCGCGTCGAGGGCGTCGATCCGCAGCCCGACCAGGTGCGCCGGCGGGCTGACGTGGGAGGCGTAGCCGGTCCCCCGCGAGGGGTAGAGGCGGACCCGGCGCGGAGCCAGGTAGGAGCGCAGCTCGGCGGCGAAGTCGCGGGCGGAGCGGTCGTCGGCGGCGACCAAGAGCGCCGGCCGCTCGGCGAGCCCGCGGTCGTCCTCGAGCAGCGTCGCCAGCAGCAGCGGCCGCAGCATCGTCGAGGCGCGCACGACCCTCTTCTCCCCTCCCTCGACGCCCGCGCGCGCGTCGGCCATCAGCGCGTGGACGCGCTCGTTCTCGGCGGCGATGTCGATCAGCGGACGAAGGCTCATGGCAGGAAAAACGCCCAGATCGGGCGATCCGGGTCGGAAGATTCGATTCTAGGGAGCGTCGGCGAGCGGCTCAGAGCCCGGCGCGCTGCGCCTCGCAGGTGGCGCGCAGTCGTTCGGCGTCGCCGGCGGGTTCGGAGCGCGAGACGGTCCCGTCAGGAGCCAGCAGCGCCCAGCGGGTCGGCGCCCAGGGGCATTTGAAGCGAATCTGCAGGCCCGGCGAGCGCGGGCTCGACTCCTTGCCGCTGCAGGAGTCGAGCGCGCAGGTGCTACCCCACGTGCCCGGCCAGGCGGCCCAGCCGCCGGCCAGGGGCACGGCGCCTTCACTCGGGTGGTCGGCCTCGGGCAGCGGCCGCACGCATTCGTCGCGCCGGCAGGCGGCGTCGCTGTTCTCGCCCCAGCGCGCCTCGCCGTCGTGGCCCTCCTCGGGGAGGCGGAAGCCGGCGAGCGTCCCGAACTGCTCGCAGTTGCGCTCGGCGCAGCGGAACGGATACGAGGCGTGGGTGCCGTTGGCGACGAAGACGAGGGGGTGCCCGGCGGACAGTGGCAGCAGCGAGGCGTCGACCAGGATCCGGTCGCGGTGTGCCGCATAGATCGCGCCCACTATTTCCGGGTGCAGCGAGGGGGTCGTGATGACCGTGATCCCCTCCCAGTCGCCCTCGTGGTCGGCGCAGTAGAAACGGCATTCGTTGACCCGCCCGGTGTAGTCGTTGTAGCGGAGGAACCACCAGTAATCCCAGTACCAGCGCCCTTCGTGGGTGGTCCGCCGGTAGTAGATGGCGGCCGCCTTTCCTTCGTCGCAGTCGCGCACGACGCCGTGCTGGCATTCGGCGTGAGGCGAGAAGAAGCCGGCGCCGTTTTCGTCCTGGCCTTCGATCTCGATGTAGTCGGGCGCTCCCTCGCCGCGCTTCAGCTCAACCAGCCCTTTCAGCGGCCGACAGCGCGGTGGGCCTCCCGGCTCCAGCCAGCAGGCCTGTTGCGCGCCGCCGCCGTCGTCGTAGCGCTCCCGCGCGAATTCGTCGACGGCGAGCGGCCGCCAGTGCTCGTGGCTGTCGAAGCGCAGACGCGGCCGCAGGGCCGTCGCCAGCTCGACCTCGAGCGGGCTGCCGTGTTCGCCGATCTTCTCTTCGGCGGCCTTCGCAACCGCCTGTTGCCCCGGCGGAAGCGGACAGGCGAACCGCGACGAGAGATCGCCCGATTCGCTCTTCGTCACCTGGTCGGCGGGCAGCACGACCAGCGCGGCCTCCTTGCCGAACTCTTCCTCGAGGAAGACCTTCCCCGAGCCTTCCCCGATCAGCCGCCCCTTCGTGGCCACCTGGTCAGCCGTCGTGCACACTGGGCCGTCTCGAACGGCTTGGCGCTGGCCAGCATCAACGCCGGAAGAAGAGCGACCACGGCCCAGATCAGCCCCGCCACAAGCGCCCTGTCGAGACGTGACCGGTCCTCGCGCGCGACTCGCCGGATCCGGTACCAGCCGACGGCGACGATCCCGTAGCTGACCACGGCGGCGTATATGCACGGGACCAGCAGCAGCGAGACGTGTTCGGTCTGGATCGCCTCGACCAGCGCGGGCAACGTTCCGAGCACCGCGATCGCGAGGAAGCCGGCAAAGAGGAGAGCGACGCGCCACAGCGGCCCATTGGTGAGCTGGTCCCGTTCGAGCCCTTTCCCATCGTCGAGCCCGCGGCCGCCGCGCGGCTGGGGCCGCCCGAACAGCCCATAGGCGCAGGCGGCGAGCAGGCCGAAGGCGACCGCCGGGCCGATCACGTTTAGCATCGCCATTGCCACCACGCTCTCGCGGGGGAGCTGGCCGACGGCGGTCACCGCGCCCTGCAGCGAGAAATGGTCGAAGAGCAGCCGCAGCGCGATCACCAGGCCACCCATCACGTAAATGCCGGCGACCACGCCAGCCAGCAGCCCAACGACCGCAGTCGCCGTCTTCAGGGTGTTGCTCACTACCCGAGGACCTTCTTGACCGCGTCGATGGCGTTGCCGGAGAGGATCCGCTCGGCGTCGGCGCCGTACTCCCGCTGCAGCGGCTCCACCAGTGTCGCCAGGTCGCCGGCGGTTTCGATGCCGGCGACGGTGGGCTTGATGAAGCCGTCGAGGTCGGAGCCGATGCCGACGTAGGCGTTACTGTGGTCGGGGACGCAGCCGCGGATCGCATCGATGTGTGTTTTCAGCGCCCGCGGCGTTTCGACCGGGTCATTCGGGTCTTTCACCCCCGCGTTTTCGTTCAGTTGGTGGCGGGCCATGATCAGGCCGATCACACCCCCGCGGGCAGCGATCCTCTTGATCCGCTCCGGTGTGAGCATGTATTCCTGTTTGCCGAAGCGGTACCCAGCGTGGCTGGCGATGACCGGGTAGTCGGTTGCTTTCGCGCCTTCGGTCTTGCGGTCGAGTGTGTCGAGAAGGTCGAGCGTCTCGTCCATCGCCCGCTCACTCATGTGGGTGAGGTCGACGAGGATCCGCTCCTTGTACATCGCTTCCACCGCCGCCCGGCCGAGTGGCGAGAGGCCCTCCTCTTTGGGTTGCCGGAATACCGCGTTGAAGAGCCAATCGGGGAGGAATGGGATCGCCGGGGCGTTGGTGGCGACTTTGCGCCAGAGGAGGTGGGCGAGGGTGACATAGACGACCCCCTTCTCCTTCAGGATGCAGACGTTTGTCTGCACTTCCTCGACGGTCTTGCCGAGGTGAAAGCCCCCCTCGACGCAGTGCATGAAGGCCACCTTCTTCGCCGCGATCGTCGCGTCGAGCTCGGCGGCGGTGGTGACAATCTGATGGCGCTCGCCGTGCGGATCGATCTTTGTCAGGTCTTTCTCGACCCCCGTCAGCCGGTTGAGAACATCGCCGAAGTAGGTGTCCTCGGGTGGCGCCCCTCCCAACCCCTCGTCGAAGTCGAACTCGGCGCCGGGCTCGAAGAGGACCGAGAAGACGGCGCGGACGTCGCCGCGCTCGAGCTCGTCGAGGCTGACCCGCCAGCGGTCGTCTTCGTAGTTGATGACGTTGGCCGCGGTCTTCAGCGCCAGGGCCCGCAGCTTGTTCACCCAGCCGGGCCGGCCGGAGACTTTGATCATCGTCTTGGTGGTCGGGTCCTTGCTGCCTTCCAGGGGCAGCCCGGGATCCTCGGCGAGGAGGTGCATCGGGTAGTGGCAGTGCATGTCGGCGATCATCGGCCACAGCCTCCCCACATAAAGGAGGAAATGTCAAGAACGCTCTGGTTCCTATGCTGCGCTACGGCAAGACGGTGAACTTGCGCTTGGCCGCCGCGCCGACGTTGCCTGCCTTGTCGGTCGCCCGCACCTTGAAGACGTGCTTGCCCGGCTTCAGCTTCTTATAGGTCTTCGGCGAGCTGCACTTCTTGAACTTGCCCTTGTCGAGCTTGCACTGGAAGGTCGAGCCGGCCTCGTTCGCCTGGAACTTGAACTTGGCGGTGGTGCTGGTCGACTTCGCCTTCGGCCCCTTGGTGATCTTCACCGTCGGCGCGGTGGTGTCGGGGGTGGGGCCCTGGCCGCCGGAGTTCCCGCCGCCGCTGTTGCCTCCCCCACCGCCGTTGCCGGGGTCGGCCGCGGCGGCGACCGGGCCGGTGAGCTGCGACGTCGCGCCCGACGCCGTCTGGGTGGCGGTGACCAGCGTTCCGACGGCGACCGTTTTGTACGTCACTTTCCAGTTGCCGCTGCCATCGGCTTCGGTTTCGGCGAGGAAGCCGTGGATCTCGCCCGGATCGGTTTCGTTCTTGCTGAAGACGCGCACGGTGGCACCGGGGGTGGCGGTGCCGCTCGCGCTCGACTGCAGTGCGGCGGCTATCGGCGGCGGTTCGATCCCGCCGTTGGCGCCGGCGACCAGAGCGATGAACGGGCCTCCGTTGAGGATGCCGCGGTTGCGGGCGATTTCGGTCGCGCTGCCGGGTTCGAGCGCCGCTTCGACGATTTCGATCGCCGGCCCGCCGCTGCCTATGACCACGTTTTCCTTTTCGCCGGTGCCGCCGCCGATCAGGCCCCCGGTCATCGCGATGCCGGGTGGGTTCCTGAACCTGATCCCGGCTTCACCGCTTTCCAGCACCGAGTTGGCGCGCACTTCGTTGTCGGGGCCTTCGACGAGGATCCCGTTTTCGCTCGCCGCTTCGATGGAGTTGCTGGCGATCAGACCGCCGCCGGGTTCCCCCTTCGCATAGATCCCGATCGAACCGCCGCTGACTTCGTTGCCGGTCAAGTGGCCGACCCCACCAACCTGTTCGATCCCGATGCTGCCGGCGGAGATGAGGTTCTGTTCGATGCTCGGCGGCGAGACCGCCTGATCGAGGGCGAAGATCGCCTTGCCCGGTCTCGTCAGTTTGGCCCCACCGGGTCCGACCCCGAAGGTGTTTCCGCGGGCGATGAAGCTTTCGCCTTCTTCGGTGGCGATTGCTTCGCTGCTCCCGGCGAAGTAGTTCGCGTCGCCCAGCGGGAATTCACCGACGGTGGCGTTGTCGGCATGCCCAGCAAGCACCCCGTAATTGCTGTTGGCGACGGTGCCGGTGCCCGAAGCGCTCACTCCGATGAAGTTGCCGTGGATCAAGGTGGGGCCCGAGGCGGGGGCCTCGTTCTGCCCGGCCCCGTTGCCGTTGAGGTCGACCCCGGCGAAGGCCCCGGAGATCACGTTGCAGCCGCCATCGCATTCTTGGCTCGTCAAGGCGGCGCCTTCGATCGTCGCTCCCACCACGTTGTCTTCGGCTTTGACGCCGCCACTCGCCGTCGAGTCGGTGATCTCGATGTCCTTGCCGTTGGCGATCTGCGTCGAGCCACCTGGAAGCCCAAGCGGTTCGGGAACGCTGACGCCGAAGTAATTGCCCTGGATGGTCGTTTCGCTGGCGCCGTTGAGGTCGAGACCGTCACCTTCGTTGCCGGAGATGACGTTCCGTTCGGAGGCTGCGGGGCCACCGATGATCGCCCCGTCAGAGCCCGCGTCGAAGAAGATCCCGGTCACGTTCCCTTCTTTGGCGGCGTTCAGGTTCAGCCCGATCCAGTCGTTTTGGGCCTTGAAGTTTTCCGAACTGCTGACCACGTCGATCCCGAACTGGGCGCCGGTGATCGAGAGACCCTTGATCGTCACCGCGTTTGCGTTTTCGACGGCCAGCGCGGCGGCGCCTGAGGGACCTTTGACCCCGACGCACGGAGCATCGGGGCCGTCTTCGCCAGAGCAGTCGCCGCCGTCGATTTCCAGCGGGACGGTGATCGGTGGCAGCGCCGTCGCCGGTTCGATCGTGCTCGCGAGGGTGCCTTTGAAGACGGTGCCGCTGAATTCGATCCTGTCTTTTTCGGCCAGCGTCAGGTTGGTGACTTCGATCGCTGCCCGCAGGGAGCATTTGCCGCCGGCGGTTTCGCAGACGCCGCCGGCGACGGCGTCGGGTTCGTCGCCGGTGCTGTTGACGACGAAGTTGGCCGCCGAGGCGGAGGCCGGAAGCGCCAGGGTGAGCAGAAACAGGAGGAGCGCCAGGGCGGCGCGGGGGCGGGCGAGCATGTCGCCGACCCTATCCGGCTCAGTCGGATGAGGGCAAGCCAGGGCCGCTGCGTTGCCACTCAACCTGGCCGCGGCCCTCGGCGGCCGAGCGGCCGACGACGTCGTCCCACTCGTGCAGCATCCGCTTCAGCTGGGCGACCGCCTCGGGGGGATGGGCGGCGACGCCGGCGGCAAGCTCCAGCGCCGCGTCCTCGGTGCCGGCGGCGGGGGCGACGCGGTTGACCAGTCCCAGCCGCAGCGCCTCGTCGGCGCCGACGGTCCGCGAGCTCAGCAGCAGGTACTTGGCGGCGGCGAGGCCGCAGAGGGTGACGAGCCGGGCCGGGCCGACCGGGACGCCGAGCGCCGCCCCCGGGAAGCGCATCCGCAGGTTGGAGCCGCCGACCCGCATGTCGCAGGCGACGGCGATCTCCGCGCCACCGCCGACGACGTCGCCGTGGCAGGCGGCGATCGTCGGCTTCGGGAAGTCGACGACGGCGTCGTAGAGGTCGGCGAAGAGCTGCATGCGGCGGACCTTGCCCTCTTCGTCGAGCTGCTCGCGGACGTCGGCGCCGGCGGAGAGGCCGAGGTGATCGGCGGAGCTGAAGACCAGCACCCGCACCGCCTCGTCGCCGCGGGCGACCGCGAGGTGCTCGAGCAGATCCAGCAGCATCTGGGTGTTGATCGCGTTGCGCGCCTGGGGCCGGTCGAGCCGGACCAGCGCCACCCCCTGCTCGTCGACGGAGTAGCTGGTGACTTCGTTCTCGGGCGTGCCGCCGTTCTCTGCGCTCATGCCCCTGACGCTATTCGTTCGACCAACCGCTCGGTCTCGTCGGCGGCGCCGGCGACCAGCGTCTCGACCTCGGCCTTCGACTCGCGGAAGCGGCCGAGCACGTAGCGGGAGACGATCTCCGGGTCGGTCGAGTCAGGCCGCCCCACTCCCACCCGCACGCGCCAGAACTCGGCGTCGCCGAAGCCGCGTTTGAGGCTCTTGAGGCCGTTGTGGCCGGCGAGGCCGCCACCGAGCCGGGGCTGGATCTCGCCGAAGGGCAGGTCGATCTCGTCGTGGAGGACGACCACCCGGTCGAGCGGCACCTTCAGCGAGCCGCGCGCCGGACCGGCCGCGTCGCCGGAGGCGTTCATGTAGGTCTGCGGCAAGAGCAGCGCCACCCGCGGCCCGCCCGGCCCCGCCCGGCCTTCGTAGAGCTTGGCGCCGAACTTGCTGCGCGGGCGTCCCAGCCCCCAGCGCTCAGCCAGCTCGCGGCCGACGTCGAAGCCGACGTTGTGGCGCTGACCGGCGTGCTCGGGCTCGGGGTTGCCGAGGCCGACGATGAGGATGCGCTCGCCCTGCTCGCCGCCCTCGCGGCGGCGGAACAGCGACAGGGGGCTACTCGCCCTCGGCCTCGCCCGAGTCGCCGCCGCCCTCGGACTCGGCAGCCTCGCCTTCGCCCTCCTCGCCCTCGCCGACGAGCTCGGTCTCCTCCTCGACCTCGGGCTCGACCTCTTCGACTCGCGGCGGCGAGAGGGTGACGATGGTGATCTCCTCCGGCTCGTCGGCGACGAAGGTGACGCCGTCGGGCGGGGTGACGACGGAAAGCTGAAGGGTGTCGTTGATCTCCATCGCGGAGACGTCGACGACGATGTTGTCCGGGATGTCGGTCGGCAGCGCTTCGACCGTGATCTCGCGGGTGACGTGCTCGAGCACGCCGCCGCCTTTGACGCCGGGTGCGGTCTCGGCGCCCTCGAGTTCGAGCGCCACCTCCGCCTGGATCTTCTCGTCGAGGCGGACCTGCTGCAGATCGATGTGCTGGAGGCTGCCGCGGACCGGGTGCAGCTGCTCTTCCTTGATCACGACGGGGATCGCTTTGCTGCCTTCGATCTCCAGGTCGAACAAGGCGGCGCCCTCGCTGGTGATGCTGCGCACCTCGCGTTCGCTCACCTGGAAGGGCTTCGCCTCCGAGCCGCCCGAGTAGACGACGCCCGGCACCAGCCCGTCGCGGCGCATGCGGCGCGAGGCCCGCGAGCCGAAATCGGCGCGGGGAGCGACCTTGAGAGTGGAGCGTTTGCTCGCCATCGGACGGGAGAGGATAGAGAAACGGCCGCTCGGGGGCGGCTGTGACAACCTTGCGAAGGTGTCTGACGACTCGAAGATCCCCAAAGGCCGCGTCCGCCGCTCGGCCAAGCTGGGCTCGATAGTCGGCGTCCAGGGGGCCCGCTACGCCGGCACCAAGGCCGCCAACGTCGGCCGCTCCGAGGAGGAGAGCAAAGAGCGGCTGGAGCAGCGCCACCTGGAGACGGCGATGAAGATGGTCGGCGCGCTCGGCCAGATGAAGGGCGCGGCGATGAAGCTCGGCCAGTTCGCCTCCTTCATCGACACCGAATTCATCCCCGAGGAGTACCGCGAGATCTACCAGGAGCAGCTGGCCAAACTGCGCACCGACGCGCCGGCGATGCCCTGGGAGAAGGTCGAGAAGGTGCTGGCCGAGGAGTACGACGGCGAACCGCTCGCCGAGCTCTTCGCCGAGTTCGAGCAGGAGGCCTTCGCCGCCGCCTCGATCGGCCAGGTCCACCGCGCCGAGCTGCTCGACGGGCGAGCGGTGGCGGTGAAGATCCAGTATCCGGGGATCGCCGAGGCGCTCGACGCCGACCTGCGCAACGCCGGCACGATCGTGCGGCTGGCGCGGGCGATCGCCCCCGGCCTCGACGCCAAGGCGATCGCCGAGGAGCTGCGCGAGCGGGTGACGGAGGAGCTCGACTACGAGTACGAGGCGCAGAACCAGCGCACCTTCTCGCGCGCCTACCGCGAACATCCCTTCATCTACGTGCCGGAAGTCGTGACGCGGCTGTCACGGCGGCGGGTGCTGGTCACCGAGCTGGTCGAGGGGAAGGGCTTCGAGGAGATCAAGGAGCTGCCCCACTCCGAGCGCAGTCGCTTCGGCGAGATCGTCTACCGCGGCAGCTTCGGCTCGATCTACCACCTGCAGCACTTCAACGCCGACCCCCACCCCGGCAACTACATCCTCATGGACGACGGCCGGGTCGCCTTCCTCGACTTCGGGATGACGAAGAAGCTCGACCGCGAGCAGATCCTGCTCGAGCAGCGCGCCTTCGACGCCGCCTCGCGCAACGACCCCGAGGCCTTCCGCCAGGCGCTGCACGACCTCGGCTTCGTCAAGAAGCCGTCGAAGCTCGACGCCGAGCGGCTGCTCGAGCACATGCGCGTGGTCGGCGGCTGGTTCGTGATGGAGGACCGCGACCTGGAAATCACCCCGCAGCGGGTGATGAAGATCATCGAGGCGACCAACGACCCGCGCTCGGAGTACTTCGACCTGATGCGGCGCGAGTCGATCCCCGCCGACGAGCTGATGGGGCGGCGGATGGAAATCGGCGTCGTCGCCGTGCTCGGGCAGCTGCGGGCGAAGCGCAACTGGCACCGGATCGCCCGCGAGTGGGTCTATGCGGACGCGCCGGCGACCGAGCTGGGCGCGCTGGAGTGGGAGTACTTCGAAGAGCGCGGGGTCAAGCGGACGCCGGGTTTGGCCGAAACCCTCTGACATGAAGAAGATCAAGCGCGGTTGGGCGCTGACCAAGAAAAGCTGGGGCGTGCTGAACGAGCATCGGGCGCTGATCCGCTTCCCGCTCTACGGCGCAGTGGCGACGATCCTGCCGGCGATCGTCTTCCTCGGCCCCGGCCTCTACCTGCTCGACAAGGACACGCTCGCCGGCGCGATCCCGCTGCTGGTGATCGGCGTCTATGGGCTCAGCGTGATCGGCTTCTACTTCAGCGTCGGCCTCGCCGCCTGCGCCGACATGATCTTCCGCGGCCAGGAGGCGACCGTCGCCGACGGCCTCGCCGTCGCCCGCAGCCGCTTCGCCCAGATCTGCGGCTGGGCCGCGGTCAACACCGCGATCAGCGCGGCGATGGGCGTGCTCGAGAACCAGGGCGGCCTCGGCGGTCAGATCGCCGCCCGCCTGGTCGGCATGGCCTGGTCGCTGGTCACCTTCCTGGCGGTGCCGGTGATCGCGATCGAGGGCACCGGCCCGGTGGAGACGATCAAGCGCTCGGCCTCGATGTTCCGCGAGCGCTGGGGCCAGCAGATCACCGGCAACATCGCGATCGGCGGCGCCGTCTTCCTCTTCGGCGTGCTGCCGGCGGTCGCCCTGATCGCGCTCGGCGTCGCAGTCTGGTCCTCGGCTTCGTTCCTCGGGGCGCTGCTGGTGGTGATCGGGGCGCTGGCGCTGGCGATCGCGCTGCTGGTCTCGAAGGCGCTCAGCGGCATCTTCGGCGTCGCCCTCTACCGCTACGCCCTCGACGGCACCCCCGTCGGCGGCTTCACCGCGGAGGAGCTGGAGTCGGCGGTGAAGAGCAAAGGCGGCCGCGCAGCATCGCCGCCCGGAGCAACGCCGGGGACCGTTTAGAGCCGCTCGAACAACCGAGGGTCGTTCGAGCAGATACCGTGCACGCCGGCCTCGACCAGCTTCTGCATGCGCTGGTGGTCGTCGACGGTCCAGGCGATCAGCTCAACCCCCACGCGGTCGCAGATGCGGGCCAGCCGCGGTGAGACGAGCGGGTGGTAGACCCACATCGCGGCGACGTCGAACTGCGGCAGCTTCTCGGCGGCGAGGCCGGGGAGCTGGGTACGCATCCCGACCAGGGCGGCGCGCATCGGCAGCCGCGCCCAGCGCCGCGAGGTCCAATCCTTGGTGACTTTGGGATAGGTCCAGCCGCGGCGCAGCTCCGGCGCCAGCTCGAGGACCCGGCGCAGGGTGTGCATCTCCATCGTCGAGATCATCGCCCGCTCCGTCAGGCCCCGCTCGCGCAGGGCATCGACCACCTCCTCCTCGCGCCCGGGCAGCTTGATGTCGAGATCGATCTCGATCTGGTCCAGCGGCGGCTCGAGGAAGGCATCAAGCGCCTCGGTCAGCTTCAACGGCGTCCGCCGCTCCGCGTCCTCCCAGTCGTGGGCGATCACCAGCGGCGCCCGCTGCTCCAGCGGCAGGTGCGCGTCGCGCAGCCACAACACGTCCATCTCGATCGTGTCCACCCCCGCCGCCACCGCCGCGTGAAACGACTCGACCGTGTTCCCAGGCGCAATCAGGTCGGCCCCCTTGTGGCCGACCAACCGCAGCTTGCGCTTCTCCTCCGGTGCGCTCAGAAGAGTTGATTCTCGCCGGCGAAGATCTCCGAGACCGAGCCGTCGGTGAAGATGCTGCGGATCGAGTCGGCGAAGATACTGGCGGTTGAGAGCACGGTGATGTTGTCCGGGGCGCCGGGGCGCAGCGGCAGGGTGTCGGTGACGACGATCCGCTCGATCGCCGAGTTTTCCAGCCGTTCGAAGGCGGGGCCGGAGAACACGCCGTGGGTGGCACAGGCGATCACCCGCGCGGCGCCCTCGTCGATCACCGTCTGGGCGGCGGCGCAGAGGGTGCCGGCGGTGGCGATCATGTCGTCGACTAGGACCGCGGTCTTGCCCTTGACGTCGCCGACCACGTAGCCGATCTCAGCCACCGCCTGGGCCGGGCGCTCCTTCTCCATCACCGCCCACTGGGTGCCGATCCGGCGGGCGAAGTTGCGCGCGGTCTTGACCCGGCCGGCGTCGGGGGAGACGATCACCAGCTCGTCGCTCAGTTCCTGGTCGATGAACCACTGGGTGAGCATCGGCATCGCCGTCATGTGGTCGACCGGGACGTGGAAGAAGCCCTGGATCTGGCCGGCGTGGAGGTCCATGGTGAGGACGCGGTCGACGCCGACCCCCTCGAGGCACTTGGCGACGATGCGGGCGGAGATCGGCTCGCGCGGGGCCGACTTCTTGTCCTGGCGGGCGTAGCCGTACCAGGGCAGCACCGCGATGATCCGGTGCGCGGAGGCGCCCTGGGCGGCGTCGATCATCGTCAGCAGCTCCATCAGCGCGTCGTTCGGGGTCATCCCTTCCTGCTCGTTGGAGCAGGTCGACTGGACCAGGAAGACGTCGGCGCCGCGGATCGACTCCTCGTAGCGGCAGTAGACCTCGCCGTCGGCGAAGGTCTTCAGCGTCACCTGGCCGAGGTCGAGGTCGAGCTTGTGGGCGACTTTGGCGGCCAGGTCCATGGAGCAGCGGCCGCCGAAGACCATCATCCGCTTCGTGTAGTCGTGCTCGATGCCAGTCGCCACCTGCGGGCGCTCCTCGATCATGCTCACGGGCTCTCGTCCTCTCGCGTCTCGGCCGCCTTGCGGGCGGCGTATCCGTCGATGTTCCTCTGCGCGTTCTCGCTCACGGCCAGCGCCCCCTCGGGCACGTCGTCCTTGATCACTGCGCCAGCGCCAGTGTAGGCGGCGTCGCCGACTTCTACCGGGGCGATCAGCATCGTGTCAACGCCAATGCGGACGTTGCGGCCGATGACGGTCCGGTTCTTGTGGAATCCGTCGTAGTTGGCGGTGATCGTGCCGGCGCCGAGGTTGCTGCCGGGGCCGATCTCGGCGTCGCCGACGTAGGCGAGGTGCGGGACCTTGGTCCCCTCCCCCACCTGCGAGTTCTTGATCTCGACGAAGGTGCCGGCCTTGGCGCCGTCCTCGAGCAGGGCGCCGGGGCGCAGGTAGGCGAAGGGGCCGACCGCGCAGCCCTCGCGCACGTCGCACTCGACCAGGTAGGAGTGGAGGACCTGGGAGCCGGCGCCGACCGAGCTGTCGATCAGGGTGCTGAGCGGGCCGACGACGGCGCCGGCGCCGATCGCGGTCTCGCCGCGCAGGGTGGTGCCGGGCTCGATGCGGGCGTCGGCGGCGATCTCGACCCCGGCGTCGATCCAGGTCGAGGCGGGGTCGACGACGGTGACGCCGGCGAGCATGTGCGCCTCCAGCAGGCGGCGGCGGGCCTCGGTCTCGACCGCGGCGAGGTCGACGCGGTTGTTGACCCCCATCGTCACCGCGAGGTCGTCGGCGAGGTGGGCGGCGACGGAGAGGCCGGCCTCGCGCAGGGCCGTGAAGACGTCGGGGAGGTAGTACTCGCCCTGGGCGTTGTCGTTGGAGAGCGACTGCAGGGCGGTTGCGAGCGGCGCGGCGTCGAAGGCGTAGGTGCCGGCGTTGATCTCGCGGATCTCCAGCTCCCAGGCCTCGGCGTCGCCGTTGCCGCCTTTCGCCTCGGCGACGCGCTCGACCCAACCGTCGCTGGTGCGGACGACGCGGCCGTAGGCGCCGGGGTCGTCGAGCTCGATCGTCAGCATCGTCGCCGCTGCCGCCGAGCCTTCGTGGGCCTCGAGCAGGTCCGAGATCGTCGCGGCGGAGATCAGCGGCACGTCGCCGGAGAGGACCAGCACGGTCTCGCTTTCCTCGATCAGCGGCAGCGCCGCCCGGATCGCGCCGCCGGTGCCGTCGGGCTGGGGCTGCTCGACGGTCTCGACGTCGTCGGGCAGGCCGGCCGAGAGGTCGCGTCCGGGAGAGACGATCGCCGCCACCCGTCCCGCCCCCGCCTCGCGCGCAGCGACGATCGGCCAGGCGACCATCGGCCGCCCGCAGACGGGATGCAGCATCTTCGGCGTCGAGGAACGCATCCGCGTCCCCTCGCCCGCCGCCATTACCAGGACCAGAGGCGAACTCACTCTGCGAATCGTATTTGCTTAGGCGCGCTTCGCGAGTTCTTTGCCCAGCAGTGCAACGGAAGTCAGCGTCCAGCCGGCGAAGATGAGGTCGATGCCGACCAGGAGGCCGATTGCCCAATCGGCGCTGCTGGGGAACTTGGCGAGGACGAGGATGCCGATCACGAGACCGGCGACGCCGCTGAGGCCGATCCAGCCGGCGTTGGGCTGGCCGCGGCCGAGGAAGGCGATGGTGATCCGGGTCAGGCCCATGAAGAGGAAGTAGACCCCGAGGACGAAGGTCAGGGTCAGGGTGCCGTTGTGGGGCTCGAGGATCAGCCACAGACCGACGATCACGGTCAGGATCGCCCACAGCATCCGCCACAGCAGCGTCCCCACCGAGTGCGCCGAGAACGCGCCGGCGACCATGAAGGCCCCGACGATCAAGAGGATCCAGCCGATGAAGATCGCCGTCCCGACCGCGGCAACCGCCGGCACCAGGATCGCGATGCAGCCAAGCACGATCGCGCAGATGCCGACCGTCATCAGCGCCTTCCAACTGCGGCTCAGCCCTTCCCTCACCTCAGGATCGAGCGACGCTCCTCCGATCTCCATGAAGAAGAACCTAAAGCCCTACGCGGACACTCAGAAGAATCAGCGTGGAGTTCGGCACCCTGGAGGTGCTCAAGTCCACTCTGGATTCCTTCGGCGCTACGCTCAGGGCACTTTCCGGGGTGGTGTAGTCGGTCAGCACGCTTGGTTTTGGTCCAAGAGGCAGGGGTTCAAATCCTCTCCCCGGAGTACTGCCGGTTCGAGCTACTCCTCCGCCGCCCGCGCCACTTTGCCGCCCTTCGCCCCGGGCTCCATCGCGGGGCCACGGGGGGAGGCGATGCCGAGGACGCGCATCGCTTTGAGGCCGAGGCCGAGCTTCTCGCGGCCCTCGGTGCTGGAGACGTCGTGGCCGCAGAGCTCGCGGACGCGCTCGAGGCGGTACCGGATCGTGTGGCGGTGGGTGAAGAGCTGTTTGGCGGTGGCGGCGACGTTGCCGTCGTTGTCGAGGTAGGCCTCGACCGTCGTCACCAGCTCGGTCTCGTACTGCTCGTCGTACTCCACCAGCGGCTCGATCGTCTCCGCGTAGAAGCGTTCGAGCTCGGCCGGGTCCTCGCTCATCGCCGGCAGCAGCAGGCGGTAGGCGCCGGTGTCCTCGAAGGCGAGCAGCGAGCGCCCCTCCGCCTCGCCGACGTTGACCGCCAGGCGCGCCTCGCTGCCGGCCCGGTAGAGGTCGACGGGATCGGCGCAGCGGCGGCTGCGGCCGGTGGTGAGATGGAAGCCCTGGAGGCTGTCGTCGAGCTCGCGCGCCAAGCCCGCCGCGGCCCGCGCCAGCCGTTCGTCGTCCTCGGCCGGGACGATCGCCGAGATCTCCGCCGCCTCCTCGCCCTCGCTGGCTGCCAGCGAGCCTGGGGCCAGCGCCCGCAGCGCCCGCTGCGCCAGCACCAGCACCCGCTCCCGCCACTCGCCCGACTGCGCCGCGCGCGGCATCGCCCGCAGGACGACGACGCCGGCGCCGCGGTCGAGGTCGGCGCCGAGCTCCGCTCCCCGGGCGACGATGTCGCCGCGGTCGGTCACCTCGCGGCCCAGCACCGCCGTGACGAAGGCCCCGGCCGCCTCCTCGCTCTCCCACTCGGGCGAGCGCGAGCGCTCCAGCTCCAGCGCCAGCAGCGTCGTCACCATCCGCGCCAGCACCGCGTCGGGCGGCGCCTTGGCCCGGTAGCGCAGCTCACCGACGACGGTGTCGGCGACCCGCAGGTCGACGCTCGTCACCCCCTCGCCGCCGGAGAGAAGCTTCTGCTCCTGGTCCGAGGAGGCGCCCGCGACCGCCAGCACGGCGCTGGAGCGGTCGATCAGCGCCACGCTGGCGTCGAGCAGCCGCGCCGCCGCCCGGGCCACCGCGGGCAGCCCAGCGCCGGACTCGACCGCGTCGGAGAGCGCCTCGAGCAGCATCGAGCGGTCGGCGCCCGTGGCGCTCACGGACTCGCGTTTGGAGCCGGCCGGCATCGGGCCATTATCGCCACTACGCCGCGTGGCTACTTGCCGTGGATGAAGTTGACGATGTCCGTGTAGTAGTAGACGATCGCCAGCCCGATCACGATCCCGCCGCAGACCAGCGCCGCGAGGACGAAGAGCGAGAGGAAGCCGGCCGCGGCCTTCTCCCAGACCCGCCCGTAGGCGCTCAGCGCCGGGGTGAGGATGAGGGTGACGAAGACGACCAGGCAGATCGCCGCGGCGATCCCGTAGAGCAGGTACTGATGGTCGATCTTCGCCAGGGCGAAAACGGTCACGGCTGTGGATTCTGGCGCACTTGCGAGACGACCAGCCCCACGGCCGCGCAGAGGGAGAAGGCGGCGGCGCCCAGCGCCCAGCCGCCGCTGACGTCGCTGAGGTAGTGGACGCCGAGGTAGACGCGCGAGAGCCCGACCAGCGCGGTCAGCACGATCCCCGCCGTGACCACCGCCGCGGCCCGCGCCATCCCCGGCCGCAGCCGCAGCACGATCGTCACCGCCAGCCAGACGTAGATCACCGAGTGGGCGGCGTGGCCGCTGGGGTAGGAGTAGCCGGAGGTGGCGACCAGCGGCTCGGGCGGGCGCGGCCGGGCGACGGCGTCCTTGATCTCGACGATCCCGATCTGGGTGATCGTCATCCCCGCCAGCAGCACCCAGAACTCGGCCCAGCGTCGCCGCCAGGCCAGCAGCGCGGCGCAGAGCGCCGTCAGCGCCCAGGTGAAGCCGCCGCTGCCGAGGAAGGTGATGGCCTTGGCGATGCTGGTGAGGAAGTGGGCCTGGAGGTTGCCGGCGATTTCGGCCGCGGTTTCGTCGCCGGGAGTGGGGCCGGGTTCATGGCCGATCACCACCGCGTAGGCGACGAGGACGAAGAGGGCGACGGCGAGGGTCGCCATCAGCGAGGTGAATTCGAGCCCGAAGGTGCCGCCCGGGGTGACGCGGTCCCAGAGGAAGCGGAGCTGGGGGCTGTAGCGGCGGCCGAGCGTGACCAGCCAGCGGGTGGCGACGTGCCTCTCCATCCAGCGCACCGCCGCCGCCCGGTTGCGCTCGACGCGGAAGTGGCGATAGAGGAAGATCGTCCCGGCGACGACGACGATCAGCGTCGCCAGCAGGAAGGCGCCTTTGGCGGCGTATTTGCCGGCGGTCTCGATGCTGCGGGAGAAGAAGTAGCCGATCAGGATGTGGGCGCTGGCCCAGAGGCCGGTGCCGAGGATGCTGTAGGGGACGAAGGCGCGGTAGCGCATCCCCGAGCTGCCGGCGATGAAGGGAGCGAAGGCGCGGACGAGGCTGATGAAGCGGCCGATGAAGATCGTCTTGCCGCCGTGGCGGTCGAAGTAGTCCTCGACTTTCTCGAAGCGCTCGTTGCTGATCCCGACGCTGGGACCGTGGGTCATCACGAAGCCGCGCCCGAGGCGCCGGCCGAGGAAGAAGCTGGTGGTGTCGCCGAGCCAGGCGGCGAACCAGGCGACGGCGATCAGCAGGTAGATGCTGATCGCGCCCTGGCCGGCGACGGCGCCGCCGAGCAGCATCACGGTCTCGCCGGGGACGACGAGGCCGACGAAGGCGCCGGTCTCGGCGAAGGCGAAGACGCCGACCAGCAGGTAAGTCCAGGCGCCGAGCGTGTTGGAGAGTTCTTCGAGCAGCTTCTGCAGGTCGAGATGGCCCAGCTGGCGGCTGAGGAAGTAGTAGCCGACCGCGACCGCCGCGACGACGCAGGCGATGACGATGCGTTTGCGGGTGATCGGGCTCTCGCCCCCTCCCTCCCCTGGGAGCTTCATGGCTCCAGTCTCGCGCGTCCGGCGGCGCAGACGATGACTTCGGCGGCGGCGAGGTTCTCGGCGGCGGCCTGCGCCGCCGGGAGGTCGGGGAAGAGGCCGACGGCGGTCGGGCCGGAGCCGCTGAGGATCGCGATCGGGGCGCCGGCGCTGCGCAGTTCGTCGAGGGCCTCGCCGATGTGGGGGCGCAGCGAGAGCGCCGCCGGTTCGAGGTCGTTGACGAGCAGCTCGGGGTAGGCGAGAGGCGAGGCGCCGGCCCCGGCGACCTCGCGCAGGCGGCCGGCGAGCTCGTCGAGCTCCTCTGCCGGGCGGCCGAGGCCGAGCCGGTCCGCCTCGGCGAAGACCGCCGCGGTGCTGAGGCCGCCGCCGCCCGGCAGCAGCACCGCCGCGTGCTCGACCGGCTCCGGGAGCGGGTGCACGCGCTCGCCCGCGCCGCGCACCAGCGCCAGTGACGGGCGCAGCTGCGAGGGGACGTCGGCGCCGAGCTCGGCCGCCAGCTGCGGCAGGTCGGCCACTTCCCCCGCCGCCAGCCGCAGGATCGCCGCCGCGTCTCCGCTGCCGCCGCCGAGGCCGGCGGCGACCGGCACCCGCTTCTCGATCTCGACCCGCAGCGGCTCGCGGTCCCAGCCGCGCTCGCGCAGGCCGGCCAGCGCCCTGGTCGCCAGGTTCTCGCCGTCGACGCCGGGGCAGATCACCTCGTCGCGCTCGCCCGGCCCCACCCGGATCAGGTCGGCGAGGGCCAGGGGCTCGAACAGGGAGCAGAGGTCGTGGAGGCCATCCTCGCGCGGGTCGCCGAGGTAGAGGCAGAGGTTGAGCTTGGCCGGCGCGTGCAGCAGCATGAGGCAGGTTCAATCCCGCAGCTTCGCGGAGAGGGCGGCGAATTGCGCGGGCGCCAGCGCCTCGGCACGGGCGTCCTCGGGCAGGCCGAGGTCGGCAAGCGCCGCCCGGGCCGGGCCGAGCGAGCCCGGCCGCGCGTGCTCGAGCGAGCGCGCCAGCGACTTGCGGCGGTGGGCGAAGGCGGCGCGGATCAGCTCGCGGGTCTCGGCGTCGGCGCCGGGGCCGGTCCGCCGCAGGCCCAGGATCGCCGAGTCGACGCGGGGGCGCGGCTTGAAGACGGCGGGGTCGACCGCCCGCAGCATGAAGACGTCGCAGGCGAGCTGGGCGATCGCGCTCGGGGATCCGTAGGTGCGGCTGCCCGGCGCGGCGCGCAGCCGGTCGGCGATCTCGCGCTGCACCATCACCGTCCAGTGCCGTAGCGACGGCAGCTCCTCGATCGTGCGCAGGAGCAGCGGCGTCGCCACCGAGTAGGGAAGGTTGGCGACCATCGCCGTCGGCGCCGGCTCCAGCGCCGCGAGGTCGAGCTTCATCGCGTCGCCCCAGTGCAGGTCGACGTTGGGAAGCGCCGCGATCGGCGCCAGCGCCGTCTCGAGGCCGCGGTCGATCTCGACCGTGTGCAGGTGGGCCACCGTGGCCGCGAGCCGCTCGCTCAGCACCCCTTCCCCCGCCCCCACCTCGAGCACCACGTCGCCGGGCGCCAGCTCGGCGTCGCGGACGATCGCGTCGAGCAGGTTGGGGTCGGCGAGGAAGTTCTGGCCGAGCCGGACCACGGGTTAGGACCAGCCGAACAGCGCCCGGGCGTTGGCCTCGACCGTGCGCTCCAGCTCCTCGTAGGAGACGCCGCGCACCGCCGCGACCTCCCGTGCCGTCTCGACCACGAAGGCGGGCTGGTTGCGCTTGCCGCGCTTCGGCTGCGGCGCCAGGTAAGGAGCGTCGGTCTCGACCAGGATCCGGTCGTCCGGCACCTTGGCGGCCGCAAATCGCAACTCTTTGGCGCTGGGATAGGTGACGTTGCCGGCGAACGAGCAGTACCAGCCACGCTCAGCAGCGTCGCCGACCCGCTGCGGAGCGGAGAAGCAGTGGAGGATCACCGGGGCGTCGCCCGCGTGGGCGTCGAGCGTGTCGAAAATCTCATCGATCGCGGAACTCTCGCCCTCCCGGTCCCGGGCATGGATCACGATCGGCAGCCCGAGCTCCCGGGCGATCTCGATCTGCGCACGGAAAGCACGCCGCTGATCATCCGGTGCGGCGGTGTCCCGGTAGAAGTCGAGCCCGGTCTCCCCGATCGCCCGCACCTTCTCGTGGGCGCCGAGCCGTCGAATCTCCTCCGCGGCCGTCTCGTCGAACCCGGTGGCCTCGTTCGGGTGCCGCCCGACCGAGGTGAAGACCCCCTCGTGCCGCTCCGCACTGGCCACCGCTGCCGCATTGGTCTTGGCGTTCATGCCTACCGTCAACATCCGGCCGACCCCAGCCTCAGCGGCCGCGGCAACCAGCTCGTCCTCGTCGCCCTCGCAGAGGAACAGGTGGGTGTGGGAGTCGACCATCAGGCAGCCCCAGCCTACCGCCGACACCGTGGAGGCCCGGTTATCTGACGGACCGGGCCATCCCAGGGTCGGGTGTTTCTAATCTATGTTCAGCGGCTTCGGGGCAGTGACTTCGAAGCTCCCTGTCCACGGCGTCGCAGATCCGCAGAAGGCGCCACTTCTGCCGCCGACCCGTGGGATCGTGGCGGAGATGTCGAGTGTGGCTTTTTCGCTGGAGGTGGTGCTGGACCCTGTGAGGGTTCCGATGTCGGTCGCGCTGGTCCTATAGAGGCAGTGAGTACCGCTTGTTTCGGTTGTCCATTCGGCGCCGGATGATGTAAGTGTGCCGTTGGCGGTGCCGGCGATGCCGTGGACTTCGAAGCTGCCTTTTTGGACCACGGTGAATTTGGCTCCGTCCGTGCAGAGGATGACCGAGAACACGGATATGTTCACGTTAGCTGTTTCGCCCGATCCACCTGTGTTCGCAGTTGCGCCTTCGATTTCGAATTCACATTCCAGGGTGCCGACCGTCGAGTCAAAGAAGGTATATCCCTCCGATCTGAGGTGGATAGCCGTCCCCACCGCACACATCGAAGATTCACATGTCAATTCCGTCGCCGAAGCCGGGCCGGCAACGAACGCCATCAGGGCTCCCGCCACAAAAAAAGCAAGCCCGAACATCTTCAGATACGTCATATCTTCTCCTTGATAAGCGCAGTAGCGCGAAGTGGGTTCATGTCAGTCTTTATGCGCTCCCGCGTGCAGTCAAGAACACCTGAGTACCTCATTACGCGATACCCGCAGGCGGCCATATGCTTCGGTCCGATGCCCGATCCGGCCGACTACTACCGCGAGATCTACGCCCGCGGGCTGGGCGGCGAGGCGCCGGCGATTCCGGTCGCGGTCGCTGAGCTGGAGAGGGCGGCGATGGAGGCGATGGACCCGCGGGCCGCCAACTACGTCGGCGCCGGAGCAGGCTCGGAGGAGACGATGCAGGCGAACCAGGAGGCGTTCCGGCGCCGGCAGATCGTGCCGCGGATGCTGCGCGACGTCTCCGAGCGCGATCTCTCGACGACGATCCTCGGCACCGAGATGCCGGCGCCGCTGATGCTGGCCCCAATCGGAGTGCAGAAGGTGGTCCACGACGAAGGCGAGCTCGCTACCGCTCGCGCCGCTGCTGCGGTCGGGGTGCCGATGATCGCCAGCACCGCCTCCCACTTCTCGCTCGAGGAGATCGCCGAGGCGGGCGGCGACGCGCCGCGCTGGTTCCAGCTCTACTGGCCCAACGACCCCGCCCTCGCCCGCAGCTTCGTCGAGCGGGCGGAGCGGGGCGGCTACGGCGCCATCGTCCTCACCGTTGACACCTTCATCCCCGGCTGGAAGCCACGCGATCTGCAACAGGCCTGGCTGCCCTTCCTGGAAGGGATGGGAGTCGGCAACTACTTCCAGGACCCCATCTTCCGCGCTGGGCTCGAGAAGACCCCCGAGGAAGACCCCGGGATGGCGACCGGGCACTTCCTCGGCGTCCAGGCCAACCCTTCGCTGAACTGGGACGACATCGCACAGCTGCGCGAGATGACCTCGCTGCCGATCGTGATCAAGGGAATCCAGGACGTCGAGGACGCGCGCGAAGCGGTGCGACGCGGCCTCGACGGCATCGTCGTCTCCAACCATGGCGGCCGCCAAGTCGACGGCGCGATCGCCTCCCTCGACGCCCTGTCGCCGATCGCCGAGGCGGTCGGCGACGACCTCACGATCCTCTTCGACAGCGGCGTCCGCAGCGGATCCGACGCCCTCAAGGCCCTCGCCCTAGGAGCCGACGCCGTCTGCCTCGGCCGCCCCTACATCTGGGGCCTCGCCCTCGACGGCCAAGCCGGTGTCGAAACCGTCCTCAAGATGGTCCTCGCCGAGCTCGATTTGACGATGGCGCTTTGTGGGCTGAGCCGGCCTAGCGAGGTGAGGAGGGATCTGCTCACGTTCCTTCCCTGAGAATGCGTGGCCGCTCCACGAGCGACCACGCACATGTGCTTTGACAGCTAGTGAGACTTAGTGGACATCCAGGAAGTCCGGCGTGTCAACCGTGCCAGAGCCTGTGATTTGAGCGCTTTGACCGCAGAAGACACCACTTCTACCGCCGGTCCGAGGAATAGTGCCGCTGATGTCAAATGTCGCTGTAGATTTCGTCGTCGACGATCCTGTTAGTGTCCCAAGATCCGTTTCTTTGGTCGCGAAGATGCAGTGGAAGCCCGCGAATTCGACTGTCCCTTCTGTGCCAGTTGATGTGACTGTGCCGTTACCAGAGGTACCAGTTGAATCATTGGGATCTGTATGGACTTCCGTGGTCCCTATTCTGAGAACTTGGATCGTTGCATTTGTGCAATTGTTTATCGTGAAGCTGGTGCGCATTCCGGAAACTGTTTCAGAGGGGCCACCTGTATTGGAGGTTTTGCCTTCAAGCGACCCCTGGCAGTCGATGTTGCCGATTGGAGCGTCAAGAATGACATGACCCTCCGAGGACCCATGAAGAACCGTTTCCGCCGGGCACATAACCCCGGCCGAGCATGTCAGTTCCGTCGCCGAGGCGCTGCCAGCGCCGATTATCGACATCAGCGCAGCGGCGGCAAGCATCGCCAAACCCAACATCTTCAAATACTTCATTTGACTCCCCTTCTCTGATGACGCCCCGAAAGGGCGTCAGTGGTAGATACAACTCAGTACCTACCAGCAGAGAGTCATATAGTCAAAAACAGCTGAGTATCTAGGCAGAGCCTATTTCTTCCCTTTGGACCCGCACCTCGCCACCAGCTTCGGTTCGGAGCGATTGACGATCCCGTTTTGCCCGGTGAAGGAGAGCTTGATCCGGCGGCTGGTCTTGCAGAGCGGCTTGGAGTTGACCAGCAGGCCCCGTTTCTTGCCGCCGAAGAGGCTCATCGTGAACTTGCTGACCGGGGCGTCGGGCACG
>DASULS010000038.1:0-49327 GCA_036278095.1 Solirubrobacterales bacterium | reverse complement strand
ATGGGAGCGAATACCTCCTGTGCCATGCCCCGGGCAGTTCGCGCTGCGCCGGGGCGCTTTTTGATTCGGACTCGCCGAACCTAGGAGGGACTACCGATGCACTTCAAGACTTTCGCCAATCGTTTCGCCAATCCCTCCTAGTCGTCGTCGCAGTACTCGCGGTGCGTGCGTTCGGGTGAGCGCGGAAATCGCCCTAGCGCACGGCGGTGAACCGGATCGCAGCGAACCCGGTCGGGCCGCCCTTGGGGCGGTAGCCGGCGGTGATCGTCGGGCGGCCCCGGCGGTCGAGCCAGAATCCTCCGCCTTCGTAATAGCCCGGGATGTGCGCGGTGGCGATGCCTTTCGGCCCGACCCGGGTGTCGGGCGCGCCGTTCGCGGTCAGCCCGATCAACATGGATGAGAATCGCGACAGCCAACTCTGTCTGCTTTCCCCGCTTCGGTACGGAGGCACCTTCACTCCCTGGACCAGGACCTTCCCGTCCGCGGTGACCCTCACCCGGCTCGCGTAGCTTTCGCCGGGCAAGCGCAGGACGACCTCTCCCGCCTTGCCGAAGGCCGGATCTGGGGATCCGTTCGGCCGCAGCTTCTCGATCGCCTCGGGAGCTTCCCGGTGGGCCTTGGATGGGCCGAGGAGCAGAACCACCGATCCGTCCGGCGCCATGGTCGCGTCAAAGACCCGGTGTTCGCCTCCCGGCTTACTCGAGTCCAAGGCCGTTCCCTGGGGAGTCAGCTGGACGAATCCGAGCCCGCCCGCGTGCCGCGAGCAGTGTCCATCGCCCCGCTGGAAGACGACCCCGTCGTCGGGAGTGATGACCGGGTCAGCCGCATCATCCCCACGGGGTTTTCCGAGACGGACCGCCCGCCGAAGACCCCCTTGGTGCCGAAGCTGGTGTCGAGGGTGCCCGAGGCGGTCAGCCGGGCGACGAACGACGCGTAGGAGATGCTGGGAATAATCGTCGTGGAAGCACCCGGTAATGACGCTTTCCGCGGCGGCGCCGGTGACGACGATCCGCCCCGCGCCGTCAACCGCGACCACCGGGGCGGAGGAAAGCTTCACCCCTTCGTATTCCGGAGTCGGCAGGCCGAGGTCCGTTTCGACGATCCCGCCCTGCCCGAAGCTCGGGTCCAGCGATCCGCTCGGCAGGTAGCGAAGGAGCCGCACGTCGGTGTGAGCAGCTTCGGAGGGCTGCCCGATCACGGAGACATGCAGCGGCAGTTCCTTGCCCGGGGGCTGCGCCAGCCGCGAAGTGCCCACGACCACGATCCGTCCCTGCGAATCAACCGCGGCGCCTGCGATCGTCAGTTCGCCCCCGGCCACCGGCGGCGGCGTCACCGTCCCGCTCCCGCCGAAGCCCCCGTCGATCCGACCGCCGGCCCAAGCCGCTCCACCTCCCGCTTGTTGGCCAGAATCAGAGCCCCACCAGGCGCCACCGCCACCGCTTCCGGCCGCGCCCGCCGAGGAACGCTCCGCTTCCCCGGCAACAAAACGAGCCCACCCTTGCCGAAGCTGCGGTCAAGATGAACAGCGGCCAACGCACTCCCCTCGCCCACCAGCACAAGCGCGAAAGAGATCAAGATGGTCAACACCGCCCGCCGCACGTCCATACAAACCGAGGTTATGGCGAAAGCTGCGCCCTCACGAAGGGGCTCGTTAACGGCTGGCATCGATCTCTCAGCCTTCCAGTTCAGGACCGGCCCGGCGACGCACCGTAAACCTCGACAAATGGGTCCCCACGACCGCGTCCTCTTCCATGCAGTCACGCACGTTCGGCTGTTTGCAGAGGCAGAACATGTCGGCCCCCGAGCTGGAAGAAGGACCCTGTTAGGGCCTGGGTTGGCCTTGGTATACCCATGCCGGGTAGACACTTGGGTTTCCTTGATTGGGGAAGGTCTCCACACTTCGGAGATCGCACCAAAGAAAGCCCTAGGACGCATTCGACGCGGAGGGGATTTTGCACAGCTCAGTGAGGATGAGAATCGGGCGATATATCTAGCCCTTCAAGGACTCCCCAATATCCACCCGCGCGAGTAGAAGCTGGTCCGAAGGCAAGTAGTTCTCGATATGAGGACTACTGGCAGCCATGGCACGAAAACTGCGGCCTGCTCTTGGCGGCTTTCGAATTGTGTGGCCGTTGCCGAATCTCGTGCCCACGTTGTTTTGAAAGCTGCTTCGCCACTTCGAGTACTCGTTTTGCAGTCAGATGCTCCATTACTCCCCTCGCCCCGGCATACCGGCAGCTGATGGCGCCGAATGCTTGGGCAGTCGCTAGAACACCTCGCATACGATTCGCCGTAAGTGCTGACTTGCTGAGATCACCCCGAAGCAGGTGAAGGATTCCGGCGCTAGTCCAGTCTCCCGCGCCCGCCGTATCCCTCGCATCAATTGAAAGGGCGGGAAGCTTGTGCCACTTGGCTCTCGTTCGGAAGCGAAGCCCCTCGCTCCCCAAGGTCTCGATCTCTACAGATGGAGTAGCTTCGGCGATGACTTCACGATCCTCCCTCGTGAGTCGCTCAGCGCTGTACTTCACGATGTCCGCTGCTCGGGCAAGCGATTCAAGGTGTCGACGCTCACCCCGCGCTGAAGGCTCAAAAAAGACGAGCTTGCCTACCTCTCGGGCATACTCAGCCGCAACAACAGCGCCGGGGGAGGGTCGATCAATAAATAGAACATCGCATTCTGCAATGCCCTCCAACACCCCTTCAAGCGCTGCGATAGTTACAGGTCGATAGCCAGGTAAACGGGCGCCGCACTCAGGGCAATAGCGCTCAAACCGGTGATAGACGGCTCCCTCTCTATCATGCCGAAGTCGCTCGATATAGATAGCCGCTTCGGCAGTTGGTTGGAGAGAGAGCCAACGCTGGTTGACTCCCCAGCGCTTGAAGTCGGCCTTGATGGTGGCGCTGACTTCCCCGCTATCTAGCCGGGCAATTGGGGACGCGTCCCAACCAAGATAGGCCAGGATGGCCATGAGGTTCCCGGTTGACCCGCCGGCCCACTCGCCAATGACCTCATCAGAGTCGTCGTCGGCCACGACATCAAGCGCGACCAACCCGATCCCGGCAATCCTAGGCACCAGACAAGCCTATCGATAGCAGTCGCCGGCAAGCGAGAGGCCAGCGAGCTCGGTCTTCTCCCGCGCCTCCTCGATCGAGATCTCCCTTAGAAGGCGATGGGTTTGGGTGCCGACTTCCGCCACACCAGTGATGTGATCAGGATCACCCATCAACTCATAGGCCGCGAGCAGAGCTCCCAGAGAGACCAGCTTTGAGGAAAGGGAACTGAACGCTACCTTGCAGCCACCCAGCTCCTGCAGAGATTTCCCATAGCGGAGGGTGGACTCACGCAAGCGTCGATACACCTGGAATGGGTTTCCCTCATCCGCATAGATCACCGTACCGGAGTCCGTCCGTAATCGGTCAAAGAGCGCTCCATGGTAGGCCTCAAAGAGGAGGTCTCCACGGCGTGGGTTTCGCGAGGGAAACGGTAGTAAGGGACAGGTTTCGGTCGGCGCCACAAGCTCGAATATTCTTTGTAGCGCGAGTGGATCGCCCTCGCCTAGGATTGGTATCCAAATCCTTGGCAGGTGCTGATCGGCCTCGGAGAGGAAAGTTCCCGCGTAAGGGTAAAGCCACACGGCGGTCTCGTCGAGTCCTTCGCCGACTATCAGCTCGTCTAACCATGCTGCGTTGCCAGCAAATACATGTAGATTCGGGGCAGTGACACCTGCCTCGTCACAGAGAAAGAGAAGCTTTGAGATCAAGGGGAAGAAGAGAGATCGTGGCAAGGCATCAACGTCCACGACAATGTCAGTGGCGGTTAGCTGCTCGAGGGTCTCGAAGAGGCCAGCAGCGTTCCTGGCAAAGCGGTCGATGTCCCCTTCCCCAGCAACACTGACGATCTCACTGTCGAGTTCATTGACCAATTCCTCAAACCTGGCCCGAGTTCGCTTGGCACTTTCTTCAGCGAGCTGATCTGCATTACCGCCAAATTCAATCGCTTTCACCTGTAACGCCTCGGGCGCTCCTACATCTCGCAGGCATTCAAGTCCAAGACACATCCGTGGGTCAAAGCCAATGCCCATAATGAAGCAGACCTTGGCGCCCGCAGAGAAACGCTCGCGCCAGTGCTCTTTGAGTTCGGTGTCGAGGTGCAAGACGTAGTTCTGCCATCGGCCCTCATTGGTCTGGGTCCCGCTCATGTTCCCTCCAGTCTGCCCTGGGTCCTGACCGTGTTCCCCTCAGCCCAAGCCCATAGCTCCTCGACATCACTCGGCTGCCAGCCTCCGTAGCCGAGAGCCAGACCAAAGCGCACGCACCAAGCCCGATTCAGATAGAAGACAGCCCAATGCTGCCCCTTAGCTTCCGAGGCCTGCACCGTGATCAAGTTATGGGCGAGGAGCGTCCCTATCGTCCTAGCGAGCTGCGATCTCCAGCCCGTAGTGCCCGCAGCTGCAGCTTCCTGTAGCTGCTCAGCTTCACTGCGCCGCAGCGCAACCCCCGTGACGCTTGGCGCATAGGGGGCATTCGGCAGATAGGAGCGCTCAGCGCAATAGTTGCCGATACCGTCCAACAAAGCACGTACTCGCGCGGCCCCTTCGACACTGCTACCGAGCTGCTTCCACATTGCCCGAACTGCTCGCTGCAAGATCTCCTCTTGACGACGCGCGCTCAGAGTGACATTGCCGCTGAGAAGCGCTGCTCCGGAAATCCCAGCCAACTCCTCGAACAGATCCCCGCCTAAGTCGAGGAATTGGTCGACATTTGCTGAAGACAATTCGGCGAGGCGGCTCTCTCCGAAGTAGAAAGGCAACTCATATTCGCGACTTAGGAAGAGCTCGGCCGCTTCACGTATGTTGGAGGCTTCGCGCCGGCGTTCCTCAAGACTTGCCAGGGCTTGCTCGTCGCGCACGAATACATCCATCGTCAGCTGCTGCGCCGTTAGTTCACGCGCGACTCTGATCTGGAGGGAGCGCATTCCGACGGCCCGCTCCCGCGCCGTCGCTTCTTTGCTTAGTTGAGCCTCAACCCAAGATGCGAACTCCTTCCGTCCTTCTGAACTCTCGATCATCGAGGCTTCGACTTTGGGCAGAACCTCTGCCCAGCCCTCCTCGTCCGAGTCATCAAGCATCGCCGCAAACGAGGAACCCGGAGTGTTAATCGAAAGAGACATACGACGGTTAGCCACTCCGCCTACCAAACGTCGGAATGCCTTACGCCTAGCTCCACGCCAATACCGCTCTATGTCAATAGTCACCACATCGCGGTCTTCTTTCGCCCCGGTGGCTAGTAACTCGTCAGGGGTCAGGGCCTCCCTGCGCTCAGCGATCCAGACTGGAGTCGGCGTCCTTTCCGCCAAAAGAATCTCCATGAGCAACCGACGCTGACTGGCCGAGAGACGATGTACGTCATCGAGCATAATGACGCACCGTGACCTGACCGGTTTACCATCGATCAAAATCTGATCTTTGCCCAGTTCGTTTAAACAGAGCAGCTCGTCAATTGCTGGCAGCATCTCCTCATCGGGCGCCCGCAAGCTGGATAGCACCCTCGCCACCCGACTCTCGAGATCGGTCGCACTGGCAAGAACTTCCAATCCGGTGATTCGGTCACGCTGACTCGCTTCAAGCCCGCCCCGGATCCCGATTCGCTCTAGGTCATCAGGAAATCTAAGGGCGGCCATATGCAGTTGAGCCCGGAGCGCGCCCAACAATATCCTTGCATTTAGGAGAGCAAGAAACGCGCGTAGCCTCGTACCCTCATCAACCGAATCAAGCTGATCGAGCGGCGAGTATTTTCCGGCTAGCGGAATAAGGGCAGCGGCTATCGTAGGCCCCTCGCGATCGAGCGCTCCCCGGCGGAGGAGCCCTCTGTACAAATCACCAGTCTGGTCGTCACTACCGCCGTTTCGATGCACTATCCGCAGGGGACCGGGAGTAAAGACTCGCAGCAACGTCGTCTTGCCTCCACCCGGTGAACTGCGCACAATCACCCGGCGATCCCACAGCTCGTCCTCTGGGAGCATCTCAAGTAATCCAGCCTCATAGAGCCTGACGAAATGCCAGTCATCGTCAATCTGCTCCGAGGTGCGTAGCCGAAACGGATTTCGCGGTGGTTTCAGAGGTTCTCCCGATGTCGCGTGACCCGCGGGAACAGTCCGGTCACCTTCGCGGTATCAGCCCAGAGAATTGCTAGGGAGTTATTTGGCGTGTTGTGCGACAGGACAACTGGGAGTCCGCAGTTGGCAAATCCATACCGGCCGTCGCCTTCTCCCTTCTTCATATGCTTGTCATTGATCGCTGGGTCATAGACCTCGTCGATCAGCTTGTCGAGCACGGGATCGACTCCTTTGCGGATGACCTCACTATCTCCCAGACCCTGCATCTTCCCTACCGACCAAGTTCCCGGCAACTCCTTGGCCAGCTTGCCAAGCTCCCCTTCAATGTGGTCCAAAGCTTGGCTGGTTGCCACATACAGAAGGATCATCACCTCCAGATCCTCCTCGTCGAAAAGATCGAGTCCGTCAATCTCTTTAGCAATCTTTGCGATCTTGCCCTTACGCTCACTCTCCTCCATTCGCAGGTACGAGAGTCCGCTGGCGGAAAAGTCGTCGAGCAAAATCAAGCTCGTAAACCGGGATTTGCCCTCCTTGTCCCCATCTATCTCCTCGCGCAGATCCTCGAGAAGCCCAGGGGACCTGCTCTGTAACCCGTGATAGTCGGCGAGGACTTGCTCGTTACTGATGATCGGGTTGGAGCGGCGCAAAACATCGGTTCGAGACCCATCGCTCAGTCCAACGAAGAGGCTGCCGCGCTGGCGGCGGTTGAATGCTCGACTGCCCTTTACCTTCCCGACAAGATAAGGGGGGATATTTTCGTCTTCTCCCGCTCTTCGCAGTAAACGTGGGCGGATGTAGTCGGGATAGCTGCTCGCGACTAGATGCTCCAGCTCAGGCCTGGAGATGAAGACGAGCTGCTCACGGACAAGTCGATAGGCCCGCTCGCGCTCGAAGCCAGGTTCAAACTGTGAGAGCCAGCAGGCAAGACTCTCTATAAACCGCATGCCAGGCTGATAGCGCTCGTACCCATCGTACTTGTAGTCCGCGAGCGCCTGCAGGAGAGGCCTCTCCTCAGCCACCTTGCCCGGAGTCCAACCCATTACCCGGATCAGGAGAGTTTCTGCTAACGAGTCACGCATAGTTCTCCGTTTGGAAGCTACGGTCGAATAGCAAGGCGAGCAGTCCCATCGGTGACCTTGAGTTGCGTGAGGATCTCTTCAAGAACTTCCGGACCTCGACGACCCGACCGTCCAATCCTCCAACAGCGCGTTGGATCAGCAGAGCACCGGTCCACGGATATGGACCAAGTAGTTGCCGCTAGCAACTCGAAATCATTTCCGCCAGACTGACCCTGATCGCCGACCGCAAAGATCGGCCTACCGGTGATGGCTTCCAGTTCTCGAAGGACTGCAACCTTGGTGGTATCTGGCGCGATGACGTCCACAGAATGAGCCGACGAAACCACCTTCGCCTCTATCGAAGGCTCCTCATTAAGCAGGTCACGAACTATGCGAGCCAGAGCTAAATCATGGAAAAAGGCATCCGATTTGGCTCGAACCGATACTTGCCCACACCGAGCGTCAACAGAGGTAAGACCCCTGATTGGAGCACTGGAGACCCTTTCCTCGATCGCGCTCATGAGAGTGCCAGGAGTCCGGAGGTCAGGAAGATCGTCGACAAGTTTTAGTCGAACAGCGCCGTTATAGAGCCCAAGGTGAACGCGAGACCACAGGTGCTGAGGAACCCACTCACGTAGATCGTTGTAAATAGATTTTCCTCGACCCGTGGCAAAGCCTATTAGAAACCCTCCTTCAAGAACACGGAGAAGGGCCGCCTGCATATCGTGAGAAGGAAGCTCGCGGCGTTTCTGGGTAAAGCAGACCGTACCGTCATAATCAACTACTAACCCTCCGAAGACCTGCCGCGAGAAATTTGTCCGCCAAGTATTGAAGGTGTCCTCGAATAGATCCTCAATGGACTCGTCGATGTGACCAGCACCCAGGGCTTTGGCCTTCAATTCAACTGGTCCTTCTGCTTTTCGGCGAAGGAGCTTCTTGATCGGAAGGTTGTAAAGACGTCGGCCGAAATCCGGAACACGAGGTCGCGCCGGGTCGATGCCCACTTCACGGGCCATCCGTCCTACCGCGTGCATAGAAGCAGTTAGGAGCCTCAGGCACGCAGCATCACTCGGGAGGTCAGCGTGCCAGCGGATGAGAGGTACGTTCACATTTTCGAGCACAGCCTGTACCCGAGAGGCCAAGGGATCGGATGCAGCATCCGAAAGCAGCAAGACGGTCGTTTCTTCACAGCGCCTAGCTAAGCCGGTATGACGTCCGTGCGCAATATTCCGGAGGTCCGTCATCTGCACGGAAGCGATCCCTAGCTCCGAGCAGCGAGTCTCAAAGTCAAGCGCAACTGCCTTCAGTCTCGGTGGATACAGAACCAAAATATCGGAGCGATCCTGAACCGCAGGGAAGGTGAAGCCACCTACATCAGTGACAACGTCAGGCCCAACGTCCCCACCAAAGGCCTGAACCAGATGAGTGGCCATAGCGAGCACTGAGTTGGTGGCGAGGAAACCCTCATGAACTTTAGGAGCCTCTATCCGGATAGCTCTCACGTCCGGCCCGAGACGGGTCAGGTCAGCGGGGTCGCGATGCGTGATGAGCGCTGCCGACCTGAAGTCTCCTGACGACAGCCGCTCAAGGACCAATTGCGCATCGGGATGCTTAGCCCTAGCGCTGAAGAAGAGTGCTCCACACCGCTCTAACGGGGGAAGCTGCATTAGCTCAAGGGGGGTAGCGGTCGTGCCGAGTTGTTGGCTAAGACCAACATGAAGGTCGCACGCCAGTTGTGCCAAGGCCATCGTTCCGCCCGTCCCGACAAAGATCGCCGGTCCGGTCGCCAAAGCCAAACAAGTCCGTCGAAGCTCCTCGACTGAGGCTGGGCGCGTCCGCTCAAAAGTGATTCTTAGCTCATCAAGCTCCAGCTGGTACTGCGTTTTCAATTACTGCCTGCTCCTCCCTGGCTCATCCGGACAATATTGCCAAAAGAACGGATGCTGCACTTTGCTGGCAGACCCTGAAAAGGCGCCCGGTGTCTGCTACTCGACTGCATTCCGAACAGCCTGAAAGCTTTGTCTGGGTGGCGTGCCTGTATCGCACCAGCATCGTCTCGACTCGGTGACTGGGCTGCGTCGGATTCGCGCTCGAACTGCTTCTGGGCGACGCGGGCCGCCTTTCGAGCCTCGGCCTTCTCCTGGGGCATGCGGGAGACCCTATTGCCCGCCGCATTAGGTGACCAGGATGTTTTGACACAGACGCGCCGGAACGCCGCGGAATCGCCCGGACGCCAGCGGAACGCGCTTCCAGCGCTAGGCCGAAGATTTGGCTCTGTACAGCTCAATCTGCGGCACGGCCCGGAACACCAAGGAATGCGCCCGACGGGAGTCGAACCCGCGACCTTCGGCTTGAAAGACCGACGCTCTTTGGGCCCCCGAAAGGACCCGTTGACCACTGAGCTACGGGCGCTCAAGGGGGAACGATACCCACGCAACGGGGTTTGAGCGTTGCCGCTGAGGCTAGGGTTCTCCCATGGAGCTTGGACTGGAGGGGCGCGTCGCGCTGGTGATGGGCGCCAGCCGAGGGATCGGGCGCGGGATCGCCGCGGCGCTGGTGCGGGAAGGGGCGCGGGTGGCGATGGCCAGTCGTTCGGAAGAGCGGATCGACGAGGCCGCGGCGGAGCTGGGCGAGGCGGCCACCGGGTTCGTCGCCGACGCCTCCGACCTCGAGCGCCTGGCGCAGCTGCCGCTGGAGGTGGCCGAGAAGGTCGGGCCGATCGACATCCTCGTCGCCAACACCGGCGGCCCGCCGGCCGGCGGCGCCCTCGACCACGGCTTCCAGGAATGGGAGCAGGCCTACGCCTCGCTGGTGCTGGCGCCGCGCATCCTCGCCGGCGGCGTCCTGCCCGGGATGCAGGCCCGCAAGTGGGGCCGCATCGTCAACGTCGGCTCGACCACGACGATCGAGGTCAACCCAGCCCTCAACCTCTCCAACGCCCACCGGATGGCCGCGGTCGGCTTCCTGAAGACGCTCTCGCGCGAGGTCGCCGGCGACGGCGTCACCGTCAACACCGTCGCCACCGGCCGCTTCGCCACCGACCGCATGGCCGAGCTCGGCGGCTCCCTGGAGCAGGTGGAAGCGGCCGCGCGGGAAGAAGTGCCGGCCGGCCGCCTCGGCACCGTCGAGGAGTACGGCGACCTCGTCGCCTTCCTCTGCTCCGAGCGCGCCGCCTACATCACCGGCGCCGTGATCCCAATCGACGGCGGCCTCCTGCGCTCCTACTGATCGACGGGACGAAAACGATCTATATAGGGCCGTTTTCGTCCCGTCGGCGCTCAGCTTTCGCCGGGCGCCTCCCGCATGGCCGGGTAGATGATCACGTCCCGCAGCGTCTTCGCCCCGGTCATGATCATCAGCAGCCGGTCGATCCCCAGCCCGCAGCCGCTCGCCGGTGGCATCCCGTATTCGAGCGCGCGCACGAACTCTTCGTCGTGGGGGTGCGGGTCCGCCTCGGCGCCGCTTTCCTGGCGTTCGCGCTGTTTGATGAAGCGCTCGCGCTGCTCGACCGGGTCGTTGAGGTCGGTGCCGCCGCCGACGATCTCCATCCCGGCGACGATCCCGTCGAAGGCCTCGCAGATCCGCGGGCTCTCCTCATGCACCTTGACCAGCGGCCAGATGTCGATCGGGAGGTCGATGATGTAAGTCGGCTGGATCAGCTTCGGCTCGACCAGCTTCCCCTGCAGCGTGTCGACCACCCCGGCCCAGTCGTCGTTCTCGTCGACCGAGTCGCCCGCCACCTCGGCGAGTTCATCCCGGCTCGCCTCGTAGATGTCGAGCCCGGTCTCGCGCAGCAGCTCGTCGCGCAGCCGCACCCGCGGCCAGGGCGCAGCGAAGTCGATCTCGACGCCGTCGCGCATCATCTTCGTCGTCCCCATCACCTCCTCGACCACGGTCGAGACCAGCCCCTCAATGAACCGCATCACGCCTTCGTAGTCGGCCCCGCCGACGAACATCTCCAGCATCGTGAACTCGGGGTTGTGCTGGGGCGACATCCCCTCGTTGCGGAAGAACTTGCCGAACTCGTAGACGTCCTCGAACCCGCCGACGATCGCCCGCTTCAGGTACAGCTCGGTCGCCGTGCGCAGGAACAGCTCGCGGTCGAGCGCGTTGTGGTGGGTGACGAACGGCCGCGCCGCGGCGCCGCCGGTCAGCCGCTGCAGCACCGGCGTTTCCAGCTCGACCCAGCCCCGCGAGTTCATGTACTGGCGGATCCCCAGGGTCAGCCGCGAGCGCTTCTTGAAGATCTCCCGCGACTCCTCGTTCGCCATCAGGTCGAGTTCGCGCTGGCGGTAGCGCGTGTCGGGGTCGGAGATGCCGTGGAAGAGGTCGGGCGGGTCTTTCAGCGCCTTCGCCAGCAGGACGCACTCGCGCACGCCGATCGCCAACTGCCCGCGTTTGGTCACGTGCAGCGGCCCGGAGATCCCGACCAGGTCGCCGATGTCGAGGTCCTCGATCCGCTCGAAGTCCTCCTCGCCGAGGATGTCGCGCCGCGCGTAGGCCTGGATCGTGCCGGTGACGTCGCGGACGTCGAGGAAGGCGGTCTTGCCGTGGCCGCGCTTGCCGGTGATCCGGCCCATCACCCGGTAGGTGAACTGCTCGTGCTCCCCCTCGCCCAGCTCGGCGGGGTCGTGCGCCGCCTCGATGTCGGCGACGTGGTCGCGGTCCGGGAAGGAGTGCGGGTAGGGATCGACGCCCTCCGCGCGCAGGCGCTCGACCTTCGCCCGGCGCTGCTCTTCAGTTGAAACTCCGGCGGCGGCTTCCGTCATGGAGCGAAGCCGACAGTCACCCGGTCATCCCCTTCATAGTCCTGAAGCGTAGTCGCGTCCCGCAGCAGCTCGCGCATCGCCGGGCCGTGGTGGGTGTCGTGCTCCATCGCCAGCTTCCAGCCCGACGGCGTTTCGGCGATCAGGCCGCGGATCACCCCGAGCCCGTCCTCGCCGCAGTCGCCGGTCACCGCGATCCGCGGCTCCTTCTGGATCTCCGGCGAGCGCTCGTAGATCGTCTCGTCGGTGACGTAGGGGAGGTTGGCGATCACCAGGTCGACGGCTTCGGCTTCGACCTCGTCGGGCAGGCCCATGCCGACGCTCACCTCGAGGTCGAGCCCCAGCCGCTCGGCGTTCTCGCGCGCGGCTTCGACCGCTTCCGGCGAGAGGTCCGAGGCGGTGACCCGCAGGTCGGGCCGCTCCGACATCAGCGCCAGGGCGATCGCCCCCGAGCCAGTGCCGACCTCGTGGACGCGGGCGCCCTCGGGCAGCGTCGTCCCGACCTCGACCAGCAGCTCGGTCTCCTTGCGCGGCCAGAGCACCCGCTCATCGACGTAGATCTCGAGGCTGCGGAAGGGGGCGCGGCCGAGGATGTAGGCCATCGGCTCGCGCTCGACCCGGCGCTGGACGCCCCGCTCGATCTTTTCGGCGACCTCGGCGCTGACCTCGCCGGCGCTCTCGACGCTCAGCTCGTCGGGCTTGACGCCGAGCGCGTCGGCGACCAGGACTTCGGCGTCACCGCGTGCGTTCTCCACGCCGGCGGCCGCGATCCGCTCCGCCGCGTCGTCGAGGATCGCACTCACGGTACGGGCCGAGGGCCCCTCGCTCTGAACGTCGATTGCCGCCATTACTTTCCCCATCCTCCCTTAAAAAAACGCTCCAAAGATTTTGCGCAAGATAGCACCGGGCCGCGGGTGCGGCGCGACTAAGGAGTGACGCCAACCGCTTCGTTCGCCGCCGGCCGGCCGATGCCTCCGTGGCGGCGGACCACGATAGCGATCCACAGCGCCCCGGCGGCCATCATCGCCAGGCTCTCCAGCTGCGCCGCGGTCAGTCCCAGCGCCACGGGGTGGTTGCGGCGCAGGAACTCGACCAGGAACCGCTCGGTCCCCGCGTAGAGCAGGTAGATCGCGAAGAGGACGCCGGCCCGCACGCGGTCGCGCAGCTGCCACAGCAACCAGGCGCCGAGGCCCATCGCCAGCGTCTCGTAGACCGGGGTCGGGTGGACGGTGCGGTCGGTCGGCACGGTGCCCTTCGGATAGGCCATCGCCCAGGGCCCGTTCCAGGGCTTGCCGTAGTCGCCGTCGCCGGAGAGCTGGCAGCCGCAGCGGCCGATCGCGTAGCCGATCGCCAGCGCCGGCGCCGCCAGGTCGAGCAGGGTCAAGCCGAGGAAGTCGCGGTACCAGGCCCAGGCGAGGACGGCGAGGGCGCCGCCGATCGCGCCGCCGTACCAGACCAGCCCCGAGCCGGAGAAGAGGTTGCCGAGCAGGTCCTGCTTGACCTCGCCGTAGTTCTGGACGACGAAGTAGACCCGCGAGCCGACGATCCCCCCGACCAGCGCCGCGAAGCCCATCTCATACGCCCAGTCGGGCGGCTTGCCGATCTCCCCCAGCCGCTTCCAGATCAGCGCCCCGGCGGCGAGGAAGGCGAGCGCGAACATCAGCCCGAAGGTCTGCAGGGTCACCGGGCCGATGTGGATCTCCGGGTACACGAGACCAGCCTAGGCGCTGAGCAGCGTCTCCAGCAGCGCCTTCTGCGCGTGCAGGCGGTTCTCGGCCTGGTCCCAGACGGCGGAGCGCTCGCCGTAGAGGACCTCGGCGGCGATCTCTTCGCCCGGGTGGGCGGGGAGGCAGTGGAGGACGACCGCGCGCTCCTTGGCGGCGGCGAGCAGGTCGGCGTCGAGCTGGAACGGGGCGAGGTCGGCGCGGCGGCGCGGCGCCTCGGCCTCGTCGCCCATGCTGATCCAGACGTCGGTGTAGAGGGCGTCGGCGCCGTCCGCGGCGGCGCGCGGGTCGCCGGTCAGCTTCGCCCCGTGTCCCTCCTCCAGCTGATAGCCGGGCGGGGCGGCGACCACGACCTCTACCCCGGTCGGCTCGCCGAGGATCGCCAGCGAGCGGGCGACGTTGTTGCCGTCGCCGACGTAGGCGAGCCGCAGGCCCTGGAGGTCGCCGAAGCGCTCGCGCAGGGTCAGCAGGTCGGCCAGCGCCTGGCAGGGGTGGTGCAGCGGAGTGAGCCCGTTGACGACCGGCACGTCCGCCTCGGCCGCCAGCTCGGCCACCGCCTCGTGCGAGCCGGAGCGGATCACGATCGCGTCGACGAAGCGCGAGAGCACCCGGGCGGTGTCGCCGATCGCCTCGCCGCGGGAGAGCTGCATTTCGTCGCCCCGCAGGACAACCGGGTGGGCGCCGAGCTCGGCGACGCCGACGTCGAAGCTGATCCGCGTCCGCGTCGAGGGCCGTTCGAAGACGAGGGCGACGCTGCGCCCGGCCAGCGCCTCGGCGCCAACCCGTTCGCGCCGCCCCGCTTTCAGCTCGGCCGCGCGGTCGAGCAACTTGCCGAGCTCGAAGGCGCCGAGCTCTTCGCCGGTGAGGAAGTCCCGCTTCAAGCTGCCGGATACTACGGGGCCTCTATGGAGTTCACGGCCCTCGCCTGGAACCTCTTCCACGGGCGCGACTTCCCGCCCGACCCGGCGCTGCGCACCTGGCGCTCGCGGCTGCTGCGCTTCGACGAGCGCAACGCAACCCACGTTCAGGTCAACCGCGACCTCAGCCGCGAGTTCGCGACGCTGCTGGCCAGCGCCGAGTGGGACGTGGCGCTGCTGCAGGAGTGCCCGCCGCGCTTCGCCGAGCCGCTGGCGGCGGCCTGCGGGGCGGAGTGGCACCGGGCGCTGACCTCGCGCAACGGCCTCGGCCCCCTGCGCGGGCTACTGGCGCGGCAGAACCCGGACCTGATCGCCTCCGGCGAGGGCGGCTCCAACCTCACCCTGGTGCGGGTGCCGGGCAAGCTCGGGGGGATCGCCGAGCGGCACGCGGTCGCGATCCACGAGGGCGAGCCCGAGCGGCGGGCGATGGCCTTCGTCCGCACCGCCTCCGGCGTCTGCGTCGCCAACCTGCACGCGACCAACGACCGGCCCGAGCTGGCCGAAGAGGACGTGCTGCGGGCGGCGCAGGCGGCGAGCGAGTGGGCGGGCGACTCGCCGCTGGTCTTCGGGGGCGACCTCAACCTTCGTCCCGCCAGGCAGCCGCACCTGTTCGAGCGGCTGCGCGAGGAGTTCGGTTTGGAGGGACCGCCGACCGCTCCCGAGGCGATCGACCACCTCTTCTGCCGCGGTCTCGACTTGGTAGATCCACCAAGCCAGTGGCTACCGGAGAAACGCGAGCTGCCGCTCGAAGGGAGGGCGTTGCGGCTCTCCGACCACGCGCCGGTGCAGGCACGTTTCCTTGCCGCCGAGCCACGCCGCCTGAGGAATTGAGATAGTCGGGGCGAACCCCCCGGTAAACCCGACTCGGAGGCAACCCCCACATGGCAGACAAAAAAGCGGCGAAATCGACCCGCGCCAAATCCAAAGCGAAAGCCGCCGCCAAATCGAAAGCGTCGAAAGCGGCCAAAAAACCGAAAGCCAAAAAAGCCGCCGCGAAAAAATCGACGGCGAAAAAAGCCACCAAAAAATCAACCGCCAAAAAAGGCGGGGCGAAAAAAGCTTCGAAACGCAAAGCCTCCAGCAAAGCGACGAGCGGGCTCGACAAGAGCGTCGCCCAGTTCCGCGAGAGCCTCGAGCAGAGCGTCACGCTCAGCCGCGACCGCATCCAGGATGTCGTCGACGACGCCGTCAAACGCGGCCGGATGACCCGCAGCGACGCCGAGAAACTGCTCAGCGAACTGGTCAAACGGGGCAAGAAACAGCGCGACTCCCTGATCAAAGAACTCGAACGGCTGGTCAAACAGGCGCGCAAAGCACTGCCGTAGGTGCGCGGCGAGCTGCTCGAGCTGGAGATCGACTCCCTCGCCTTCGGCGGGCGGGGAGTCGCTCGCACCGACGGCCTCGTCGTCTTCGTCGCGGGGGCGCTGCCGGGCGACCTCGTCCGCGCCGAAGTCACCAAGAGCAAGAAGCGCTTCGCCGAGGCGCGGACGGTCGAGGTCGTCCGCGCCTCGGCCGACCGCCTGCCCGACACCTGCCTCCACGGCGGCGAGCCCTGCCCCGGCGCTCCCTGGCAGGGCCTCCCCTACGAGCGCCAGCTCGCCCACAAGCAGGAGCAGGTGGCAGAGGCGCTGGAGCGGATCGGCGGCCTCGAGGGGTTTGAGACCGACGAGATCGTGCCGGCGCTGGAGCAGTGGCGCTACCGCAACAAGCTCGAGTACTCCTTCGGTGAAGACGAGGACGAGCTGACGCTCGGCTTTCACGCGCGCGGCCGCTGGGACCTGATCGTCGACGTCGAGGACTGCCACCTCGCCTCGGCGGCGGGGAACGAGGCTCGCAACGAGGTGCGCGAATGGGCGCGGGCCGAAGCGGTGCCCGCCTACGACGCCCGCGCTCGCCGCGGCGTGCTCCGCAACCTCGCCGTCCGCGAGGGCCGGCGCACGGGTCAGGTTCAGACCCGGCTGGTGACGACCAAGGCGCGCTTCCCGCGCCCGCCGGTCGACCTGCACACGATCGTCGAGGGCGACAGCGGCGGCACCGACGGGCCGACCGGGGTGCTCGGTGAGGAGCGGCTGCGCGAGGAGCTCTGCGACCTGCAGCTGGAGATGTCCCACGGCGCCTTCTTCCAGACCAACACCGAGATGGCCGAGCGCCTCTACGCGGTCGCCGCCGAGCTCGCCGGGCTGCAGGGGCGCGAGCGCGTCTTCGACCTCTTCTGCGGGATCGGCACGATCGGGCTGACGATGGCGCGGCAGGCCGGCGAGGTCTGGGGGCTGGAGATCGTCCCCGAGGCGACCGCCGACGCCGAGCGCAACGCCCGCCGCAACAAGATCGAGAACGCCCACTTCCTCGCCGCCAACGCCCGCACCGGGGTGCGCCCGCTGCTGGAGAAGGCCGGCAAGCCGGACGTGGTCGTCGTCGACCCGCCCCGCGCCGGGCTCTCGCAGAAGATCGTCCGCCGGGTGATCGAGTGCGAAGCGAGCCGGATCGTCTACGTCTCCTGCAACCCGACCACGCTCGCCCCCAACGCCGCTCAGCTCGGCGAGGCCGGCTATAGGCTGCGCCGCGTGAGGCCGGTCGACATGTTCCCGCAGACCCCGCACATCGAGTGCGTGGCTCTCTTTGAGCGCGAGGCCAAACGGGTAACCGCCCCTGGAGGCGAAGCGGAGGAGGCGACCGATGGCGAGTAGAGCGTTCGGAGTTGCGGCGGGGCTGGACTCGGAGGTGGCGCGGCCGCTGGCCGCCCGCTGCGCCGAGCTCGGCTACGAGTCGGTGTGGTCGAACGACCACCCGGGCGCGAAAGGGCTGGCGACCGTGGCCGAGTTCGCCGCCGCTGCGCCGGAGATCGAGCTCGGCGTCGCCGTGATCGCCCTCGACCGCACCCCGCCCGAGCAGATCGCCGCCGACCTCGAGGAGCGCGGCGTCGACCCCGCCAAGCTCTGGCTCGGCGTCGGCGCCGGCTTCACCAAGAAGCCGCTGACGACGATGCGCAAGTCGCTGCCGCAGCTGCGCGAAGCGCTGCCCGGGGTGAAACTCGTCCTCGCGGCGATGGGGCCGAAGATGTGCGAACTCGCCGGCGGCTCCTACGACGGCGTCTTCTTCAACTGGATGACCCCCGAGTTCGCCGCCGGCGCCCGCGCCAAGGTCGAAGCCGGCGCCGCCGCTGCCGGCCGCGAGACGCCGCGCGTCTTCGGCTACGTCCGCACCGCCGTCGGCCCCGACGCCGCCGAGCGCCTGGCCAAGGAGGAGTCCTTCTACCGCGACCTCCACAAGGGCTACCGCGACCACTTCGACCGCCTCGGCGAGCCCGAGGGCACCGTCGGCATCGCCGCCCCCAACGCCGCCGCCGCCCAAGACGCCCTCGCCGCCTACGAAGGCCCCCTAGACACCCCCGTAGTCCGCGGCCTCGCCAGCGCCAAGGTCGAGCCGATGACCGCCCTGGCCCAAGCCGCCGCCCCCGCCGCCTGAAGCTCAATCACGGAGGAAGTCCGTAGGGCCGCAGATAGGCGCGCCGGAGGCGATCTCCAGCAAGTCGGAATCGCTGGAAACGAGGACGGCTTTCTGCGAATAGGCAAGGGATAAGAGGTATTCGTCTTCTGGGTCGCAGCAGGCGATAGGCGCCGGATCCTCGGGATCAGACACAAGGGTCCCGTACTCGCGGAGAGAGTCGATGTATTCCCCGATCTCATCGACTGCCACGTAACGGCGGAACTTCTTTCGGCGCAATACGGCCTCCAACTCATCAAGAAGCAGAGGGGAGACGATTAGCTCGAACTGAGCATCGCGCGCCTTCGCCAGGAGTCTTGCGGGTGGACCGGTGGGCGTGATCAGGGCGGAGACGAGAACACTGGGATCAAGTACCGCCGGCCGCACGTTTCTCCCTGCGCATCTCGTGCAACTCCCTGTAGGCGAGCTCGAGGCCCTCTTTCTCCGGTGCCGGTTTCACCCGAGCCCACAGCTCCTCCAGCCTGTTCAGGCCCAGATCGCGCCGCAGCGACTCCTCGATCACCTCGGAATCGCGCTTGCCGGTGCGGGCAGCTTTGATCCGCACCGCCCGCAAAACGTCCTCATCCACGGTCAGGGTCGTCCTCGTCTTGGCCATCAACGCACCGTAGCATCAAGATGCAGTAGAGCAGCGGCTAGGCTGTCGTCGATGCCTCTGAGGGAGAGATCGGGGCTGCTGCGCCTGCCCGCGATGGTGGCCGGTCTCGCGATTCTGCTCATCGCCCTGACCACCTTTCCCGCCCGGGCAACCGCCGCCGAACCCGAACCGGCCTTCTGCGCGAGCGAAACGCTGCACGACTACCTGGCGCCACTGCAGGGGATGCCGAAGCTGCGCGAACTTCCCTTTCGAGCGCGGGGGGAGATGCGCTTCCACGGGGCCTACATCGGCGCCTCGGGTCCGTCGCTGGCGATCTCCGGTGGCAGCGCCGGCTACCAGCTCCAGTGGGACAGGAATCAGAACTGGGAGATCACGGTGACTTTTGCGCGGGTGGACCGGCGCGGCAAGGTGATCCATCAGCTCGGGCGGCGTCACTTCCGCCTCGGTGCCCTTGCCCCCGCCACCATCACGGAACCCCACATCATTCTGCCCGGCAAACCTGCGCTCTACCGGACGACGCTGGTGATCCGCTCCCACTCCGGCCGCCGGCTGGCCGAGTTCGGCAACTACTACCGCGTGATCAGACCCACCGTGCACACCCACCTCGCGCTCACCGCCCCGACCTACCACCCCGGGGACACCCTCTTCGCCCGGGTCGAAAACCCCGGCGCCGCCGTCGTCCTCTTCGGCCAGGAATACGCGATCGAACAGCCCGAAGGCGAAAGCTGGGTGCCGATCGTCGAAGCCCAGTTCGTCATCCCCCTCTACTGGGTCGCCGCCGGGATGACCAGCAGCCACTGCATCCCCTTCCAGATCCCGCCCACGATGCCCCCCGGCCATTACCGCCTCACCCAGGAAGCCGTAATCAGCTGGCCCCGACAGAAACGGCAATTGCGCCCAAAGCTCCACGCCGCATTCGACCTCGTCCCTTGAGTGGTGCCCGAGTGGCGAGTTGTGGGGGCTATAGCAGCCACAACTCGCCACTCGTCTCCTTAAATCCTCGCCGGACTGACGGTCGCCGCAAGCGGCCGCACAGCGGCGCCCGTCAGTCCGGCGCTAGTACGGCGGTAGGTCCTCGTACCAGAGGCCGAGAGTCTTGAAGGCGCGCCAGAAGCGCTGCTTGGCTCCCTCTTCGTCGAGGGAGAGGTCGATGTCGGGGGTGTAGAGGGCATCGACGGTGGGGGTGAAGGCCTGGATCTCGCCCTCGCGCGGCTCCAGCGGGCGGGAGAGGGGGACGCTGAGGCTGTTGAGGATGCGCAGCGCCGGCTCGCCCATGACGACGACGATCTTCGGCTGCACGATCGCCAGCTCCTCGACCAGGCGGGCGACGCACTCGCCGGCGGCGAGGTCGGGCTCGGGGATCGGGCACTTGACGCAGAGCGTGCCGTAGACGACCAGCGGGTCGATCCCGAGCCGCTTGAAGCTTTTCATCAGCGCGTTGCCGGAGCGGCCGTAGAAGGCGACCCCCTCCTCGATCTCCGAGGCCAGCGGCGCCTGCTTGATCATGAAGACGTCGGCCTGCGGGTGGCCGGAGCCGAGCACCGGCATCAGCTTGCCGCGCGGGCAGTGCGGGCACTCCTGGATCTCGCGGCTCATCTGGTTGAGCTCGCGGATCGCCCGCTCCAGGTACTTCTCGCGGATCTCGTCGTCGATCGAGCGCATCGGCGCACTCTTTGACGAGGGCGCCGTGCCTCCTTTGCGACGCTCCGTCTGCATCAGGACTTGCTCGCCCGGCGGCGCTGCCCCGGCCGCCGCGGCCGCCCGCCCCGCACCGGTTTGGCGTCGGGCACCCGCCGTTTCGGCGCCTTCGGCCGCCCCGTCGTCTGCAGGAACTTCAGCGTCTGCACGTAGACCAGGTTCTTGTGCTTGCGGGTGATGTCGGCGTCCCGCATCGCCTCGAGGAACTCGGCCGGGCCGTCGAAGTCGTGGATCCGCTGGCGCACGCTGCCGAGACCCTGGGCGACGTGGCTGTCGGAGCCCGCCGCCGGCACCAGCCGGTACTTGCTCGCGAAGCGCACCGCCTCTTCGTTGAACGAGGTCAGCGCCACCCGCGGGTTGAAGACCTCGAGCAGGTCGATCTCCTCGACCATGTCGAGCAGGTGCTCGTAGTCGGGCACCGAGTGGAAGCGGTCGAACGGGTGCGGCACGTAGACGAGCCCGCCCTGGTTGCGGATCTCGGCGATCGTCTCGGCCATCGTCAGCCCCTTGGGGATCTTCTTCTCGAGGAAGAGGCCGATCACCTCGCCCTGCTCGGCGGTCTTGATCTCCTCGGCGACGATCACCTTCAGGTCGTCCATCCCCTCAGCGATCCTGCGCGCCTCCAGCGCCCCGGAGACCTCGTTGTGGTCGGTGATCGCGATCGCCCCCAGGCCGCGGTCGCGGGCGGTCTGCAGCAGCACGTCGACCGGGGTGGCGCAGTCGCCGGAGTGGTCGGTGTGCATGTGCAGGTCGACCTCGATCAGCGGTCGCTGCGAGATCCGCTCGCGGACCTCCGGGTCGCCGCCCTCGGGATGCCTCCGCGCCAGCAGCCGCCGGTAGATCGCTTCGACTTCGTCGGCCACCGCCGCCCAGCCGGCGCCCTCGCCGTCGCCGATCTGCTCGTAGTGGCCGGGGAAGTAGCGCTCCAGCAGCTGCGCCGTCTCGGCTCCGGTCACCGTCCGCGCGTCGATCCGGCCGAAGAAGATCTCGACCAGCGGCCGCGCCACGTGGGTCGAGAGGACCCGCTCCTGCGGCGCGTGGAAGGTGGCGACGTTGAGCGAGAAGGAGTGGCGCAGCGCCGCCGAGGGCGCGCTCGGCGCGAACGGGTCGTGGACGTGGACGATGTCCAGCTCGCGCCCTTTCAGCAGCCGTCTGACCGGGTCCGCGGTCTTGATCCGCAGCACCTCGTGGCCACGCCGCTCGAACTCGTCGGAGATGGCCCGGGCGAAGCGCGCCGCCGGGTTCGCCCCCGCCCGGCGGACCGGGAAGACCTGGGCGATCGAAAGCGGCGCGCGCACGCCTCGGACTTTAAGCCTGAGCGGTGCTCGGCGACTCTGCCGGCGAGCCCGGCAGGCCACTCTTGCCGCGGGCGTTCTCGAGGATGAACTGCTCGGTCTGTTCCCGCGCCTCGTCGTCGGGGCGCTGGCTGTGGGGGCTCTTCATCAGGTAGCTGGAGGGACCGTCGAGCTGGCCGGCGATGCCGTTGTTGAGCGCCAGCTTGATCAGCCGCACCGCGTCGATGACGACGCCGGCCGAGTTCGGCGAGTCCCAGACCTCGAGCTTCAGCTCGGCGGTCAGCGGCACGTCGCCGAAGGCTTTGCCCTCGAGCCGGATGTGGGCCCACTTGCGGTCGGTCAGCCAGGCGACGTAGTCGGATGGCCCGACGTGGACGTCCTCCTTGGGCAGCTCGTGGCCCATGATCGAGGTGACCGCGTTGGTCTTCGAGATCTTCTTCGAGTCGAGCCGCTCGCGCTCGAGCATGTTGTAGAAGTCCATGTTGCCGCCGACGTTCAACTGGCTGGTCCGCTCCAGCCGCACTCCGCGGTCGTGGAAGAGGCGCGCCAGCGCCCGGTGGACGATCGTCGCCCCGACCTGGCTCTTGATGTCGTCGCCGATGATCGGCAGCCCGGCCTCCTGGAAGCGCTTGTCCCAGTAGTCCTCGCGGGCGATGAAGACCGGCAGGCAGTTGACGAAGCCCACGCCAGCGGCGAGCGCCTGCTCGACGTACCACTTGGTCGCCTCCTCGGAGCCGACCGGCAGGTAGCAGACCAGCACGTCGGCCTTGGTCTCTTTGAGGATGCCGACGACGTCCGCGGTTTCGCCCGGGGCTTTGGTGATCTTCTCTTTCAGGTACTTGCCGAGGCCGTCGTGGGTCATGCCGCGCTGGACCTCGACCCCGAGGTTCGGCACGTCGGCGAACTTGATCGTGTCGTTCTGCCCCGACCAGATCGCCTCGGAGAGGTCTTTGCCGACCTTCTCGGCGTCAATGTCGAAGGCGGCGACGAACTCAACGTCGCGGACGTGGTAGCCGCCGAGTTCGACGTGCATCAGGCCCGGCACTTCGTCGGCCGGGTCGGCGTCCTTGTAGTACTGGACGCCCTGGATGAAGCTGTTGGCGCAGTTGCCGACGCCGACGATCGCGACCCGGACCTTGTCGTCCGTGCGACCGACGCCGTTCGTGTGGCCGTTTGCTCCGTTGCTCTCGCTCATGAAATTCGAAGTCCTCCTGGGATTGCGCTAGGTGGCTGAACACACCCGGCGGCTTCGCTGGTTACACGTCCTCCGCGCCGCCGCCGTCGTCCTTGACGCCGGAGATCTCGCTGGAAAGCTCGTTTCGCACATGCCATACGCGCTGGAAAGTGGTGAATATCGTCAATGCGGCGATCACGTAGACCGCCGGCGCAAGCAGTTCGAAATCGCCGATGCCGGCGCCCTTGGCGAAGATCAGGCCGATCGAAAGTATCACCACGCGGACCGGCCGGGTGGCCAAACCGACCTTGCATTCGACCCCGAGCGCCTCGGCCCGGGCGCGGGTGTAGGAGACCATCAGCGAGCCGAGCACGGCGACCACGCACATCGCCGCGGCGAAGTCTTCGCCGCGGGCGGCGAAGTAGCCGGCGACGGCGGCGAGCACGATCCCCTCCTCGATCCGGTCCAGGGTCGAGTCGAGGAAGGCGCCGAACAGCGACCCCTTGCCCGACATTCGCGAGTAGCGGCCGTCGAGAGTGTCGCAGACCGAGCCGAGCACGAAGGCGACGCCGGCGAGGAAGAAGAGGCGCTGAGTGACCAGCGCGGCGGCGATCAGGTTGCCGAGCAGCCCGACCATCGAGATCGCGTTCGGAGTGAGGCGGGACTCGATCAGCCGTTCGCGCGCGTAGGCCCGCAGCTCCTGGCCGTTGCGGGCGGGGGGGCGTCCGTCGCGCCGGCCGCGGGGTGCCCTCGGGGGCGCCGAAGAAGGTTCCATCAGGGCGTGAGGCTATAGAACCCGCCTCGAGGCTCCGCGTGTGCGACTGGCGAGTGCCGGACCGAGCGGGGGTAGGACGCAGGGAGGCCGAATGGCAGCGCCATTCGGCCGACTGAGGACGACGCCCCGTGAAGTGTCCGGCGCCGCCAGGCGTGCGCGGGGGGCCTCGAGGCGGGTTCTCACGCCTCGGCCTCTTGCGGGACCGGGCTGCGCCAGGCCCAGACGTGCGGGCGGGCGCGGGCGAGGGCGCCGTAGGCGATCGCGAAGGCGGTGAGGGCGACCAGCCAGCCGAGGGCGGCGTCGACCCAGTAGTGGTTGGCGGTGACGATCACGACCCAGGTGATCAGGATCGGCCAGAAGGCCCACCAGGCTTTCGCCCACCAGTTGCGGCAGACCATGTAGCCGGTGACGCCGATCATCATCGCGAAGGCGCAGTGCATGCTCGGCACCGCCGCGTAGGGGTTGATGAAGATCTTCGCCAGCGTCGAGTCGTGGTTGACGTTGGAGAAGTCGGTGATCGTGTCGACGAAGCCGTGCCCGGGGAACATCCGCGGCGGCGCCGTCGGGAAGCCGACGTAGCCGATCAACGCCAGGCACATCGAGACCACGAACATGTTGCGGACGAAGTAATAGGACTGGTTGCGGAAGAGATAGAGCCAGACCAGGAAGCCGAGCGCGATCGAGAACTGGGCGTTGAGGTAGAGCTGGTTGGCGACGTCGATCAGCCAGTGGGCGGGCAGGAAGGCGGCCTGCAGGCTGGGCTCGAAGAAGGTGTGCGTCGACTGCTCGAAGCTGATCACCTGGGCGCCGTGGGCCATCGCGTCGGCTTTGTTGGAGTCGGCGATCCCGCGGCCGAGCTCGTAGATGACGTCGACGCCGACGAGGATGCCGATCTGGCGCCCGGCATCCCCCCAACCCTTGGGCAGCTTCGATCCGATGCGGGCAAGCGCGCGAGACACTGAACCGACAATTGTAGCCCGGCTGTTAACCGTCGCGGAAGGGCTCTTTCCCCCGCTATTTCCAAATCTGCACCCGATTGTTGAGGTGGTCGACGACGTAGATCGTCCCGTCTGCCGCCACGGCAATCCCACCGGGTTCACGGAACTGTCCGGCGCCTACGCCTTCGACCCCGAACTGGGTGACGTATTCGCCGAGAGGCGAAAGCTCGAAGACCCGACCGGAACGATCTGACGTCAGCACGTCGCCATTGGGCATCATCGCGACCGCGCCCGGCACCAGCAGCCGATTGTTCGCTTCGCCCAGGTTGCCCCCTTCGCGGATGAAGGTGCCACTGGACGTGAACTGCTTCAGGCGGGAATTGTCGGTGTCGGCAACCCAGATGTTGTCTTTGGAGTCGACGCCGATTCCAATCGGACCTCCAAGCCCTGCGACCGAGCGGATGAAGGTGCCGCCGGAGTTGAACTCCTGGACCCATTCATAGCGATGATCGGAGACCCAGATATTGCCTTTGGAGTCGATCCCGATGCTCGACGTTTCGACGAACTTGCCGTTTTCGCCGACCCCATAGGAGCCAAACTGGGAGAGATAGTTGCCTTTGGGTCCAAACTTCTCCAAGCGCGAGTTCTGCGAATCGGCAACCCAGATGTTCCCGGACCCATCCATCGCGATTCCAGAAGGTCCATTGAACTGGCCGTTGCCGGTGCCAGCGGTGCCGAACTGAGAGAGGTATTCCCCTTTTGAGTTGAACTTCTCCACCCGATTGTTGTTGAGGTCGGTGACCCGGAGGTTTCCTTCGCTGTCGATCGCAATGTCGATAGGGCCGCTGAACTGGCCATTGCCAGAGCCTTCAGAGCCAAAGGAGCCCTGATACGTGGGGACGTAGTTCGGGATCAGCCATTTCTGGACCCGATTGTTGTTCGCGTCGGCGATCCAGAGGTTGCCTTTGGAGTCGCTGGTGATCCCGAAGGGGAAGCCGAAATTGAACTGCCCGGCGCCCGCGCCTTTGGAACCGAACTGGGCGACGTATTCGCCGCTCTGGTTGAACTGCTGAACGCGGCTGTTGTTTTCGTCGCCCACCCAGACGTCGCCACGGGTGTCCACGTCGAGGGCATCCGGGCGTTTGAACTGGCCGTTGCCGGAGCCTTCCGAGCCGAATTTCCGGATGAATTCGCCGTTTTCGTTGAAGACGACGACCCGATTGTTGAACCAGTCGGCCACCCAGACGTTCCCCCCGGGGCCGATGTCGATGCCGGTCGGTTCGGCGAGGGCACCTTCGCCGGACGTGCCGACGACTTTGACGAATTCGCCTTTGGAATTGAACTCTTGGACGCGCCCGTTGTAGGTGTCCGCGACCCAGATGTTGCCTTTGAGGTCGACTGCGATCCCTTCCGGTTCGTTGAACTGGCCGTTCCCGGTCCCGAAGGAGCCGAATTTCAAGACGTATTCGCCGGCTTCGTTGAACTTCTCAATGCGGCTGTTGCCGCTGTCGGCGACCCAGAGGTTCCCTTCAGGGTCAAGTGCGGCGGCGGCAGGATGGGCGAATTGCCCTTTGGCGGTTCCTTCGGATCCGAATTGGGCGAGGTATTCGCCTTTTTCGTTGAACTTCTCGATGCGACTGTTGTTCCGATCCACCACCCAGACGGTCCCTTTCGCATTGACGGCAACGTCGGCGGGGTGTTTGAATTGCCCGTTTCCCGTTCCTTCGGAACCAAATGCGCTGGAGTAGGTGGGAGTGGCGAGGGCGCTGCTCGCACCGATGGTGCATCCCACCGCCGCCAGACTCAGAACCGCGACGACGGACCTCTTCATCCAGGCTGACATGCGACTCTCCCTTCCGCGCACTCGCATAAGACTGATTGATAAACCCTGAGAAATAAAGGTTTATCAACTATGAGAAACCATGGTGTTAGCTGAAGAGAACCGCCCGCTAGGGTCCGAAAAGTGAGCTGGAAGCGGCCGGACAGGCGGCGGGTGCGGGCGATCCGGGACCGGCTGCGGGAGATGTACGGGGTGCCGGAGAACGACCCGCACGGGCACCCGATCGCCGAGCTGGTGAAGACGGTGCTCTCCCAGCACACCAACGACCGCAACCGCGACAAAGCCTTCGCGGCGCTGCGCGAGCGCTTCCCGACCTGGGAGGAGGTGCGCGACGCGCCGGTCGGCGAGATCGAGGAGGCGATCCGGCCCGGCGGCCTCGCCAAGCAGAAGGCGCCGCGGATCCGGGCGATCCTCGAGCAGCTCGGCGACCCGCCCGACCTTGACTGGACCGAGACCGCCACGCGCGAGGAGTCGCTCGAGTTCCTGCTCGAGCTGCCGGGGGTGGGGCGCAAAACCGCCGCCTGCGTGCTGATCTTCACCTGGGGCATCCCCGAGATCCCGGTCGACGTCCACGTCCACCGGGTCGGCGGCCGGCTCGGGCTCTTCCCGGCGAAGGCCTCGTTCGAGCGCGCCCACGACGAGATGCTGGCGATCGTGCCGCCGGAGGACGCCTACGAGCTGCACATGAACTTGATCCGGCACGGCCGCGCCGTCTGCCGGCCGAAACCGCGCTGCGGCGAGTGCGCGCTGCGGCGAATGTGCCCCTGGTATCGGGCCAACCGCGCCGCGCTTCCCGCCAGTAGTATGCGCGCCGCCGAATGAGCAAGCGCACCTTCATCTGGTTCGGAATCCTCGTCGTCGTCCTCGCGGTGGTCATCCCCTGGCTGGCCTTCCGCTCCAAGGGCGACGCGCAGACTGGCGAGCAGGAAGTCGCCGCCGACCTGAAGAGCGGCCAATCGCTGTTCCAGACCAACTGCGGCACCTGCCACACGCTCTACGCGGCGGGCACCGACGGCAACTACGCCCCCAACCTCGACGAACTGCTCGCGGAAAACGGCCTGCCGGAAGGCAAAGGCTCGGCGCAGACGATCAAGGGGACCGAAGGCCGCGTCCTCCATGCGATCGAAAAAGGGGTCAACAACCCGACGACCCCGGGCCGGATGCCCGCCGGCATCCTCGGCAAGACGCAGGCCAAGGAAGTGGCCGAATTCGTCGCCCACACCGCGGGCGAGGGTTAAGCGCCCGCGGCGCAAGCGATTCGATCGCGCTCGAACCGGGTTCCCTGAAAGGGAACACCAGGAGAAGGAGCGCAAACTTGACTCACCCCATCCCCGCGCGCAGAGGCGTGCTCGCCCTGCTGACGCTCGTCGTCGCAGCACTGATCCTCGCCGCGCCCGTCCAGGGCAAGGGCAAGGGCTCCACGGTCAACGTGATGACCCGCAACCTCTACCTCGGCGCCGACCTCTCGCCGGCGATCAACTCGAAATCGACCTCCGAGTTCATCGAGGCCAACGGGGCGATCTACCGTCAAGTCGAAGCGACCAACTTCCCCGTGCGGGCGAAGGGGCTGGCGAAGGAGATCCTCGAAAGCGAACCCGACCTGGTCGGGCTGCAGGAGGTGGCGCTGTGGCGCACCGCGCCGCCCTCGCTCGGTCCCGTCTTCTCCGGCAAGCCGGAAGCGACCACGGTCAAGTACGACTTCCTCCAACTCCTGCTGGCGCAGCTGAACAAGAAGAAGGCCCTCTACAAGCCGGTCGTCGTCCAGGACGAGTTCGACTTCGAGGCACCGGCCGATGCCAACGGCCAGCCCGGCGACGGCCCCGGTGGGGGCACCGGCGTCCTCGCCAACGCCGAGACCAACGCACGGCTGACGATGCGCGACGTGATCCTCAAACGGCTGCACTCGGGCGTCAAGACGACCAACCCGAAGAGCGGCCACTTCGCCCACCTGCTGGTCGAGAAAGTCGCCGGCGCCAAAGAAGTGACCGTGACCCGCGGCTGGGTCAGCGTCGACGCGAGCGTCCGGGGCAGCCGCAAGTTCCACTTCCTCGACACCCACCTCGAGTCGTTCGACGACCAGGCCGAAGTCCCGAGCATCCGCGCCCTGCAGGCCGGCGAGCTGGCGGGCCCCGGCGGCCCGGCGACGAGCAAGCTGCCGGTGATCCTGGTCGGCGATCTCAACTCCGACGTGAAGACGGAAGTGAAGCCCGGCGACGGCCAGGCCTACCGGGTGCTGACCCAGGCCGGCTTCCGCGAACGCTCCACCTACAAGCCGCTCGGCTGCTGCATCGAGAGCTCCTACGACCTGCGGACCGGCTCGGCCACGGAGTTCAACCACAAGGTCGACCACATCATGACCAGCGATCCCAAGCAGGTGAAGCTGCTCGCCTCCAAGGTGACCGGCCGCAAGATGCAGAACGGCTACTGGGACTCCGACCACGCCGGCCTCTTCAGCTCGCTGAACCTCCTGCGGAAGTAGGCGTTGCCAAGGATTTAGATATCTGCCATACTGCCACTTAGATTTCTTAGGCTTAGATAACGAAACCCCCGGAGGTGGGCGGAAAAGTGGCAAAGACGATCGGCATTGATCTCGGCACGACCAACTCGTGTGTCGCAGTGATGGAGGGTGGCGAGCCCACCGTGCTCGAGAACGCGGAGGGCGGGCGCACGACCCCGTCGGTCGTCGCGTTCAGCGAGAGCGGCGAGCGCCTCGTCGGCACCGTCGCCAAACGGCAAGCGGTGATGAACCCGGAGAACACGATCTTCTCGATCAAGCGGTTCATGGGCCGCAAGGAGTCGGAAGTCAAAGAGGAGGAGACGATCGTTCCGTACAAGGTCGTCGCCGGCCCCAACGGCGACGTCCGCGTCGAAGCGCGCGGCAAGCAGTACAGCCCGCCGGAGATCAGCGCGATGATCCTGCAGAAGCTGAAAGCCGACGCCGAAGCGAAGCTCGGCGAAACGGTCGACAGCGCCGTCATCACCGTCCCCGCCTACTTCAACGACGACCAGCGCCAGGCGACCAAGGACGCCGGCAAGATCGCCGGCCTCGAGGTGAAGCGGATCATCAACGAGCCCACCGCGGCCTCGCTCGCCTACGGGCTCGACAAAGAGGAGTCCGATCACTCGATCCTCGTCTTCGACCTCGGCGGCGGCACCTTCGACGTCTCGGTGCTGGAAATCGGCGACGGCGTCTTCGAGGTGAAAGCGACCGCCGGCGACAACCACCTCGGTGGCGACAACTGGGACAAAGCGATCGTCGAGTGGCTGGTCGCCGAGTTCAAGCGCGACCAGGGCGTCGACCTCTCCCAGGACAAAAACTCGCTGCAGCGCCTCTACGAGGCGGCGGAGAAGGCGAAGATCGAGCTCTCCTCGACGCAGGAGACGCAGATCAACCTGCCCTTCATCACCGCGGTCGAGGGGCAGCCGAAGCACCTCGACCTGAAGCTGACCCGCTCGAAGCTGAATGAGCTGACCGGGGAGCTGCTCGACCGCGTGGTCGGGCCGGTGAAACAGGCGCTGAAAGACGCCGACACCGAGGTCGACCACGTCGTCCTGGTCGGCGGCATGACCCGGATGCCGGCCGTGCGCGAGAAGGTCAAAGAGCTGACCGGCAAGGAGCCCCACCAGGGCGTCAACCCCGATGAGGTCGTCGCCGTCGGCGCCGGGATCCAGGCGGGCGTGCTCGCCGGCGACGTCAAGGACGTGCTGCTGCTGGATGTGACCCCGCTGACGCTGGGGATCGAGACCAAAGGCGGCGTGATGACGAAGCTGATCGAGCGCAACACGACGATCCCGACGAAGAAGTCGGAGGTCTTCTCGACCGCCGAGGACAACCAGCCCTCGGTCGAGATCCACGTGCTCCAGGGCGAGCGCGAGATGGCCAGCGGCAACAAGAGCCTGGGCAAATTCCAGCTCACCGGCATCCCGCCGGCGCCGCGCGGCATGCCGCAGATCGAGGTCACCTTCGACATCGACGCCAACGGCATCATCAACGTCACCGCCAAGGACAACGGCACCGGCAAAGAGCAGAAGATCGAGATCAAATCCGGCTCCGGCCTCTCCGACGAGGAAATCCAGAGCATGGTCTCCGACGCCGAGGCCCACGCCGAGGAGGACCACAAACAGCGCGAGCTGGCGGAGGCGAGGAACCTCGCCGAGAACGCGGCCTACCAGGCGGAGAAAACGCTGGACGAGGCCGGCGACAAAGTCGACGACGGCGCCAAGGAGGACGTACGGGCGGCGGTCAAAGAGGTGCGCGATGCGCTTGAGACGGGGTCCAAAGAGGAGCTGGACTCCAAGCTCGAGGGGCTCAACTCGGCGATGACCAAAGTGTCGGAGCAGATCTACGCGGCGGCCTCGGCTGAACAGGAAGCGGCCGGGACGACCTCCGAGAACGGGGCTACCTCCGACGAGGAGGAGGTCGTGGATGCTGAGGTGGTTGATGAGGAGGGCAAATGAGCCTTCCTCAGGACGACCGAGGGACTGAGGAGCCCCGGCTGGCGGGTCCTGTCACGGCAGGGGGCCCACCCCCACCTGCAGAGCAGGAGGGGGTCCCCCCTACCGTGCCACCCACCGGAGAGGCGGCTGAGCAAGACGACGGCTCACGTGAGGTCGAGGAGGACTTCGAGAAGCTGCTGCAGGACGCTCACCGCGAGCGGGACGAGTATCTGGAACTCGCCAAGAGGACCAAGGCGGACTTCGAGAACTACCGGAAGCGGGTCACGTCTGATCTTCAGGCCGCGCAAGCGCGCGGGAAGATCGAAGTTGCTCGGGAAGTGATCGATGCTGTCGACAACCTCGAGCGGGCGTTGGAGGCTGCCGGCGAAACGGATGGCGAGGGGCTGGCGGCCGGGGTCGAGATGGTGCTCGGTGGGTTGCGCGAGACCTTGAAGCGGAACGGCGTCGAGGCCGTAAACCCGGAGGGGGAGAGGTTCGACCCGAACCGGCACGAGGCGCTCTCGACCCAGCCTGTCGAGGGCACCGAGAGCGGGACCGTGGTCGAGGTCCTGCAGAAGGGCTACACGCTCGGCGACCAGCTGGTTCGGCCCGCGCGGGTCGTGGTCAGCGCCTAGGAGGACATGGCGGACGAGCTCTACAAGACGCTGGGGGTTGCGAAGAACGCCTCCGAGGACGAGATCAAGAAGGCCTACCGGAAACTCGCCCGGAAATACCATCCTGACCGCAACCCGGGCGACGAGAAGGCGGAGGAGAAGTTCAAGGAAGTCTCCGCCGCCTACGACGTCCTCTCCGATCCCGAGAAGCGCAAGGAGTACGACGCGGGGCCGGCCTTCGGCGGCTTCGGCGGCGGCCAGGGCCCGTTCGGCGCCGGCGGTCAGGCCGGTGGCTTCAACGTCGACCTCGGTGACATCCTCGGCGGGATGTTCGGCCGCGGCGGCGGCCGGCGAGCGCAGCCGCAGCAGGTGCGCGGCCGCGACCTCGAAACCGAAGCCCAGCTGAGCTTCGACCAGGCGATCAACGGCGCCCAGATCAGCGTCACCGTCCCCAAGGAGAGCCGTTGCGCCACCTGCCATGGCAGCGGCGCCAAGCCCGGCACCTCCCCGGTCACCTGCCCGCGCTGCGAAGGCCGCGGGGTCGAGGCGCAGGGCCAGGGCTTCTTCTCGATCAGCCAGCCCTGCCCACAGTGCGGCGGCGCCGGCCAGGTGATCGAGGACCCCTGCCCGACCTGCGGCGGCTCCGGTCTCACCCAGCAGACCAAGCGCTACAAGGTCAACATCCCCGCCGGGGTCAAGAACGGCACCCGGATCCGGCTCGCCGGCAAGGGCGAGGACGGCCCCCGCGGCGGGCCCGCCGGCGACCTCTACGTCACCACCCGCGTCGCCTCCTCTCCGGTCTTCGAGCGGCGCGACGACGGCAACCTCGAAGTTACGGTGCCGATCTCGATCCCCGAGGCGCTGCGCGGCGGCACGATCGAGGTGCCGACGCTGGAGGGGACGAAGAAGATCAAGGTCCCCGCCGGGACCAGGCACGGGACGATCCAGCGCCTGCGCGGCGAGGGGCCGCCGAAGGCGAAGGGCAAGGGGCGCGGCGACATTCGCTACCGGCTGGAGATCGCCGTCCCCGAGGAGCTCAGCGAGGAGCAGAGCGAGGCGGTCGAGAAATTGGCCGAGGCGCTCAACGGCGGCGATCCGCGGGCGGAGCTGCTGCGAAAGGCGGGGCGCTGATGGCGACCTTCCGGCGCAGCGTCAAAGCGACCTTCGACGAGGAGCAGGGCGTGTTCATGATCTCGGTCGCCGCCGAACTGGCCGAGATGCACCCGCAGACGCTGCGGATCTACGAGCAGCGGGGGCTGATCGCGCCGAAGCGCTCGCCGAAGAACACCCGCCTCTACTCGCAGCGCGACGTCGAGCGGCTGCGGCGGATCCAGCAGATGACCCACGAAGGGCTGAACCTGGCCGGGGTGGAAACGGTGCTGGCGCTGGAAGCGCAGGTGCAGAAGCTGCGGGCGGAGGCGGCACGGTTGCGGGCGCGGATCGCGGAGCTCGAAGGCAAGCAGGGCGAGCAGAACGGAGACCAGAGCTGATGCAGGCCGACCGGTTCACGATCAAATCCCAGGAGGCGGTGGCGGCGGCGCAGTCGCTGGCCGCCAACCGGCGCAACCCCGAGGTGGCGCCGCCGCACCTCCTGGTCGCCCTGCTCGAGCAGGAAGACGGGCTCGTCGTCCCGATCCTGCAGCGGCTCGGCGCCGACACCGCGGCGATCGCCGCCCGCGCCAACGAGGCGGTGGCGACGCTGCCGAAGCTCGGCGGCGAGGACGAGGAGCCGCGCTTCTCCTCTGCCCTGGCGCAGGTGATCCGCGCGGCCGAGAAAGAGATGGCGCGCAAAGGCGACGAGTACATCTCCACCGACCACCTGCTGCTGGCGCTGACCGAGAGCGCCAGCGTCCGCGACATCCTTCCCGACCACGCATCGCTGGACCAGGCGATCGCCGAGGTGCGACCGCAGAAGGTCACCTCCCCCAACCCCGAGACCACCGCGCAGGCGCTGGAGAAATTCGGCCGCGACCTCACCGCCGAGGCGCGCGAGGGCAAGCTCGACCCGGTGATCGGGCGCGACGAGGAGATCCGCCGCGTGATCCAGGTGCTCTCCCGCCGGACCAAGAACAACCCGGTGCTGATCGGCGACCCCGGCGTCGGCAAGACCGCGATCGTCGAGGGCCTGGCGCAGCGGATCGTCGCCGGCGACGTGCCCGAGAGCCTGCGCGACCGCCGCGTGATCGCGCTCGACATCGGCTCGCTGCTGGCCGGCTCCAAATACCGCGGCGAGTTCGAGGAGCGGCTGAAAGCGGTGCTGCAGGAGGTGCAGGAGGCCGAGGGCCAGATCGTCCTCTTCCTCGACGAGCTGCACACGATCGTCGGCGCCGGCGCCGCCGAAGGCGCGGTCGACGCCGCCAACCTGCTGAAGCCGATGCTGGCGCGCGGGCAGCTGCGCGCGGTCGGCGCCACCACGCTCGACGAGTACCGCAAGCACATCGAGAAAGACGCGGCGCTGGAGCGGCGCTTCCAGCCGGTGCTGGTCGGCGAGCCCAGCATGAACGACACGATCGCGATCCTGCGCGGGCTGAAGGAGCGCTACGAGCAGCACCACCGCGTCCGCATCGCCGACTCGGCGATCGTCGCCGCCGCGACCCTCTCCGAGCGCTACATCGCCGACCGCTTCCTCCCCGACAAGGCGATCGACCTGATCGACGAGGCGGCCTCGCGGCTGAAGATCGAGATCGAGTCGGTGCCGACCGAGATCGACGAGGTCGAGCGGCGGATCCAGCAGCTGGAGATCGAGAGGCAGGCGCTGAAGAAAGAGACCGACGAGGCCTCGAAGGCGCGCCTGGAGGCGCTCGAAGCCGACCTCGCCAACCTGCGCGAGGAGGCCGAAGCGCTGCGCACCCGCTGGCAGAACGAGAAGGAGCCGCTGGAGGCGATCAGCGAGGCGAAGTCGGAGCTGGAGGAGGCGCGGCTAGAGGTCGAGCGGGCCGAACGCGAGGCCAACCTCGAGCGCGCCGCCGAACTCAAATTCGGTCGCATCCCCGAGCTCGAGGCGAAAGTCAAAGAGCAGGAGGCGCGGCTGGAGGAACTGCACGCCGGCGGCGGCACGATGCTCGCCGACGAAGTCACCGAGGAGGACGTCGCCGAGGTCGTCGCCAAATGGACCGGGATCCCGGTCAGCCGCCTGATGGAGGGCGAGGTCGAGAAGCTGATCCAGATGGAGCAGCGGCTGCACGAGCGGGTGATCGGCCAGGACGAGGCGATCGCCGCCGTCTCCAACGCGCTGCGGCGCTCGCGGGCCGGGCTCTCGGACCCGAACCGACCGATCGGCAGCTTCCTCTTCCTCGGCCCGACGGGAGTCGGCAAGACCGAGCTGGCGAAGGCGCTGGCCGAGTTCATGTTCGACTCCGAGCAGGCGATCGTCCGTCTCGACATGTCCGAGTACATGGAGAAGCACACGGTGGCGCGGCTGATCGGCGCTCCCCCCGGCTACGTCGGCTACGAGGAGGGCGGCCAGCTGACCGAGGCGGTGCGGCGGCGGCCGTATGCGGTGGTGCTGCTGGACGAGATCGAGAAGGCCCACCCCGACGTCTTCAACACGCTGCTGCAGCTGATGGACGACGGACGGCTGACGGACGGCCAGGGCCGCACGGTGAGCTTCACCAACACGGTCCTGATCATGACCTCCAACGTCGGCTCCGAGCGGATCGTCGGCGAGTCGGTCGACGAGAAGATCCGCGAGCAGATCGAAGAGGTGCTGGCGGCGACCTTCAAGCCCGAGTTCCTCAACCGGATCGACGACACGGTGATCTTCCACCGGCTCTCGAAGGCCGACATCGGGCGCATCGTCGAGCTGCAGGTGGGCCAGCTGGTCGGCCGCGTGCGCGAGCGCGGGATCGAGATCGAGCTGAGCGACGAGGCGCGGACGCTGCTCGGCAACCTCGGCTACGACCCCACCTACGGGGCCCGGCCGCTGAAGCGCGTGGTCCAGAAGCAGCTGGTCGACAAGCTGGCGCTGGCGATCCTCGAGGGCGAGTTCAAGGAAGGCGACACGGTGCGGGTCGACGCCGCTGAGGGCGAGATCGTCTTCGAGCGGGCAAAGGTGCCTGCGACCGCCTGAGTTCGGGGCTCATCTTCCCGCCGCTTCGTGCCGAAACATCCCTACGGCAAAGGTGCTCTTTAATTTGCTTGTCCAAGCTAGGACAAGGGAGAGATCCGGCTGACCTCGATGAACGACCAGACTCCGATCAACGCGCGCCCGAAGCGACGCTCGCCCGATGGCGTCGAGGACGTCTCGCTGGCGCTGCGCGAATACGTCGTCTGGCCGGTCGAGGACGCCTTCCTCGGCCTCAGCGACCGGGGGCGCATCGCGGCTGCCACCGGCGCGGCGGCGCTGGCCCTGGGGATCGGGGTCCTCGGCTTCTCCGCGCTCGGCTCGGATGGCTCGCAACCGGCATCGGCGCCCGTCGCCGTCGCACCCACGCCCGCCCCCTCGGCCGCGCCGCACTCCCCCGCTCCCAAGGCCGTCCCGACCCTGCACGGGGCGACGCCGGTCTTCAAGCCCGCGCCGAAGGGCGAGGCCGCCGTCGGCGGCTCCGAAGAAGTCCAGCGCGAAGCCGCCGCCGCGGCCGCGAGCAACACCGGCAACGCCGCCACCGACACGATCTCCTCCTCGCCGGCGGCGCACCCCGCCGGCGCCCCGGCCGCAGCCTCGGCATCCGCCTCGGCCGCGCCGCTGGACGGACCGCCGGCCGGCCCCGCCGCCATCTCCGTCGCCCGCAAGTTCGCCGAGGGCTTCGTCGTCTATGAGACCGGCGGCGACAAGAGCATCATCCGCAAGGCCTTCGCGCAGACGGCCACCCCGGAGCTGACCAAGGCGCTGCTGCGGCGGCCGCCGCGGCAGCCGGCAGGGGTCGTGGTCCCGCAGGCGAAGGTCGTCAACGTGGTCCCGGCCCCCTCGCACGGCACCGTCTACCCGCTCAGCGTCTCGCTGCTGCGGGTCGGCGTCACCAGCGAGCTGCGGCTGGAGATGGAACAGCTGAAGAACAAAGAGTGGCGAGTCACCAACGTCCTCGGCTGATGGAGCGGGTGCAGAAGATCAAGGCGGCGATGGCGACCGCGGCGGCCACCGCGGCGCTGGCGGTGCCGGTCGCCGTCGCCCGCGCCGAGGCGACGACCGCGGCGACGCCGGTCGAAGGGACGACGCTGGAAGCGCAGCCGATCCCGGCCGAAGCGCTGGCGCCGCCGCCGGCCGAAAAGAAGAAGTCGGTCAAGCACGGCGCCACCCTGGTCCCGCCCCCGCCACCGGCGACCCACACCCCGCCGCCGACCGGCGGCGTCAACGCCGGCGCGGGCAAGGAAAGCGAAGAATCCGAAGCCGAAAGCGCCACCGGCGAAGGCGCCACCGGCGCTGGACCCAATCCGACCACCTTCGCGATCCCCTCCCTGCCCGCCTCGAGCTGCGCGATCAGCGGCGTGCCGCCGGTCCTGATCCCGATCTACCAACGCGCCTCGGCCAAATACGAACTGGGCCCGCAGGGGCCGGCGGTCCTGGCCGGGATCAACGCGGTCGAGACCGCCTTCGGCACCAACCTCGGCCCCTCCTCGGCCGGCGCGGTCGGCTGGATGCAGTTCATGCCGTCGACCTGGGCCACCTACGGGGTCGACGCCAACGGCGACGGGGTCGCGGACCCGAACAACCCCGAAGACGCGATCTTCGCCGCCGCCGGCTACCTGAAGGCGGCCGGGATGCCGGCCGACACCTACGGCGCGATCTTCGCCTACAACCACGCCGACTGGTACGTCGAAGAGGTGCTCGCCAACGCCGGCTGCTACGCCGACGAAGTCGGCAGCAACTCCTTCAGCGCCGTCGGCCTGGGGCCGCAGATCCCGGTCATGCAGTGCGAAGCGGCGCCGGCCTGGAAAGGCCAGATCCCGGCCGCCTACATGAGCGCCTTCGAGGACGCCGCCGCGCGCTACGAACTCGGCAAGCGCGGCGTCTGGGCGCTGGCGGCGATCGCCCACCTGGAGTCGAACTTCGGGCGCGGCATGAGCAAGCGCCAGTTGCGGACCGAAAGCGCGCTCGGGCTCGACCCGGTCGAGTGGAAACGCTACGCGGTCGACGGCGACAACGACGGCCACATCCGCCACGGCGACGTCGCCGACGCGGCGGCGACGCTGGCGCGGATGATGTGGTCGCGGGGCAGCGTCGAAGCCGGCACCTTCACCCACAACCAGGCCGCCTGGTACGTCGAAGCGGTGATGCAGGAGGCCGGCGAAATCGAAGGCGGCTGCAAGGTCCACTACATCGACTGGCGGATCGCGCCGCTGGTGAGCGGCTTCGAGACCCCCGGCGCCAACGCGGTGATCGGCCCCGAAGGCCTGGCCAGCGCCCCGCGCAGCGCGCCGCCGGCGATCAAGGCCGTGATCGCCGCCGCCAACTCGATCGCCCACACCCCCTACGTCTGGGGCGGCGGCCACGGCTCCTGGTACTCCTACGGCTACGACTGCTCTGGCGCCGTCAGCTTCGCCCTCTACGGCGGCGGCCTGCTCGACACCCCCCTCACCTCCGGCGCACTGGAGAGCTACGGCGAACCCGGCCCAGGCAAATGGATCACGATCTACGCCAGCCCCACCCACACCTACATGGAGGTGGCCGGGTTGCGCTGGGACACCGTCGGCGACGCCGAAGGCACCGGCCCCCGCTGGCACACCGAGCCTCCGTACCCGGAAGGCTTCGTAGTCCGCCACCCCCCGGGGTACTGATCCACCATTTCCGTGGTTCCTTTGTCGTCTATAGCCGGACAAAGGAACCACGCAAGCAGTAAGTTTTGGGCCCGGAGGCTTGATCACTACCTAGGGGGCGGAGATGCCGACTTATCTGATGCTCACCAACTTGACCGCCGAGGGTGTGCGGACGCTGAAGAACAACCCGGGACGGGTTGCCGAGGTAAACCGCGAGGTCGAACAGATCGGGGCGAAGGTGATCGCGCAGTACGCGACGCTGGGGCAGTACGACTTCGTCACCGTGGTCGAAGCCCCCGACGAGAAGACGATGGCCAAGGTCTCGGTCGAGCTCGGCTCGCGCGGGACGATGACCAGCCAGACCCTGGCGGCGATGCCGGCCGAGGACCTGGCCGGCGCGCTCTAGGCATTTGAAGACGCTCGTAGTCGGAGGAGGCGGTCGCGAGCACGCGATCGTGCGGGCGCTGCGGCGCTCGCCGCAGGTCGGCGACGTGCTCTGCGCGCCTGGCAACGCCGGGATCGCCGCCGACGCCGAGTGCCTGCCCGCCGTCGCCGCCGACGACGCGGCGGCGATCGTCGCCGCAGCCCGGGAGCACGGCGTCGACCTGGTCGCGATCGGGCCCGAGGCGACGCTGGTCGCCGGCGCCGTCGACGCGCTGGAGGAGGCGGGAATCCCCGCCTTCGGCCCGAGCAAGGCCGCCGCCGAGCTGGAGGGATCGAAGGCCTTCGCCAAGGAGCTGATGGCGGAGGCGGGGGTGCCGACCGCCGGGCATGTCCTTCTCCATAGCCGCGAGGAGGCGCTCGAGCAGCTCGCCGCCGCCACCGCCTACCCGACCGTGCTCAAGGCCGACGGCCTCGCCGCGGGCAAGGGCGTGATCATCTGCCAGAGCGAAGCCGAGGCGCGCGAGGCGCTCGACGTCTTCTTCACCGAGCAGCGCTTCGGCGCCACCACCGTCGTCCTCGAGCAGTTCCTCACCGGCGAGGAGCTCTCGCTGCTGGCGCTCTGCGACGGCGAGAACGTCGTCCCCCTCGCCCCCGCCCAGGACTACAAGCGGATCTTCGACGGCGACCGGGGGCCAAACACCGGCGGCATGGGCAGCTACTCGCCCGTGCCCGGCTTCGGCGCCGCCGAGGTCGAGGAGATCGTCGAGCGGGTGCACCGGCCGGTGGTCGCGGCGATGGCCGCCCGCGGCGTCCCCTTCCACGGCGTCCTCTACGCCGGCCTGATGATCGCCCCCGAGGGGCCGCAGGTGCTCGAGTTCAACGCCCGCTTCGGCGACCCCGAGACGCAGGCGGTGCTGCCACGGCTGCGCTCCGACCTCGCCGCGCTCTTCCTCGCCGCCCGCGAGCCCGGCGGCCTCGCCGGCGCCACGGCGGAGTTCGCCGACGAGTGGGCGGTGACCGTGGTGCTGGCCTCCGCCGGCTACCCCGAGTCCTCCTCGAAGGGCGACGTGATCCACGGCCTCGCCGAGGCGGCGCAGGTCGCCGAGGTGACCCACGCCGGCACGGCCGAGCGCGACGGCGAGATAGTCACCGCCGGTGGCCGGGTACTGAACGTGACCGGCCTCGGAGCGAGCCCGGCCGAGGCACGCGATCGTGCATACGATGCGGCCGGCCGGATCTCCTTCGAGGGAATGCAGATCCGCACCGACATCGCCGCCCGCGCCGTCGAGCGGGTCCCCACTTGAACAACTCCCAGGAAGGAACGAGATGAGCGAGATCTCCGAGCCCCAGTCGAGCGGCTCACCCGACCCGTCTGACCCCCGCCCGGACGCGCCGGTGACGATGCCGGCGGTCGAGGAGGCCTTCGAGGAAATCGAGGTCGACGAGCCCCACGTCGGGATCATCATGGGCTCGAAGAACGACAAGCCGAAGATGCAGCCGGCCGGCAAGGCGCTGGAGGAAGCGGGCATCCGCTACGAGGTGCGGGTGATGAGCGCCCACCGCGACCCGGAGCTGGTCCGCGAGTACTGCCAGAACGCGCGCATGCGGGGCCTGAAGGTGATCATCGCCGGGGCCGGGATGTCGGCGGCGCTGCCGGGAGTGGCCGCGGCCCACACCGACCTGCCGGTGATCGGGGTGCCGATCCTCGGCAAGAGCCTCGGCGGTCTCGACGCGCTGCTCTCGGCGGTGCAGATGCCGCCCGGGATCCCGGTCGCCTGCGTGGCGATCGACGGGGCGAAGAACGCCGGCGTCCTCGCCGCGCGGATAATCAACGCGTGATCCCCCGCTACACCCGTCCCGAGATCGGGGCGGTCTGGACGCAGGAAGCGAAGCTGCAGAGCTGGCTCGAAGTCGAGCTGGCGGCAACCGAAGCCTGGGCGGCGGAGGGCGCGGTGCCGGCCGAGGCCGCCGCGGAGGCGCGGGCGAAAGCGGCGTTCACCGTCGAAGCAGTCGAAGAGCGCGAGCAGGTGACCGACCACGACGTCGCCGCCTTCGTTGACGTCGTCGCCGCCTCCGTCGGAGAGCACGGTCGCTGGATCCACTACGGCCTCACCTCCTCCGACGTGCTGGACACGGCGCTGGCGCTGCAGCTGCGCCGGGCCGGCGAGATCGTGCTGGCGAGCGCCCGCGGCTACCGCGACGCCCTGGTCGAGCGGGCGCTGGAGCACCGCGAGACGCTCTGCGTCGGCCGCACCCACGGCGTCCACGCCGAGCCGACCACCTTCGGGCTGCGCCTCGCCGGCTTCGCCTTCGAGGCTGACCGCAACCTGCGGCGGCTGGAGGAGGCCTTCGCGCAGGTGGAGGTCGGCAAGCTCTCCGGCGCCGTCGGCACCTACGCCTCGGTGCCGCCTGCGGTCGAGGCGCGGGTGATGGAGAAGCTCGGCCTCGAGCGCGAGGACGTGGCGACCCAGGTCGTCCCCCGCGACCGCCACGCGGCGCTGCTGGCGACGATCGCGATCGCCGGCGCCGGCCTGGAGCGCTTCGCCACCGAGGTGCGCAACCTGCAGAAAACCGAGGTGCGCGAGGTCGAAGAGCCGTTTGCCGTCGGCCAGAAGGGCTCCTCGGCGATGCCGCACAAGCGCAACCCGATCCGCACCGAGCGCGTCACCGGGCTCGCCCGCGTCCTGCGCGGCTACGCCCAGACCGGGATCGAGAACGTCGCCCTCTGGCACGAGCGCGACATCTCCCACTCCGGCGCCGAGCGGGTGGTCCTTCCCGACGCGACGATCCTGCTCGACTACATGCAGGACCTGGCGACCAAGGTCGCTTCCGGGATGAAGGTGAACGAGGAGCGGATGAAGGAGAACCTCGGCCTCACCTACGGCGCCCTCTTCAGCCAGCGCGCCCTGACCGCCCTGGTCGAGTCGGGCATGACCCGCGACGACGCCTACCGCGTCGTCCAGGAGAACGCCCAGCGCGCCTGGGACACCCGCACCGAGTTCCGCGACCTCCTCGCCGAGGCCGCCCCCCAGCTCGACCTCGACGCGGTCTTCGACTACAACGCCTACCTCACCCACCTGCCCGAGATCTTCGAGCGGCTGGAAGCGCTCAGACCTCGATGACGGTCAGGCCGTTGACGCCGGAGAGGGCGTGGAAGTCGCGGTCCTGGGTGACCACCGGCATCTCTCCAGCAGCGGCAGTGGCTGCGATCCAAAGGTCGTTGCCGCTGACTCGCTCGCCTGAGGCAGCGAGATAGGCCCGCATTCCGGCCCAGATTTGAGCGACTCTGTGATCGACGGGCAGGATCGCCGTCCCGGAGATTCGCTCGAAGGTGTGCAGACGGCGGTCTCGGCTTTGAATGTCGGGCGCGGCGAGAATGCCGGCCCGCAGCTCGCCCACCGTGACGATCGAGATTGCGGCGCTCTTGGGGAGGGCCTCAGCTCGCAACTGCCTGCCCTCCTCCGCCGCAATGAGAACGGAGGTATCCAGGAGGCCGATCCCAGCTGAATCGTCCGTCAAGGAATCGGCCCAAGCTCGTCGGCCGCTCTCATTGCCGCCAACTCCGCGGCCCAGGTGGGATCTTCGGACGTGATCTTTCGGATCTCCAAGACATCCGAAGGGGTCAACCAGCGAGGGGCATCCCGTCGGTGAGGAGTCAAATCCGCAACCGGCTTGCCCCTCCGGGTGATCACCACCGTCTCGCCCTCTTCCACCCTTCGCAGCAGCCCGGCGGTGTTGTTCCGCAGCTCCCGTGAGGCGACTTCTACGCTCATGCTACGAATGTAGCACCAGCTGGGGAGCCAGCAGACTAGTCTCCGATCGATGGTTCTCTACACCTGCGGGCAGAAGACGCATGGGCCGGGCTTTGCGCATCCGTGCGCGAAAGCGGGGAAGGCGCTCGACGCGGCCGGCTACGAGTACGAGCTGAAGACGGTCGGCGGGTATCGCCTGATGCCCTGGACCTGGGGCAGCCGCAACGCGGACCGGGAGGAGGTCAAGCGGCTCAGCGGCACCAACGAGGTGCCGATCCTTATCCTCGACAACGGCGAGGTCATCTCCGGCTCCGGCGCGATCGCCCGCTGGGCGAAGGAGCACCCGCACTCGCCCGCCAAGTCCGGCGGCTGACTCAGCCGAAGATTCCGTTCGCGATCAGCGCGGCGATCACACCCAAGGCGCCCACGAGCAGCGTGTGGTTCTGGCGATCGAGACGATCGTTGACCTGAGCAAATCCTTCTTTCATCTCGCGGTCGACTCGCGCGAAGCCGTCTCTCATCTCCTTGAAGCCGTTATCCATGCGCCGGCTCAGTTCGTCCAACCGGTCGTCGTTCCATCTCTCCACTTTCCCCTCCTTCTCCAGAAGTGCCTCCATGGGGCTAGTGTAGACGAAACGCTTCGCAACGTGTTGTCAGATTCGATAGGCGGCCACTGACTCTGCCTTGCCCTTCAACTCCAGCTCGATCCGCTCACCTGGCGGCTCGCCCTCGAGACGCTCCACCAGCCGAGCCGAGGCGACGATCTCGCCGCCCTTCGCCTCTCCCTGCAACCGTGCCGCGACGTTGACGACGTCGCCGATCGCGGTGAAGTCGTTGAGCGAGCTCTGGCCGACCTTGCCGACGAAGGCCTCGCCGTAGTCGAGGCCGATCCCGACCTCGGCGAAGGGCGGCTCCGCGCCGCCGTAGCCGACCGCCTCCAGCAGCCGGCGGGCGTGGTCGAGCATCACCGGGGCTGCCTCCTCGAAGCGCCCGTACATCGGCAGGTACAGCGCCATCACCTCGTCGCCGATCAGCTTGTCGATCACCGCTTCGGGGAAGAGCACGCTCTCGGCGCTGGCGTAGAAACGGCGCAGCAGGGCGCTCACCTCCTCCGGGTCGCGCTGCTCGGAGAGCCGGGTGAAGCCGCGGATGTCGGCGAAGAGGACGCCGGCCTCGGTCGTCATCCCGCCGGGCGGGGCGGCCTCGACGCAGACGGAGCAGAGGTTCGGGCTCTTGCGCGAAGGGCCGTAGCCGAGCGGGCGCACCAGCCGGGCACCGAACCCAGAGAAGGGAGCGCCGCAGATCCCGCAGCGGGGACTCGACGGCAGCGCCCGCAGCATCCGGCCCATGATGCGCCCGGCCGGGTCGGAGGAGGCCATCTCGAAGTAAGCAGCCCAGTCGTCGGGGCTGAGCGGCTCGTCCTTCTGCTTGCGCATCGCCTTGCGGAAGCGCCGCTGCGCTGCGCGCTGCCAGAAGGTCAGTCGCTCTGCAGGGGGATCGTCACCCACATAGCGATCCTAGACTGAGACCGCGTGCGTGATTAGCCCAGCCAAGAGCATGGCCCACTGGAGGATCTGAAGGTAGAAGAGTTTGTCGATTCTGCGATTGACTCCCGCAAAACCTTCTTCCATCGTCTGGCTCAGTTTGTCCGACTCCTCCATGGGAGAAAGTGTAGACGAAACGATTCGAAACGTGTTGTCAGACTAAAGCCGGCTCGCGGGCCGGTTGGCGCGCGGTCACCACGACCGGCGTCCCGTCCCTCGGCGAGAGGGTGATGTTGCGGCGGCCGATCCGCTCGGGGCGGGGATCGGCCTTGCGCAGCTCGCAGCGGGTCAGCACCTCGCGCAGGACGATCCGCATCTCGAACTCGGCGAAGGTGGCGCCGATGCAGCGGCGGACGCCGCCGCCGAAGGGGATCCAGGAGTAGGTGTCGGGGCCGTCCTCGAGAAAGCGCTCCGGTTTGAAGGCGTAGGGCTCGGGATAGACGTCGGCCCGGGTGTGGGTGAGCCAGATCGCCGGGGTCACGTCGGTCCCCGCCGGCAGCGTCATCCCGTCGGCGACCAGCTCCTTCGCCAGCCGCCGCCCCGCCAGCGGGATCACCGGCCGCAGCCGCAGCGACTCGGAGATCGTCGCCCGCAGGTAGTCCTCTTCGCCGACCTCGAGCGAGTCGCGCAGCCGCCCCAGCGCCGCCGGGTGGCGCAGCAGCAGGTCGAAGGTCCAGGCGAGCGCGGTCGCGGTCGTCTCGTGCCCGGCCAGGAGCAGGGTCATCAGCTGGTCGCGCAGCTCTTTGTCCTCCATCCGCGAGCCATCATCGAACTCGGCCCTCATCAGCATCGAGAGGATGTCCTCGCGCTCCTCCAGGTCGGGCCGCTCGCGGTGCTCGGCGATCTCGGCGAGGAGCAGCTCGTCGACTTGGCGCAGCTGGCCCTCGAAGCGGGCGAACGGGCCGTTGCCGCCGAAGCGCTGCAGCGCCAGCCCCAGCACCTGCCGGCCGGGCGCGGTGGTTTCTTCCAGCACCGTCGAGAGCATCCCCCGCAGCCGCTCCAGCCGCGGCCCGCTGGAGACGCCGAAGACGACCCGCAGGATCACCTCCAGGGTCACCGCCTGCATCCGGGCGTGGATCGGGAACTCGCTCTGCAGCGGCCAGGAGTCGATCTCCGCCTCGACGATCTCGTTCATCGTCGCCTCGTAGGAGCGCATCCGCTCGCCGTGGAACGGCGGCAGCATCAGCCGGCGGCGGCTGAGGTGTTCGGCGGCCTCCTGGATCAGCAGCGATTTCGAGCCGAGGATCGGCTCGAGGACGATGTTTCGCCCCGGCGGCAGGCCGTGCTCGCGCTCGCGGTAGAGCGCCTTGATCGCCTCCGGGTCGGAGATCATCACCATCGGCCGCTCGAAGCCGAGGAAGCGGACGCTGAAGGCGTCGCCGTAGCGGCGCCGGCAGTCCTCCATGAAGGGGATCGGGCGGAAGGCCCAGCGCAGCGTCTGCCCCAGCGGGCTAATCGTCGGTTCGGGGGGAAGAGCCACGGGGTGACAAGGATCGCAGAGGAACCCGCACCGCAACGCAGCATCCGCGCCAGTTAGCATCGGCTTAATGGCGAGTGTCTCGGAGCTGAACCTCCTCTCCTCGGGGAAGGTGCGGGAGATCTACGAGTGGGATGACGACCTATTGATGGTCGCCTCCGACCGCATCTCCACCTACGACGTGGTGATGCCGACGCCGATCCCCGACAAGGGCAAGGTGCTGAACCGGATGTCGGTCTTTTGGTTCGGGCTGACCGAGGACATCGTCCCCAACCACTTCATCAGCGAGGACGTGCCCGAGGAGGTCGCCGAACGGGCGATGCGGGTGCGCAAGCTGGACATGTACCCGGTCGAGTGCGTGGTCCGCGGCTACCTCTCCGGCTCGGGCTGGAAGGAATACCGCGAGGGCGGCGCCGTCTGCGGGATCGAGCTGCCCTCGGGCCTGGTCGAGTCCGACCAGCTGCCGGAGCCGATCTTCACCCCGGCGACCAAGGCCGAGATCGGCGACCACGACGAGAACGTCGACTTCGACCGCGCCGCCGAGATCGTCGGCGACCGGGCGCTGATGGAAGAGCTGCGGCGCGTGTCCATCGAGGTCTACGAACGCGGCTCCCAGCACGCCGCCCAGCGCGGGATCATCCTCGCCGACACCAAGTTCGAGTTCGGCCGCCACGCCGGCGCCGAGATCGTCCTCGGCGACGAGGTCCTCACCCCCGACTCCTCGCGCTTCTGGCCCGCCGCCAGCTACCAGCCGGGGATCACCCCGCCCTCCTTCGACAAGCAGTTCGTCCGCGACTGGGCGACCCAGAGCGGCTGGGACAAGAAGCCGCCGGCGCCGGAGCTGCCGCCCGACGTGGTCGAGCAGACCCGCGCCAAATACGTCGAGGCCTACGAGCGGATCACGGAGCAGAGCTTCTAGTGGGGGTGTCGGGGACGTGGTGAGGGCTCGCGTCCTGATCCGCCCCAAGGAGGGCATCCTCGACCCGCAGGGCAAGGCGGTCGAGCGGGCGCTGCCGGCGCTCGGCTTCGAGGGGATCGAGCACGTCCACGTCGGCCGCATGGTCGAGCTCGAGGCCGAGGACCCCGAGCGGCTCGGCGAGCTCTGCGAGAAGCTGCTCGCCAACACCCTGATCGAGGACTACGAGATCCAGACCCTGTGATCTGGGGCGTCCTCCAGTTCCCGGGGTCCTGCGACGAGCGGGACGCGCTGCACGCCTGCGAGCTAGCCGGCGGCGGCGCGCGGCTCGTCTGGCACGAGAGCCGCGACCTCGATGGCGTCGACGGGATCGTCGTCCCGGGCGGCTTCTCCTACGGCGACTACCTGCGGGCGGGGGCGATCGCCCGCTTCAGCCCGGCGATGGAGGCGGTTGCCGAGGCGGCCGCGGGCGGGGCGCCGGTGATCGGCATCTGCAACGGCTTCCAGGTGCTCTGCGAGGCGGGGCTGCTGCCGGGGGCGCTGCTGCGCAACGCCGAGCTGCGCTTCCGCTGCCACCAGGTCGAGCTGATCGAGGAGGGGACCGGCGAGCGGCTCTCGATCCCGGCCAAGCACGGCGAAGGCCGCTACTACGCGCCGGAGGAGATGCTCGACCGGCTGGAGGCGAACGGCCAGGTCGCCTACCGCTACGCCGACGGCCACAACTCGAACGGCTCGCTGCGCGACGTCGCCGGGGTGCGCAACGAGGCCGGCAACGTGCTCGGCCTGATGCCCCACCCCGAGCACGCGGTCGACCCGCTCACCGGGTCCACGGATGGGTTGCGGGTCTTCGAGCGCATGGCGCGGGGCGAGTTTGCAAACCATGAGTTGACAAAGGCGCCCCGGGCGTGAGCGTCCAGACCCCGAAATACCGCGAGCTGGGGCTGACCGACTCCGAGTACGAGCTGATCGTCGAGAAGCTGGGGCGGGAACCGAACGACGTCGAGCTGGCGATGTTCAGCCTGCTCTGGTCCGAGCACTGCGCCTACAAGCACTCGCGCAAGCTGCTGCGGCGGCTGCCGACCGAGGGCGAGCGGGTGGTGATGGGGCCGGGCGAGAACGCCGGCGCCGTCGCCGTCGGCAACGGCTACGCGGTCGCCTTCAAGGTCGAGTCCCACAACCACCCGAGCGCGGTCGAACCGTTCCAGGGGGCGGCGACCGGGGTCGGCGGCATCCTCCGCGACGTCTTCGCGATCGGGGCGCGGCCGATCGCGATCCTCGACAGCCTCCGCTTCGGCGAGCTCGACTCGGTCCGCTCGCGCCACCTGCTCGACGGCGCGGTGCGGGGGATCGGCCACTACGGCAACTCGATCGGGGTGGCGACGGTCGGCGGCGAGATCTACTTCGAGGAGCCTTACGAGCACAACTGCCTGGTCAACGCGATGTGCCTGGGGCTGGCGAAGACCTCGGAGATGGTGCGAGCGGCGGCGGTCGGCGGCGGCAACGCGGTGGTGCTGATGGGCGCCTCGACCGGGCGCGATGGGATCGGCGGCGCCTCGGTCCTGGCCTCGGCCGAGCTCGGCGAGGGCGACGAGGCGAAGCGGCCGACGGTGCAGATCGGCGACCCCTTCGAGGAGTCGAAGCTGCTGGAGTGCTGCCTGGAGCTGCTGGCGAAGGGGCTGCTGGTCTCGCTGCAGGACCTCGGCGCCGCGGGCCTCACCTCCTCGGCGGGCGAGATGGCGAGCGCGGGGGGCGTTGGGATCGACATCGACGTCGCCGAGGTGCCGCTGCGCGAGGCCGACATGGAGCCCTTCGAGATCATGGTCTCCGAGAGCCAGGAGCGGATGCTGGCGGTGGTCGAGCCGGCGCGGGTCGACGAGGTGCGGGCGATCTGCGAGAAGTGGCAGACCGGCTCGGCGCAGATCGGCACCGTCACCGACAGCGGCGAGATCCGGATCCTGCGCGGCGAGGAGGTGGTCGGGCAGATGCCGGTCGAGGCGCTGGTCGACGGCTGCCCGCTGTACGACCTCGAGCCGGCGGCGCCCGAGGGCTGGATCTACGGCAACCGGGCGACGCTGGCGGCAGGTGCCTCGGCGGAGGAGACGCTGCTGGCCCTGCTCGCTTCCCCCAGCATCGCCTCCAAGCGCTGGGCCTTCGAGCAGTACGACTCGATCGTCGGCTCGCGCACCGTGCGCCGGCCCGAGCAGGCCGACGCCGCGGTCCTGCAACTGCCCGAGTCCGGCAACGCGATCGCGGTCTCGATCGACGGCAACGGCCGGCGGGTCGCCTGCGATCCCTACGAGGGGACGATCGACGCGGTGCTCGAGTGCGCGCAGAACCTCGCCTGCGTCGGCGCCGAGCCGCTCGGCCTGACCAACTGCCTCAACTTCGGCAACCCCGAGAAGCCGGTCGGCGCCTGGCAGCTCGACCGCGCCGTCAGCGGCCTCGCCGACGCCTGCACCGCGCTCGGCGTGCCGGTGGTCGGCGGCAACGTCTCCCTCTACAACGAGGGTCCCGATGGTCCGATCTACCCGACGCCGGTGGTGGGGATGGTCGGCGAGCTGCCCGACCCCGCGCGCGTAGCCGGCGGCGCCTTCGTACGCGAGGGCGACGCGATCGGCCTGATCGGCCCCTTCGAACCGAACCTCGCCGGCTCGGAGCTGGCCAAGCAGCGGGGCGAGCTACAGATGGGCCTCCCCCGCTCCGACGTCACCGCGGTCGCCGTCGCCTGCGCCGTCGTCCGCGACGCCGTCCGCGCCGGCAAGCTCTCCTCGGCCCACGACGTCTCCGACGGCGGCCTCGCCTGCGCCCTCGCCGAGTCGGCGATCGCCGGCGGGCTCGGCGCCGAGGCCAACCTCGAGCCCCTCCGCGAGCGCGGCTGCACCCCCGAGGAGGCCCTCTTCGGCGAGGGGTCCGGCGGCTTCCTGGTCAGCGGTGAGCGGGCAACGCTCGAAGAGCTCGGCGCGGCCCTCCTCGGCGAGGTGGGCGGCGAGGCGATCGAGCTCGCGGCGGGCGACCGCAGCCTCTCCGTCCGTCTGTCCGACGCCGAGGGCGCCTGGCGCTCGCTTGACGATCGGGTCTAACTTCACAGCGGTGGGACTTTTGCCCGCTATA
>DASULS010000037.1:0-6404 GCA_036278095.1 Solirubrobacterales bacterium | reverse complement strand
CCGGTGATGAACATGTGCGAGGTCTCTTTGACCATGAAGATGAAGTCGGTCATCGCCGGCGAGTAGACGGCGCCGCCGGCGCAGGGCCCCATGATCAGGCTGATCTGCGGGATCACGCCCGAGCACTGGACGTTGCGGACGAAGACGTCGCCGTAGGCGCCGAGCGAGACCACGCCCTCCTGGATCCGGGCGCCGCCGGAGTCGTTGATGCCGATCACCGGCGCCCCGACCTGGGCGGCGAGGTCCATCACCTTGCACATCTTCTCCGCCATCACCTCGCCGAGACTCCCTCCGAACACCGTGAAGTCCTGGGAGAAGACGAAGACGGTTCTTCCTTCTATGGTGCCGTGGCCGGTGACGACGGCATCGCCCCAGGGCCGGTTCTTCTGCATCTCGAAGTCGTAGGTGCGGTGGCGGACGAAGGTGTCGAGCTCCTCGAAAGAGCCGGGGTCGAGCAGCTTCTCGATCCGCTCGCGCGCGGTCAGCTTGCCCTTCGCGTGCTGCTTCTCGACCGCGGCCTCGCTGGCGGAGTGGATCGCCGCCTCGCGCAGTTCGCGCAGGTAGGCGAGCTTCTCCTCGTGGGTTTCGGGGTTTTTCTCGCGCATAGCTGGTCAGCGCCCGGCCGGGGTGGCCTATGGACGGGCCGCGGCATTCTATTTACGCCGGGTCCGCGGCGTCCCCAGACGTGCAGAGGGCCCGCCGGAGCGGACCCAAAACGTGGAGGGGCCCCGCCAAGGCGGGTCCCCTCCACTTCCACGATGCGTATTGGAGCTTAAAGCTCTGCGCAAACGGCGTAGGCGACCACCTGCCAGTTGCCGGCCTCTTCAGGGGTCTCCCGACCGCTGGCGATCCAGCCGGTCCGGGCGTTGTTGGAGGCAACCGCCGGGTAAGAGCCGTTGATCGCGACTTTGACGGTCGAGGGCGCGTTGATCCGGGCGCCGCCGCCGATCGCTTCCTTGCCGGCAGGGCAGCTGGCGGTGACGGTCTTTTCGGTTTCGGAGTCGTTGACGCTGGTTTCCGTCACGTAGGTGACGTTCTTGAGCAGCTGGTTCCAGACCGCGGTCGAGATCTTCGCCGAGCCGACCGCTTCGTTGGCGAGCTTGCCGGTGGTCACCGATTCGGCGCCGAGCTTGCTTTCGGTCACGGCTTTCTTGGCGATGTTGCTGTTCAGGACCACTTCCTTGCCCAGCTTGCCGGAGCCGATGCCGCCGTTGGCGATTTTCGCGCCGCGGACGGAGCCGTTGGCGAGGTCGGCGGTGACGACCCCGTTGTTCTTGATTTTCCCGGAGGTGACCGCCTGGGTCTTGATCTTCGAGTTGGTCACCGCCTGGTTGGCGATGTTGACCGCCTTGACCTGGCCGGGGGCCAGCTTGACGGCTGCGAACGCGGTGCCGCCGAGGGCGACGAAGAGCGCGGTCACGGACAAGACGTTGGCGACCGAGAGGTGCCGTTTCAACATGCTCACTGGTCTGGACTCACTTTCCGGCCGGCGCCGCCGGCCACATTTGGATGCGTTTCAAGCTTTTGGTGGCCCTAGCTGAACGGCCGCCGCTGCGGCTCCGCCAAGCGATCGAGCACGGCTTCGAGGTCGGCCTCGACCAGGCCAGACTGCTCCTCAGCGCGCAGCGCGACGCGGGTGCCGAAGCCCTTCTCGGCCATCGTCACCTCGACGCCTTCGACGCTCTCGACCAGCTCCGCCAGCTCAGGCTCGGACTTCATCAGGGTCCTAGAGACCTCGATCATGGGTGCCGCTTCAACCAACGGCAGCACGTTCCTCCCCACTTTGCGGCTTGGGACGGAACGTTCAGGGGAGAGATCGACGCGCATCCGACATTGACCTCATTCAGGTGTGGTCAATGTCGGATACGCGCTCTAAACAAGCTTGGGAACTCGCTGGCAGGCAACACGGGATCGTGACCCGCCAGCAGCTATTGGCCCTTGGCTTCAGCTCGCGCTCGATCGAGCACCGGTGCAAAACCGGCCGTCTCCATGTCGTCGCTCGAGGTGTCTATGCGATCGGCTGGCCAGCCCTCGACCAGCGTCGCCGCTGGATGGCCGCTGTGCTCACCTGCGGCGAAAACGCGGTGCTCAGCCACCGCAGCGCAGCGACGCTGCTCGGGATCGGCAGCGAGCTGCCAGGGCGTATCGACGTCAGCGTCCCTCGCCGCTGCGAACTGCGGCGGTCAGGCCTGCTGATCCGAGGTCGACCAAGCCTCGCGACAGTCGACCTCGGCTCCAGCGACGGTATTCCGGTCACCTCCCCCACGCGCACCCTCATCGATCTGACGACCGAACTCGACATCGTCGCCGTCGAGCGAGCCGTCAACAACGCCGACAAGCGCGGCTTGGTCGATCCCGAGACGCTGAGGCTGGCCTTGGACCGGCACGCCGGCGAACCGGGAGTTCGTCCCTTGAGACAACTGCTCGACAAGCTCACCTTCCGCCTCTCGGACTCGGACCTGGAGATCTACTTCCGCCGGATCGTCAAAGCAGCGAAGCTGCCGATGCCGCTCAGCAAACAGCGTGTCAACGAATTCGAAGTCGATTTCTTCTGGCCCGATCTAGGGCTCGTGGTAGAGACGGACGGCCTCCGCTATCACCGCACGCCTTCCGCTCAGACGCGCGACGCCCGCCGCGATCGCGCCCACATCATGGCCGGGATGACTCCGCTCCGCTTCACCCACTATGAGGTCCGCTATGAACCCACCCGCGTTCGCGCTGCGCTCACCAGGACTATCGCCATGCTTCGTCAGCGCATCCGACATTGACCACACCTGAATGGGGTCAATGTCGGATGCGCGTCAGGCCGCTTCTAGAAGAAGGCGCCGCCCTTGTATTCGCCGAAGACTTCGCGCATGGCGCCGCAGGCCTCGCCGATTGAGGCGTTGGCTTTGAGGGCGGCGCGGATCGGGTGGAGGAGGTTGCCGTCGCCGCGGGCGACATCGCGTAGAGACTCCAGCTTGGCCTCGACCTCGGCTTGGTCGCGGTTCTCCTTGAAGGCCTTGAGGCGCGCCAGCTGGCGTTTCTCGGACTCGGGGTCGACCTTGAGGATGTCGACGTCGTCGACCTGGTCGGTGACGAATTTGTTGACGCCGACGATGATGTCCTGGCCGCTCTTGTAGCGCTCGTGGTAGGAGAGCGCCGACTCCTCGATCTCGCGCTGCATGAACTCCAGCGCCTCGACCGAGCCGCCGAGCTCTTCGACCTTGTCCATCAGCTCCCAGGCGCGGGCCTCGATCTCGTCGGTCAGCGACTCGACGAAGTAGGAGCCGGCGAAGGGGTCGACGGTGTCGGCGGCGCCGGACTCATACGCGATCACCTGCTGGGTGCGCAGCGCGATCCGGGCCGAGCGCTCGGTCGGCAGCGCCAGCGCCTCGTCGAAGCCGTTGGTGTGCAGCGACTGGGTGCCGCCGCAGACGGCGGCGAAGCCCTGCAGGGCGACGCGGATGATGTTGACCTCCGGCTGCTGGGCCTGCAGCGTCACCCCGCCGGTCTGGGTGTGGAAGCGGATCTGCTGCGATTTCGGGTTCTCGGCCCCAAAGCGCTCGCCGACGATCTTCGCCCACATCCGCCGCACGGCGCGGAACTTGGCGATCTCCTGGAAGACGTTGTTGTGCCCGTTGAAGAAGAAGGCCAGCCGCGGCGCGAACTCGTCGATCTTCAGCCCGCGCTCCAGCGCCGCTTCGACGTAGGCGATCGCGTTGGAGAGGGTGAATGCCACCTCCTGCACGGCCGAGCAGCCCTTCTCGCGGATGTGGTAGCCGGAGATCGAGATCGTGTTCCATTTAGGCACGTTCTCGCGGCAGTACTCGAAGATGTCGGTGGTCAGCCGCATCGTCGGCTCCGGCGGATAGATGTAGTTACCGCGGGCCATGTACTCCTTCAGCACGTCGTTCTGGACGGTGCCGCGCAGCTTCTCGGAGGGCACCCCCTGCTCCTCGCCGACCAGCTCGTAGAGCAGCAGCAGGATCGCCGCCGGGGCATTGATCGTCATCGAAGTGGAGACGCCGTCGAGCGGGATCTGGTCGAAGCAGATCCGCATGTCCTCGATCGTGTCGATCGGCACCCCGGTGCGGCCGACCTCGCCGTGGCAGAGCGGGTCGTCGGAGTCGCGGCCGAGCTGGGTCGGCAGGTCGAAGGCCATCGAGAGGCCGGTCGAGCCGTGCTCGATCAGGTAGCGGTAGCGCTCGTTGGTGTCCTCGGGGGAGGCGAAGCCGGCGTACTGGCGCATCGTCCAGAGCCGGTCCCGGTACATCCCCTCGTGGATGCCGCGGGTGAACGGCGGCTGCCCGGGCTTGCCGAGGCGCTCCTCGAGACCGGGAGCGACGTCCCCCTCGTCGTAGAGGGGTTCGATCTCGATCCCGGAATCGGTGAAGACGCGCTCGTCGTCGGGCCCGACCAGGGGCGCGATCGTGCGGTGGGCCTCCTGGGCCCCGGATCCGTCGCTGATCGCCATTCGCAGAGGATATTGAGGCGGGGTGGGCGTCTGCGTTGCCGGCAGAGTCACCCGCGGCCATCGGAACCTTGGCCACACTGCCGGGTTGTAAATGAGGAACCCCGGGAATAACCTGGAAAACAACCTGGCTACAAATCAACTTGCCGAGTCGCCATCGGGACAGCAGGGGCGGCAACAAACGGAGGAACATATGAATGAAGCAACCCAGCCACGGATGGCTCGGGGAGTGAAACTGCCCGCCACGATCCTGGCGGCTGCGCTATTCGCGCTGCTGGCGTTCGCTCCCTTCGCATCCGCCGCGTCCGATCCGGTCGCAAGTGGCTCTGCCACCGTCACTCTCAAGAGCGGCTTCGCGAAGTCGCTGAAGAAGGCCGGAGTCAAGATCAGCAAGGTCGGCTCCGCCAAGGTCAACGGCAGCAAACTGACCTTCAAGGTCACCGGCGGCGAACTCGACCCGACCAACGGACAGGGAACGCTCACCCTCGGTGGCGGTCTCAAGCTCAAGCACGGCAAGAAGAGCACCTCGGTCAAGGGTCTCAGCCTCGACACGATCAAAAAGGGCCTCTTCGGCAAGGTCGCCGGCAAGAAGGTGAAGATCACCACCGTTGGTGGCTACACCTTCGCCCGGGCCGGCTTCGGAGTCTCGCTCGTGGTCAAAAAGATGAAGCTGACCAACACGGCAGCGAAGAAGCTGAACAAGGCGCTTGGCACCAAGGCGTTCAAGGGCAACAAGCTGATCGCCTCCGGCGTCGCTGAAGAGCAGCCGGCGACGGTAGCGATCATCCCCGGCGGCAACGTCAGCTTCAACGCCAACAAAGAACTGCTGGAAAAGCTGAAAAACGTCAAAACCGCGGTTGAACCGATCGCGCCGACCAGCGTCACCGGCACGACCTTCGAATTCCCGATCAGCGGCGGCTCGATTGCGCCGACCGCTACGGCGGGTGTCGTGCAGACGATCGGCGGAGCGAAACTGTTCCAGAAACTGCCGAAAAACGAAGCCGAAACGGAATTCTACGAAACGGAAATCACGCTCGGCAACTTCTGGCTCGACCTCTCGGCCCACACCGTCACGGTGGAAGTGGTCGCGAAATCAAACGCCAGTGAAAAACTCAACCTCGGCGCGCTCGGGCGCAGCTCGATCGCCGATTTGACCCTCACCGGCGCCACCGTCACGATCGACGCGACGAACCACAAAGTCACCGTGACCAACGCCCAGGCAACGCTGCAGCCGATCTCGGCTGAAGTCCTGCAGGGCTTCGTGAGCGTCTACAAGGGCTTCGTCGAAGCCGTCACCTTTGCCAAAGTCTGCGCAGCCCTGCCAGAAAAATGCAAAGAACCGGCCGAACAGGAAATCGCGAAAGCGAAATCCAAAGAAGAAGGCGAAAAAGTCGAACAGAACCACATCTCTGCCGGCAACCCGCTGGGCACCTTCTCCTTCACGGCCCAGACCCAGTAGTCACCAAGTTCGCAGCATCGCGAAAGGGCGGCCTCCGGGCCGCCCTTTTTCGTGTCCCCCTAAGTAGCTCTAGTCGGAGGCGCCGACGAGGCGCTCGACGCCGCTCTGGTCGATCGTCCGGCGCAGACCGTCGGTCAGCTCGATCGTCGGTTCCCAGCCGAGCAGGTCGCGGGCGCGGCCGATGTCGGGGCGGCGCTGCTGCGGGTCGTCGGTGGGCAGCGCCTCGTAGACGATCTCCGAGCGGGAGTCCGTCACCTCGACCACCGTCTTCGCCAGCTCGAGCAGGGTGAACTCGTTCGGGTTGCCGATGTTGACCGGCAGGTGCACATCGGACTCGGCGAGCCGGACGATGCCGTCGATCAGGTCGTCGACGTAACAGAAGCTGCGGGTCTGGCTGCCGTCGCCGAAGACGGTCAGCGGCCGGTCCTGCAGCGCCTGACGCAGGAAAGTCGGGATCGCGCGGCCGTCGTGGGCGCGCATCCGCGGGCCGTA
>DASULS010000036.1:0-52040 GCA_036278095.1 Solirubrobacterales bacterium | reverse complement strand
TGCTCGCGACCGAGATCGACTTTACCTTCGCCGGCGGTTCGGCTGGCGGCGAGTAGGCGAGGGCGCGATTTTTTAGCGAGGGAACGAACAGGTATGTCTCGTTGAAGGCGCCTTTGGCATTGCTGAGGGCGATCTGCATCGGTTCCCCGCCCCCGAAGAGTTTGGGATTGAGCGCCAGCGTGGAGACCAGTTCGTAGTCTTTGTTGAACTGGTAGACGTTTTTGGTGGCCTCGAGGTCGCCGACGAAGAAATCGCCCGATTCTTCGTCCACTGCGATCGAGATCCAGCCCTTCTGGGAAAGGAATTTTTGTTCCGGCGGGTTCGGACCTTCGACTTCTTTCAACAATTCGTGCGTGTCAGCATCGAAGACGAGCACCCAGCATTCGGTTATGTCGCCGCCCGGGCACGAGCTCGCATAAAGGCGGCGCCTCTGCTTGTCGAGCGCGATGAAGACGCTTGACTGGAGCTTCGGGTCCGTGATCGTTTTCAGCAATTCGTTGCCTTCTTCGGCCGACCCATATTCCTTGATCCCGATGTTTGGCCAGTCGACAAAGACATGGTCGTTGCTGTCGATCGCTATCCCACCTTCACCTGGTCCGGTTTCGGCTGCAACAAGTTCTCGTCCCCCATAAGCAATTTTTTCTTCCGCTGGTTTGTAGACAGTGGGTTTATACCGAGCGAATTCTGCTTTGTGAGTGGGGCTCTGATCGAACACATAGAGAACGCCCGTGCTGTCTATAGCGACATTTTTTGGACCGAGTTCGTCTTTGATCTCGGTGATGAAGACCCCTTCGGGGCTAAAAACATCGATCCGGCCCTGTTTGCCTTCTTCGGTGCCGTAGCTGGTGACGTACTCGTCGCCGAAGGAATCGATTGCGACCGCATAGGGTCTGTTGAAGTTGCTCGTACATTGAGGATTGCAGCCCCAAATTTCCGGCGGGTGCTTTTCCGGGCAACCGGGGTCGGGAATCGGGTCTTCCGACGAGGTCCCGCAGCCACCGGTGAGCGACAACTGGGCGCTGAATTCGTATGGAGGTTCTTCAGCTGCGAGCGCCTGAGAGGCGGCGCCCAGAAGGAATAGCATGCAAAGCAACCACAGGCAGGCAGGCCTAGGCCACCCTCGTTTCCCCATACCGTGCATTTCTCCGATTCCCCTCCGCTCAAACAGAAAACAGTTCCCTGACTGCGCAAGCGCGCCAACGCACCATATGCTCTCGGTTGGCTGTTGTCAAGGTACGCTCAATGCCTCAAACCGCCCACCCCGAACGGAAGCGCGGTCGCCAGATGGCGACCGCGCATAACCGACTTGGCTCTCCCTCACCCTTCAAGCGAGGCGAGGAGCTTTCATATTCGGCTTTCCTCAGTCGACGTTCCCAGTCATGGGCGCATCGATCGTGTAGCTGCCTGTCCACGGAGCAGACGAACCGCAGAAGACACCGCTTCTACCGCCGGACCGTGGGATCGTGGCGGAAATGTCGAATTTCGGTGTTCCGCCGGTGTTCGCCGATCCTGTCAGCGTCCCGAGATCGGTGCCATTGGTCTTAAAGATGCAGTGAGTGCCAACGTGTTCGACTGTGACTTCCGCGCCGGTCGATGTTACTGTGCCGTTGTTTGCCGACACGTTAGGCGCAGGTGTTGATTCCTCTGTGTGGATTTCGAGGGTGCCCTTCGCAAGCGTAACGACGTTGTCACTACCGCAGTTGGTCCAGATAATTTCTGTGAGTTCGACTTTCGCTGTCGTCGTAGGACTGCCCGGATCGGTGACATGCCCATGCACTGTCGATTCGCATTCGACGTTTCCGAAGGGCGCATCAAGCACTGCCTTGCCGATCGACACCGAGTGGAATGTCGTGCCCACCGCACAGAGCGACGATCCACATGTCAGTTCGGTTGCCGAGGCGGTGCCCGCGCCGGCGAACGCCATCAGGGCGGCCGCGGCGATGGCCGCGAGGCCGAGCATCTTCAGATACTTCATTGCTTTCTCCTTTGATCCGGCGGTTTGTGGCCGGAGTTGATTTCCGAGCTGTCTTAACCGAGATCATCCAATCAATCAACGAAACCCACGTATTTATCGTCGGTGATCGATTTGGTGAGAGGAGAAAGCTCGAGGGGTTCCTGCAAAACACGAGTGGTGAATCCGCGCAAGGCGCCAATACGCACCCCCCTGCTTTCGGCACTGGCAGACTCTTAGCGGGCAGAGATACATAAAGTACGCGGTCCGCCATCTGGCGGACCGCGTGTTGCTTGTCTCCTTAGGTGTTCCGCATCAAGCAGAAACAGGAGGCTTAGGCGTCGACGTCCCCAGTCATGGGCGCGTCGATCGAGTAGCTGCCTGTCCACGGAGCAGACGAACCGCAGAAGACGCCGCTTCTACCGCCGGACCGCGGGATCGTGGCGGAGATGTCGAAGCTACCTGTCGCACCGGTAGTCGTCGTGCCTGTAAGGGTCCCTAGACTGGTGCCGTTGGTCTTGAAGATGCAGTGGGTGCCAACGTGTTCGACTGTGACTTCTGCACCGGTCGAAGTGACCGTGCCGTTCTTGGTGCCGGCAATGTTCGTAATTTTGAGGGTCCCGGACGCAAGCGTGACCACGTTGTCACTACCGCAGTTGGTCCATTTGAGTTCGGTGATTTTGACCGAGGCTTCCGTTGCCGAGGTGACTTCCCCCTGCACTGTTGAGTTGCATTCAACGTTGCCGAAAGGCGCATCGAGCACGGCCTTGCCATTCGATTCCGAATGGAAGTTCGCGCCCACCGAGCAGGCGGATCCTTCACATGTCAGCGTGGTCGCAGAAGCGCTACCAGCGCCGACGAATGCCATCAGGGCAGCCGCGGCGATGGCCGCGAGCCCGAGCATCTTTACGTACTTCATGTGTATTCCTCCTTGATCCGGCGCCCCTGCGCCGGAGTTGGTTTCTCCAGAGAGAGGTCTACTCAGGCATGAAGGTTTTAGTCAAGCATTTCGTAGTACTTTGAGACAAAAGAGCCAGCTGACGTAGGGCAGATCCTTAAAAGCCCTGCAAATACCGTCAGATGGATTTGCGAGCGCGCCGAAATGTGCGATGCGTGCTTCGGTGCCTATCAGGTCTTCGGAGCGGGCATGAAGACGCGTCGCATCGCGTTTGCCATCGCATTGGGGAGCGCGGTGTCGCCGCCCAGCTCGATCTGATGGCCTTCGAGACCGCGCAGCCAGCGGAACCAGTCGAGGAGGTTGCCGGTCGCCCAGGAGTCGGGCTGGCCCTCGAGGCGTGAGACGCAGGAGCGAAGCTCGCCTTCCTCGACTCTGACCATCACGCCGGCGAACTCGAGCTCGGTCCCGCGGCGCAGCTCTACCGCGAGACGGCAGGTCCCCGAAGCATCTGGAGGCATATCGAGGAGCGGAACGGCCAGCAGGAAGGTGGCCTCGATCCCAATCCGCCCCGGTGGCGGCGCCTTGGCCCCGAGGCACTGCCGTTCCCATCCGACGGCAGCGGTCAAGGGAGCGACGGCGGTGCGAAGCCATGGCGTCACCTGGTATCGCGAGACCCTGCCATTCCCCTCCCCGTGGGGCTCGATCAAGCCGACGAGGCGCATCGCCGTCAGTCGGCGCTCGAGGGTCGGGTAGCTGACCTGGGGGATGAACCGATCCAGCTCGGTCAGAGCCAGGGGGCGCGCCGCCAGGGCCCGAACCACACTGGCCGACCAGCCGTCGATGAAGGCTTTCGTGGCGCTCTTGGCGGCGGTGCTGCCCAACTCGATCGAGCCCTCGGGGGCGCCCTCCAGCCAGCGCTGCAGCGTCTCCCCCACGGCCAGGAGGCGTTCGCCATCGTGCGTGATCGTGTAGCTCACCGAGCCGGGAAAGTCATCCTCCCGATGGCGCTCGATCGCTCCGAGCTCCGAGAGCTTGCGAAGGTAGGAGCGCATCGTGGTCACCGGAGGATGGCCGACTTCCCTCCGCAGATCCGGCAGCAACGCCTGGCCCGCTTTGAGCATGTGCAGGATTTCGACGTTCAACGGAACGGCCAGGATCGAAAGAACTTGCACTCCCGGACGCATGTGATCTCTCCCTTTCACGGCACAGCGTCTTTTATAAATCTCCAGGTATTCAGTTGTACCTGAGTAAAAACTAAACCTAACCCCTTTTGAAGGCAATAGCAAGCGGGGCAGTAATCCGCGCGCGCGGGAATCTGTCACACGCTATTTGCAGGACTTTAGCGCAGCGCAAAATCGCGCTTCCGAAGAAGACTGTCCAATCAGCCGGTTTTTCGAGCGGATAACTCGCCCGTACCCCAAAATGACTCCGTTGCGTTACTGCGAGGGCGGATGCCGGTCGTCCTACCAGCCGGCCTCTCCGCCCTCGTCCAAGCGCTTGGGCTACGTCTCTTGATACAGAGGCCCGTCGCCGCCCTCGGGCAGCGTCAGGCGGCCGCCCTTGGCGGTGATCGCGCCGCACTGGACGCAGTTGGAGGCGGTGACGTGGACGTCGACCTCGGCGGCGCCGTTCTCCAGCTGGTCCTCGGGGATCTCGTAGACCTGGGCCGGGCACATCGAGACCCAGGTCTGGGCGACCTCGCGGGGCACGCGGGACTGGATCCGCACGTGGTTCGGGGCGTCGTCGCGGGTGGCGTTGCCGGAGAGGAAGACCGAGTCAAGCTTGTTGAAGGTCAGCTCGTTGTCGGGCTTCGGGTACATGTCCCCCGCCTTGCCGAGCTCGACCTCGATCTCGGAGTCGTGCTCCTGCTTCCAGTGCCCACCGGGAAAGGCGCCTTTGGTGACGGTCATCGCCGAGGCGATCGCGCCGCCCATGAAGAAGCCCTTCGAGAAGGGCTGGCGCATGTTGCGCGATTCTTTGAGGTCCTTCTCGATCGACGACTTGCGGACCTTCTCCTCGTAGGACTCGAAGTTGACCGAATCGACGTCCTGCTTCAGCGAGTCGACGATCGATTCGGCCGCGTACATCCCGGCGTGCATCGCGTAGTGGACGCCCTTCAGGGTCGGGATGTTGACCATGCTGGCCGCATCGCCGGCAACCAGCATGCCGGGCACGGTCAGCCGTTTGGGCATCGCGAAGTAGCCGCCGGAGGGGATCGTCTTCGCGCCCCAGGCGACCCGCTTGCCGCCGTCGATCAGGTTCTTGATGAAGGGGTGGGTCTTGATCAGCTGCAGCGCGTCATGGCAGCTGAAGGTGGCGTCGGTGTAGTCGAGGCCGACGACCAGGCCGATGCAGATCTTGTCCTCCCCCATCGGGTAGATGAAGGTGCCGCCGAACTCGTTGAAGCGCGGCGACTTGCGCAGCGGCCAGCCCATCGTGTGGATGACGCGGTCGAGCGGCTCCTTGACCTCCCAGACCTCTTTCACCCCGAGCTCCCACCGCATCGGGTCGGCGCCGTGCATGTCGAAGTAGTCGTAGGCGGCGTAGGTGAGGTGGCCGACGGTGCCCTCGGCGAGCACGGTCGCCTTGGCGATCACGTCGGAGCCGGGCTCGAAGTTGGCGAGCTCTTCGCCCTCCTTGCCGCGGCCACGGTCGCCAGAGCGGACGCCCTTGACGATCCGGTCCTCGACCAGCAGCTTCGTCGCCGCGGTCTCGCTGAGGATGTAGGCGCCGGCTTCTTCGGCTTTGTCGGCGAGGAAGCGGCCCAGTTTCGAGACCGAGGTGACGTAGTTGCCGTGGTTGCGGAAGCCGGGCGGGGGCGGCTTCAGCGGGAAGGCTTTGCTCTTGGTGAGGACGTAGACGGCGTCCTTGGTGACCTCCTGGTAGACCGGCCACTCCTCCTTCGGCAGGTCGGGGAACAGCTCTTCCATCGCCGAGGGCTTCATGTTCGCCCCGGAGAGCAGGTGCGCCCCGGCGACTTTGCCCTTCTCGATCACCGCCACCGGGACTTCGCCCAGCTTCTCGGTCAGCTCCGGCTCGTTCTCGAGCAGCTGCAGGAGCTTGTTGGCACAGGCGAGCCCGGCCGGCCCGCCGCCGACGATCGCTACCCCGACCTCGATTCGATCGTCCGGCGCATCGGTCGGCGGACCGATCACGTCATTGGAGTCGAACGGGGGCGGGAACTCAGCAGGTGCGACGGCGGGCAACTTGGCTCCTTTCGGTGACGACTGAGCCGGAGCTCAGCCGCCCTTCTTGGCTTTGATCGCCTCGGTCAGCTTCGGGACGATTTTGTGCAGATCGCCGACGACGCCGAGATCCGAGAACTCGAAGATCGGCGCGTTCGGGTCCTTGTTGATCGCGAGGATGTTCTCCGAGTTCTGCATCCCCACCTTGTGCTGGATCGCCCCGGAGACGCCGGCGGCCAGGTACAGCTTCGGCGCGACCGTCTTCCCGGTCTGGCCGATCTGGGCCGCGTAGGGGTACCAGCCGGCGTCGACGACCGCGCGGGTCGCGGCGACGGCGCCGCCCATCGACTCGGCGAGCTGCTCGCAGAGCTCGAAGCCCTCTTTGGCGCCGAGACCGCGGCCACCGCCGACGAGGATGTCGGCGTCCTCGATGTTGACGTCAGCGCCGCGCTGCTCGCCGCGCTGGACCAGCTTCGCCTTGGACGACCACTCGGAGAGCTCGACGTCGACGTCGACGACCTCGGCCGTGCCGCCGCTCTCCTTCGCGTCGAAGGCGTTGAGGCGGCCGATGATGATGCCGGGCTCGGAGACGTAGCCGACATCGGCGACCTCGGAGTCCTGCAGGATCGGCCGCTCGACGACCAGCTTGCCGCCGTCGACCTTGACCGCGGTGACCTCCATGGTCACGCCGGCGCCGAGGCGGGCGGTGAGGCCGGCGCCGATCTCGAAGCCGAGCAGACCGCCGCCGAAGAGGGCGTAGGAGAAGCCCTGGTCCTGGATGACCTTGGCCATCGCGTCGACGATCGGCTGGGCGAGGCCCTCCGGGACGCTCTTGGCGCGGTAGACCTTGGCGGCGCCGTAGTTGCCGAGCGAAGCGCAGGCGTCGTCGGCAACGTCGCCGACGACAAGCGCGGCGGCCTCGCCGCCGACTTCGCCGGCCAGCTTGGCGGCCTCGGAGATCGCCCCGAGCGAGTTCTTGTTGAAGTTGCCCTCGTCGTCGTGGAGGGCGTAAACCAGGATGCCTGCCATTTAGATCAGCTTCCTCTCGTCGAGCCAGGCGACGATCTTTTCGACCGTCTCGTTGGTGTCCTCGTCCTCGATGATCTCCCCCGCTTCCTTCGCCGGCGGCGGGTTCAGGGCCAGGACTTTCGTCTTCGAGCCACCCTCGCCGACCTGGCCGCCGTCGATGCCGACGTCGCCGGTCGCCTTCGAGTCGAGCGATTTCTTTTTCGCGCCCATGATCGCTTTCAGGCTCGGGTAGCGCGGCTCGTTGATCGCGTCGCCGACGCTGATCACGGCCGGCAACTCGACCTCGACCGTGTCGTAGCCGTACTCGGCCTGGCGCTCGCAGCGCAGGTTGCCGTCGGCGACGTCGATCTGGATCACCTGGGTCAGCGACGGCATCTTCAGGTGGTCGGCGACGACGGCGCCGATCGTGTAGCACTCGCCGTCGTCCGACTGCTGGCCCAGCAGGACCAGGTCGGGACTCTCCGACTCGAGCACTTTCGCCAGCGCGTAACCGGTCGCGCAGACGTCGGAGCCGGCCAGCGCATCGTCGGAGAGGTGCACGGAGCGGTCGGCGCCGAGCGCGACGGCCTTGTGCAGGGCGCGGACGGCTGAGCTCGGGCCCATCGTCACAGCCACGACCTCCTCGACCGGAATCGCGCCACCCTCCTTGATCTGCATGGCCGCCTCGAGGGCGTGCGTGTCGAAGGGGTTGAGATTTTTCTCGCCGCTGCGGTCCAGGCGCATCGTGTTCGGGTCGATGCGCTTCTGAACGGCGGCGTCCGGGACCTCCTTGACCAGGACGCAGATCTTCAAGTTCAAGCCTCCTTGGGGATGATTCTCAGGTTTCGCGGCGGCAGATGCGGCTTCAGAGGCCGTCGCGCGGCGCGATCTTAACGGTTGTCCGGGTTGACTGACGAGTCAATCAGGATCATACCCGGCGCAGCGGAACCTATGCACGGATCTGTGTCAAAGATCACGCTTCGGCGGCGTGGCGGGCGCTGGCGCGCTCGCGGATGAACTCGACGATGTCGTCGGTCCCCGCCCCGGGGGTGAAGACCTCAGCCACCCCCAGCTCCTTCAGCTCGGGGATGTCGTCGGCGGGGATCGTGCCGCCGACGGTGACCAGCACGTCGTCGACCCCTTGCGCCCGCAGCAGCTCGACCACTTTGGGCACCAGCGTCATGTGGGCGCCGGAGAGGATCGAGAGGCCGACCGCGTCGGCGTCCTCCTGGATCACCGTCTCGGCGATCTGCTCCGGCGTCTGGTGCAGGCCGGTGTAGATCACCTCCATCCCGGCGTCGCGCAGGGCGCGGGCGATGATCTTGGCGCCGCGGTCGTGCCCGTCGAGGCCGGGCTTGGCGACGACGACGCGGATCTTGCGTGCGGTTGCTGCCTCCATCCGGAGCCGAACCCTAGCGGTTGGACGGCGGGTCCAGGGTTGCCGGCTGAGCGCCTGACTGCGGGAAAACACCGCTTCGATATGGGACTCAGCACGGAGGGCGGAGCGCTTTCGGCCTGGGATCTTCCTCCCACCGGGCCAGCGTGGCTCGTCCAACAGGCAACCAAGGGAGGAAACGATGCGCAAAGGACTTGAAATCGGAGGTGTCGTCGCGGCGGTCGTCCTGGTCGCCTTCGGCATCGCCGCGATCGTGATGGGCGCGAACGGCAAATCGACCGTGGAAAGCAGCCTCACCCAGGAACAGATCGCCGGCACGCCGGACATGACCCCGGAACTGATCAAGGCCGAGGTCAAGGAAGCCGGCCTCGCGAGCAAGATCACCAACCTGCCCAGCTGCACGGTCGCCGGAGAGGCGATCGACAGCGGCAGCAACGCCCGCTGCTTCGCCCAGTACATGCGCGTGCACTCGCTGCTCGCGAGCGGCGGCTACACCTACTCGCAGATGGGCCGCTACGAAGCTCTGCCGAACACGCCGAAGGGCGAACTGGCGCCGGGCGGCGGCACCGAAAACGAAAAATACGCCGCGATCGACCCGGAAACCAAGCTGCCGGTCGACAACGGCGCCCGCGAAGTCTGGGTCACCTCCACCGCCCTCTCGACCGCGCTCAACGCCAGCTACATGGCCGACCAGCTCTCGCTCTTCGGGATCGTCGTCGGCATCGCCCTGCTGCTGACCGGGCTCGGCTTCGGTGTCCTGGTCGCCGGCGGAGCGGTCCGCAACCCCGACACCGTTCTCAAGTTCCTGCACCTGCGGGGCCACCACCCGCACGCGCAGCCAAGCTAGGGGAGGAGGCCGACGCGCCGGTCGCTCAATGGCGGCCGGCGCGGACCGGGAAGCGGCGCGGCGGAGGAACCCTGCGCCGCGCCGCGACGCGTGAGGCGCCGAAGCCGGCGAAGGTCGCCAGCAGCGTCACTGCGAGGGCGACGAGGCGGCGACCAAGGCGCTCGAAGCGCAGCGTCTGCCAGCCCTCGGCGCGGGCGATCTCGGCCAGCGGCGGGTCGGGGTTGACCGCGACCGGGTTGCCGACCGCGCGCAGCATCGGCAGGTCGGAGAGCGAGTCGGAGTAGGCGTAGGACGCAGCCAGGTCGATCCCGTGGCGGGCGGCGAACTCCTCCATCGCCTCGACCTTGCCGGACCCGTAGACGAAAGGCCCGTCGAGGCGGCCGGTGAAGTTGCCCTCGGCGTCGACTTCGTAGCGGGTGCCGATGCCGCCGTCCATCCCCAGTACGTGGGCCAGCTGCTCGACCACGCCGTTGCCGGCGGCGCTGACGATGAAGGTCGGCCGGCCGGCGTCCTGGTGGGCGTAGACCTCTTCCAGCATCTGCGGGAAGACGCGCGGCAGGATCGCCGCCATCACTTCCGGGCCCATCCGGTCGATCGTCCTCTCCGGCACGCCCTTGATCAGCTCCCGCGCCACCTTCAGCACCTCGGCGGTGCGGGCGTCGGTGGTGCCACGGAGGCGGTAGCGCAGGTGCTCGAACGCCCACTCGGCCAGCAGCCGGCGCCCGACGATCCCCTGCCTGGCGGCGATGCGGGCGAACTGCATCCCGCTCGACCCCGCCATCAGGGTCTTGTCCAAGTCGAAGAACGCCGCAGCCCGCGGCTCACCGTCGCTCGCGGGCTGCGCGTCCTCCAAGGTCAGCCTCCGTTGACCTCGACCACGATCGCGTCGCCCTGGCCGCCGCCCGAGCAGATCGCGGCGACGCCGAGACCGCCGCCGCGGCGGCGCAGCTCGTGCACGAGCGCGCCGACGATGCGGGCGCCGGAGGCGCCGATCGGGTGGCCGAAGGCAATCGCGCCGCCGTTGACGTTGACGTTCTCCTCACTGATCCCGAGGATTCGCATCGAGCCGATCGCGACCGAGGCGAAGGCCTCGTTGATCTCCCAGAGGTCGACGTCCTCGGGGCTCTTGCCGATCTTCTCCAGCGCCTTCAGCGCCGCATTCCCCGGCGTCCGCGCCAGGTAGGCGAAGTCGTCGGCGACGGTGCCGTAGGAGAGGACCTTGGCGAGCGGCGTCCTGCCTTCCTTCTCCGCCCACTCCTCGGAGGCGACGACGATCGCCCCGGCCCCGTCGTTGACCCCGGGGGCGTTGCCGGCGGTGTGGGTCGCCCCCTCGCCGCCGACCGCCTTCAGCTTCGCGAGCGTCTCCAGCGTCGTCTCCGGGCGCGGGCCCTCGTCGACCTCGACCACGGTCTCGCCCTTGCGCGACTTGACCGTCACCGGGACGATCTCCTCGGCGACGCGGCCGGCGTCGATCGCCTCGCCAGCCAGGTGCTGCGAGCGCTCGGCGAAGCGGTCCATGTCGACGCGGGTGATCTCCAGCTCGTTGGAGACCTCGCTTGCCTCGTTGATCATCTGCTTGCCGGTGAAGGCGTTGGTGAGGCCGTCGTGGGTCATCGCGTCGAGCGCTTTCACGTCGCCCATCCGGAAGCCGAAGCGGGCGTTCGGGAGCAGCCAGGGCGCCTGGCTCATCGACTCCATGCCGCCGGTGACGGCGACCTCGAGGTCGCCGGCGCGGATCGCCTGATCGGCGAGTCCGAGCGTGCGCATGCCGGAGGCGCAAACCTTGTTTACGGTCTCCGAGGGGACCTCCTTCGGGATCCCGCCCTTGATCTGGGCCTGGCGCGAGGGGATCTGCCCCTGGCCGGCCTGCAGCACCTGGCCGAAGATGACCTGCTGGACCTGCTCGGCGCCGACGGCGGAGCGCTCCAGGGCGGCCTCGATCGCGGTGCCGCCGAGATCGGTCGCATCGACGGAGGAGAGGGCGCCGCCCATCTTGCCGACGGGGGTGCGCGCGGTTCCGAGAATTACTGAGCTGGGCATCTAACTGCCTTTCCTTTCAAGTTCGTGCGGCCTGGCCCCTGTCCAGCCAGGTCCGGGTGGTGAAGATACCGACAGGTCGTAGACTCGCGGCCGATGAAGGTCGAGGTGAAGCAGGGCGAGCTCGCCGCCGCGGAGGCGGAGCTGGCGGTCGTGGGGCTGTTCGAGGAGGGTGAGCTGCCGGCGGCGGTCACCGCCGCCAACGGCGCCGACGCGGCCAAGGCAGGCTTCAAGAAGCTCTCGCTGCTGCGCCCGGACGACTTCCCGCCCGTACTGGTCGTCGGCCTCGGCGCCCGCGACGAGCTCGACTCCGAGAAGCTGCGCGTCGCCGCGGCGGTCGCCGCCAAGGAGGCGGGACGACTCGAGGCCGGCTCGATCTCCTGGGCCTTGCCCGAGAGCGACGACCCGGCGGCCGCAGTCGAGGCGCTGGTGACCGGGACGGTCCTCGCTGTCTACCGCTTCGACGAGTTCCTCGGCGACGAGGACGATAAGCCGCGACTGGAGAGCCTGACCGTGCTGGCGTCGAGGAAGCTGGCCGGGGTCGCGGAGACCGCCCGCGTCTATGCCGAGGCGCAGAACCGCGCCCGCGACCTGCAGAACACGCCCGCCAACATCGCCACCCCGACCTTTCTCGCCGAGCGCGCCGAAGCGATCGCCGCCGCGGGGGGCGACTCGCTCAGCGTCGAGGTCCTCGGTCGCGCCGAGCTCGAAGAGAAGGGTATGGGCGGCCTGCTCGCGGTCAGCCAGGGCGGACCGCAGGAGCCGAAGCTGATCGTCCTGCGCTACGCCGGGAGCGGCTCCGGGCCGACGCTGGGCCTGGTCGGCAAGGGGGTCACCTTCGACACCGGCGGCATCTCGCTCAAGCCCGGCGCCGGGATGCAGGAGATGAAGATGGACATGTCGGGCGCGGCGGCCGTGCTCGAGGCGACGGCGGCGATCGCCGAGCTGGAGCTGCCGATCGACCTGCTCGCGGTCGTCCCCTCGACGGAGAACATGCCCTCGGGGACGGCGATCAAGCCCGGCGACGTCATAGCTCAATACAGCGGGGTGACGGTCGAGGTCAACAACACCGACGCCGAGGGCCGGCTGATCCTCGCCGACGCGCTCGCCTACGCGGTCGAGCTCGGCGCCGAACGCCTCATCGACCTCGCCACCCTGACCGGCGCCGTCCTGATCGCCCTCGGCTCCACCTACGCCGCGGTGATCTCCAACGACGACGAGCTTGCGGACGAGGTCGTCGAGGCCGGTGAAAAGAGCGGCGAGCTGACCTGGCGCCTGCCGCTGCACCCCGAGTTCAAGGAGCTGATGAAGGGAACCGTCGCCGACCTCTCCAACCTGGCGAAGCAGCGCAAGGCGGGGACGATCACCGCTGCCTCCTTCCTCGAGGAGTTCGTCGGCGAGACGCCCTGGGCCCACATCGACATCGCCGGCACCGCCTGGGACGTCGGCCGCGCCTACGTCGGCGACGGCGCCAACGGCTTCGGCGTGCGCCTGCTGGTCGAACTCGCGCGCCATCTCTCCAGCCAAAACCACTCCACCTAACCGAGGATCATGCAGGTGGCGATGCCGTGGGCGAGCAGCTTGCCGGTGTCGGCTGCGGTCAGGGTCGCCTCGGCGGTCGCCTGCTTGCGGCCGCGATAGAGGACGGTCGCCTCGCAGAGGACGCGGCCGGTGTCGCGGGTGAGCGGGCGGACGAACTTCGCCTCCAGGCCGAGCGAGGTGTAGGCGACGCCGGCCGGCAGGGTCGTGTGGACGGCGCAGCCGAGGGCCGAGTCGAGCAGCGTCGCCGCGTAGCCGCCGTGGACGACGCCGATCGGGTTGTAGTGCTCCTCGCCGGGTTCGCCCTCGAAGACGACCCTCCCCTCCTCCAGCTCGACCGGCCGCAGCCGCATCGTCACCGCGATCGGCGGCGGTGGGAGCTCGCCGGCGACGACCGCGGTCATGTACTCCAGGCCGGTCATCGTCGCCCCGGCCGCCGCCGTCGGCACCGGATCCTGCCAGACCAGGGTGCGGCTGCGCGAGCTCTCCGGATCGGCGGCGGCGAAGGCCTCGGCGACCTCTGCCGCCGACCCCTCCGGAGCGGTGATGACGCCATCGGCGCTCACCTGGCGTCGATCCTTCCGGCGAGGTTCGCCGGGCGCGCCTGCGGCGCCCGGGCCGGGTAGTGCAGGTCGGCGCTGATCTCCGCCTCGCTGATCGCGATTCGCGGGCTCTTGGCGCGTCGGTGTCGGTGCCTGGGGATCAGCCTCATCTCGGGCCTCCATTCGGACTTGGTTGCATCAAGCAACTCTGGACGGCAGGAGCCTACCGCAAGTCGGTTGCTTGATGCAACCAAGTGTGCGAAGATTCACAGGTGCTTCGTCGCGACTATCCCGGCCTCGACTGCTCGGTCGCCAAGGCGCTAGAAGTAATTGGCGAGCGCTGGTCGCTCCTGATCGTGCGCTCGATCATGCACAGCAACCGCCGCTTCGGCGAGATGCAGGAATCGCTCGGGATCGCCCGCAACGTCCTCTCCTCCCGCCTCGAGCGCCTGGTCGAAGAGGACATCGTCGAACGCCGCGCCTACTCGGAAAGCCCGCCTCGCTACGAATACTTCCTCACCGAGAAGGGCCTCGACCTCTGGCCCGCCCTGATCGCCCTCCTCAACTGGGGCGACCGCTACTCCCCCACCCCCGAGGGCCCGCGCCGCCTGATCGTCCACAAGGAGTGCGGCGGCACGGTCAGCGATCGCGGCATCTGCGAGCGCTGCGGCAAGGTCCTCCACGCCCGCGACGCCAAGCAGGTCCCGGGACCGGGAGCGAAGGTCGAAGCCGAGCACACCGGCGCGACGATCGACTAGTTCGCGTCCTTCTCATTGCGCCGCCGCAGCTCGTCAGCGAGCTTGACGTACTCCACCACCATCAACTGATCCTTCGTCCTGTTGGCCGCGCGCTTCATCGCGATCAGGTGGTCGAGTGAGGCAACTCGAACGTCGACCCCGGCGATCCGCTCGGTCCTTGCCGCGCGACGGAGCTCCTCGTAGCTCTTGATCCCTGCGATGTCGCCGAGGATGTCGAAGCTGCCGAACTCGGTATCGAAGGTGAAGTTGGCGCCGTTGGCGAGGGTCTGATCGTCAAGCTGGAAGGGGAGATCGGGCGGCGCCCCTCGTAAGGTCACTCCGATCTCAGTGAGAGCCGCGACGAGACGCCGGAGATTCGATCGCTCGCGGGAATAGGCGATGTCGAGGTCATAGGTCGGATAGGAGGACCCATGAGCAAGGCCCGCCAGTCCTCCCACAACGACGAAGTCCACTCCATGTCGATCCAGGGCTTCGAGCAGCGGCTTTGGCTCGAGCGCTTTTCCCAGGTCCTCCAAGGCCATGAATCCCTCAATCTCCCGGGAGCTTGGGTTCTCCCCGGTTGCGACGGACGAAGTCCGCAAAATCGAGGCCTTTCTCCACCCTCTGTTCAGGCGTCAGCTCCAAATTCCCTCGGTTCAGAGTCAGGTCGATTCCCGTGTCCTGCGGCCTGACGTCAAGCACCAGGTCCTCCCCGAGCAGGTGAAGCAGCTCGGTCAGCGTCTTGATCGAAGGGGAGATTCGGTCCTGCTCGATGCGGGAGATCGCCGACTGGGTCGTGCCGGCGCGGATCGCCAGACGCTCTTGGCTGACGCCATGACGGATGCGAGCTTCTCGAAGTAGTCGGCCAGGACTCACCATTTCAGTATCGCATATAAGTGATTATCACAGATCCGATATGACTCCATTGAGTTCGCTCACTCCCAGGGGGCGCTAGGTTTGATCGACCAGAAGGCGACGAGGAGGGAAACGTGGCGACGGCGGCTGAGCTTCAGGTCAAGGACAAGATCTTCATCGGCGGTGAGTGGGTGGAGCCGAGCGGCGCGGAGCCGATCGAGGTGGTGAACGCGACCACCGAGGAGGTGATGGGGACGATCCCGGGCTGCTCGGCCGTGGACGTCGACCAGGCCGTCGCCGCCGCTCGCGAGGCCTTCGACGACTGGGCCGCGACCTCGCGCGAGGAGCGGGCCGGCTACCTGGCGGCGATTGCCGCGGGGTTGAACGAGCGGGGCGACGAGATCGCGGCGACGATCACCGCCGAGCTGGGGATGCCGCTGAAGCTGAGCCGGATGATCCAGGTCGGGCTGCCGACCTCGCAGTTCGCCGCGATGCCGGGCCTGATGGAGGAAGTCCGCTGGGAGGAGGAGATCGGCAACTCGCGGGTGCTGCGCGAGCCGGTCGGCGTGCTCGGCGCGATCACGCCCTGGAACTACCCGCTGAACCAGATCGCCGCCAAGGTCGCCCCCGCCCTCGCCGCCGGCTGCACCGTGGTTCTGAAGCCGAGCGAGGTGACGCCGCTGAACGCCTTCCTGCTGGCCGAGGTGATCGAGGCGGCGGGCCTGCCGGCCGGCGTCTTCAACCTCGTCACCGGCGTCGGGCCGGTCGTCGGCGAGGCGGTCGCCGCCCACCCCGGCGTGGACATGGTCTCCTTCACCGGCTCGACCCGCGCCGGCCGCCGCGTCAGCGAGCTCGCCTCGGCGACGGTGAAGCCGGTGGCGATGGAGCTCGGCGGCAAGTCGCCGAACGTGATCCTCGACGACGCCGAGCTGGAGAAGGCGGTCCCCGACGGCGTCGCCAAGTGCTTCCTCAACTCCGGCCAGACCTGCAGCGCCCTGACCCGGATGCTGGTCCCGCGCCAGCGCCTCGCCGAGGCCGAGGAGCTGGCCAAGGCCGCGGCCGAGAGCTTCACCCCCGGCGATCCGTTCGACTCCTCGACCCGGCTTGGGCCGCTGGTCTCCGACGTCCAGCGCGAGCGCGTCCGCGGCTACATCGGCAAGGGCGAAGAGGAGGGCGCGCGGCTGATCACCGGCGGCGCCGAGCCGCCGGAGGGCCTCGACCGCGGCTACTTCGTCCGCCCCACCGTCTTCTCCGAGGTGACCGCGGAGATGACGATCGGCCAGGAGGAGATCTTCGGCCCGGTGCTGGCGATCCAGCCCTACGAGGGCGAGGAGGACGCGATCCGGATCGCCAACTCGACCGAGTACGGCCTCGCCGGCGGCGTCTGGTCCGCCGACAGCGACCGCGCGATCGGCGTCGCCAAGCGCATCCGCACCGGCCAGATCGAGATCAACGGCGGCGCCTTCAACCCCCTCGCCCCCTTCGGCGGCTACGGCCAGTCCGGCCACGGCCGCGAGAACGGCCGCTACGGGATCGAGGAGCTGCTGCAGGTCAAGAGCCTGCAGCTGTAGCAGCCGGGGTCAGGGTTTCGACAGGTAATCGTTCGTCATGAATGCCGATGGCGGCAGTGGTCGCTGCAGCAACCCTTCCCCGTGCATCCAACTGACCAGGCGCTTCGCCTCCACGGCGCTCATCCGGCCGCCCCTGGAGAGGAGCGGCAGTGTCCGTCTCATCTCCGCTTCCACTACATGGACGCTTTTGGTCTCGCCTTCGAGTTCCTTGGCGATTTCGGCAATCGCCTTGGCGGCCGCCTTCGGGTGGGCGAGAGCGGCAGCGGTGCCCCGAGACACAGCTGACATGAAGTTACGGACCTCTTGCGGATCCCGCGCCAGACGATCCCGACGGGCGATCATCACCAGTTCGTCATAGCTCGGCATCCCAAAGCTCTGCACGCGCTTGACGATCGGCTGCACGCCCTGCTTTTCCAACTCGACTCCCTCGATGTTCCAGGAACCGCCGAAGATGGCGTCGGCCTTCCCGCTGACCAGGGCGTGGACCAGTCCGTAGCCGACCACCTTCAGCTTGACGTCGGCAAGCGTCAGGCCGGCTCTCGCGAGGATGCTCTGGAGGAAGAGCTTTTGAAACAGGACTCCAGGAATCGCGATCGTCTTTCCCCTGAGATCGGCGATGCTCCGGATGCCTGACTTCTTCGGCCAGATCATCGCCGCGGTAGGCCTCGCGATCATGCTCCTGATGGCGAGGATCGGCACACCCTTCTCCCGCGCCAATACGACCTCGGGCTCGTGGGTGATCGAGAGATCGACCACCCGTTCGTTCACGTAGCGAACGGGGCGGCTCGGGTTGGAGGGGTTGTAGAGGATCACTTCGAGGCCGGCTTCTTCGAAGTAACCGAGCTCTTTGGCCATCACGATCCCCGCGGTCTGCGGCCCGAACCTCCCGTCGATCGTCACCTCGAGGACGCGAACCTTGGGCGAGGAGGCCTTGGTCGTTTCGGAGGTCTTGGTCGTTTCGCCGGCGGTGGTCGTTTCGGAGCCACCCCCTCCGCATCCCCCCACCCCGATCAAGAGGAGGACAGCCACCGCTCCCGTCGCAAGAATCCAGCGACCTGGGCAGGTGCCGCTCGTCAAGGCGACGGGGGCAGGTAGTCGTTGCTGAACAGCTCTGAGGCCGAGGGTTCCTTTTCGATCATGCCCTGTTCGTGCATCCAGGCGACCAGGCCGCTTGCCTTTTCGGGGTCCATTTCGCCCGTTTTGGAGAGCAGCGGCACGGTTGCTTGGACCTCGGCTTTCAGCGCCGGGGTGAGGCTTTCACCCCTCTCTTTGGCAAGCAGGCGGGCGGCAGCTTCGGGGTCTTCGATCGCAGCGGCCGTGCCGCGGGCCAACGCCGCCATGAACGTGCGGATCACCTGCTGTTCTTTGGCAAGGCGTTCGGGGCGGGCGATCAGAACCAGTTCTTCATAGGACGGGATGCCGAGACCCTGCACCCGCTTGATCACCGGCTGCAGCCCCTTCTTCTCGAGTTCGACCCCTTCGACGTTCCAGGAGCCGAAGATGGCGTCGGCCTGCCCGCTCAGCAAAGTAGGCACCAGTTCGTAATCGGCATATACGAGCTTCACGTCATCGATCGTCAATCCCCCCCGCGCCAGCACGCTTTCCAGGAAGCTCTTTTCGAAGGGAAGGCCGGTGATCGCGATCGTCTTGCCTTTCAGGCCGGCGATGCCGCCGATCTTCGACTTCTTCGGCCACATCAGGGCGGCGGTCGGCTGGGAGACCAGGCTGCCGAAGGCAGCGACCGGCGCTTCCTTGTCTCCTGCGAGCACCACCTGCGGCTGGTGCGAAACGGCGAGGGCGACTTCTTCCTCGGCCACGTACGGAAGCGGTCTCATGCGGCTTTGCGGGGTGCGGATCCACACGCTCAGGCCGAGCTTTTCGAAGTAGCCCCCGTAGTAGGCCATCAGGATGCCGACGTTCTCGGGCCCTGGATAGCCGTCGATCGTGATGTCCAGTTCCCGAGTGGGAGAGAGCGGCCTGATCGGCTTCGCGGTCGTCTGCGGGTCGGATCCACCCCCGCAGCCCAGCACCACCAGCGCGAGCAGTGCCGTTGCGCCCGCCAAGAAGAACCATCGATTTACTTTCATTGATTAAGCCTATGACTGCTGGTCGAATTCCGTTAGATAGTTGTTCGTAAGGAGCGCCGAGGCTGACGCCCTTCGCCCGAGCAGCCCCTGGCCACGCATCCAAGTGACCAGCCGTTCAGCCTCTCCGGCATTCATCCGGCCGGTCGCCGAGAGCAGCGGCAACACCTCTTCGACCTCCGCTTCTACCAGCGGAACGCTTGCAGTCACGCCCGCCAGTTCCTTGTCGGCCTCGACTATCGCTTCGACTGCAGCCCTCGGATCTTCGATCGCGGCAGCAGTGCCCCGGTTCATCGCCGCGATGAAGTTGCGAATCGATCGCGGTTCCCGGTCCAGGCGATCGCGGCGAACGATCAACACGAGTTCTTCATAGGCCGGTACGCCCAGGCTCTGCATCCGCTTGACGACCGGCTTCAAACCCCGCTTTGCAAGCTCAACCCCCTCGACGCTCCAAGAGCCACCGAAGATCGCGTCAGCGCGCCCTCTGGCCAGAGCCTGTACCAGGTCGTATTCAACCGCTTCGACCTTCACGTCACCGGGAGTGAGGCCTGCCCGGGCCAGGACGCTCTGAAGCAGACCCCTTTCGAAGGGGAGTCCGGGGATCGCGATGGTTTTCCCCTTCAGGTCGGCAATACCGTGGATCTTCGACCCCTTTAGCCAGATCATCGCCGCAGTTGGCCGGGGGACAAGGCTCGCGACAGCGACGATCGGGACGCCGTTTTCCTGAGCCACCGCGACCTGCGGCTCGTGAGATACTCCAAGGTCTACTTCCTTATCGGCCACGTAGAGGACTGGGCGCCGGGGACCTATAGGTTGGTGCACGGTGACTTCTAGGCCCACGTCTTTGAAGTAGCCACGCTTTTGGGCCATCAGGATTCCCAGGTTTTCCGGCCCCGGCGCGCCGTCGAGCGTTATTTCCAGTTCCCTTGGAGGCTGGAGGGGTTCCGGCGTCGATCCCCCGTTGCTCCCTCCCCCGCATCCCAATGCCCCAGCCGAGAGCACGATTATCAACCCCATCGAAGAGATCCACCGATTTACCTTCATTGACTAATTCTACGCGGGAAGAGTGAAGCGAAAGCGAGTGCCCGCTGCGCCCGGCTCCAGCCAGATCTCGCCGCCGTGTGCCTCGACGATCGCCTTTGAGATCGCCAGGCCGAGACCGGCGCCGTCCTCGCCGCGGGAGGCGTCGCCGCGGTAGAAGGCCTCGAAGACGCGGTCGCCGTCGGCGGCAGAGATCCCCTCCCCCTCGTCGTCGACCTCGACCTCGACCGCCTTGCCGAGCGGCCGCGCCCGCACGGTGATGCTGCCGTCGGCGGGGGTATGGCGGATCGCGTTCTGGATCAGGTTGAAGAGGACCCGTTGCACCTTCTCGGCGTTGGCCTGCGCAACCAGATCGCGGTCGGGCAGGTCGGCGCTGATCCGCACCCCCCGCTCCGCCGCCGACGCTCGCATCGCCGCCACGGTGTCGTCGATCAGCTCCCTCAGCTCGACCTGTCGCATCGTCCAGGAGATGTCGCCGGCCTCGATCCGCGAGAGCTCGAAGAGGTCGTCGATCAGGTCGCTGAGGACGCCGACGTGGGTGCGGATCTCCCTCAGGTAGCGGTCGCGGGTCTCCCCCGTCGCCACCCCGTCGTCGATCGACTCGACCAGCAGCCGCAGCGAGGCCAGCGGCGTGCGCAGGTCGTGCGAGGCGGCAGCGACCAGCGCTCGGCGGGCCTCCTCGACTTCGCGGCCGGCGCGCTCCTCCATCGCCAGGCGGGCCGCCAGCGCTCCGGCTAACGCGACCCCCGCCGCCGCCAGCAGGGCCAGGAGGATCTGCTCCACCCCCATCCCGTGCGGCACCGCGACCGCAGCGGCACCGGCGAGGAAGGCGGCGAGAGCGATCAGGACCGCCCGCTTCACGGCTTGAACCTGTAGCCGACGCCCCAGACCGTCTCGATGAAGCGCGGCTCGGCCGAGTCGTCGCCGAGCTTGGCGCGGAGGCGGCGGATGTGAACGGTGACGGTGCTGGTGTCGGTGAAGAAGGGGTATTCCCAGACCGCTTCCATCAGCTGGTCGCGGGAGAAGACGCGGCCGGGACGGGCGGCGAGGTAAGCGAGCAGGTCGAACTCGCGCATCGTCAGGTCGAGCTCGGCGCCGTCGAGGAAGACGCGGCGCGTCCCCGGCTCCACCCGCAGCGACCCGCGCTCGATCGGCGGCGCTTCGGCTTCCTCGTCGCCGGGCGGCGAGACCCGGCGCATCACCGCCTCGACCCGCGCCACCAGCTCCGCCGGCGAGAACGGCTTCACCACGTAGTCGTCGGCGCCCTGGCGCAGCCCGACCAGGCGGTCGGACTCCTCGCCGCGGGCGGTGAGGAGGATCACCGCAGTGCGCTTGCCGGGCCGTTCCTGCAGTCGCTTCATCACCTCGATCCCGTCCAGCCCCGGCAGCATCACGTCGAGGACCACGAGGTCGGGGCGGTGCAGCTCGGCCAGCCGCAGCGCCTCCGGCCCGTCTTCGGCCCGGAAGGTCTCGTAGCCGGCGCGCTCGATGTAGCGGCCGACGATCTCGAGGATCGTCGGCTCGTCGTCGACGACGAGCACGGTGCCATTGCTCTCAGCAGCCATCGCGGCGATTCTCGCCGCTGCGGCGGTCTCCGCGCCAGCCCTCCTGCTAGCCGAAGGTAAACGCATAGCCCATCACCCCCGCTTCCGGTTCGAGGCGGAGGACGTGGCGCCCGACCCGGGGCAGGTCGACCAGCGAGTAGAGGCGCTGGCGGTCGACGGTGACGACGCCGCCGTGGACGTCGGCGCCAGCCACCGCGGGGGCGATGGGGTGGCCGTCGAGGAGGACCCTCATCCGACGCGGGTGGGTCGGCGAGCCGAGCACGAGGTAGACGCGCCGGGCGCCGAAGTGCAGTTCCAGCGAGCCGCCGGCTGCCGTCGCCGAGTGAAATTCGATCCGCCAGGGACCACGGAAGGCGAATTGGTTGACCGGGACCCGCGGCGGGGCGGTGAAGTCGTGCAGGCCGGGCGAGAGCATCGAGTTGGTGAAGCGTTCGGCCCGGGCGTCGCCCAGATAGGTCTCCGGGGTGGTGACGCCAAAGGAGGGTTCGATCCCGTGCGCCCCCGACATCCGCCTGCCGACGTGGTCCCCCGCTTCGGCCAGGAGCTCCCGGATCACCTTCTCTTTCTCGCCGTATTCGCCCTCGCCGAAGTGGACGTAGCGGACGTTGCCGTGGGCATCGATGAAGTACTCGGCCGGCCAGTACTGGTTGCCGTAGGCGCTCCAGGTCTGCTGTTCGTTGTCCTGCGCGACCGGATATTCGATTCCGTTTTCGGCGATCGCCGCTTCGACGTTGCCCGCCTCGCGCTCGAAGGGGAACTCCGGCGTGTGGACGCCGACGATCGTCAGCCCGTCCTTGCGATAGCGCTGGTCCCAGGCCTTCAAGTAGGGGAAGGTGCGGATGCAGTTGATGCAGCTGTAGGTCCAGAAGTCGACCAGGACCACGTGGCCGCGCAGACCCTTGAGGGTGAGTGGCCGATCGCCGGGAGTGTTGAACCAGTGCTCGGTGCCGACGAATTCGGGCGCCTTGCCCAAGTCCGGCAGCTTCAATTTGCCGTTCGGACCCTTTTCGGGAGGTCCACCCGTCGCTTCGGAGCCAATGCCGTGCGGGCCTTCTCGCAGGTCGGCCAGCGCCGCCCGCGCCTGGGCCGTGTCCTCGATGCTCTTGCTGGGGTTGACGAGGAAGCTCGGCAGGTCGCCGGCAATCGCGTTCTGGAAGCGGATGTCGTAGCGGCCGAGCATCGCCAGGGCGACGATCACCATCACCGCCCCCATCGCCACCTGCAATCCCGCCCCGCGGCGGGCCAGGGGCGCGATCAGCTTGCGGCCGCCGAGCATGAGGAAGTAGAGCGTCGCTGCCGAGCCGATCCCGTAGCTGAGCGCGACCGCGAGCCGGCCGGCGTTGAAGGACTGGGAGGCCGAGACGGTGATGACGCCGGCGAGGATCGGTCCCGCGCAAGGGGCGTAGACGAAGCCGAGGCTGACCCCGATCAGGGCGCCAGACCAGAAGCCATCCCCCGATCCCTTCCCCTCATCGGCGCGGGCGGTGAAGCGACTGAGCCAGGCCTCGACCCGGGCGGCGAGCGGCGGCGCCATCAGGACCAGGCCGAAGCCGATCAGCACCGCGATCGCCAGCTTGCGCAGCAGTTCGTCGGGGAGGCCGAGGGCGGCGATCACGTAGACGAGCGCGACCGTGGCGAAGGTGAACGAGAGCGCCAGGCCGGCGACGATCCCGAGCGGCCGCCGCCGGCCGCCGGTTGCCCCGGCGGAGAGCGCGATCGGCAGGACCGGCAGGACGCAGGGCGAGAGCGCCGTGGCGGCGCCCGCGATGAAGCCGAAGAGAACGAGCAAAGCCATCGTCAATCACCTTTCCAGAAGGTGATTACGAGGAGATGACGGCGCCGGATGAGGCTCAGCGGCTGCCGGAGAGGAGCGGAAGGGTTGCCTCGATCTGGAATCTCATCGCCCTTCGACCTATTTCCGGGTTCGGTTCCTCGCCCGCCCTAACGGCATGGGCGATCCCATTGGGATCCTTGACAGCCGCCGCGGTACCACGAGCGAGTGCCGACATGAAGCGGCGAAACACCTGCGGCCTCTTGGACACGCAGTCGGCTCGGGCTATCAGTACGAGTTCGTCATAGGAGGGAATGCCGAGGGCTTGCACAGGGGTTATCACCGGCTTCAGTCCGCGCGCCTCGAGTTCGGGGCCTTGCAGGTTCCGGCGCCCGAAGATGGCATCCACATGCCCGCTGACGAGTTCGGACACCAGCTCGTACCTGACGATTTTGACCGTCACGTCGCGACGCGTCAATCCACCTTTCGCCAGCATCTTCTTCAGAAGCTCTTCCTGGTATGGAAGGCCGGAAATGCCGATCGTCTTTCCCTTCAGGCCGGCGATGCCGCCGATCTTCGACTTCCGCAGCCAGATCAACGCCGCGGTCGGCTGCGAGACGAGAGTTCCGATGATGACAATCGGCGCCCCTGCTTTCTTCGCCAGCAAGACCTCCGGCTCGTGCGAGACACCAATATCGTCGACTCCTTCGACCACGTAGGGAATGAGGACCATTGGGGCCTCCGAGACGAAAGTGTTGACTTCGAGACCGACATCGGCGAAATCGCCCCGCTCGGCCGCCATCGATACGCCCGCAATCTCGGGGCTTTCCCATTCGTCGAGGCCGAGATTCAGATCATCCGGCGGTCGGTCTCTTTTGGGGCACCCTGGGTGGACTCTGGCTCCGTACCGTTCCTCTGAGAGCGGGAGTTCTTCTTCCGCATCGACCGCGGTCGTTTCTTTTTGGGCAGAAATCGTTTCTTTTTGCGCAGTGCTCGTTCCGCTCCCTCCTCCGCATCCCGCCAGGGAACCGACCGTGGCCACCATGACTACGGCAAGCAGCTTGGTACCGATTGATCCCCATCGGAAACTCCTCATTACTCAGATCCTAATGAGGTCGCGGAGGAGTGGCGGTGATGCCGCCCTCATCGCGGGCCGCCACTTCGGCGGCGCGGCCGACCTTCTCGCCGATCCCGAAATGGGCGCAGATCGTCAGCTCGTGCTCGCGGCGCAGCGGCCGGGTCGGGTCGACGACCGGAGCGCTGCGGATCGCGTCGGCCTCCTGGGCGACCCAGACGCCGAAGGGCGCGCCGGCGCAGTTGGCGAACGGGACCGCGACCACGCGGGCGCGGCGGCGGCGCCCGAGGCGGGCGATCAGCCAGGCCGGCTCGCCGTCCTCGGCGTCGACGTAGAAGCCTTGCACCTGTCCGACCGAGTCGCCGCCGAGCTCGGTCAGCTCGGCCCCGAGCCAGCTCAGCGCCTCGGCACTCGAGGGTCGGCTCCCGCCCTCAGCCATCGGCGTGCTTCTCCAGCAGCTCGCTCGCCGCGGTCGCGGGGTCGAGTTCGCGCCGCACCACGCGGTCCAGCAGCTCCGCCGTCGCCGGGTCCTCGGAGACCGTCTGCTCGAGCCGCCGCCGCATCCGCGAGGTGGCGATCCCGAGCACCTCGCTGCGCAGGTTGCGGGCGCGGCGCTCGGCCAGCGTCCCTTTCTCCTCGATGAAGGCGCGGTGCGCGTCGATCTGCGCCGCCAGCTCATCGACCCCCTCGCCGCGGGCCGCCTCGGTGCGGAGGATCGGCACCTTCCAGCCCTCCGGGTCCTGCGAGAGGGCGAGGACGCCGCGGACCTCGCGGACCATCGTGTCGGTCATCGGGTGATCGGCCTTGTTGACGACGATGACGTCGGGGATCTCCATCACCCCCGCCTTCAGTGCCTGGATCGAGTCGCCGGAGCCGGGCATCAGCGCCAGCACGATCGTGTCGGCGTGGTCGACGATGTCGATCTCGGCCTGGCCGACGCCGACGGTCTCGATCAGGACGTCGTCTTTGCCGGCGGCGTCCATGATCAGCGCCACCTGCAGCGCCGCCTCCGAGAGGCCGCCGAGGGCGCCGCGCGAGGCCATCGAGCGGATGAAGACGCCGGGGTCGAGGAAGTGCTCGGTGAGGCGGATGCGGTCGCCGAGCAGGGCGCCGCGGGTGAAGGGGCTGGAGGGGTCGATCGAGAGCACCGCGACTTCGCGCTCGGCCTTGCGCAGCTCCCCGGTCAGAGCCCCGATCAGGGTGCTCTTGCCGACCCCGGGCGGGCCGGTGAAGCCGACGATTCGGGCGTTGCCGGTGCGCGGGTAGACCTCGCGCACCAGCTCCCAGCCGGCGGGGTCGTCGGACTCGATCAGGGTGATCGCCCGCGCCAGCGCTCGCTTTTCGCCGGCGACGAGGCGCTCGGCGAGGGGGGCGGTTTTGGCGACGTCAGCCAAGGCTGGGCCAGTCTAGAGTTGCCCCGCGATGCTCGGCTTCCTCGCCCGCAACCGGATGCTGACGCCGCGCTACGCGCGGCTCCTCTGGCGCTACCTCTGGCGCCGCCTGCTGACGCCGGCGGGCCGGCGCTGGCGCTCGGACGGGCCCTTCTTCTTCGGCCGCGGTCTCGAACTCCACATCGAGCCGCGCGGCGAAGTCCGCTTCGGCCGCTTCGTCTGGATCGGCGACGGGACCAAGATCCGCTGCCACGAGGGGGTGGTCGAGATCGGCGCCAAGACTGTGATGGGCCAGGAGTGCACGATCTCCGCCTACCAGCACGTGCGGATCGGCGAGCAGTGCGTGATCGCCGACCGGGCGATGTTCATCGACTTCGACCACGGCATGGTCGAGGTCGAGCGCCCGATCCGCCTCCAGGGCATCTACAAGCGCGACGTCGAGGTCGGCAACAACGTCTGGATCGGCTACGGCGCCTGCATCCTCCGCGGCGTCCACGTCGGCGACAACTCGGTGATCGGCACCAACGCGGTCGTCACCAAGGACATCCCCGCCAACGCCGTCGTCGGCGGCATCCCCGCCCGCATCATCCGCATGCGCGAGGCCCCCGAACAGCTGCGCTGGGACCGCCCGGTCGAACCGGACCCCGAGGCCTGGACGACGCTGCAGCCGCCGGAGCGGGCGTCGGCCTGATCGACCGCCGCCCGGTCGGTGCAAGAACTCCGTCATCGCAGAAAGCTATTGTCTTACCGACAATGACTTTCGTAGTGAAAACTGCTTGCGTGGCTGGTGACGGCAGAAGACGGCCGGAGGAGGTCGCGGTCAAGTTCGGCCGCAACCTCTTCCGCTGCCGTCGGCGGGCGGCGATGTCGCAGGAAGAACTCGGCAAGCTGGCCTCGCTGCACCGGACCGAGATCGGGCTGCTGGAGCGCGGCGGTCGCATTCCCCGCATCGACACGCTGATGAAGCTGGCGGATTCGCTCGCCGTCTCCCCGATGGAGCTGCTCGAGGGCATCCACTGGACCCCCGGCAACAGCGCCGCGGGCGCCTTCTCCGTCAGCGAGCCCGCGCTTCCCCATCGCCGCCGCGGCGACTGCTGAGCAGCGCGCTTCAGGCCGTCTTCGCGCCGGTCAGCTCGGCATAGACCGCGGCGGTCTGCTCGGCGACGTCGCCCCAGTCGAAGCGGCGCAGGTGCTCGTAGGCTTCGGCGACGAGGCGGCGGCCGAGCTCGTCGTCGGAGAGGACGCGGATCGCGACGTCGGCCAGCGCTTCGGGGTCGTGGGCGCGGAAGCGCAGCCCCGCCTCCTCGTGCGGGACCACCTCGCGCAGGCCGCCGGTGTCGGCGACGATGCAGGGGCAGCCGGAGGCCATCGCCTCCAGCGCCACCAGGCCGAAGGGCTCGTAGATCGAAGGCACCACGGTGAGGTCGGCGATCCGGTAGAGCGAGTGCAGCACGTCGTCGCCGATCCAGCCGAGGAAGGTGCCGTGCTCCATCAGGCCGAGCTCCTGCGCCTGGCGCTTCAGTTCCGCCTCGTGGGTGCCGGAGCCGGCGACGAGGAAGCGCGTCCCCGGCGCCTCTTCGAGCACCCGCGGCATCGCCTCCAGCGCCAGCTGGAAGCCCTTCTCGTAGACGAGGCGGCCGATCAACAGGACCAGCTTCTCGTCCGGCGCCGCGAACTCGGCGCGCAGCCGCGCCAGCTCCGCTGCCGGCTGGGCAGGCAGGTCGTCGGGGTCGATCCCGTTCGGGATCACGCTGATCCGCTCCTCCTCGACGCCGAAGATGTCGGCGACCTGTTCGCGCATGTAGTGGGAGCAGGTGATGACGCGGTCGGAGCGGTTGGTGATCCAGCGCTCGACCCCATGGATGTAGGTCTGCGGGTGCTTGTCGACCCAGCCCTGGTGGCGGCCGTACTCGGTCGCGTGGATCGTCGTCATCAGCGGCGCGCCGAAGCGCTTGGCGAGGTGGTCGCAGGCGTTGGCGACGAGCCAGTCGTGGCCGTGGACGACGTCATAGCTGTAGCGGTCGCCGAGCTCGACCCCGGCGGCGAGCATGTCGGAGTTCATCCGCTCGACCCAGGCGACGAACTCGCCGAGGTCGGTCGGGCGCTTCGGCTCGCGGATGCGGTGGATGATCACTCCGCCCCGGTGCTCGGTCGCCGGCGACTCCTCGCCGCCGCGGGTGAGGACGTGGACCTCGACCTCGCGCTCGACCAGCGCCTCGGAGAGCTTGCGGACATGGCGGGCGAGACCGCCCTCGATCAGCGGCGGGTACTCCCAGGAGAGGATCAGGACGCGGGTCATCGGGTGGCGCAGGGCGGAGTGGTGGTCAAGGCTCCAGGAGGGCGGCGAGGCTGAGGTCCGGGGCGAGGGAACGCATACGCGGATCGGGGGTGGCGCGGGCGCAGTCTATGGCCTCCAACAGCGCTTGTGAGTGATCGGTGGCCCGCTGGTAGGCGTAGTCACCTGCCTGGCCACGCTGGTCGAGGAAGGCCCAGTCGCTCGCCTGGGCGGCCAGCAGCTCGCGCGCGGCCCGCTCGACCGGGGCGCCGCGCAGGCCCACCGAGACCGCCCGCAGCAGGCGCAGCTCCAGGCGGCGGGCGCCGGTGGCGAGGTCGGCGACCGCGGGAGAGTCCCACGTCCGCAGGTCCTTGCCCTCGCCCCAGGTCGAGGCGCGCAGCGGGCGCTCGAGCGGCTCGTGCTCGGCCAGGGCCTGCGGAACGGTGAGCATGCGGATGCCCGCCGCCTCTGCGCCCGCGATCACCTCCCGCAGCCAGATCGGCCCCTCCGACCACCAGTGCCCGAGCAGCTCGGTGTCGATCGCGAAGACCAGCAGGCCGCGACGGCCGCGGGTCTCGGCGTAGGTGCGCAGGCGCTGTGCCGCCGCCGCGAGGAACTCGCCGGCCTGGCGCCGCGCTGCCGCCGCCGCGGCGTCCGGCTCATAAGCGCCGCCGCCGACCCGCCAGATCCGGATCCCCCGCAGCGATTTGCCGGCGAACTGCGCGTGGGCGGGGTCGGAGGGGTAGCCGTCGAGGGACCAGAGCCAGGAGATCGCCTCCCAGTCGATCGGCAGCGCCACCGGCCCGGCCTCGGTCCGCACCGGCGCCAGCGCCTCCAGTGGCTCGGAGTGCTCGCTCTGGTCGACGCAGAACCAGCGCACCCCCTGCTCGGCCAGCGCCCACTCCAGCCCCGGCACGTAGGCGCACTCCGGCAACCAGAGGCCGCCGTCCCAGCCGAAGCGACGGCGGTGGGAGCGGATGCCGGTCTCGAGCTGAAGCCGCACCCCGTGCCGCGTCGCCAGCAGCGGCAGCACCGCGTGGGTGGCGGCCGAGGTCGCGAGCGCGATCCGCCCCTCCCCCGCCGCCTGCTGGAACGGCGCCAGCGGATCGCCGCCGGCCGCGTCGAGCAGCTCCAGCGCGTGGGCGTAGCGGTCGCGCTCGCCCTCGCAGGCGGCCCGGCACTCGGGCGCCACCTGCGGCAGGTCGGCCTCGGCAGCGCCGATCCGCCACTCGACCAGGAACCGCCGCAGCCGCTCCGCCGCGCCTCGGTCCTCGAGCTGGTCGGCGAGCACCGGCGTCACCGTCATCGTCAGGTCGCGCGCCACCTCCAGCACCGGCAGGTAGGAGCGGATCACCGCGTCGAACAGCCACTCCTCGCCAAATGGGTAGGTCCCGAAGCCCTCGACGTAGGGCATATGGCTGTGCAGAACGATCGCCAGGTCGCCGGCGGTGTCTCCGCGGCTCATCGCTCTACAGGTGGCAGACGGCGAGGAAATCGAGGGCGCGATCGAGGTCGCGCTCCTGCAGGCGGAAGTCGGCGGCGACGATCGCCGGGGTGAAGCGGTCGTAGAAGGGCTTGGTCAGGCCAAGGCGCTTGTGGACCGAGTCCCAGCCGAGCTTGATCGCCAGCTCGTGGGCGCGCAGCTTGCCGGCGTGGAAGAGACCGAGCAGCTCCACCCGGCCGAAGTGCGCCTCGCAGAGCGCCCGGAACTCGTCGGCTCGGTACTCCTTCACGTGCCAGGGGTTGTCGGACTTCTCCGCCCCCGGCGGCGCCAGCGTCAGCAGGTTCGGCGTCGAGACGAAGGCGACGCCGCCCGGCGCCAGCATCGACTTGAAGTGCTCGAGGATCGCGCCGGGGTCCTGGACGTGCTCGATCGTCTGCAGGAAGACGACCGCGTCGCAGGGCTCGGCGAAGGTCTCCACCAGGTCGCGCTCGAAGCGCAGGTTGGGCCGCTGGTAGCGCAGCCGCGCGTGCTCGTGCGCTTCCGGGTTGGCGTCGACGCCGACGACGCTCTCGGCGGCGCCGGCGAGGACGTCGGAGCCGTAGCCCTCGCCGCAGGCCATGTCGACCACCCGCAGCCCCTCGACCCGCTCCGCGATCCACTCGTAGACGACCAGGTGGCGACGGAACCAGTAGTTCTCCTCGGGCACGTCGGGCAGCGTCCGCTCGCCGGTCAGGGGTAGCGGCGGCACCCCAGCCGGCTGGTTGAGCTGGACGTAGTCACGCTCCACGGGCGGGACGCTATTAGAGTTCCGGCGCATGCCAACCTCCCCCTCCGCCACGCCAGAGCACATCAAGGACGTCAACACCCGCTACCACGACGCCGCCGCCGAGGAGTACGACGCCAAGTGGGGCATCGACTTCGGCGAGGTCGGCCAGCGACAGGTGCGGCTGAAGCTGGTCAAGGCGCTGGGCGGACTGAAGGGGCGCAGCTTCGGCGACGCGCTGGAGATCGGCTCCGGCACCGGCTACTTCTCGCTCAACCTGGTCCAGCTCGGGGTGATCGAGCGACTGACCGCGACCGACATCTCCCCGGGGATGCTGAACCGCCTCGCCGCGACCGCCGACGCGCTCGGGCTCGAGGACGTCTCCACGGTCGTCACCGAGGCCGAGGTCCTCCCCTTCGATGACGAGAGCTTCGACCTCGTCTTCGGCCACGCCGTCCTCCACCACATCCCCGACCTCGACAAGGCCTTCGCCGAGTTCCGCCGCGTCCTGCGGCCCGGCGGCATGATCGCCTTCGCCGGCGAGCCCTCGCGCTACGGCGACCAGTTGGCGGCGCTGCCGAAGCGGGCCGGCCTGGCGCTGGCGCCGGTCTGGCGACGCGCGATCGGGGCGCGGCAGCGCGCCGTCGCCGAAGGCGAGCAGTCCCATGACCATTCGCTCGAGGGCGAGGTCGACGTCCACGCCTTCGCCCCCGCCGACCTGCGCCGCCTGCTGCGCAGCGCCGGCTTCGAGCGGCGCCACGTCGGCGGCGAGGAGCTGCTCTCCAACGCCTGGGGCTGGGGCCTGCGCACGGTCGAGTCGAGCGCCGAGCCCGAGTCGATCTCCTTCGGCTGGCGCCGCTTCGCCTTCAACAGCTACATCGCCCTGCAGAAGGTCGACACCCGCCTGCTCGAGCCCTACCTCCCGGCCGAGCTCTTCTACAACCTGCTGGTCTCGGCGCGCAAGCCGGCTTAGCGGCCGTCGATCAATCGGCGGGCTCGTTCCCGGCATACATCGGCAATCGCCTCCAGTACGGGGTGCGACCAACCCTCCCGCTCGACATCGCGAAGGCACGCTTCCGTCGCAGCGAGAATCTCGCTCGCCCAGCGTTGGACAAATCTGGGCAGCGCACCCCCTAGACCGCTCTCGGCGCCCAGGCGCTCCCAGCGCAGGAGGTCGACCTGGGACGGGTCGTCCTCTCCGCCGATTGCCATCGCCAGTCGCGGAGTCAGGCCGTCGTAGACAGCAGTTGAAACGACGTCGTAGAGAGGGGCGAGGCGAACACCGGTCGCAGGGTCGTAGAGCAGCGAGAAGTTCTTGCCGTGCGCGTCGCTGTTGCCGAGCAGAAAGCCGGTCAGCACTGCGCGGACGAAGGCGTTGACGTCGAGTGCGATGCGCGGGCTCGGCTGCCTCCTCAGCAGCGCGATCACCGACGCCACCGAGGGCCCGCCCTCGGCTTCGTACTTCTGGGTTGGCAGCAAGCCCAGGGCTTGGCACATGTCCTCCTGGTGGAGACGGACCGTCCTGCCATCGGCATCGACGGTGCGGTCAAAGCGCTCGCTGTACAAGCAGCGAATGCCGTCGAGTTCGAGCAACTCGGTCGTGGCCGCCTCGTTCCCAGCGGCCGCCGCGACTCTCATGCAAAACGCCTCGTTGACCGCCAGACCCTCGAAGCTCTCGTGCTCCGGCTTCAGCAGGCAGTTGCTCGGCGTCCCTTCGAGCGGTTGAGCGAAGTCACCGGCGGGAAGACGGACGAGGATGAGCTTGTCCTGGACCCCACCCAAGCTCAGGCGTACCCCTCCCGGGTCGACGTCGATGCCGAGGGGATCGCGCGGGAGGTCGCGGAGCAGCTCGCCGACCTGTTTTTCGCTGAGGGAGCGAGCTGAGGCTCCCGGCGACGTTGCGGGGTGACCCTCGGGCAGGACCGTCACAGCCCCGGCGCAATCGGCGCCGAGCGCAGCCAGCAGGTCGAAGCCATTGGCCTCACTGATCCCGAGCTTGCCGGCAATGGTGGCGCGCACCGCCCCCTCCGGTAGGAGGCCCTCGAAGAACGGGGCCGACTCACTCGGCCTGAACCGTTCCTCACGCAGGGGCAAGGAGGCCGAGAGCCTCGCCATCGGATCGCTCCAGTCGCCCTGGATCGCGTCCTTCGAATACGCGAAGCGATAGCGGGAGGGCCCGGTTCGCTCCAGCGATCCAACCGGTCTTCCCCGCAGGTAGACCGAGAGGCTCTGTCGAGACGGCTGATTCACTCGATCCTGAGCTTCAGGCCCAGCGCCGCGAGCACGGGAAAGACCGTGTCCAGGCGACTGGTCGGCTTGCCACTCTCGATCTGATGAATCGCCCTGGTGCTGACCCCGGCGGCCAGAGCGAGCTCGTCTTGGCGCATGCCGAGCTCCTCTCGAGCGCGGCGCACGCGTGTACCTATGGAACGGGCGCCGGCCGCAGCGATATCAAGCTTGTGATGCACAATCGTGCATTCTACCCTATTTCTACTTCAAAATAGAGTGTTTGTGCGCGATCGTGCATATTGACGCGAAAGACGGACTGCGCTGGCAAGCGCGTGAATGATCGTGCATTTCAACGCCGGAGGCGCGGGCCGCGGTCCTTCGCTTCGCCGGGTGTGCGGGCGCGGAAGAGTTTGACCCGGTAGTCGAGGCCCTTGAGGCGGCGTTCGCCGATGTAGGAGTAGTCGAAGCCGTCCCCGGCCACCTCCTTGGTCGCCTCGTCGAGGACGACGCTGCCGGGACGCGCGACGTTGGTGAGGCGGCTGGCGAGGTTGACGGCGCGGCCGTAGTAGTCGCCGGCCTGGGGCAGGGTCGGTCCACAGGCGATGCCGGCCCGCAGCCAGGGGAACTGCTGGCCTTCGGCCTCGGCGGCTTGGATCAGCGCAAGGGCGGCGGCGACCATCGGCTCGGGCTCCGAAGAGATCAGCATCACCTCGTCGCCGATCGCCTTCACGAAGCGCACCGGCGGCTCGGCCACCGCGGTCGCCATCTCCTCGAGCCGGCCGGCGACCATCCCCAGCTCCTCCGGCGCGATTTCCTCGCCGAGCCGGGTGAACTCGACCAGGTCGGCGAAGCAGACGGTGAGGTTCACCGCCCCGCCCACCTCTCCGGAGGCGAGGTCGGTGGCGCCGATCACGTCGCGGCGGATCTGTTCCAGCAGGTGCGCCTGCAGGGCGTAGACGATCGTCGGGCCGGCCAGGGGGAGCATGTGCTCGGCGGCGGCGGCGAAGCGGCGGGCGACGTCGCGCTCGGTGTCGCCGGAGCGGATCAGGGTGCGGACGATCAGCTCGCGGTTGGCTTCGGCGATCCGCGCCGTCCCCATCCCGATCGTGCGGGCGACCCCGAGCAGTCCGTCTTCGGGCAACCCCGTGTCGATGAAGGCTTTGACCATGCGCGCCGCTTCGAGGTCGGCGTTGGTGGCGCGACGCTCGTCGGGGTCGCCGTAGGGGACGCCGAGGGCGGAGGCGAAGCGCTGCAGGACGTCGAGGTCGAGCTCCGCCGTCTCGGCGATCTCGCGAGCGGTGTAGCGGGGGCCCGCGCCGGCGAGCGCTCGCTCGACCGGGAGCAGCGCCAGCCGCCCCGCCGCCACCGCGTCCCTCAGCTCCTCCAGCGTGCAGCCTTCCCCGGCGAGCTGCTCCAGCAGCTCGCGGCGCGCCTCGCGCGGCGCTCCCTCGACCCCCTCGAGCAGTCCCTCGGCCTCGAAGTCGATGTCAGGCCCCGGCGCCACGCGCCCCATTCTTACTCGGCGTAGGCGACGGCGCCGCCACGGCGGGGGTCGCCGCCGCCGCTGAGCTCGCCGCTGCGCGGGTCGCGGGAGACCGCCTGGACGCCGCCGAAGAAGAGGTTCAGCGCCGGGCGCCGCCGCACCGGCACGCCGCGCGCCTCGATCCGCTCCAGCGCCGCCTCGTCGATCCCCGGCTCGGCCTGGACGACGCCTTGCTCGAAGTGCAGCCGCGGCGCCTCGACAGCGGCGGCGACCGGGAAGCCCTGCTCGACCGCCCGCACCACCGTCTGCAGGATCGCCGAGCGGATCCGGTTGGAGCCGGCGCTGCCGAGCGCGAGGACGATCTCGCCGCCGCGCAGCACCACCGTCGGCGCCATCATCGAGGGGACCCGCCGGCCCGGCGCGATCAGGTGGAAGCCGGCCGGGTTGAGGTCCTCCTCGCCGAGCATGTTGTTGAGGATCACCCCGGTCCCCGGCACCAGCACCCCCGAGCCGGAGCCGTTGGAGCAGGTGACGCTGGCGCAGTTCCCCTCGGCGTCGAGGACCGAGATGTGGGTGGTCGAGCCGAGCAGGTCGGCGGCGGCGAGGTCGAGCCCGGCCGGGTCCAGGAAGCCCACCTCCATCCCCTCCTCGTAGAGGGACTCGGCGAAGGCGAGGTCGCGACGCGAGTTGGCCGCTTCCATCGCCGCCACCAGCTGCTCGGGGCCGCTCTTCGGCCCGAGCCGCTCGAGCAGGCCGAGGCAGTAGGAGATGAGGATGCCGCCCGAGGAGGGCGGCGGGTTGGTGAGGACTTCGACGCCGCGGAAGGCGGTGTCGATCGGCTTGCGCTCGATCGCCTCGTAGGAGGCGAGGTCGAGGGGGCCGATGGTGCCGCCGTGACGGACGACGAAGTCGCTGATCGCGGCGGCGACCTCGCCTTTGTAGAAGGGCTCGGCGCCCTCGTCGGCGTAGCGTTCCAGCGCCTCGGCCAGTTCGGGGAAGGCGAAGACGTCCCCCTCCCCCAGCCGCCGCCCGTGCGGCGCGTAGAGCTCGCGGGTCCCCGGCATGTGTTCGTGGATCGGGGCGAGGATCTCGAGGATGTAGGCCTGCTGGCGGTTGATCGGCGCGCCGCCGCGGGCGAGTCCCACCCCCGGGCCGATCAGGTCCGAGAGCGGCATCGTCCCGAACCGCTCCAGGGCGTGCGCGAGACCGGCCGCGGTCCCCGGCACCCCGCAGGAGGCGGGCCCGACGTAGAACGTCTGCGTCGTCTCGGCGTCGAAGCGGACCGCGATCGGGACCAGCTCAGCGCTCCGCTCGATCTCGTCCTGGCCGGGCGCGGCGACGAAGAAGTCGATCAGCGTCGTCTCCCCCGCGCCGTGGACCATCATGTGGCCGCCGGCCCCGAGCCCGGTCAGCGGGCTCTCGACCGCGAAGGAGGCGAGCGCCGCGCAGACCGCGGCGTCGACTGCGTTGCCGCCTTCGCGCAGCACGCCGGCGCCGGCCTCGGCGGTCAGCGGGTGGCCGGCTGCGACGACCCCTTTCATGGGGTCAGCGCTCAGCCGGGAAGGAACTCTGGGACGTCGATCCCGAGCTCGCCGCCGCGCTCGCCGGAGCGGCCGCGACGGGGCTCGTCCTTGGTGCGGCGGATCGTCGGCTCGGGCGAGCGCCGCGGCGTGGCGGTGCGGCCGTCGAAGCGGGTGGCGACGACGGTGACCCAGATCTGGTCGGAGAGCTCCTCGTCGACGTTGGCGCCGAAGATGATGTTGGCATCGGGGTGGGCGGCCTCGCCGACCACCTTGGCGGCCTCGGAGACCTCGACCAGCGAGAGGTCGGCGCCGCCGGTGATCGAGAGCAAGATCGAGCGGGCGCCCTCCATCGAGGTCTCCAGCAGCGGTGAGGAGATCGCTTTTTCGGCAGCGAGAACAGCGCGGTCGTCGCCATAGGCCATGCCGATCCCGAGCAGGGCTCGGCCGGCTTCGGACATGATCGTCCGCACGTCGGCGAAGTCGAGGTTGATCACGGCGGGCAGCGTCACCAGGTCGGAGATGCCCTGGACGCCCTGGCGCAGGACGTCGTCGGCGACCTTGAAGGCCTCGACCATCGAGGTCTGCTGGTCGAGCACGTCGAGCAGGCGGTCGTTGGGGACGACGATCAGGGTGTCGACCTCGGCGGCGAGCTCCTCGATGCCCTTGTCGGCCTGGTTGCCGCGGCGGCTGCCCTCGAAGCTGAACGGCTTGGTGACGATGCCGACGGTCAGCGCGCCGACCTCGCGGGCGAGGCGGGCGACGACCGGGGCGGCGCCCGAGCCAGTGCCGCCACCGGCGCCGGCAGCGACGAAGACCATGTCCGAGCCCTTCAGCAGGCGCTTGATCTTGTCCTGCTCCCCGAAGGCGGAGCGGTGGCCGACCTCGGGGTCGGCGCCGGCGCCGAGGCCGCGCGTCTGCTCCTCGCCGATGTGGACGGTGACGTCGGCGACGCAGAGTTGCAGCGACTGCAGATCGGTGTTGACGGCCATGAACTCGACCCCCGGCACGCGGGCGTCGACCATCCGGTTGACCGCGTTGACGCCGGCCCCGCCGACGCCGACGACTTTGATCACCGGCTGGTGGGGCTCCCCACTACCCGGCGGCTCATAGGCAGGCTCCTCCCGCCCATACCGCGGATTTTCCGGCACGTACTGCTCATGCCGAGGCCGAGGCTCCTCGGCAAAAACCCTCTTCAACCGCTCAGGCGCGGACTCGGTCGAGCCCTCCAACCCCGAATCCTCCTGGTCGTAAAGGGTGGGCGCCTCCTCTTGGTGAAGCGGAACGTCAGCCGAAGGCGTCTCTCCCGCGGGTGGCGACGATGGGAGATCCTCGCCGGCAGGCGAGGAGGGCCCATCGGAGACAGGACCCGCGGGCTCAGCGCCCTCGTCCCTGGTCTTCTTCGCCTCAGCCGGGTCCTGCCGCCCGTACCGCGGCGCCTCCGGCGGATCCATCGGCGCGTCCTCGGTCGTCGACCGGAACAGGTCGGACAGCGGCCCCTCGCGCATGCTTGCGCGTTTGTTACGCCGAGCCATGGGACAGAACCTCCTTCGCCAGCTCCCGGTAGTAGTTCGCGGCGCTGCTGCCGGAATCGTACTTGAGCACGGAGGACCCTTTTACAGGCGCCTCGGCGAATTTGATCGCCTTTTTGATCCGGGACTGGAAAACGAGGTCGCCGAAGTTCTCCTCGAGGATCTCCACCGCCTCCTTGGCGTGGACGGTCCGCGAGTCCAGCATCGTCGGCAGGATGCCCTCGATCTTGACGTCGGGGTTGAGGTTCTCCTGGATCATCCGCAGCGTGTTCTGGAGCTGGACCAGACCGCGCATCGAGAGATACTCGCACTGGACGGGGACGATCACCTTGTTGGCGGCGGTGAGCGCGTTGATCGTCAGCAAGCCCAGGCTGGGTGGCGTGTCGATGCAGACGAAGTCGTAGTCGCCGGCCACCTCTTTCAGCGCTTTCTCCAACGAGCGCTCGCGGCCGATCTTGGTGCTCATCGCGATCTCGGCCCCGGCCAGGTCGATCGAGGCGACGGCGATGTCGATCTCCCGCTTGACGATGATCTCGGAGATCGGCATGTCGTTGACGAGCACGTCGTAGAGGCTTTTCTCGACCTTGTCGGGGTCGATCCCCTGGCTCATCGTCAGGTTTCCCTGCGGGTCGAGGTCGATGCAGAGCACCCGGTAGCCGGACTCGGCGAAGGCGACAGCCAGGTTCAGCGTCGTGGTGGTCTTGGCGACCCCGCCCTTCTGGTTGGCGAAGGCGATCACTTCCGCCGCCTTCACCGGCTCCTCCTCAGCCGCCTCTTTCTCCGCCAGGAAGTCGAGCCGCGTAGGCGCAATCAAGTCAACCGCCTTCATCCGCCCCTCGTCCTCATCCTCAACGAGAGTTTCGACGGCCTGAACCTCGTCCTTGAGCGTGGCCTCTGCCGCGGGTGGCGACGATGGGAGATCCTCGCCGGCAGGCGAGGAGGGCCCATCGGAGACAGGACCCGCGGGCTCAGCGCTCTCGTCTACGCGAGGTTCGACCCGCTCAGGCACGGCTTCTTCCATCTGCTGGAGCTCGTTGGCAATAGGGTGCTCCTCCTGAATCTCGACGGGAGCAGGCTTCGGCTTCTTGCGGCTTAGAAATCCCATTGCGCGGATATTCGGATGGGACCCCGTTTTTCCTGCCAGCCCCCGAAATTGCTAGGAATCAGCCAATCCCCGACCTCCTCGACAAGCGACTCGTGATCGTCACCGGCAAGGGTGGCGTCGGCAAGACGACGGTGGCGGTGGCGCTCGGGCTGCGCGCCGCCGCCGAAGGCAAGCGGACGATCGTCTGCGAGGTCTCCTCGCAGGAGAACGCCTCGCGGATGTTCCACCACACCGCCGTCGGCTTCCACGAGGTCGAGATGGAGGAGAACCTCTGGTCGATCTCGATCGACCCCGACGAGTCGATGCGCGAGTACGTGCTGCTGCAGCTGAAGGTGCGGGCGATGCGGGACATGCTCTTCCGCAGCCGCATCTTCAACTACCTCGCCGCGGCGACCCCGGGGCTGAAGGAGCTGGTGACGATCGGGAAGATCTGGGAGCTGGCGCAGCTCGACCGCAAGGTGAAGAAGGGGCGCAAGTACGACCTGGTGATCGTCGACGCGCCGGCGACCGGGCACGGGGTCGGCTTTCTGCAGACGCCGCGGACCTTCGCCTCGATCGCCCGGGTCGGGCCGATCCACTCCCAGGCCCAGCAGCTCGACCGCTTCATCACCGACCACCAGCACACCGGCACCGCGATCGTCGCCCTGCCGGAGGAGATGCCGGTCAACGAGTCGATGTCACTGGAGCGGGACCTGCGCGACGAGGTCGGCGTCGCCGTCGACCGCGTCTACCTCAACGGGCTCTATCCCGAGCGCTTCAAGAAGGCAGAGGCGGAGAAGCTGGCGCAGCTGGCCGAGGCCGAGAACGGCGCCGCGCGCTCGGCGGCGCGGGCGGCGCTCTCGGAGTTCAACCGGGCGCGCTCGCAGCGCTCGCAGCTGCAGCGCCTGCGCCGCGGCGTCGAGGCGCCGGTGAAAACGCTGCCCTTCCTCTTCGAGCCCGAGCTCGGCGTCGAGTCGGCGCGGCAACTGGCGAGGAAGCTCGGCTGATGGCGTCGGTGGGCGAAGCCCTCGAGGGCAAATCGATCTGCATCTGCGCCGGCTCCGGCGGCGTCGGCAAGACCACGACCTCGGCGGCGATCGCGACCGGCATGGCAGCGCAGGGGCTGAAGGTCTGCGTGCTGACGATCGACCCGGCGAAGCGGCTGGCGGACTCGCTCGGGTTGAAGGAGCTCGGCAACGAGGCGTGCCGCGTCGAGCCGGCGCTGTTCGAGGAGCAGGGCGTCGAGATGAAGGGCGAGCTGTGGGCGATGATGCTCGACGCGAAGGCGACCTTCGACGAGCTGATTGCGCGCCAGGCGCCCGACGAGGAGTCGCGCGACCGCGTCCTCAACAACCGCATCTACCAGCAGATCTCCAGCGCCCTGGCCGGCTCGCAGGAGTACATGGCGATGGAGAAGCTGTTCGAGCTGCACACCGAAGGCGAGTTCGACCTGCTCGTCCTCGACACGCCCCCCACCCGCAACGCCCTCGACTTCCTCGACGCGCCGAAACGGCTGACCCAGTTCATCGAGGGCAAATCGCTGCGCGTCTTCATGAAGCCGACCGGGCTGGCGGCGAAGGTGACCGGCCGCGGCGTCTCCGTCGCCCTCTCGGTCTTCAAGAAGATCGTCGGCTTCGACCTGCTCGCCGACCTGGCTGAGTTCTTCAACGCCTTCAGCGGCATGGTCGACGGCTTCCAGGCACGGGCCAAGCGCGTCAACAAACTGCTCGCCGATCCCGAGACCTGCTTCCTCGTCGTCTGCGGGCCCCAGGGCGAGCCGATCGACGAGGCCGTCTACTTCCACCGCAAACTGGTCGAGGCCAAGCTCCCCTTCGGCGGCGTCATCGTCAACAAGGTCCACTACCCCGCCGACGAGCTGAAGGGAGACATCGAAGACCTCCCCGACAAGCTCGACAACCCCGACCTCGCCAAACGCGTAGCCGCCAACTTCGCCGACTACCAGGCCCTGGCCGAGCGCGACGCCCGCAACATCGACCACCTCGCCCACGAGCTCCGCACCACCTCCGTCATCCGCGTCCCCTACCTGGACGAGGACGTCCACGACCTGGCCGGCCTAAACCAGATCGACCGCTACCTCTTCGCAACCGCCGAGGAGCGAGTCGAGATGGCGGCGGGGCGGGCGTAACTTCTGTGCTACGCTTGGATCAATGATCCAGCTCGGCGACACCGGTCGCCATGACCGACGACTCACCCGGCGCCTCGAAGAAGACGGGGAGTTTCGAGCTGAGTTCGAACAACAGCGTCGCCAGATCGCCCAAATTGATGCGGTCGTTCGCCAACTCGACCAGCTGCGCGAGCAAGCGGGCATGTCGAAGGCGGAGCTGGCGCGGGCAATCGGCAAGGAGCCTTCGAGCATCCGCCGGCTGTTCACCGCCAGCGTCAATCCTGAGCTAAAGACCGTGGCTGCTGTCGCCGACGTGCTCGGGGCCAAGGTCGAGGTCGTAGCCAATAAGAATCGCCCCTCCCGAACCACGGCTTAGCCTCAGACAAAACGCCGCGGGTTCATCTAACTTTTGGCGAGATGGAATGGGGAATCCTCTACCACCTGACCGAGGACGGTGGAGTGCCCGCAGAAGAGTTCCTCGATGCCTGTCCGGCAAAGATCGATGCCCGCTTCAATGCCGTCTTAGAAGCAGTCCGGCAGGCACCGCCGCCGCAGTTCAGTGGAGGCGGCTACTGGGAGGCAATGCACGGCGAGATGGGGGGCTACTACGAGATCCGCCTCACTGGACCCGGCAGGCGCCAATACCGTCTCTTCTGCATCCTCGACAACGGCAACGCCATAGAACTGCGCTCGCGTGGCTTCGACCGCCCTCAGATCGCCGTGATCACGGGCATGGTCAAGGAGTCAGGCAGGAAGTTCTCGAAGCGCGATTACGTCAAGGTCAGGAAGCTGGGGACGGAATACCTCGGTCGGCTGCCACGGCGTATCGCCACGTGAAGGCTCAACTCGACTTCAGCCACTCTTCAATCTCGTCGCGCTTGAATCGCAGTTCGTCGGTCCTGTACTTGCGCAGGCCCTTCTTGGGTCGCTGGTATGGAATGGCGTCCCTCGCGACTAGCTGAGCGACGAAGGACGGCGGCGAATCGAGCAGGCGAGCGACCTCCTCGAGGCTGAGGATGTTCGAAGGAGGGTCCTCGGCCATCAGCTCACGCGGTTGCGCGAGTACTCGAACTCGAGGTGCTCGACCTCCCAGTCGGAGTCGGGGACCGGGAAGAGGTGGCGGACGCGGGGAGTGTCGATGCGTTCGCGGTGCTGGATGTCGCGGTCGGAGGCGGCGGGCCATTCGAGGGAGTCGCCGGGGCGCTCGTCGGAGACCTCCTCCAGCCACGGGGTGGCAGTGATCTTGATCTCCTCTACGGCCGGGATCGGCTCCATGATGCGGGTCTCCTGCTCCACGTACTCCTCCTCCGATAGTTCGACGGGCAGCTGAAGCTCTGCGGACGGCTCCGGCTCGACGATCGGCTCGGGCTCGTCCATTTCCAGTTCGACAAGTTCCGACTCGACGGCCTCGGGCTCGGGCTCCACCGCCTCCTCGGACTGGACCGAGACGGTGATCTCGGCGTCGCCGCCTTCGAGGCCGCTGACGATCAGCGTCTCGTCCGCGGTCGTGCTGAGGTCGTTGCCGAGCTCTCCCAGTGCCGCCTGGCGCAGCAGGCCGCGGACGCCCTCCTCGGCCCAGGTCGCGAGCTCGATCGCGCCCATCACCGGCCGGCCGTTCATCATCGCCCGCTCCAGCTCGAGCATGTCCTCGACCCGCTGGCGGGCTTCGATCCGGTCCATCTCCTCGTCGGCGATCAGCGCCGACGCCCGCAGCGGCAAAGAAGCGCCGACCGGGCCGTGACCCTCCAGCACCGCCCGCATCGCCAGCAGGTGGTCGCTCAGTCCCTCCAGCGCGGTGGCGCGCTCGCAGCCCATCTCGAAGCGCCCGACTGCCCAGGTCAGGGCGCTGTCGGGGTCGGGTCGCGCCTCCAGCGCGGTCCCGAACTCGATCAGCTCGCTCGCCTCCGCCTCGCTGAGGCGGTAGCCGCCCGGCCGCGTCGCCGGCGCGCCGGTCGCGATCCGCCGCCAGCAGCCCTCGCCGGTCGGCGCGAACGCGTAGGGGCCGAGGCCGATGCCGCCCCCCTTGAAGAGCCTCATCACGCTGATCAGCTCGCGCAGTTGCTGCAGCGCCTCCTCGGCGCCATCCCCGGGGTGCTGCTCGGCGACCGCCAGGTACTGCGGCTCCCAGGAGGCACGGCCCATCCCCTCGCTGCGCATCGCGTCGACCGGCGCCTCGATCGAGTCGGCGCGGACGATCCGCACCCCGCGCGGTAGCTGCAGGCGCGGCATCGACATCCGCAGCCCGACGATCGGCACGATCAGCACATCGGCCTCATCGGCCTCGCGCGATTCGGCGTCGAGCGTGGCCAGCGCGGCCTCCAGCCGCTCCCGGTCCAGCGCGAAGCCGGCCGAGCCCTCCCAGAGCTCGCCGAAGAAGGTGATCAGCATCAGCTCGGCGCGGGCACCTGGGTCGGCGGGGACGGCCTCCCCGCGTGCCTCCAGGTAGGGCGCGGCGACGCCGGCCTCGACCGCCGCCTCGCGGGCGGGCACGAAGCCAGGCAGCGCACGCAGCTCCTCACCGTGCTCGACGACGTAGCGCCCCGTCATCGGCACGTAGCTGTAGAAGGCGGATTCCTCGCCCCCGTCGGCGGCGACGTCGAAGGGGATCTCCTCCCCCATCGCGACGAGGGAGCTGAAACGGGTGGCTGCCTCGGTGGCGAGCCGCTTGATCGATTCGTTCAGGAGAAAGTCACGCACGCCCCAGACTTCCGTAGGCAGGCGGGCGCTCCTGCGCCTGCACGAACGCTTGCAGCGGCGAAGCTAGGCAGCTGCGGGCGCGCGCTCGACTGCGGCGCTCTCGGCCGCCTCGCCGAGCAGCCAGCGCATGCCGTAGCTGCGCATGTCCTCGACCAGCGGCACCAGCGCCTCGCCCTTCGGCGTCAGCGCGTACTCGACCCGGGGCGGCACCTCGGGGTAGGTGTGGCGGGCGACGATCCCCTCGTCCTCCAGCGCTCGCAGGCGCAGGGAGAGGGTGCGCGGGCTGATCCCCTCCAGCGAGCGCTCGAGCTCGCAGAAGCGGGCGCTGCCCTCGGCCAGGTCGCGGATCAGCAGCAGCGTCCACTTGCCGCAGACGACTTCGGCGGTCCTACAGACGGGGCAGCTGGAATTGCTCTCGGCACTCATCGCGGGGGCGAGGCGGGTTGCGTTCGAATACCTCGCTTCAAGAAGTGTAGCGCTGGCGCTTCACTTACTGAAGTCTTGCGCAGGAGCGCGGTTTATTTATTCGCCAGAGGCCTTGACGTGGCCCGTCTGAACCGGCTTGATGTCCAGCACTTCGATCTTGTAGCGGACGCCGTTGGGGCCGTATTCGACCGCCTCCAGCGTCTTCGGCTTCAGCGCCAGCAGCTGGCAGGTCGAGGTGCCGGAGATGCATTCGTTGTCGCCGAACAGGCCGGTCACTTCCGGCGAGACCAGCATCATCGCCTCCTTGCCGTTCCTCGGGTCGACCCCGAGGTAGGTCAGGGCCGGCGATTTCTTCCCCGGCAGCGGCGTCGTCGGCAGCACTTCTTCGCGGGTTTCGAATTCGCTCATCTTCCGGGTGCCGTCCTTGGCGAATTCGGTGTGGGCGATCCTGACTTTGATCGCGAAGGTGAAGAGACGGATTTCGCCCGTCGGCACCGGGCCGCCGCCGGATTCGACCGGGGCGGGCAGCGGTTCGGGCGAGGGCGAGCTTTCCGATCCGCCCGAGCCCGTGCTCCCTTCGACCACTTCACCCGAGCCCGAGGATTCGGTGCCGCTGGAGCCTTCTTCGATCGGAGCCGAGCCTTCGTTGAACACCGGACCGGTGAAGTGCTGGTGGAACGGGTCCTTCGCCGCGCGATGGGCCAACCGCTTGCTCGGTTCGCGCAGCCCGGGCTCGGCGGGGAGCACGGTGAGGCTCGCCTCCTGGGCGGAGGAACTGCCGGCCACCGGCGGCGGCACGACGGCCGGTTCCGGCTTCTTCGCGCTGCCCCCGAGCAGGAACGGCGCGGCGACGATCGCGACCAGGATCAGGCCGATCAACGGCAGCAGGCGCCGGTCGCGCAGGTCCCAGTAGAGGTCCTGCAGAACCTGCGGCACCTTCAGCCCGGAGAGCTTCAGCTCGGGTCCCTTGAGGCGTTTCACGGCGTTCCTCCGATCGTGGCCGCGGTCGGAGTGGCGGTTGCGATCGGGGCCGGCCCGCTGGGGGTGGCACCGCCGGTCAGCCCTTGTTCAGGTGGCGTCAGGTAGGTGGTCACGGAGAAGTTCGCCTGCAGTTCCGGGAAGCCTCCACCCGCCGCTTCCAGGGAGAAGGAGTTGATCGTCAGCAACCGGCCGTCGACCGAGACCTTCGAGTTGGTCGTTTCGACCAGCTTGTCGAGGCCATGGATGAAGTCGGCGACGTGGAAGAAGTCGCCGGTGAAGTGAAGCGAGTAGGGCATCACGTTGAGGCCAGCCGGCCCGAGCGAAGCCCCCAGCGGGGTGGCCGAGGCGGCCACCTCGGTCGGGGAGACCAGTTCCGTCCCCCCCGTCGAGGCTTCCGCCGCCGGCACAGACGATTCTCCGCCTTCGGATTCGAGCTGGATTTCTTCGAACCGCACGTGCGAGCGTTCGGAAATGTGCTGGACCTGAACCAAAAGCGAAGAGGTTTCCGCGTCGGCCGGGACGGCCTTGCCGAGGACGACGAGCTGGCTGTAGTTGGTGGGGAATTCCTGCTGAGCGGCCTTTGCGGTTTCCGCTTCGCTCTGGTGCAGCGCAAGCGAAGCTTCCAGCGTTTCGACTTCCTTGCCGAGCTTGCTCGCTTCTTCGCGCTTCGGCGAGAGCAGCAGCATCCAGAAGGCGACAGCGGCCACCACGAGGAGGAGCATCGCGACGATGAGCCTGTTGTTGCCTTTCATCGTCAGCCTTCCGTCGAGCTTTCTTCCGAGCTTTCAGAGCTTTCTTCCGAGCCTTCAGGCGCGGCTTCGGTCGCTTCCACTTCGGTCGCTTCGACGGGAGCCGCTACCGGCGCGGCGTCGAAGGCGACGACGATTTCGAACTGGGCGATGAAGTTCCGGGTCCGGCAGTCGGTCCCCCCGCCGCCGGAGCCTTCGCCGGATGCGGCGGCGCTTTCGCTGGTCGGGAGGGCGGAGGACTGGACGCCGACCCGGGTCACGCCGTCGATCTGCTTCAAGGCGGTGACGAAGCCGGCGACCCCATCCTGGCCGTTGGCGCAGCCGTTGATTTCCAGGGCGGGGCCCGCGATCGAGCCGCGCAGCGCCGAGCCGCCGGAGCTTTCGGTCGATGACCCGGATCCGGAGCCCGAGGCGGCTTCTGGCGACGCGCTCGCGTGGAGAGTCGTCAGCCAGACGTCGGGAGGAAGGATTTTCGAGAGTTCGCGCATCACCCGTTCCCAGTCGAAGCGGCTGTCGGCCAGGCTGTTCACGGTTTCGGTCCGCGCCTGCCGCAGTTGCGCCAGTTGGACGTAGGGGGCGAGTTCTTCGGCCTGCTTCTGGGCGGCCGCGTCTTCTTGCTTGAGGGTGACCACTTCGGATTTCCGTTCTGAGATCTGGTTGCCCGTCACCACCAGCAGGGCGACGCCGATCAGCAGGGCGACGAGCCCGCCCAGGAGGAGATATGGAAGCGGCCCGGTCCGCAGGGGGGACTGGCTGCCATGGCGCTGCTCGGGGGGGATCAGGTTGACGGGCCGCATCTCTAGTTCTCCAGAGCGAGGCCGAAGGGCAGGGTCAGGCGGGCGGCGGAGGCGGCGTCGAAACCGCCGAGCGCCGGCGGTTGGAAGGGCATCACCGGCAACCCCAGGCCTTCTTCCACCCTGGCGGCGAAGCCGGCGATGACGCTGCCGGGACCGCTCAGCACGATCCGCTCGACCGGCACGGCGGCCTCCTGCGCGCTGTAGTAGTCGAGCGAGAGGCGGAGGTCGTCGACCAGGGCGGTGACGCCCCCTTCGATCGCCCGGCGCGCCTCGGCCACCGTCTCGGGGTCGCCTTCGATCGCCTCCACCGGTTGTTCGATGCCAACGTAGGAGAGCCACTGCAGCGCGTGCTCGTAGCTGAGCCCGCGCGCCGCCGCCAGCCGCTCCGCCAGCGCCTCGAGGCCGGCGTGGGAGACGCGGGTGAAGAGGCAGGCGCGCCCTCGCGCCACGGCGAGGTTGGCGACGTCGCCGACGTTGCAGAAGAGGACGGCTTCCTGGGCCGGCGCCTGTCCCTCGGCGGGCACAGGCGCACCGGCGCCGGCAAGGGCGCGGATCATCCCGAAGGCGGCGACGTCGATCCCCACCGGTTCGAGGCCCGCGCGGCGGATCGGGTCGAGGAAGGAAGCGACCATGTCACGTCGCGCCGCCACCACGACGACGTCGATCTGCGGCGCCGCGCCCTCCTCTCCCGGCACCCCGCCGACGACATGGTGCTCGAGCACCGCCTGGTCGATCGGCATCGGCATCTGCTCCTGGGCCTGGAACCGGACCGCGGCGTCGAGCTCCTTGGGGTCCTCGATCGCCGGCAGCCTCAGGGTGCGGACGACGATCCGCTGGTTGCCGACGCCGAGCCGGACCTGCTTGGAGAGCTTGTGGGCGCTGAAGAGCTCCTTCAGGCCCGCGGCCAGCGCATCGGGATCCTCGACCTCGCCCTCGCCGAAGGCGCCGGGCGGCAGCGGTGCCACCGCGGCGGCCTTGACCGCGACGCCGCCGTTCCCCTGCAGTTCGGTCGCGGCGATGCTGCCGGCCTCGATGTCGAGGCCGACCACGTTGGTCGTCTTCTTGCTCCTGGTGAGCTGGAAGGAAGGGGTGCGCAGGGGCATCCCCCCCTTGATCGACAGAAAGGCCATAGACCTTTCGCCCTGCAACTACCTATTTCTCGAAGAACCTGGACGTCTCTACGAGAAGGTGCCCAGATACCAGTCTACGAGCTGGTTTCCGGCCAGCAGACCGACCAGGGCGCCGAGCGCAAGGAAGGGGCCGAAGGGAATCGCCTTCTTGCGGGCGGAGACCCCCTCCCGGACGATCAGCGCCAGCCCGACGACCGAGCCGGCGACGAGGGCGACGAGCAGGGCGGGCGCGACGTTGCGGCCGAGGAAGAAGCCCATCACCGCGGCCAGCTTGACGTCGCCGAGGCCCATGCCGGCTGGGTAGATCAGGGCCGCGAGGAAGAGCAGGCCGCCTGCAGCGGCAGCGGCGATCGCCCGTTCGGGCAGGCTCGAGGTGTCGAAGATCGCGGCGATCGCGACGCCGATCGCCATCGTCACCAGGAGGATCTTGTTGGGGATGATCCGCTGCTCGAGGTCGGTGATCGTCACCGCCATCAACGCCGTCACCAGGACCAGCCCCATCGCCATCTGGGCCGGGTCGTGGCGCAGGACCAGCACCGTGGCGAGGTAGGCGAGGCCGAGGCCCAGCTCGGCCAGGGGGTAGCGGGCTGAGATCGTCTCGCCGCAGCAACGACCGCGGCCGCGGAGGAGCAGCCAGGAGAAGACCGGGACGTTGTCGTAGGCGGCGATCTGCGTGCCGCAACCCGGGCAGCGCGAGCGCGGGCCGACGATCGATTCTCCCCGCGGCACCCGGTGGGCGACGACGGTGACGAAGCTGCCCATCATCAGCCCTCCGAGGAAGGCCACGACCACTCCCTCCGCCAGCATCTCAGCCGCCTTCGAGGGGGGTGGTGGTGTCGACCTCGATCCGCGAGCGGAAGCTCGGGTGGTCGTAGAGGATCGAGACCGCGTCTCCCTGGGTGCCGGCGCGTTCGAGGCTGAGGGCGAGGCCGAGCCGTTCGTTTTCGAGGATTCTCACCGGCCCGTTGAAGGTCAGGGTCAGGGTCACCTCTTCCCATTCGTTCCGCGGCCAGTAGTGGTTGCTGTTCGACGGCACCCAGGTCCAGTAGAGAGCCCCGCCTTCCTTGTTGGCGATCATCGAGTCTTCCCACGTCGTCGCCGACGTGTCTTTGCGCTTGAAGAGGTAGAGACAGAGCTTGCCGGTGTACTGGGAGTCGCTGAGGGCACGGGTGAAGAAGTCGATCGTCACCTGCCCCGTCCCTTCGCCGGTGGTCATCTTGAATTCCTTCGGCATCGGATCCGTCACCCAGCGGTGCTCTTCCCACGGCGACCCGGTTTTTCCTTCTGGGTAGGTGCAGCCGGCGGCTTCCTGGCGCCGCAGCTGGATGCCCTTCGCCGTTGCCGGGGTGGGCGCGTTTTCGTAGTCGCTGGAGTAGTCGTAGGTGAGGGGCGTGGTCGGGTCTTCCGGGGTGGGGTCGGGGGGCGGACCGGCCATCAGCGTGTCCGGTGCGCCCTTGGTGGTTCCCGTCTGCAAACCGCTGTTGCAGTTGCCGAAGGTGTTGTGGAGAGCGTGGTCGGCGGTGATTTCCTGCCGGCTCGTCGATTCCGTCGAGGAGCAGGGCGTGTCGGAGAGGAAGAACTGCTGGGCGGTGACGACCCCTTCGGCCCCCGGGATCGGGTTGTCGGCGGAGGAGTGTTCGGGGTCGACGAAGTTGGACTGGACTTCGACGTAGCCGCCCGGATTGCCGCCGTTGGCCTTCGGGTTCAACTTGACCGCGACGATGATCTGTTTGTAGTCCTGTTCGCCGGGGCAGGTTTCCGAGGAGCAGCTGGCGTCGTTGCGCCAGACGATGTAGCGATAGACCTTGCCGCTGACGTCGCCGCTGGTGAAGCTCGTCGGGCCCGGGCTGACGACCCCGCCTTCTATTTCTTCGCCGGGATAGCGAACGCCGCCGTTGCGGACGATTTCCTTGTATTCGGTTGGCGGCGTACCCCGCTTGAGGGCGTACTTGCCCGTGCTGGCGTTGTAGCGGTAGCCGGGGTTTCCTTCTTCGCTCGAAGACGACGGCGCCGCCGTCAGCGCCAGTTCTTCGTCGGAGAGGCTGCGCAGGATCTCCATTTCCTGTTCGGCCTTGTCGAGCGCGATCTGGGTCGCCTTCGCCCGCTGGTTGTCGACGGTCGCCGAGGCAAGCACGCCGAAGGTGGCGATCGCGCCCGCGACCAGGATCAGCGCCGCGATCAGCACCTCGACGATCGTGAAGCCGTCCTCCCTGCTGTTCGCCATGCGCCGCATCAGTTGCTCAGGGTCGCGTTGCGAAGGCTGGCGCCGTCAGAGGCGGTCAGCGCCCCGGAGCCTTCGGGATCGGGGATTTTCAGGGTCACGCCGATGTAGGTCGGCGAGGTGCTGGGCGACCAGGTGAAGACGCTGGAGGCGTTGCTGATGCCGCTGAAGATCGTCTTCGCGGTCCCGGTGTAAACGCCCGGGGCGGCCTCGATTCGCGTGCAGGACGTGCTCGAGCAGGTGTAGGTCACCTCGCATTTAGTCGCGCTGACGCTGCTGGAGGACATCGTGCTGCCGCCGCAGGTCGTGTGCCGCACGTAGGTCTGGAAGGAGACGGACGAGGCGGTGTATTTGTCGACGACGATGCCGTTGCGGAGTTCCCGCGTCATCCGTTCGAGCGCGAAGCGCGCGGTCGCGATGTTGGTCGCCTGCTTTTCCAGCCGCGGCTGGCTGCGCATCGCCCCGATCAGGAGGATCATCACCCCTCCCATCACCACGACGCCCATCGTCATCGCGACCATCATCTCGATCAGCGTGAACCCGTCCTCTCGCCCCGCCGAGGCCGGGTGGCGCAGCCGGCTCACGGTCCCACCACTTTGAAACGGCGGCTGACGGGGTGCCCCCACTGCCCGGCGACGCTCTTGCCCTTGACCGCGAAGACGTGCTTGCCGAGGCTGAGGCGCTTCGGCCGGTAGGGCGAGCTGCACCCCTTCCAGGCCTTGTGGTCGATCCGGCAGAAGAACTGGGTGTTGGGCTGTTCGGTGGTGTCGATGAAGCGGAAGACCGGCCGCCGCGAGCGCGTCTTCGACGCCGGCCCGAAGGTGATCTTGGTCAGCGGCGCCACATAGACGACGTTGCCGATCTTCACCCCTCCGCCGGAGCCGCTGCCCGACGAGCCGGTGCCCCCGCCCGAGCCCGATCCGGAGCCGCCGGTGCCACCCGAGCCGCCACCGCCACCTCCGCTTGGTTCTTCTTCCGGCGGGGGTGGTGGCGGCGTGCTCTGCTGGGTGTAGGTGACGGCGGTCGACGAACAGGCGGAGGTGTCGCCGCTGCCGTTGGTCGCCGTCGCGTGGAAGGTGGTCGTAGAGCCGGCTTTGACCGTCACCTTGATGCCCGCGCCCGCCAGTTCCGCGGCGGTGCCGGTGCCCGCAGGCGCTCCCGAGCAGTCGGCGGTGGGATAGACCTTGATCGCGGTCCCCGCTTCGGCTTCGCCGATGACGCGCGGTTCGGTCGAGGTGTTGGGCGAGGTGGGGTTGACGGCCGTCAGACCGGGGGCCGGAGGGCCGAGCTGCAGTTCGCCGGAGTTACCCACCGAGACCAGGCGGGTCCCCGTTTCGGAATGGCTGTAGACGTCGGTTTCCCCGGCGAAGTTGTCGTCGACGGTGAGGCGTTCTTTGGTGGTGAAGAAGGCGAGGCTTCCGTCGTAGGACACCGCCGAGAGGTGAGGCGTCTGCGACCCGTTGCCGCCTTCGGGACCGACGGAGACGAGGACCGGAGAGCCGCCGCCGGACCTCTCGTAGATGTCGGGGTTCGAATCTATGTCTCCGGAAACCGACACCTTCTGCGACGTGCCGTAGTAGACGACGGACGCATCGTCGGAGGCGCCGAGGAAGCTGGCGTCGAATTCCGCGCTCCCGGGAGTGATCAGGGTCGTGGTCGCGCCACTCTGCTCGTAGACGTCGAGCTTTTCGCCGCTGTCGCCTCCGCCCAGCGCCTCCCTCGTGCTGAAGAGAACGGTGGTGCCGTTCGCAGAGGCCTTGTCGAAGATGGCGCTGAGGTCGGCGCTGCCGGGCGTGACCAGGGTGGTCGAGCCGCCCGCGCGCTCGTAGACGTCGCTGGCTTCGTCGCCGTCTTCGCCGCTGAGCGATTCGCTGGTTTCGAAGAAGACCTTTGCCCCTCCGGCGGCCGACCCCGCGTAGACCGCGTTGAATTCGCCTTCGCCTTTTTCGCCCTGCGTGCCGGTGGAGATCAAGGTCGGCGTTTCGCTCGAGGACGACCATTCGTAGACGTCCTGGGAGGAGTCGTGGTCGGCCCCGGTGAGCTGCGCCTTGGTCTCGAAGAAGACGCGGGAACCGTCCGCCGCCACAGCCCGGTAGATCGGCGCGCATTGTTCGGCCAGCAGCGGGGCCGGGCAGGTGCCGGCGGCGGAAACCAGTTTCGTCGTTTCCGCGCTCAGGTCGCGCTCGAAGATGTCGGTTTCGCTGTCCCCGTCGCCGGCCCCGAGTTTGTCGGTGGATTCGAAGATCACCTTGGTGCCGTCGGCGGAAGCTCCCTGGAAGGTGACGGGAGCCGCTCCGCCCGGCGTCGCCAGCGTCGGCGCAGCGGCGCTGGGATCGCGCGCGTAGACGTCGGTCGCTTCGTCCCCGTCGGTTTCGGTCAGCTGCTCGTCGGTGGAGATGAACACGCGCGAGCCGGTCGGCGTCGCCCCGACGAAGCTCGCGGGGACTTCCCGGTTGCCGCAGGGAGCGCAGGACGGCGAGCCGCCGGAGACGAGGATGGTTTCGCCGGTGACGGTGTTGCGCTCGTAGACGTCGCTGGACTTGTCGCCGTCTTCGGCGACCAGCGACTCGGCGGTGCTGAAGAAGACCTTGGTGCCGTCGGTGGAGACGGCGTTGAAACTGACGTCGTGGGAGTCGTTGCCGCCGGTCGGGCCGGTCGAGATCTCGTGGGTGACGTAGGTTTCGATTCCCGGCGTCGCGTCGTAGAGGCGCTCGTAGACGTCGACGAAACCGTTGTCGGTGTCGCCGGGGACTAGCTTCGCAGCGGTGGTGAAGAAGGCCTTGCTCCCGTCGGCAGAGGAGCCGGCGTATTCGGCCGGCGCCGCGAAGGCGGCAGGCGCGCCGAGTGCCATCAGCGCAAGCGCAGCGACGGCGGAGGCAAGCATTCGCTTCGAAGAGGACATCGGTGATTTATCGGCAGAAAAGGCGATCCAATTAGCGCTGACAAGGAAGGCGAACGAAGAGAGGCGGGCACCAGGCCCGCCCCTCGGTACGAATGCTTCGCTTAAGCCAACTGGGTCAGATCAGCCGTTTTCCCAGTTGCCGGTGGACGGGCAGCCACCAGTAGATTTTTTTTCGCATTCGTATTTGAG
>DASULS010000035.1:0-45306 GCA_036278095.1 Solirubrobacterales bacterium | reverse complement strand
GCCGAGGCGGCGCTGGCCGAAGCGCTCGACAGCCAGGGCCGCGAGTACACGCTCAACCCCGGCGACGGCGCCTTCTACGGGCCGAAGATCGACTTCCACATCACCGACGCGCTCGGCCGCTCCTGGCAGTGCGGCACCTGCCAGCTCGACTTCCAGATGCCCGAGCGCTTCGAGCTCTACTACACCGGCGCCGACGACTCCGCCCACCGCCCGGTGATGATCCACCGCGCCCTGCTCGGCTCGATGGAGCGCTTCGCCGGGATCCTGATCGAGCACTACGCCGGCCGCTTCCCGGTCTGGCTGGCGCCGGTGCAGGCGGTGGTGCTGCCGATCTCCGACCGCCACAGCGACTACGCCCGGCGCGCCTACGAGCAGCTGCGCGAACTCGGGGTCCGCGTCGCCGTCGACGACCGCTCGGAGTCGATTGGCAAGAAGATCCGCGACGCCTCGACGATCGGCCGCTACCCCTACATGCTGGTGGTCGGCGATCGCGAGGAGGAGAACGGCGCCGTCGCCGTCCGCTCCCGCGAGGAGGGCGATCTCGGCGCGATGTCCCTGGCCGATTTCGCCGCCCGCGCCGGCGCCGAGACCGAGGCCCGCTGAGGCCGCGCTTCACGCGGGCGCCGCTCTGTCTCTATACTGCGCCGAACTTGATCGCAGGCACCGAAAACCGCAGCCGCCGCTGAGCGCCCCGTGCCTGCCTACCGTCTCGTCCTCTTGAAGTTCCACCTTCTTTCTCGATAGTGCCGGTTCCACGCAGGTTCGACCGGCGCCCACCAGAGCGCGACACGACTCGGATCAACGAGCGGATCCGCGTCCCCCAGGTGCGCCTGATCGGCGCCGACGGCGAGCAGCTGGGGATCGTCGACACCAGCGAGGCGTTGAAGAAAGCGCAGGCGGCCGACCTCGACCTGGTCGAGGTGGCGCCGAACTCGAAGCCGCCGGTGACCCGCCTGCTCGACTACTCGAAGTACAAATACGAGCAGGAGCAGAAGCAGAAGGCCGCGCGCAAGCACCAGCAGCAGGTCAACGTCCGCGAAATCAAGCTGCGGCCGAAGATCGCGACGCACGACTACGAGACCAAGAAGGGCCACGTCGAACGCTTCCTCAAGCACCGCGACAAAGTCAAGGTGACGATCATGTTCCGCGGTCGCGAGCAGGCCCACCCCGAGCGCGGCCGCGACCTGCTGAACAAGCTCTTCGAGGACCTCGACGGCCTGGCGACGATCGAGTCCGCGCCGCTGCAGGAAGGGCGCAACATGAGCATGCTGCTCGGCCCCAGCAAAGAGGTCGACAAGATCGCCGACGGCGATCAGGCTGACGCCGCGGCCGGCGACGCCGACGCGCCCGCCGCTGAGGCCTGATCCCGCCTAGCTAGGCGGGGGCGGCGCCGAGGATCACCTCGGCGATCCGCTCGGCGGCGTGGCCGTCCCAGAGCGGCGGTGGCTGCGATGGCGCTTTGTCGCTCTCGGCGAGCAGGGCCGGGATCCGGGCGATCGCCGAGGGATCGAGGCCGAGCAGGGTGTTGGTGCCAGAGGTCAGGGTCACCGGCCGCTCGGTGTTGTCGCGCAGGGTGAAGCAGGGGACGCCGAGGTAGGTCGTCTCCTCCTGGATGCCGCCGGAGTCGGTGAGGACGGCGCCGGCGTCGGCGAGCAGCGAGAGGAAGTCGAGGTAGCCGAGCGGCGCGATCAGGTGTAGGCCGGGGTGCTCGGGCTCCAGCCCCTCCATCATCTTCCGCGTCCGCGGGTGGACCGGGAAGACGACCGGCAGCTGTTGGGCCAGCGCCGCCAGCTGCGCCACCGTCTCGCCCAGCAGCGGGCCGTCGACGAGGGCGGGGCGGTGCAGGGTGACCAGGGCGTAGGAGCCCGGCTCGACGCGCTTCCGCGCCGCGGTGCCGGCGGCGCGGAAGCGCGCTTCCAGCGCCACCAGGGTGTCGATCATCGTGTTGCCGACCATGTGCATGCGCTCGTCGGGGATGCCTTCGGCCTCCAGGTTCGTCACCGCCTCGGGGCTGTGGAGGAAGAGCCACTGCGAGAAGCGGTCGGCGACGATCCGGTTCACCTCCTCGGGCATCGTCAGGTCGAAGCTGCGCAGCCCGGACTCGATGTGGGCGACCGGGATGCCCATCTTCACCGCGGTCAGCGCCGCCGCCAGGGTCGAGTTGACGTCGCCGGGGACCATCACGAGGTCCGGGCGCTCGTCGGCCAGGACCGGCTCCAGCCGCTCCATCGTCAGGGCCGTCTGCGCGGCGTGGCTGCCGGAGCCGATCTCGAGCATGTAATCGGGCGCCGGCACCCCGAGCTCCTCGAGGAAGACCTCCGACATCAGCCGGTCGTAGTGCTGGCCGGTGTGGACGATCGTGTGGCTGCCCTCGGGATCGCGCTCGCGCAGCGCCCCGATCACCGGCGCCGTCTTGACGAAGTTGGGCCGCGTCCCGACCACGTAGAGGATGCGCATCGGGCGCAGCTTATTTTCAACCGGCAGGGAGTGTCTGAAAAAGCCGCCTGCGCGGGCTGTCTGCTTCAATAGCGGACCCGATGCCGAAGATGAAAACCCATTCCGGCGCCAAGAAGCGCTTCAAGAAGACCGCCGGTGGCAAGCTGCGCGGCCGTCGCGCCTACTCCAGCCACATCCTGGAGAAAAAGTCGCCGAAGCGGAAGCGGAAGATGGCCAAACCGGTCGAGATCTCGCCGAATGACGCCAAGACGGTGCGGGCCCTGCTCGGGGGTGGCAAGTGAGCCGCGTCAAGCGCTCAGTCCACGCGCGCAAGAAGCGCCGCAAGGTGCTGAAGGAAGCGAAGGGCTACTTCGGCCGCAAGCACTCCTCCTACCGCTTCGCCAAAGAGCAGGTGCAGCGGTCGGGGATGTACGCCTACCGTGACCGGCGCAACAAGAAGCGGACCTTCCGCCGCCTCTGGATCACCCGCATCAACGCCGCCGCGCGGCTCGAGGGCATGAGCTACTCGGAATTGATGCACGGCTTGAACAAAGCCGAAGTCGAGGTGAACCGCAAGATGCTGGCCGAGATCGCCGTCTCCGACCGCGACGCCTTTCGCCGATTTGTGGAGCTAGCCCGGGAGGGTGCGGCCGCCTAGCGGCAACACCGACATTCCTTTCTCCCGGGCGGGCCGATCTTCGGCCCGCTTTTTCGTTCCAGGAGAAGAAACCGCCGACCAGAAGAAGACAACCCGACGACCGACGCAGATGATCGAGAGCCCCCACAACGAGAAGCTGAAGCTGGTCCGCAAGCTGCGCGACCGCAAGCACCGCGAGCGCGAGGGCCTGTTCGCGACCGAGGGCGAGGATCTGCTCGAGGCGGGCCTGGCGGCGGGCGCTGAGCCGCGCTTCGTCCTCGTGGCGGCGGGTTCGGGCCTCGACGGCGAAGGGGTCGCCCCTGGTCTACTGGCAGACGTTTCGTCCCTCGGTTCCGGAACCAGGGTCATTGCCGTATGGCCGACCTACAAATCGTCTCCGCATACCGGAGACAATTTGCAGGTCACCGGCTGCATCTACCTGCACGGCGTCGGCGACCCGGGAAACGTCGGGACGATCGTCCGGACGGCCGATGCGCTGATCGGCGGCCCTGTCGTCCTCGGCCCCGACTGCGCCGATCCTTTTTCGCCGAAGGCGGTGCGGGCGAGCATGGGATCGATCTTCAGCCGGCCGCCTCTGCGGGCCGGGGTGAAGGCGACGCCGCAGCCACGGGCGGCGCTCGTCGCCCACGGTGGTAAGGGGCTCGACGCCCTGGCCGGCGCCGCCACGCTCTGCCTCGGTGCCGAGCGCGAGGGGCTGCCCGACGAGGTGCTCGCCGAGTGCGAGACCCAGGTCACGATTCCCCTGCGCGAGGGCGCTGCCGAGTCGCTCAACGTCGCCGCCGCCGCTGCGATCGCCGCTCAGCGGTTATCTTCGCTCGCCATGCCGGAGGCCCAACCCGATGCTTGAGCAGATCGAGAAGATCAGGGCCGAGGCCAGCGCCGCGATCGAGAGCGCCCAGAGCACCGCCGAGCTGGAGGAGCTGCGGGTCCACTACCTCGGCCGCAAAGCGGAGCTGACGAGCGTCCTGCGCGGGATCGCCGAGCTGCCGCCGGAGGAACGGGGAGCAGTCGGCGGCGCCGCCAACCGCGCCCGCAAGGAGCTGGAGGAGCTGCTGGAGGCAAGCGCCGAGCGCCTCGACGCCTCCGAGCTCGAGGCGAAGCTGGTCAGCGACCGGATCGACGTGACGCTGCCCGGGGCGCCGCCGAGGCCAGCCGGGCACCCGCACTTGATCGCCCGCACCACGCGCCTGCTCGAGGACACGATGGTCGGCCTCGGCTACCACGTCGCCGAGGGCCCGGAGATCGAGCACGACTACTACAACTTCACCGCCTTGAACCACCCGCCCGGCCACCCGGCGCGAATGCTCCAGGACACCTTCTACGTGCAGTCGCACCCCGACGTGCTGCTGCGCACCCACACCTCGCCGATGCAGGTGCGCTCGATGGAGGCGCAGCCGCCGCCGATCTTCGTCGTCGTCCCCGGCAAGGTCTACCGGCGCGACTCCGACGCCACCCACAGCCCGATGTTCCACCAGCTGGAGGGGCTGGCGATTGCCGAGGGGATCACCCTCGCCGACCTGCAAGGGACGCTGCTGGCGATGTGCCGGGCGATCTTCGGCCCCGACCGCGAGGTGCGCCTGCGGCCGCACTTCTTCCCCTTCACCGAGCCGAGCGTCGAGGTCGACGTCTCCTGCTTCCAGTGTGGGGGGACCGGCGAGCTGGCCGGCGGCGAGCGCTGCAACCTCTGCAAGGGCCAGGGCTGGATCGAGATCCTCGGCGCCGGCATGGTCGACCCCAACGTGCTCGGCTTCGTCGAGGGCTATGGATACGACGCCGAGCGGGTGCAGGGCTTCGCCTTCGGGATCGGGGTCGAGCGGGTGGCGATGCTGCGCCACGGCGTCCCCGACCTGCGCCGCTTCTTCGACAACGACGTGCGGATGCTGGAGCAGTTCTCATGAGGGTCCCGTGCTCCTGGCTGCGCGAGTACTGCGACCCCGGCACCGAGCCGGCGGCGCTCGCCGACCGCCTGGTGATGACCGGGACCGAGGTCGAGCGGCTCGACACGGTCGGGCCGCCCTCGGCGAGCGGCTTCGTCGTCGGCAAGGTGCTGGCCAAAGAGAAGCACCCGAAGGCCGACCGGCTCAGCGTCTGCAAGGTCGACACCGGCGACGCCGAGCGGACGATCGTCTGCGGCGCCGCCAACGTCGGCGCCGGCCAGACCGTCGCCGTCGCCCTGCCCGGGGCGCGGATGCCCGGCGGCGAGAAGCTGCGCAAGGCGAAGCTGCGCGGTGTTCCCTCCGACGGGATGGTCCTCGCCGCCAGCGAGCTCGAGCTCAGCGACGACCACAGCGGGATCATGGAGCTCGACGGTGGGTTTGCCGCCGGCACGCCGCTTAGCGAGGTGCTGCCGCTGGGCGAGCAGGTGCTGGAGATCGAGGTGACGCCGAACCGGAGCGACTGCTTCGGCGTCTACGGGGTTGCCCGCGAGGTCCACGCGATCAGCGGTGCGGAGCTGGCGCCGGAGCCCTGGGCGCAGGACGCGCCGGCCGAGGGGGCGGGGGAGGCCTCCGACTACGCCTCGGTCACGGTCGAGGTGCCCGAGCTCTGCCCGCGCTTCACCGCCCGCGTCTTCACCGACGTGAAGATCGGTCCCTCGCCGCTGTGGCTGCAGGCGCGGCTCGCCGCCGCCGGCCAGCGGCCGATCAACAACGTCGTCGACATCACCAACTACGTGATGCTGCTGACCGCGCAGCCGCTGCACGCCTTCGACCTCGACAAGGTGCCCGACGGGGCATTGATGGTGCGCACCGCGGCCGAGGGGGAGAAGATGACCACCCTCGACGGGGTCGAGCGCACCTTCGACGCCGAGACCGTGCTCGTCTGCGACCGCAACGGGCCTTCCGGGGTCGCCGGGATCATGGGCGGCCAGGTCTCCGAGGTCTCCGAGCAGACGACGCGGGTGCTGATGGAGGTGGCGACCTGGAACGGCACCAACATCCTCCGCACCTCGCGCCTGCTCGGGCTGCGCTCGGAGGCCTCGGCGCGCTTCGAGAAGCAGCTGCACCCGGAGCTGACGATGCGGGCGCAGCGGCTCGCCTCGCGGCTGATGGTCGAGCTCTGCGGCGCCAAGCTGGTGCCGGGGACGATCGACGTCGCCGCCGATCCGCCGCCCCCGCGGCGGCTGCTGCTGCGGGCCGAGCGGGTCGAGGGCCTGCTCGGGATGTTCATCTCCCAGGCGGACCAGCAGGCCTATTTGGAGCGTCTCGGCTTCGAGGTCTCCCCGGCCGGCGGCGATCTAGAGGTCGTCGTTCCGCCCGACCGCTACTACGACGTCACCCGCGAGGTCGACCTGATCGAGGAGGTGGCGCGGGTCCACGGCATCGACGAGCACCTGCCGACGACGCTGCCGGCGGTCGGCGGTGCGGTCGGCGGCCTCAGCCGGGAGCAGCGCTTACGCCGCCGGGCCGAGGACGGCCTCCGCGACCTTGGCTTCGACCAGGCAGTGGGCTGGAGCTTCACCGACCCCGGCGAGGCTGAGCGGCTGCGGATCCCCAGCGACGATCCACGCGCCGAGCCGGTGCTGCTCGCCAACCCGCTCTCCGAGGACCAGTCGGCGATGCGGACGCTCCTGCTCGGCTCGCTGCTCGACATCGCTTCCCGCAACGTAGCCCGCGGCGCCACCAGCCTCGCGATCTTCGAATCCGCCCGCGTCTACCTCACCGAGCCGCCGACGGGACGAAAACGTCCCGATGAGGGACGGAATCGTCCCGTCGACCCCTTGGCGGGGCGGTTTGCGGGGGATCAGCCGGCGCCGTTCTCCGAGCCGCATCGGTTCGCGGGGATCGCGGTCGGGGCGCTCAGCCCGCGATCCTGGCGCGGTGGAGGAGAGGCGGCGGAGTTCTTCGCGGTCAAGGGCGTGCTGGAGGCGCTGGCGGCCCAGCTTGGGACCGAGCTCGAGTTCGCTCCGGGCGAGGAGCCGTTCCTGCATCCGGGTCGCACCGCCGCCGTCTCCGCGGGGGGCCAGGAGATCGGCTGGCTCGGTGAGGTGCACCCGCTGGTCTGCCGCAGCTGGGACCTCGACGCGGCCGTCGCCTTCGAACTCGACGCGGCGCCGTTGCTGGCGGTGGCGACGCTCGGCGAGGAGCGCTACGAGGACGTCACCACCTTCCCCGCCGTCTACCAGGACCTGGCGGTCGTGGTGCCGGCGGAGACGCCCGCCGCCGAGGTTCGCGCCGCGGTCCTCGCCGGCGGCGGCGAGCTGTTGCGCGCGGCCGAGGTCTTCGACCTCTATGAGGGCGAGCAGGTCGGCGAGGGACGCAAGAGCCTCGCCCTCGAACTCGAGTTCCGCGCCGACGATTGCACCCTCACCGACGAGGAGGTCGCTGGCCTACGCGAGTCGATCAAGGTCGAGCTCGAAGCGATCGGGGGGATACTGCGTGAGTAAGCGCGTATTGGTCGCCGGCGCCTCCGGATTCACCGGCGCGCTCGCGGCGCAGATCGTCTGGGACCACCCGAGCCTCGAGCTGGTCGCCGCCACCTCGCGCAGCGACGCCGGCAAACGGCTGACCGATCTCTACCCGCGCTACCGGGCGCAGGTCGAGCTGACCGAGCTGGACCTGGAGAACCTGCCCGAGGTCGACGCCGCGATCGTCGCCTACCCGCATGGCGTCGCCGCGCCGACCGTCGCGGCGCTGCGCGAACAGGGCATCCTCGTCGTCGACCTCTCCGCCGACTTCCGCCTCCGCGACCGCGGGACCTACGAGCGCTGGTACGGCGAGCACGGCGCCCCCGAGCTGTTCGGGACCGGCGTCTACGGCCTCAGCGAGCTCTACCGCGACGAGCTGCGGGAGGCGCAGCTGGTCGCCACCCCCGGCTGCTACCCGACCGCGAGCGTGCTGGCGCTGGCGCCGCTGGCCGAACAGGGCCTGCTCGCCGAGGTCTTCGTCGCGGCGATGCAGGGCACCTCGGGCTACGGGCGCAGCAGCGACGACCTCGTCCACTTCTCGGCGATGACCGAGAACGCCTTCCCCTACAAGACCGAGGGGCACCGGCACCGGCCGGAGATCGAGCAGGAGCTGGCCGCGCTCGGCAGCCCGTCCCCGGTCACCTTCGTGCCGCACCTGCTGCCGCTCGACCAGGGCGAGCTGGCGACCTGCTTCGCCGCGCTCTCCGAGGCGACCTCGGTGGAGGCGATCCGCGACCTCTACCGGCGCCGCTACGCCGAGGAGCCCTTCGTCCACGTCCTCGACGGGCCGCCGAACCTGCGCGCCGTCCGCGATACGAACGAGTGCCACGTCTACGTCACGGTCGAGGAGCGGGGGAGGGCGATGGCCTTCTCGGCGATCGACAACATCTGGAAGGGAGCTTCCAGCCAGGGCGTGCAGAACCTGAACCTGATGCTGGGCCTGGACGAGACGGAGGGGCTGCTGTGACTTTCTTTCGCTCTCGCTGGGTCGAGGCGCCATCCGGCGTCGAGGAGCTCGATCCCAACCGGCTCGCGCCCGGCTTCCGCGCCGGCGGCGCCCACTGCGGGCTCAAGGGCGGCGGCCGCACCGACGTCGGCCTGGTCGTCTGCGATGCCGCGGAGGTCAGCTCGGCACTGCTGCTGACGCGCAACGCCTCTGCCGCGGCGCCGATCCGGGTCTGCCGCGAGGTGGTCGACGGCGGCCGGGTCCGCGCCGCCGTCGTCAACAGCGGCAACGCCAACGCCGAGACCGGCGCCCAGGGCTATGCCGACGCGCTGGCGATGTCGGCTGAGGCCGCCCGCCACCTCGGCCTGGCGACCGAGCAGGTGGCCGTCGCCGAGACCGGCACGATTGGGGTGCCGCTGCCGATCGACGCCGTCCTCGGCGGCATCGCCGAGGCCGCCACCGGTCTCGCTGCCGACGGCGGCAACGCCTTCTCCGACGCGATCCTCACCACCGACCGCTGGCCCAAGCGCTGCACCCTGCGCGCCGGCGGCGTGACGCTTTCCGCCCAGGCGAAGGGGGCGGGGATGATCGAGCCGAACATGGCGACGATGCTCTGCTTCGTCCAGACCGACGCCGTCGTCGCGGACCCCGACGCGCTGCTGCGCGCCGCCGTCGACGCATCCTTCAACCGGATCACCGTCGACGGCCAGATGAGCACCAACGACACGGTGCTGCTGCAGGCTTCCGGCGCCTCCGGCCACCCGCTGCCGGAGGGACTGCTGGAGGCGGTGCTGATGCAGCTGGCGATCGAGATCGTCCGCGACGGCGAGGGCGCCGTCCGCACCGGCCGGATCGAGGTCTCCGGGGCCGCCAGCGCAGCCGAGGCCGAGCGGGTCGCCCGCGCGATCGCCAACTCGCCGCTGGTGAAGACGGCGCTGTTCGGCCGCGACCCCAACTGGGGCCGGATCGCCCAGGCCGCCGGCGCCGCCCTGGCCGGCGAGGACCTGGAGGAGATCGGCGCCGAGCACATCGACGCCGCCGAGCTCGGGGCCGACGTCCCCGAGGCCGAGATCGGCCTCCGGCTCAGTCGCGGCAGCCACTCCGCCCACGTCTGGTTCTCCGACCTCGGCTACGACTACGTCAAGCTCAACGCGGAATACACGACGTGAGCTCCACCACCGACAACAGCCGCTACGACAGCGGCAGCGTCGCCACCCTCCTCGAGGCGCTCCCCTACATCCGCGAGTTCCACGGCCGCACCGTGGTGATCAAGTACGGCGGCGCCGCGATGCTCGACGACGAGCTGCGGGAAGCCTTCGCCACCGACGTCGTCCTGCTCAAGTACGTCGGGCTGAACCCAGTGATCGTCCACGGCGGCGGTCCCGAGATCACCCGCTACATGGACCGGCTCGACCTCGAGGTCCGCTTCCACGAGGGCCTGCGGGTCTCCGACGCGGAGACGGTCGAGGTGGCGAAGATGGTCCTGGTCGGCAAGCTCAACTCCGAAATCGTCCAGCGCCTCAACCGCCACGGCCAGCCGGCGGTCGGGCTCTCCGGCGAGGACGGGACCCTGTTCGAGGTCGCGCCGGTCGCCAACGCCGAGCACGTCGGCTTCGTCGGCTCGATCGAGCGGGTCGACGTCGACGTCCTCAAGCACATCGCCGCCGACTACATCCCGGTGATCGCCTCCTCGGCCTCCGACCGCGAGGGCCAGTCCTACAACGTCAACGCCGACGAGGCAGCCGGCAAGGTCGCCGCCGCGCTCGGCGCGCACAAGGCGATCTTCCTCACCGACGTCGAGGGCTGGCGCGCCGACCCCGACGACCCGGGCTCGCTGATCTCGCGGGCAACGGTCGCCGAAGTCGACGAGCAGCTGCCGAGCCTGCAGGGGGGGATGCGGCCGAAGCTCCAGGCCTGCGCCGACGCGATCCGCGGCGGGGCCCAGTCGGCCCACATCATCGACGGCCGCGTCGCGCACAGCCTCCTGCTCGAGCTCTTCACCGACGCCGGCATCGGCACCATGGTCATCCCGTCATGAGCGAGGCGACGCCCGAGATCGGCTTCGCCCAGACCCAGGCGCTGGCGGAGCGCTACCTGATGCGCACCTACAAGCGGGCGCCGGTCGACTTCGTCCGCGGCGAGGGCCCGCTGCTCTGGGACGCCGACGGCAAGCTCTACCTCGACTTCCTCAGCGGCATCTCGGTCTGCTCGGTCGGCCACTGCCACCCCGAGGTGACGAAGGCGGTGCACGACCAGGTCCACCGCCTGATGCACACCTCCAACCTCTTCTTCACCGAGCCGATGGCGCGCCTCGCCGAGCGCCTCTCCGAGTCGAGCCTCGGCGGCCGCGTCTTCTTCGCCAACTCCGGCACCGAGGCGAACGAGTGCGCGATCAAGGTCGCCCGCAAGCACGCCCACCGGCGCGGGGTCACGGCTCCGGAGATCGTCAGCTTCGAGGACGACTTCCACGGCCGCACCTACGGCTCCCTCTCCGCCACTCCCGGCCTTGCCGCCAACGAGGCGTTGGGGCCGATGCTGCCCGGGTTTCGCTCCGTCCCCCACAACGACGCCGCGGCGCTGCGCGAGACGGTGGGGGAGAGCACGGCGGCGGTGCTGATCGAGGCGATCCAGGGCGAGGCGGGGGTGATCCCGACCAGCGAGGAGGCGCTGCTCGCCGCTCGCGAGGCCTGCGAGGAGACCGGGGCGCTGTTGATCCTCGACGAGATCCAGACCGGCCTCGGCCGCACCGGCTCGCTCTGGGCCTACGAGCAGACGCCGGTCCGGCCGGACGTGATCACCACGGCGAAGGCGCTCGGCGGCGGGATGCCGATCGGCGCCTGCATCACCGGCCCCGAGGCCGCCGAAGTGCTCGAGGCCGGCGACCACGGCTCGACCTTCGCCGGCGGTCCGGTCGCCGCCGTCGCCGCGCTTGCCGTGCTCGACGTCGTCGAAGACCCGGTGCTGCTGCGCCGCGTGCGCGAGCTCGGCGCCTACCTCTGCGAGCGGCTCGAGCGGGTCGAGGGGGTGGCCGGGACGCGCGGCCGCGGGCTGATGGTGGGGGTCGAACTCGAGCAGGGCATCGACGCCGCCGCCGTCGGCGCCGACCTGCTTGAGCGCGGCCTCGTCGTCAACGTGCCGGGCCCCGACACGCTGCGGCTGCTGCCGCCGCTGGTGATCGATTCCGACCATGTCGACCAGGCGGTTGGCCTAATCGAGGAATCGCTTCTAGGCTTTTCGGCGTGAGCGCCGACTCCCCGCGAGACCTCTCCCGCAAGCAGAAGGACCTTCGCGTCATCACCGCCGAGCGGCTCGAGGCGATCGTCGAGGCCGCTGAGCGTGCCGCCGAGGGCGTGATCGACGACGCCGAGGCCCAGGCGCGCCGCTACCTCGCCCAGGCACGGGAAGAGGCCGACCGGCAGGCCGACGGCCGCGTCGCCGAGCTCGCGGAGCTGCTCGACTCGCTGCTGGGGCAGGCGGCCACGCTCCGCCAGGAGGCCGAGCGGTTGCAGGCGACGCTCGAAGCGGCCAAGTCGAGACTGGAGGGCGAGGAGTGGCTAGAACCCGAACGAGCGCAGGATCTGCCTGATCCTCCGCCACCGGAGGTCCCGCGCTTGCGCGCGGTGGACGGGGCCGACGCCGAGGAGGACGCCAGGCGCGCCGACGCTTCCGGTGCCCGCCTGTTGGCGACCCAGCTGGCGGTTTCCGGCAGCAGCCGAGAGGAAATCGAGCTCCGGCTCCGAAACGGGTTCAAGATCGAGGACACCGACGCGATCCTCGACGCGATCCTAGGACCCGAGGACTGAGGAAATGCACGAGGACCCGACTCGCTTGATGGGACCTGAAGACCGCGGTCCCGGCGGCCGCGGACCCGAAGGCGGTCGTCCCCACGGCAACATGCGGCTGCTGATCGCCGGCCTGATCGCGGTGATCGTCGGGCTGCTGATCGCGGTCATCGTCATCGCCAGCAACGACAACGGCAGCTCGACCAGCTCCACCACCGAAACCTCTTCGACGATCCCCTCGAGGACCGAAAGCTCGACTACGACCTCCACTTCGACGACGGAATCGACCAGCACCGAAAAAGAAGAAGAAACCGAAGCGCCGCCGGAAGAAGGGGAAGAAGCCCCCGAAGAAGAAACGCCTGAAGCGCCGGAAGAAGAAGGCGGTTCGGGCGGCATCGAAGCGCCGTAGCGGCGGCAGAGCGCCCGCGCGCCTAGACTTGCGCTCCCCGTGAGCGACCCATCGCAGATAGCCCGGCCGACGGCCAGCTACGAGGCCGACCCCGAGCAGGTCGATCGCGTCCTCCTGCTCTATTCGGGCGGGCTCGACACCAGCGTGATGCTGAAGTGGATCCAGGACTCCTACGACGCCGAGGTGGTCTGCCTCACCGTCAACCTCGGCCAGCCGGGCGAGGACTACGGCGTGATCGAAGACAAGGCGCTGCGGCTGGGCGCGCTCGAGTGCCACGTGGTCGACGCCCGCGAGCGCTTCGCCACCGAGTTCGTCGCGCCGGCGATCAAGGCCAACGCCGTCTACGGCAACGGCTACCCGCTCTTCACCGCCCTCGGCCGGCCGCTGATCGCCCAGCTCGCGGTCGAATACGCGCGCCAGACCGGTTGCGACACGATCGCCCACGGCTGCACCGGCAAGGGCAACGACCAGGTCCGGATCGAGGCTACGGTCGCGACCCTGGCGCCGGAGCTGAAGACGATCGCGCCGGTGCGCTCCTGGCAGATGGGGCGCGAGGAGGAGATCGCCTACGCCCGCGAGCACGGGATCCCGGTCAAGGGCGGGACCGAGGTCGCGCCCTACTCGATCGACGACAACCTCTGGGGGCGCTCCTCCGAGGGGCGCTGGATCGAGGAGCTCGACCACGCGCCCGAGGACGACGTCTTCCAGCTCGTCACCCGGCCCGAGGACGCGCCCGAGGAGGCGCAGGTCCTCACCGTCGGCTTCGAGCGGGGGCTGCCGGTCTCGCTCGACGGCGAGCGGCTGGAGCTGGTCGAGCTGCTGGAACGGGCGGCGGAGATCGGCTGCCGCCACGGCGTCGGCATCGTCGACCACATCGAGGACCGGATCGTCGGCCTCAAGGTGCGCGACATCTACGAGGTTCCGGCGGCGGCGATCGTCCTCGCCGCGCACGAGGAGCTGGAGCGCCTGGTCGGGACGATCCACCAGAACCAGTTCAAGCCCGCCCTCGACCAGAAGTGGGGCTACCTCGTCTATGCCGGGCTCTGGTGGGAGCCGCTGCGCACCGACCTCGACGCCTACATGGACGCGGTCAACGCCCAGGTCACCGGCGAGATCGGCATCCGTCTCTACAAGGGGAGCGTGCGGGTGGTCACCCGCTCCTCGCCGAATGCCGTCTACGACGCCCAGCTCGCCAGCTTCGCCGAGTCGGGCGGCCTCTTCTCGCAGACGGCCTCGCCGGGCTTCATCGAGCTCTGGTCGCTGCAGTCGCGGATGGCGCACCGGCTGCGCGAGCAGGTAGCCGAGGGGGAGGAGGGCTGATGTACAACCGGATCGGCAAAGCCTCGATCAAGTTCGCCTTCCGCTACGTGCGGCGGCGCTACCGCCGCGAGACGCGGATCGCTCTCGGCCTCGGCGTGGTCGCGATCGCGATCGCCGCCTACCTGGCGAGCCGCGAAGTCCCCGAAGGCTGAAAACGCCCAGGCCGACCCGCAAGCTTTCTTGCGGGTTATCGTCGACTTGCAGGGATTTCGGAGCCGGCTCGCTAGCCTCGGCCACCGTCGTGCGGCCGCTCCAGCTCAGAAAGGATCCCTTCCGGATCGGGGTCGCAGCGCTGCTCTGCGCGCTGCTCGCGGCCCTGGTTCTCGCCGTCGGCAACGCCGGCGCGACCGACGCCGGGTCGCTGGAAGCGAAGGTGGCGGCGGCACGGGGCGAAGCGAGCTCGCTCTCCGCCCAGCTGCAATCGACGACCGCGCAGCTCGGCGTCGCCGAAGCCGAAACGAAGGCAGCCGAAAAGCGCGAGGAACACCTCACGGGACTGCTCGCCGAAGGCCGCGAACGGGCAGCGGAGCTGGCGCGGAAGCTGGGCCAGACCCGGCACCGGCTGGCGATCGAGAAGGCGCGCCTGCGCCGCTCGCGGGCGGTCCTCGCCCGCCGTCTGGTGGCGATCTACGAGAGCGGCACGCCGAGCACCGCGAACCTCGTCTTCGGCTCGGCCGACTACCAGGAACTCGTCACCCGCAGCGACTACCTGCGGGCGATCTCCGAATCCGACAGCGCCCTCGCCGACCGGGTCGCCGAAGTGCGCGCCGCCGTGCACCGCGAGGTCTCGAAGGTCGCCGACCTGAAGGCCGAAGCGGTCGCCTACGACGAACGGCTCGAAGCCGCCCGGGCCGAAATCGGCGCCGTGCGCGAAGAAGCCGCGGCCGCGGCGGCCCACCTGCAGGCGCTGAAGGGAAGCCGCGAAGCCTCGCTGGCGAGGCTGAAGGGAGACATCTCCACCTGGGTGGGCGAAATCCAGGCGGCGCGCGAAGCCTCGGCGGCCGAAGCCGAAGAAGAAGTCGGTCGCTGGCTCGGCGGCCCCTACGCGATCCCGACCTACATCGTGATGTGCGAGTCGGGCGGCAACTACAGCGCCCTCAACCCCTCCAGCGGCGCCGGCGGCGCCTACCAGATCCTTCCCTCGACCTGGGAACTCTACGGCGGCAAGGGCGAACCCCAGAACGCCCCCAAGGCCGAACAAGACCGGATCGCCGGCGAAATCTGGGAAGACTCAGGCCCGAGCGCCTGGGTCTGCGGCTAGGGACTAACCGCTCCCCGTACAGGGGACGGGTATTCCCCTCTCTCCCTGGGTTACTCGCCTGGATCGCCGCCAGCTGACCGCCAACGCCTAGGTGCGAGTAACAGGACGCCGGTCGTTGCGGGGAATACCCGTCCCCTCCACAACAGAGCTCCGCTGGACGACCGAAATCACGGCAGCTTTTCAAGAAGCTGCCGGCCCTTGTGCGTCTACCGGAGCACTGCCGCTGGAGGGGTGGGTGTCACTCGAGCCGACGGATACTCAAAAAGCCGAGCTAATTAGCTCGGCTTTTGTCGGAGCGAGTGACACCCACCCCTCCTACGCCGTCGACCAGGGTTTCGACTCCCTACAGCGGACGATGATCATCGGCTTCGTCACGCTCTTTGCGAGCATCGTCGCCAGCGTGATCGCCGGCATTCTCGCCACCCAGCTCTGAACTAGCGCGGAAGTAGCGCAGAAGCGTCACGGAAACCCGTCGGGCCGTCCTCTGGGATTGGCATGATCGGAGAGGTCCGTGAGTACCTCCTCCGCAGTACATCTCCATGCCCACAGCGAGTACTCGCTGCTTGATGGCGCCTGCAAGATCGACGCGATGGCGGCGCGGGCGGCGGAGCTGGGCCAGCCGGCCCTGGGACTGACCGACCACGGCGTCATGAACGGCGCCGTCGACCTCTACAAGGCCTGTAAGAAGCACGGAATCAAGCCGATCGCCGGTCTCGAGGCCTACTTCGTCGAGGACCGCCACGCGATCAAGGAGCAGACGAAGTACGAGCGCAACCACCTCACCCTGCTGGCCGAGAACGACACCGGCTTCGCGAACCTGGTCAAGCTCACCTCCGCCGGCTTCCTAGAGGGGTTCTCGCGCGGCAAGGCCAACGTCGACATGGACCTGCTGGCCCAGCACGCGGACGGCGTGATCGTCCTCACCGGCTGCCTGCAGTCGCGCGTCTGCCGCCGCCTGGTCGAAGAGCGCGGCGACGACGCCCGCGCCCACCTCGACGACCTGATCCAGGCCTTCGGCGCCGAGCAGGTCTACTTCGAGGTGCAGAAGAACGGCATCGCCGAGCAGGACAAGGCCAACGAGGGGATCGTCCGCTACGCCCGCGAGCTGGGTCGGCCGCTGGTCGGCACCGCCGACGTCCACTACCTGACGCGCGAGGACTTCGACAACCACGCGGCGCTGCTCTGCGTGCAGACTAAGTCGACCCTGCAGCTGCCGAAGATGAGCTTCGACACCAACGAGTTCTACATCAAGAGCTCCGAGGAAATGGCCGAGTCCTTCGCCGAGTGGCCGGAGGCGATCCCGACCACGCTGGAGATCGCCGAGCGCTGCAACATCGACATCGAGCTCGGCAGCCTGCTGCTGCCGCGCTACCCGACCGAGAACGGCGAGGAGCCCGAGGCGATGCTGCGCCGGATCGCCGCCGAAGGCCTGCGCGCCCGCTACGGGGACCCGCCGCCGGCGGAGGCAGTCGAGCGGATGGAGTTCGAGCTGGGGGTGATCGAGGAGATGGGCTTCCCGTCCTACTTCCTGATCGTCTGGGACTTCGTCCGCTACGCGAAGGAGAACGGCGTCGCCGTCGGCCCCGGCCGCGGCTCGGCCGCCGGCTCGATCGTCTCCTACTGCCTCAACATCACCGACCTCGACCCGCTCGCCAACGACCTCCTCTTCGAGCGCTTCCTCAACCCGGGCCGCAAATCGATGCCGGACATCGACATCGACTTCTCGGTCCGCGGCCGCGAGCGGATGATCCGCTACGTCGCCGACAAATACGGCCGCGAGTCGGTCGCCCAGATCATCACCTTCGGCAAGATGGCGCCGCGGGCGGCGACCCGCGACGCCGCCCGGGTGCTCGGCTTCGACTACGCCACCGGCGACCGCCTGGCGAAGCAGATCCCGGAGCCGATCATGGGCCGCAGCCCCTCCTTCGAGGAATGCCTCAAGCCCGGCGAGGAGTTGAAAAAGACCTACGACGCCGAGCCCGACGCGAAAAAGATCATCGACGTCGCCCAGGGCCTCGAGGGGATCATCCGCAACAACTCGATCCACGCCGCCGCGGTCGTGATCGCCGACCGGCCGCTGCACGAGGTCGTGCCCCTGCAGCTGGCCGAGGACAAGAGCGCGCCGGCCACCACCAACGAGAAAGGCAAGCCGGAGCGCCAGTACAAGATCGTGACCCAGTACTCGATGGGCCCGATCGAGGAGATCGGGCTGCTGAAGATGGACTTCCTCGGCCTCCGCAACCTCGACGTGATCGAGGACGCGCTCGACATCATCGAGCGCTCGCGCGGCGAGCGGATCGACATGGAGCAGATCCCGATCGACGACGCCAAGACCTACTCGATGCTCGCCGAAGGCGAGTCGACCGGCGTCTTCCAGTTCGAGTCGGAGGGCATGCGCGACGCGCTGCGCAAGGTGCGCCCGACCGAGTTCGCCGACATCGTCGCGCTCGGCGCCCTCTACCGGCCCGGGGCGATGGCCTACATCCCTACCTACGCCAAAGGCAAGCGCAACCCCGCCAGCGTCCGCTACCCGGACCCGCGGCTGAAGGAGATCACCGCCGAGACCTACGGCTGCGTCATCTACCAGGAGCAACTGATGGCGATCGCCCGAGAGATGGCGGGCTTCTCGGGCGCCGAGGCGGACGACCTGCGCAAGGCGGTGGGCAAGAAGAAGCGCGACCTGATGGCGACGATGAAGGACAAGTTCATCAAGGGCCTGGCCGAATCGAACACCGATCCGAAGGTCGCCCAGGACCTCTGGAAGCTGAACGAAGCCGCCGCCGACTACTCCTTCAACAAGTCGCACGCCGCCTGCTACGCCCTGATCTCCTACCGCACCGCCTATCTCAAGGCCAACTACCCGGCCGAGTACATGGCGGCGGTGATCTCCTCGGTGATGAACACCAAAGACAAGGTGCCGTTCTTCGTCAACCGCTGCGCGGAGATGGGGATCGACGTGCTGCCGCCCGACGTCAACTCCTCCGGCCACAGCTTCGTCGTCTCCGAGAAGGCGATCCGCTTCGGCCTCGACGCGGTCAAGAACGTCGGCCACGCGGCGGTGGAGGCGATCCTCCGCGCCCGCGAGGAGAAACCGATCGAGTCGATCTGGGACTTCTGCGAGCGGGTCGACTCCCGCGCGGTGAACAAACGCGCGATCGAATGCCTGGTCAAGTGCGGCGCCCTCGACTCCACCGGCGACAGCCGCAAGGGGATGCTGGAGACGCTGCCGGCGGCGCAGTCGGCGGGGCAGAAGGCCCAGGCGGACGCGCAGCTCGGGCAGGGCTCGATCTTCGACTTCGGCGAAGAGGCCGGAGGTGGGGCGGCGCAGTCGCAGGCCCACCACCGCCCGCCGATCTCCGCTGCCGAGTTCGACCGGGCCGAGATGCTGGCGATGGAGAAGGAGGTGCTCGGGACCTATCTCTCCTCGCACCCGCTGACCGAAGTCGGGCCGGCGCTGCGGGCGCGGGTCGACTGCAGCATCGCCCAGCTCGGCGGCAAACCGGACGGCGCCTGGGTCACGGTCGGCGGCATCGTCGTCGACTGCAAGAAGATCCGCACCAAGAGCGGCAACCAGATGATGTTCGCCACCCTCGACGACGTCGAGGGGCAGGTCGAGATGCTCGTCTTCAAGGCCGACCAGGCCGAGAGCGCGGCGGTGATCCAGCCCGACGCGATCGTCCTCGTCCGCGGCCGCCTCGACCACAAGGACCGCGGCGAGACGAAGCTGGTCGTGCAGGAGGCCCAGCGCTTCGAGCCGGACGCGGCCGAGATCGAGCAGGCGAGCAAGCTGGCGCCGGCGGCACCGACGGCGCCGGCGGGCCCCTTCGAGGTCCCGATCGACCTCGGCCGCTGGAGCGATGAGCTCTGCGAGGAACTGAAGGCGATCTTCGAGCACCACAAGGGCGACTCCGAGGTCCACCTGCTGGTCGGCGAGCGCCGCTACAAGGTCGGCGAGCGCTACCGGGTCAAGCCCTCGGGCGGGCTGCGTTCGGAGTTGGACCACCTCCTCCGCGCGCCCGCCCTGGCTGCGTGACCAGTCTGAAGCGCTTGGTTCCGCGGTCTCCGCTCCCTAGACTTTCTCCATGACCGCAACGCGCACCGAGGTTGGCGAGTGCCGCCAGTGCCGCTCCTTCTGCGACAAGATGGTCGAGCCCCGCGGTTGCGTCGAGCTCGGCTGCCGCTTCCTCTACAGCTACCTGGACAGGCTCACCGGCGAGCAGTACGTCGGCTGCATGCAGCGGGTCTACGGGGCCGAGGTCGAGCTCTCGGCGGTGCTCGAGCCCGGCGGCTTCGGCGGGGTGAAGATGACCGGCGCGGCGCTGCCCCACTGCCAGTTCTCGGTCGAGCGCGCCTACGAGGGGGCGGGGGAGTCCTACGACTGCGTCAACCGTCGCTTCTTCGACTGCAGCGACGAGGGCAGCGAAGGGCTGCGGGCCTTCGACCTGCGCGACGTCTGAGCCGCCGCCCGAGCCCCCGCGCAGTTCCCTGACACGACACCGTTCCGTGTAAACTTCCCGGCCTCATGGCCGATTCCACCGTCGCCGACGTCGACGCCAACGCGCTTCTCGACGAGGCAAACAGCACCGCCGAGAGCGCCGGCGAACCGAAGTTCACCCTCGAGCTCAACCAGGACCAGAAGGACATCCGCGACTGGGTGCACGGGTTCGCCGAGAACGTCGTCCGCCCCGCCGCCGAGGAGTGGGACGAGCGCGAGGAAACGCCGTGGCCGGTGATCGAGGAGGCCGCCAAGATCGGCCTCTACAGCTTCGAAGCGGTCGGCCAGTTCTGGGCCGACGACACCGGGCTGACGCTGCCGATCGCCAACGAGGAGCTGTTCTGGGGCGACGCCGGCATCGGCATGGCGATCATGGGCACGACGCTCGCGGTCGCGGCGATCTTCGGGCAGGGAACTCCGGAGCAGATGGGCGAGTGGATCCCGCAGTGCTACGGCACTCCGGACGACGTCAAGCTCGGCGCCTTCTGCGCCTCCGAGCCCGACGCCGGCTCCGACGTCTCCGGCATCCGCACCAGCGCCAAGTACGACGAGGCCAAGGACGAGTGGGTGCTGAACGGCCAGAAGGCCTGGGCGACCAACGGCGGCATCGCCAACGTCCACGTCGTGATCGCCTCGGTCGACCGCGAGCTCGGCTCGCGCGGCCACGCCGCCTTCGTGATCCCGCCCGGCACGCCGGGCTGCGAGCAGGGCGCGAAGGTGAAGAAGCACGGCCTCCGCGCCTCCCACACCGCCGACGTCCACCTCGACGACTGCCGCGTCCCCGGCTCCTGCCTGCTGGGCGGCAAAGAGAAGCTCGACGAACGGCTCGCCCGCGTCCGCGAGGGCAAGAAGGCCAAATCGCAGGCGGCCATGCAGACCTTCGAGGCGAGCCGCCCGACCGTCGGCGCGCAGGCGCTCGGCATCGCCCGTGCCGCCTACGAGTACGCGCTCGAGTACGCCAAAGAGCGCGAACAGTTCGGCCGCCCGATCATCGAAAACCAGTCGATCGCCTTCGACCTGGCGAACATGAAGCTGGAGATCGACGCCGCCCGGCTGCTCGTCTGGCGCGCCGCCTGGATGGGCCGCAACGGCCACAAATTCGAAAACGCCGAGGGCTCGATGTCGAAGCTGAAGGCCGGTGAGGTCGCCGTCTGGGTGACCGAGCGGGCGATCCAGATCCTCGGCGGCAACGGCTACACCCGCGAGTTCCCGGTCGAGCGGATGCACCGCGACTCGAAGATCTACACGATCTTCGAGGGCACCTCCGAGATCCAGCGCCTGGTCATCTCCCGCGCGATCTCCGGGCTGCACATCAAATAACCAAGACTTACGGCGGGAGAGCAAGGACCGGCACCAGGGGCCGGTCCTTGTCGCCTGCCTTGGCTCCTGTGCTTCACCGAAATCGCTACCGCCGGAACCTTCCGTACCGTTGGAGAAATGCCTAGCGATGATAATCCGTTCATTGAGGAAAAGCTGGTCGAGGAAGAGGAGCGACTGGGAAGATCGCGCGCCTCGGTGAGGCAGGTTGACACTGCGATTGAAAAAAAAGAGAACGAGATAAAAACCGCAGAAGGGATCGCTTCACGCCAAATCTCCAATGCGGAGAAACGGCTTCAAGAAGCCCAGATCAATGGACGCGGACCGGAAGCAAACCAGATCTCTAAGCAGATATCTCAACTGCGCAATGAGCATGCGAAGGGGATCAACCAGCTGGAGTCAGAGCTTGGAAAACTACGGAATGAACGAATTGAGGCTGCGGCGATACTTGCGGCAGCTGAAGAGAGTCTTGGCTCCCTTAAAGAGAAATTCCGGGAGCAGGCAGAGCGAGCCTCGATTTCGGATGAGCAGGTGCGGCGGGCAGCGAACCTAGAGAAAAGGCTCGAGCGACTTGAGCAAGAGCGCGGAGACCTGGTCGCGCGAATCGAGGAGTATGCGCCGTTAGTTGAGGCACAGCGCGAGGCTACCGCCGGTTCTGGCTCTGCCGAGCTGAGCCAGGCATACGCTGAGCAAGCTAACGACTATCGAAGCGAGTGGAAGCGATGGCTTAAGGCGCTTTGCGTGGCTACCGTGGTCGCGCTGGCTGCGGGAATAGGCGTCATTTTACTGGTGCATCCATCTAGCAGCGCCTCAAACGGAACCATCGTCTCGCGGATCGCTATTGAGGTTCTCGTCTTGGGTTTGCTTGTCTACGCGGTGCGGGTTACGGCACATCAATTCCGTGTGCATCGGCACTTGGAGACGGTTTGCCGGAACAAAGCTTCGGCACTTCGAACTTTTAGTCGACTGGTGGCTGGACCTGGTGAGGCGGAGGTGCGGACTGCCGTGGCGGTGGCCCTCGCTCAGGCTGTATTCGATTCCAATTTCACTGGGTTTATCGATAGCTCCCAGGATGGAGTGACCATCGTGGAGCGCTTTGCCGCGCCAGTGGCGCAGCGTCTCTCGGGTAACTAGATCATTTGCCGCGCCGCTTGAGCCCTTCGCGCCGCAACCGCTTCGCCGCCGTAACTTCGGCTTTCGTGGAGCCTTTCTTTTCTGGGCCTGGGGTCTCGAGGGTGGCGGGGAGGCCCTCGAAGCGGGGCTCGGAGAGGAAGGCGGAGAGGCCGCGTTTGCCCATCTCGCCTTTGCCGATGTTGGCGTGGCGGTCGAGGCAGGAGCCGAGGGGGACGGCGGCGTCGTTGACGTGGACGGCGCCGAGGCGCTCGATCCCGACCTTGGCGTCGGCTTCGTCGAGGACGGCGCCGAGGTGGGCCTCGTCGGTGATGTCGTAGCCCTGGACGAAGAGATGGCAGGAGTCGAGGCAGAGGCCGAGGCGTTTGCCGCTGCCGGCCAGCTCGATCAGCTCCGCGGTTTGGTCGAAATCACGCGCCAGCAGTCCCTTGTGCCCCGCCGTCTGCTCGATCAGCAGCGGGCAGGAGTCGGTTTCCTCCAGTGCCGCGGCGATCACTTTCGAGGCTCGTTTGAGCGATGGCTTCAGAGGATCGGTTTTCTGCGATCCAGGATGGAGGACGACGCCCCTGGCGCCGATCCCGTCGCCGACCCGCAGCGCGTGGGTCAGCGAGGTCAGCGACTTCTTCCGCAGCTCCTTGTCTTTGGTCGCGCAGTTGATCAGGTAGACGGCGTGGATGATCACCGCTTCGACCGGCGAGGCGTCCATCGCCTCGCGGAAGGCGGCGAAATCCTCGGCGGTGTGGTTCGTCGGTCGCCACATCCGCGGGCTCTGGTGGAAGATCTGGATAGATTCGCAGCCGCGTTCCTTGCCGCGCTGGACTGCGTTGGCGAGCCCGCCCCCGGTCGACACATGCGCTCCGATGAACACTCCAGATAACTCCCGTCTCAGGTTTGCCCCCTCGCCGACCGGTGTGCTGCACATCGGCGGAGCGAGGACGGCACTCTACAACTGGCTCGCCGCCCGCCACGACGGCGGCGAGCTGGTGCTGCGGATCGAGGACACCGACCGCGAGCGCTCGACCCAGGAGAACTGGGACCAGATCATCGACGCGCTGGAGTGGCTGGAGCTCGACTGGGACATCGGACCGGTATCGCAGGCCGGCCGCGCCGAGCGCCATGCCGAGGCGCTGGCGCAGCTGCTGGAGTCCGGCCACGCCTACCGCGACCACGCGACCGCCAAGGAGGTCGAGGCCTGGAAGGCCGAGCACGGGACCGGCAAGGGGTACCGCGGCACCCCCACCGACGACCCGACCGCCGCGATCCGCCTGCGGGTCCCCGACGAAGGCGAGACCGTCGTCCACGACCTGATCCGCGGCCGCGTCGCCTTCCCCAACGCCAGCTACGACGACTTCGTGATCGCCCGCGCCGACGGCTCGGTGCTCTACAACTTCGCCGTCGCCGTCGACGATGCCGAGATGGGGATCACCGAGGTGGTGCGCGGCGACGACCACCTCTCCAACACCCCGAAGCAGCTGCTCGTGCTGGAGGCGCTCGGCTTCGAGGCCCCGCCCTACGCCCACCTGCCGCTGCTGCACGGCCCCGACGGCAAGAAGCTCTCCAAGCGCCACGGCGCCGCCTCGGTCCAGGAGCTGCGCGAGGGCGGCTACCTGCCGGCGGCGGTGCGCAACTACCTGGCGCTGCTCGGCTGGGGCGCCGACGACGACACCACGATCATGCCGACCGAGGAGCTGGTCCGCCGCTTCCGGGTCGAGGACGTCGGCAAATCGGCCGCGATCTTCGACGAGAAGAAGCTGCGCTGGCTGAACGGCCGCTTCATGCGCGAGCTGCCGCTCGACGAGTACACCGCCGCGGTCGCCCGCCACCTCGGTCGCGAGCCCGACGAGCAGTTGCGAGCGGCCTGCGCCATCGCCCAGGAGAAAGCCCAGACGCTGGAGGAGGTCTGGCCGCTGATCCGCTTCCTCTTCGAGCCGCCCGTCGAAGACGAGAAGGCGTGGGCGAAGGTGATGAAGGAGGGGACGGGGGAGGTCCTCGAGGCCGCCGCCGAGGCACTCGCCGCGGCCGAGCCCTGGGAGCCGGAGTCGATCGAGGCCGCGCTGGCGCCGCTGCTGGAGCGCTTCGACCTCAAGCCGGGCAAGCTCTACCAGCCGATCCGGGTTGCGATCACCGGCACCTCGATCTCCCCGGGCATCTTCGAGTCCCTTGCCGTGCTCGGCAGGGAGCGTGCCCTGGAGCGGATCCGGGCCGCCGCCGCCCGCCTCGCCGCGGCCTAAAAGGCGCTAACTCCAGGCCAAAAGCGCGCTGGGAATGCGCCCCGGGCTAAACCCCCGGCCGTTTATTGCCGATGAGTTGGACCAATGAGCCTTACCACCACGCAGACCCATACGGGCGTGTCGGTCTCCGATGGCACCAAAGCCGGATCCCGCGCCGCGGCCGCCCCCGGCAGTCGCCTCGCCGAGGCCTTCGAGGCGGTCGAGCGCTTCCCGGTCCTGGTCGAGTCCCGCGAGCGGGTGATTGCCGCCGCCACCGCCGAGACCACCCGCCCCGGTGAGATCGTCGAAGCGGTCGAGAGCGACGTCTCGCTTGCGATCTCGGTCCTGCGTCATGCCAACCGCGGCGGCTTCGTCGCCGGTGGGGTCGCCGGCATCCCCACCGCGCTCGAGGTTCTCAAGCCGGCCGGCGTGCTCGCCCTCGCCGGCACCGCGCCGAGCTTCGACTTCTTCGAGTCCAACGGCGGCTGGGAGCTGAAGCCCGAGCGCTTCCGCGTCCACGCGCTCGCCACCCAGCGGGCCGCCGACCGGATCGGCCGCGTCGTCGGCTGGGGGGAACGCGACGAGCTCGCGGTCGCCGCGCTGCTGCACGACATCGGCCGCCTGGTCATCTCCCGCCTTCACCCCGGCTACAAGGTCTACTTCGACGCGGTCTCCCGCACCCCCGAGCAGCGCCTGCGCGAGGAACGCGAGCAGCTCGGGATCGACCACGCCCTGGTCGGCGGCGTGCTCGCCCGGCGCTGGAACCTGCCGCAGCGGATCGCGGTCGCGATCGAGCGCCATCACGCCGACGACGCCGAAGGGCTGGCGGCGATGGTGGCGACTGCCGACATGGTCGCCCACTACTGCCAGGGCGAGGCGATCGCGCCCGAGCGTCTGCGGGCCAGCGCCGAGCGCTGCGGCCTCGGCAACGAGGCGCTGCGGGACCTGCTCTACGAGCTGCCGCTGCCGACCCACGAGGCCACGCGGATCAGCGAGCCCTGCCCGCTCTCCGGTCGCGAGCTCGACGTCCTCCGCCACCTCTCCGAGGGCATGGTCTACAAGCAGATCGCGACCGAAATGCACCTCTCGGTCTCGACGATCCGCACCCACCTCCACAACGTCTACGGCAAGATCGGCGCCGTGGATCGCGCCCAGGCCGTGCTGATGGCCCGCGACCGCGGCTGGATCTGAGCCGCTAGTCGATCAGGCACTCGCGCAGGGCGATCGCCACGGCGTGGGTGCGGTTCTTGGCGCCGAGGCGGGCGACGGCGTTCTTGGTGTGGGTCTTGACCGTCTCCTCGCCGAGGTCGAGTTCACGCGCGGCGACGGTGGTCGACTCGCCGTTGGCGAGCAGCTGCAGGATTTCCCGCTGGCGATGGGTGAGCTTGCCGCGGCTGCCTTTGGGCGGCACGTTGGGGTCGACGAAGCGCTCCTGGGCGACGGCGGCGTCGACCGCCCGCCGTAGCTCCGCCGGGCCGGCGGTGCGCGCCACATAGGCGCTGGCGCCCGCCTGCATGGCGGCACTGGCCAGGTGCCGTTCGGGCAGCTCGCCGTGGGCGACGATCCCCAGAGCCGGGCACGAGCGGTACAGCAGCCTGATCGCCTCGGGGCCTGTGACCGTGTTGCCGTCGCCGTTGCCGCGCCAGCGCATGTCGACGATTGCGACGTCGAAGTCGCCGACGTCGCGCACCAGGTCGAGCGCTTCGTCGCGGGTGGCGGACTCGTGGACCACGAATCCGTCCTCGATCGCTCCACGGATCCCCAGCCGGACAAGGGGATGACCGTCGATCACAAGGCAGTGTGGGCGCTCGCTCAGGACTGCTTCCGTCAATCGTGGGGGACTGGGGGCGGGTGCGGACGCCGGTGAGGTTCCTGCGCCCGTCAAGGCCGATCCTAACCCAGCCGGGGGGTGCGGTAGAAAGTCTTTGTGATCTCGATTACCTCAAAGTCGAGGTATGCGGTCGTCGCCCTGGCCGAGCTGGCTCGCTCGGGCGAGCGGCCGGTGCCGATCAAGGAGCTTGCCGACCGCCGTGAGATCCCCGAGCAGTTCCTCGAGCAACTCTTCTCGACCTTGCGTAGGGCCGGTCTCCTGACCAGCCACCGCGGCATGCGGGGCGGCTACACGCTCTCGCGCTCGCCCGAGGAGATCACCGTCTTGGAGGTCGTTCAAGCCCTCGATGGCAAAGTCGGCGACGAGGCCGACGAGGCAGGTGGCATCTGGGCCGAAGGAGTGGCTGCCCTGCGCAAAGTCTTCGCCCAGACCACGATCGCCGAAGTCGCCCGCCGCGAGGCCGAAGAGGCCGGCAGCGGTATGTACTTCATCTAGGAAGCAGCGGTCGTTAATCCCTCGAGGGGGGGAGAGAAGTGGTGCCCCCGCCACTTGGTAGGCGGTGGAACCGAATCCAGCGGCTATCGCCTGGTATGTGGAAGAGGCCCAGCGGTTGCTGGAGGACCAGCAGCACCGGGCTGAGTCGCTGAGGACGCGAGGTGGTCAAATCGCCGGTTTCGGAGCGGCAGTTTTCGCTCTGATTGGTGGTAATGCCGGGCCAATTCTGGGGGCGACCGAAGGTCCGGCTCGTGTGGCAGTCGGAGTCGCGCTCTTGATTGCGGTGACTTCTCTGGCTGCTGCTGTGGCCATGGCGATCTGGGGCATAGTCAAGCCGCGTCCATTTGCGGTCATCACTGCTGACGAGATTGCCAACTACACGTCCGATCGCCTCTTGAACGAGCCAGATCTCTGGCGCGTTCACCTCCGGTCACTGAGGGCCTTGGAGGTGGCTACCCGGCAGGCGGAGGAGGACGGAAATGTCGCCGCAAGGGCAATCGCGAGGGCGCTCGTCGCCTTTCAGAGTGGTCTTGCTTTTTCATTGATTTCGCTTGGTACGCTCATCGTCCAACTGATCTAGATGACCAAGCCCTCGCCTTCATCCGTCCCCCCGCCAGGGGTTCCTCTCGATCAAACCGTTGCCCCGATCAGTTTTGAGGGGTACCCGCCTCGAGAGGGAAAGCTGAGGGTTCCCGGGGATCGGGCTCTGGAGTTCTTCAAGCGCTGTCGGCAAAGAGCCCGTCGGCGCGGCTAGAAATCGTTTCTCTCGATGAAGATCGGAGCTGAGGCTTCAGCGGTCGTCGGGAACACGCCGATGGTGCTGCTCGACCGGATGGCGGAGGGGGTCGGGGGGCAGGTCTGCGTGAAGTTGGAGTACTTCAACCCCGGTGGGTCGGTGAAGGACCGGATCGGGGTGGCGATGATCGACGCCGCCGAGGAGGAAGGGTTGATCGCGCCGGGCAGGTCGGTGGTGGTGGAGCCGACCAGCGGCAATACCGGGATCGCGCTGGCGATGGTCTGTGCGGCGCGCGGTTACGAGCTGATCCTCACCCTGCCGGAGGGGATGAGCCGCGAGCGCGGCAAGCTGCTGCGCGCCTATGGGGCCGAAGTGCGGGAGACGCCGTCGCTGGGCGGGATGAACGAGGCGGTGGCGCTGGCGGAGGAGATCCGCGAGCAGCGCAAGGGCTTCACGCCGATGCAGTTCTCCAACCCCGCCAATCCGGAGATCCACCGCAAGACCACCGCCGAGGAGATCTGGAGCGATACCGACGGCGAGGTCGGCGCCTTCGTCGCCGGCGTCGGCACCGGCGGCACGATCACCGGCGTCGGCCGGATGCTGCGGGAACGGGCGCCGGAGGCGCTGGTGGTGGCGGTGGAGCCCAAGAGCTCACCTGTGCTTTCCGGAGGCTCTCCTGGGCCGCACAAGATCCAGGGAATCGGCGCCGGCTTCGTCCCCGAGGTGCTCGACCGCGGGGTGATCGACGAGGTGCTGACGGTAGGCGACGAGGACGCGCTGGAGACGGCGCGGCGCGTCGCCCAGGAGGAGGGGGTGCTGGCGGGCATCTCCGCCGGGGCGAACATCTGGGCAGCGCTGGAGATCGCCGCCCGCCCGGAGATGGCCGGGAAGAGAGTGGTGACGATCGTCTGCGATTCGGGGGAGCGCTACATGTCCCTACCCTTCTTCTCACCATGAACCGCTGGAAACGGTTGCTGAGCGAGATCCGGGCCGACGTGACCGCGGCCCGCGAGCGCGATCCCGCCGCCCAGGGCGTCTCCAGCTTCGAGATCCTCACCAGCTGGGCGGGGGTGCAGGCGCTGCTGGCCCACCGCGCCGCTCATGCGCTGCTGGAGGCCGGGGTGCCGCTGCTGCCGCGGACGATCGCCTACCTGACCCGCGCGGTCACTGGGATCGAGATCCACCCGGCGGCGGTGATCGGCAGGGCCTTCTTCATCGACCACGGCGCCGGGGTGGTGATCGGCGAGACGGCGGTGATCGGCGACTACGTCACGCTCTACCAGGGCGTGACCCTCGGCGGCACCGGCTTTCAGCGCGGCAAGCGCCACCCGACGCTCGGCGACAACGTCACCGTCGGCAGCGGCGCCAAGCTGCTGGGGCCGATCGCGGTTGGGGATGGGGCGAAGATCGGCGCCAACACGGTGGTGATCGAGGACGTGCCGCCCGGCGCCACCGTCGTCGGCAACCCCGGCCACCCGGTCAAACTCGAAGGCAAGCGGGTGGAAGGGCCCGACGCCGACTGGATCCACCTGCCCGACCCGATTGCCGACGCGATCAAGGCCCTCTCCGAGCGGATCAGCGCCGTCGAGGAGCGCCTCGCCCGCCTCGACGGCGGCAATGGCCCCTCGGCCGAGGTGGCGAAGATCGAGCCGCGCACCGGCCGCTCCTCAGCCGGCGGCTGAGTCGCCGCCGGCTGATGTAGCTTGCGCGAGCCCGTCCACCCCTTGCCTGAAAGGCCCTGATGAGAAAGCTTCGCCTCTCGCTGTTGCCCGTGCTCCTGTTCGCCTTGACCCTCGGCCTGGCTGCCTGCGGCGGCGGTGGCGAAAGCGACGAAGACAAGATCGTCAGCATGATCGAAAGGTCCGCCACCAGCACCGATCCGGCCAACTGCGGAGAAACCCAGACCCTGGCCTTCATGGAACAGACGTCGGGCGGCAGCGGCAAGGAAGCCGAAAAGGAATGCGAAGAAGAAACGAAGAACGGCGAAGACAATCCCAAGGCGGTGAACGTCAGCGAAGTCGAAGTCAATGGCGAAAAGGCGACCGCTGACGTCGAATTCGAAGGCGGCAACTTCAACGGCCAGACGGTCGAAGTCGCCTTGGTCGAAGAAGAAGGCGACTGGAAGCTGAACGAATTGACCGGCTTTGCCAAGTTCGACCCGACGCAGCTCGTCGGCGCCCTGGCGAAGAAGCTCGAAGAAGAACCAGGAATCGAACCGCAGGTCGCCGGCTGCATCGTCGAAGGGCTGGAAGAAGCGCCGAAGGAAGAGCTCGAAAACCTGGTGATCGAAAACAACACGCAGCCGATCGTCGAACTTGCGGAAAGCTGCGAAGGCCGATAGTCGCCCCGGAGGCCCCGCCGAGCGCCTGGCTATGCTCGGCGGGTGAGTCTCCAGGAGCAGTTCGACGACGCCGGCGGGGTGCCCTCCCCGGCGTCCGCGGCGCCGACCGAGCCCGGCGCGGACCGGGTCGAGCGCCTATTGGCGGGTCTGAACGGCCCCCAGCGCGAGGCGGTCGAACACGAGGGCGGGCCGCTGCTGGTCCTCGCCGGCGCCGGCTCGGGAAAGACCCGCGTCCTCACCCACCGCATCGCCTACCTGCTCGCCACCGGCGGCGCCCGGCCGGGGGAGATCCTCGCGATCACCTTCACCAACAAGGCGGCGGCGGAGATGCGTGAGCGGGTCGGGCAGCTGGTCGGCCGCTCGGTGCGGGCGATGTGGGTGACGACCTTCCACTCCTCCTGCGCGCGGATGCTGCGCGTCGACGCCGAGCGCCTCGGGTACTCGAAGAGCTTCACGATCTACGACCAGTCCGACTCGCTGCGAATGCTGAAACGCTGCCTGACGCAGCTGGGCGTCGACCCGAAACGGTTCCCGCCGCGGGCGATCCAGGCAAAGATCTCCGGCGCCAAGAACCAGCTGATCGACTCCGACTCCTACCACGAATCGGCGATGAACGAATTCGAGGAGATCGTCGCTGAAGCCTTCCCGCTCTACGAGAAGCGGATGCGCGAAGCCAACGCGATGGACTTCGACGACCTTCTCGTCCGCACCGTCAACGTGATGGAGCTGTTCGCCGACGTCCGCGAGCGCTGGCAGCGCACCTTCCGCCACGTCCTCGTCGACGAGTACCAGGACACCAACCACGCCCAGTACCGGCTGCTGCAGCTGCTCGCCGGCGAGCAGAGGAACCTGATGGTGGTCGGCGACGACTCGCAGTCGATCTACGGCTTCCGCCACGCCGACGTCCGCAACATCCTCGACTTCGAACACGACTTCGAGGACGCCGCGGTGGTCAAGCTCGAGCAGAACTACCGCTCGACGCAGACGATCCTCTCAGCCGCCAACGCCGTCATCGAACGCAATCGCGAGGGGCTGAGGAAGGAACTGTGGACCGAAGACGAGGGCGGCGAGCTGGTCCAGCTGAACGAGCTGACCGACGAGCACGAGGAGGCGCGCTGGGTCGCGGCGGAGATCGAGCGGCTGGGAGAGGAGCAGGGCCTCGCCCGCTCCGAGGTCGCAGTCTTCTACCGCACCAACGCGATGAGCCGGGTGCTGGAGGACACGCTGCAGCGCTTCGACGTCTCCTATCAGGTGATCGGCGGCACCAAGTTCTACGAACGGGCCGAGATCAAGGACGCGATCGCCTACCTCAGCCTGCTCGCCAACCCGGCCGACCTCGTCTCCTTCGGCCGCGTGGTCAACTCGCCGCGGCGGGGGATCGGCGACACCAGCCAGGGGCGGATCGCCTCGCACGTCAACACCACCGGCCAGACGGTCTGGGAGGTGATCGAGCGGGCCGAGGAGGTGCCGGGGCTGAGCGCCGCCGCGATCAAGGCGGTCGGCCGCTTCTACGAGACGATGGCCGGCCTGCGCGAACGCGCCGAGGAAGGCGGGCCGGTGGCGACGCTGCTGGAGGCGGCCCTGCACGAGAGCGGCTACCTGGAAGCGCTGGCGGCGGAGCGGACGATCGAGGCCGAAGGCCGGGCGGAAAACCTGGAAACGCTGATCGCCGGCGCCGCCGAGTTCGACGTCGAGCGCGAACGCGAGGGCGAGAGCGAGGTGACGCCGCTGGAGGAGTACCTGCAGCAGATCTCCCTCTACACCGAGCAGGACGGGCTCCGCGACGAAGGCGAGCTGGTGACGCTGATGACCCTCCACAACGCCAAGGGGCTGGAGTACGACACGGTCTTCATAGTCGGCTGCGAGGAGGGCGCCTTTCCCCACATGCGCGCCCTCGAAGAGGGGGGCGAAGAAGAGGAGCGGCGCCTCTGTTACGTCGGCATCACCCGCGCCCGCAAACGCCTCTACATGACCTGGACGCGCGAGCGGCGGCTCTTCGGGCGGCCCGAGCACAACCTCCCCTCGCGCTTCGTCGACGAGTTGCCGAGCGAGCTGACCGAGAGCCACTCGACCGCTGCCCGCAGTCTCGGCACCAGCTGGAGCACCGCGGTCGCCGACGAGGTCTCCCCGGCGCAGCCGCTCGACCCGGGACCGGCGCTGGAGCTGCAGACCGGCGACGACGTCATCCACGCCAGCTTCGGCGACGGCGTGGTGACCGGGGTCGAGCCGGGCGGGGTGATCATCGTCCGCTTCTCGGGCGACGGCTCCGAGCGCAAGCTGATGGCCGACTACGCGCCGATCCGGAGGCGGTGAGCAGGTGGGCGCGCGGGTGATCGACGGCAAAGCGGTCGCGGCGACGGTGCGCGAGCGGGTCAAGGTCGACCTCGCCGCCTTCGAGGAAGAGCACGGGAGGGTGCCGGGCCTGGCGACGGTCCTGGTCGGCGACGATCCCGCCTCGGAGATCTACGTGCGCAACAAGCGGCGGACCACCGAGGAGATCGGGATGCGCTCGATCCACCACGGTCCTGACGCGAGCATCAAGGAAGAGGAGCTGCTCGATCTGGTCCGCGAGCTGGGCGCGGACGACGGGGTCGACGGCATCCTCGTGCAGCTGCCGCTGCCGGCGCACATCGATCCGGACGCGATCGTCGCCGCGATCGACCCGCGCAAGGACGTCGACGGCCTCACCCCCTACAGCGCCGGGCTGCTCGCCCACGGAACGCCCGGCCTCGTGCCCTGCACTCCCGCCGGGGTGATGGAGCTGCTCGCCCACGAGGGAGTCGAGCTGGAGGGCGCCGAGGCGGTCGTGGTCGGGCGCTCGAAGCTGGTCGGGGTGCCGGTGGCGCGGCTGCTGCTGGCCGCCAACGCGACGGTGACGATCTGCCACTCGCGCACCCGCGACCTCGATGCCACCTGCAAGCGCGCCGACGTCCTCGTCGCCGCGGTCGGCGTGCCGGAGCTGCTCGGCGCCGATGCGATCAAGCCGGGGGCGGTGGTCATCGACGTGGGGATGAACCGGACCGACGACGGTCTCAAGGGCGACGTCGACTTCGCCGCCGCCACCGAGATCGCCGCCGCGATCACGCCCGTGCCAGGCGGGGTCGGGCCGATGACGATCGCGATGTTGCTTGCAAATACCCTGCAAGCGGCGAGAATGCGGACTACCGCCAACTAAAGGAGGATCGGGATGGACGTCAACAGACTGAGCATGGGGGAGAAGATCGCCGGCGCTTCGGCAGTCCTCCTCTTCATCTTCATGTTCTTCGACTGGTTCAGCGTCAGCGTCTCCGGCGGTTTTCTCAGCGCCACCAGCGGCAATGCGTGGGACTGGCTCGACGTGATCCCGATCATCCTGCTGCTCGCGATCGTCGCCGCGGTCGGGGTGGCGGTGGTGCGCCTCACCGACGCGGTCTTCGAGCCGGCGATCTCGATGAACGCGGTGGTCGCCGTCCTCGGCGCGATCTCGTTCCTGCTGATCCTCTACCGGATCGTCTCGCCGCCCGATTCCGGCTTCTCGGAAATCGACGTCAGCCCCGCGTTCGGGATCTTCCTCGGCCTGATCGCCGCGGCGGGGATCGCCTACGGCGGTTACCGGGCGATGCAGGAAGAAGGCGTCACCTTCGGCGACATCGGCGACCAGCTCGGCGGCGGTGGCCGCGGCCGGGGCGGACCCGGTGGCGGCGGCCACGGCGGTGGCACTCCTCCGCCACCCACGCAGCAGCAGCCTCCGCCACCGCCCCGGCAGCAGCCGCCTGCTTCGTCTCCGCCGCCGCCCCCACCTCCTCCGCCTCCCGCTCAGTAACCCGACGAAGCAAGACGGTTCTGCATCAAGCAGGGGTAGGACGCAGGGAGGGCGGCGCAACGAGCGCACTAGTAAGCGCGTGAGTAAGACGCCCGACCGAGGACACCCCCCTGCGCCGATGCAGGGCCGTCCGCTATGCCACGCGCTATCCACTTGGAGAAGGCGATGATCGTCATCATCGGGTTGACGCCGACCGAGGTGGGGAAGAGCGAGGCGTCGGCGACGTAGAGGCCGCGCGTCCCGTGGACGGAGCCGTCGGCGGCGCAGACGCCCTCGCGCGGGTCGGCGCTGATCCGCGCCGTGCCCATCGGGTGGAAGGCCTCGAGCCGCAGCTCCGAGCCCCTCAGCCTGGTCGCCTCGAACTGCGGTAGGTCACCCGGCTTCAGCGTCCCGAAGCGGGGGATGTTCGGGTAGACCTCGGTGGCGCCGGCGGCGAAGTGGACTTCGGCGGCGCGGGCGATCCCGAAGGCGATCCGGTCGGTGTCCTCGCGGGTGAGCTCGTAGGAGGCGCGGATCGCGCCGCCGTTGGCGAGGCCGACCCGGCCCGAGGAGCGGTCGGAGAGGTGGACGCCGATCGATCCGACATGGCCGAACTCGAGCAAGGCCCGCTGGTGCTCGCGACCGACACCCATCAGCCAGGCGCCCCCGAAGGCAAGGGGGGTGAAGGTCGCCTCCAGCAGCACCCCCTTCGGCTCCCACTGGTCGACGTAGAAGCTCTGCATCACTCCCTCCCAGCCGCGCACCTCCTCCTCGTAGCGGGCGCCGACCCAGCAGGCGGGATGGATGTGGAGGTTGCGGCCGACCTGGGCGCCGCCGAGGCCAGAGCGCAGCAGCAGCTCCGGCGTGCCGAGGGCGCCACCGGCGGCGATCACCGCGCGGCGTGCCCGCACCGCGAAGGGACGACTGCGACCGCTGGCATCCCGGGCCGCGCAGGCGAGCCCGACCGCGCGCCCGTCCTCGACCAGCACCCGCTGCGCCTCGACCCGGGTGCGGATCCGGGCGCCGGCGGCTACCGCCCGGGGTAGGTAGCTGACGTGCATGCCGCGCTTGGCGTCGATCGCGCAGCCGAAGGGACAGGAGCTGCACTGCACGCAGCTGCCGGCGTTGCGGTGGATCGGGGCGCCGCTGGCGCTGAGCGCCGCTGCTCCCTCCATCGCCAGCTGGCCGTTGCGGCCCATCCGCTCCGGATCGAGCTGGGTCACGTGCAGGAAGTCCTCCGCCTCGGCGTAGTCGTCGTCGAGCTCGCCGGCCCAGCTGACGCCGTAGCGGCTGCGCCAGCTCTCCAGCACCGGCTCCGGAGCCCGGAAGCAGGTGCCGGAGTTGATCACCGTGGTGCCGCCGACCGCTTTCGCCACCGGCACCGGGATCGCCGGTTTCCCCTCGGCGATCGTCAGCCCAGCGTCGCGGTAGAGCCGGGAGATCGCCTCCAGCCGGTCGGCGGGGTAATTCTCGCGGTTGAAGTGGTCGCCGGCCTCCAGCACCAGCACGTCGAGCCCGGCTTCGGCCAGCAGCGCCGCCGCCGCCGCACCGCCAGCGCCCGAGCCGACGATCGCCACGTCGCATTCCTCGCCTTCTCCCTGTGGCTCGGTGTCGCCGAGCGAGCCGGCCGGCTCCGGCAGCGATCCATCCGCCAGCGCGCAGCTGATCTCGGTGCCGATCCTCGCCTCCACCGCCGGCACGACCGCATAGCCGAGGGTCGAGAGGATCTTCGCCAGCAGCAGCAGGTCGTGGTGGAGGGGCAGCCGCGAGCGCTCCAGCCGGCGGAGGAAGTCCTCGGCGGCCTCCGGATCGAGGCGGCTGAAGCGCCAGGGGAACGGCAGCCACTCGAACGCGCGCAGCCCCAGGCGCAGGCCGAGCAGCGTGCGGGGCGAGATCGAGCGCAGGAACTCGGCCACCGGCGCGGCGACCTCGACGTCGCGCTGCGCCGCGGGCAGGCCGTCGATGCCCGGCGCCATCGCCCCGCAGATCGCGCCCAGGGTGCGCTGCTCAGCGGCCGAGAGCCCTGGCGGGCGCCTTCAGCCGGGCTCGGCCGGGCGGCCGATCCGCCCGGTCAGCGACCAGAGGTAGAGCGAGAGGAGCGCGAGGAAGCCGTCGACGAGGAAGTTGAGCAGGTAGATGAAGACCTGGCCGTCGATGACGAAGAAGGCGAGCGAGCCGAGCGAGGAGGCGGTCTTGCCGGCGGCGAGGACGAGCAGCAGCGGCCGGTAGCGGACCGGGTCGGCCTGGGCGACGAGGCAGATCCCGGTGATCACCACCATGTAGGCGAAGGCCAGCGCCAGCCAGAGGTCCTCCTGGGTGTGCGGCGCCCGGTTGTTGTTGCCGAACCATTCGCCGACGTCGGAGATCACGTTCAGCACTCCGCTGGGGACGGCGATGAAGAGGATGCCGACGACCGCGAAGGTGACCGCGAGCAGGCGCAGGTTGAAGACGACGAATCTCTCTGCGCGCGGTCCCTGCATGGGCGGGACGATACTGGCTGACTGGCCAGGAGGCGGTTGGCGCGCGGGTCCTGTCTCCGATCGGGGGCTCTCCCTACCGGGAGAGTCCTCCCGATCGTCGCCACCCGCGCGAGGAACCGCCGCGACGGACGGCTTAGACTCCGCCGCCAATGATCGATCGCGAGCAGGTACTGCATGTCGCCAAGCTGGCTCGGCTGCGGCTTTCGGAGGAGGAAGTGGAGACGATGGTGGGGGAGCTGTCGGGGATCCTCGAGCACGTCGACCGGATCGGGAGCCTCGATCTCGAGGGCGTGGAGCCGACCTCGCATGTGGTGGCGCTGGAGAACGTGCTGCGCCCCGACGACGCGCCCTGGCAGAGCCTGCCTCGCGACGCCGCGCTCGCCCCGGCGCCGGAACCCTACGAGGGCGCCTTCCGCGTCCCCTCGCCGCAGGCCGAATAGATGCGGGACATCCTCGATCTGACGGTCCTCGAGGCCCACACCGCTGGCATGGGCGGCGAGCTCTCGCCGGACGAGCACGTCGCCGCCTGGTTCGAGGCGGCCGGCTCGGACGAGTTGAACGCCTATCTCTGGAGCAACGACCGCGGCGCCGAAGGGGCGGCGGTGGAGGTGGCGCGGGACTGCATCGCCCCAGTCGCGGTCAAGGACATCTTCTGCACCGAGGGAGTGCCGACCACGGCGGGCTCGCGGATCCTCGACGGCTATCGCCCCCCCTACACGGCAACCGCGGTGCGCCGGCTGATCGAGGCCGGGGCGCCGATCCTCGGCAAGACCAACATGGACGAGTTCGCGATGGGCTCCTCGAATGAGAACTCAGCCTACGGGCCGGTGCTGAACCCGTGGGACCGCGAGCGCGTCCCCGGCGGCTCCTCGGGCGGCTCGGCCGCCGTGGTGGCCGGGGGGCTGGCCCCGTGGGCGATCGGCACCGACACCGGCGGCTCGATCCGCCAGCCGGCGGCCTTCTGCGGCATCGTCGGCCTCAAGCCCACCTACGGCGCGGTCTCGCGCTACGGGATGATCGCCTTCGCCTCCTCGCTCGACCAGTGCGGCCCGCTCACCCGCGACGTCAGCGACGCCGCCCTGCTGCTGGCGATCCTGCAGGGTCGCGACCGGCTCGACTCGACCTCGGTCGGGATCGAGGGCGGCGTCTGCCTGCCCGACCGCGAGGATCTCTCCGGCCTGCGCTTCGGCGTCCCCGCCGAGCTGGCCCGCGACGCCGTCGACAGCGGCGTGCGCGCGGTCTTCGAGCAGACGCTGGCGAAGATCGAGGAGCTGGGCGGGGAGATCGCCGAGGTCTCGCTGCCGAACGCCGAGCACGGCATCTCTGCCTACTACGTGATCGCCCCCGCCGAGGCCTCCTCCAACCTCGCCCGCTACGACGGCGTCCGCTACGGGATTCGCGCCGGCGGCGAGGGGGACCTGATCGAGATGTACGAGACGACCCGCTCGCAGGGCTTCGGCGCCGAGGTGAAGCGGCGGATCATGCTCGGCACCTACGCGCTCTCCTCCGGCTACTACGACGCCTACTACGGCCAGGCGCAGAAAGTGCGGACGCGGATCGCCGAGGACTTCAAGGGCGCTTTCGAGGCGGTCGACTTCGTCGTCACCCCGACCGCGCCCTCGGTCGCCTTCAAGCTGGGGGAGAAGACCGACGACCCGCTCTCGATGTACCTGAACGACTTCTTCACCGTGCCGATGAGCCTCGCCGGCATCCCGGCGATCTCGATCCCCGCTGGCCTCGCCGAGCCCGAGGGGGGCGGCCCGCGGCTGCCGGTCGGCTTCCAGATCGCCGCCCCGGCCTTCGCCGAGCAGCGCCTGCTCGACGCCGCCTTCGCGCTCGAGCAGGGGATCGGCTTCGACGCCCGCCCGGGAGGCGTCGATGGCTGAGCTCGAAGCGGTGATCGGGCTGGAGATCCACGTCCAGCTGGCGACCAGGACGAAGATGTTCTGCGGCTGCGAGCTCTCCTTCGGCGACGAGCCGAACGTCCACACCTGCCCGATCTGCCTCGCTCACCCCGGCGTCCTGCCGGTGCCCAACGAGCAGGCGATCCGCTACGCGCTGCAGATCGGCCTCGCGCTCGGCTGCGAGATCGCGCCGTGGTCGATCTTCCACCGCAAGAACTACTTCTATCCGGACAGCCCGAAGGCCTACCAGATCAGCCAGTACGACATTCCGATCGCCAGCAACGGCAAGCTGGGGGAGATCCGGATCCACCGCGCCCACCTCGAGGAGGACGCGGCGAAGATGGTCCACGTCGGCGAGTCCGGCCGGATCCACGGCTCCGGCGCCTCGCTGGTCGACTTCAACCGCGGCGGCACGCCGCTGGTCGAGATAGTCACCGAGCCCGACCTGCGCGGCGCCGCCGAGGCGGCCGAGTGGGCGCGCCTGCTGCGCGAGACGGTGCGCCAGCTCGGCGTCTCCGACGTCAACATGGAGGAGGGGAGCCTGCGGGTCGACGCCAACGTCTCGGTGCGGCCGGCCGGCAGCGAGGAGCTCGGGACCAAGACCGAGCTGAAGAACATGAACAGCTTCCGCTTCCTCCAGCGCGGGGTCGAAGCCGAGCTCGAGCGCCAGCGCGAGGTGATCGCCGCCGGCGGGCGGATCGAGCAGGAGACGCTCCACTTCGACCCGGTGACCGGCGACCTGACGCCGCTGCGCTCGAAGGAGGAGGCCCACGACTACCGCTACTTCCCCGAGCCCGACCTGGTGCCGCTGGCACCGACCGAGGAGATGCTGCGCGAGGCCCGCGAGGCGCTGCCCGAGCTGCCGGCGGCGCGGATCGCGCGCTACGAAGGCGAGATGGCGTTGGAACCGGAGCCGGCGAAGCTGCTGGCGCGCGAGCCCGAGGTGGCCGCCTACTTCGAGGCGGCCTGCGCGGAGGCAGAGGGGGTCGAACCTCGCGTGATCGCCAACTGGATCACGGGAGACCTCACCGCTGAGCTGCGCAAGCGAAGCGACGAGGAGGACTTCACCGACCCCACCGTGCCGGTCAGCAGCCTCGCCCGCCTTGCCGAGCTGGTCGCCAGGAAGACCATCTCCCATGGCAGCGGCCGGAAAGTCCTCGCGATCCTGGTCGAAGAGGGGGGAGACCCCGCCGCGATCGTCGAGCGCGAGGGCCTGGCGCAGATGTCCGACTCCGGCGAGCTGGAGGCCATCGTCGAGCAGGCGATGGCCGACAACCCCGACGCCGTCGAGAAGATCCGCGAAGGCAACGGCAAGGCGATTGGCGCCATCGTCGGTGCGGTCATGCGCGAGACCAAAGGCCGCGCCGACGGCGGCGAGGTCAACCGATTGATTCGCGAGCGGCTTTAGGCGCCTCGGATAGGCTCGCCCCGATGGGCGGGCACCTCTCGACGGAACGGCCGCTGGGTGAGATCACCGGCCAGTACGACCGGGTCGCCCGCTTCTACAAAGCCTTCGAGCCGCTTTACCTGATCTTCCCGGTCGCCCGCCGCAGGGCGGTGGCGGCGCTCGGACTGAAGCCCGGGGACACGGTGTTGGAGGTCGGCGCCGGCACCGGTCGCAACTTCCCCTACCTGGTCAAGGCGGTCGGCCCGAGTGGGCGCGTGATCGGGGTCGACGCTTCGGAGGGGATGCTGCGGGAGGCCCACAAGCTGGTGGAGCGGCATGGCTGGTCGAACGTGTCGCTGCTGCGGCAAGACGCTGCCCAGCTCCAGCTCGATGAGGACGTGGAGGCCGTCCTCTTCAGCCTCAGCTACTCGGCGATGCCGGAGCCGCAGCGCGCGCTGGCGTCGGCCTGGGAGAGGCTGCGGTCGGGCGGCCGCCTGGCGGTGATGGACGCCGGGCTGACCGAGACGCGGTTCCGGCCGCTCATCGACCCGATCGCGCGCCTCCTGATCCGGCTCGGACCGGGAAACCCCTACTCGCGGCCGTGGGACGACATGGCCCAGTATGGCCAGGTCGCCATCGAGCGATTCATGTGGATCTACTACGTCTGCACCCTCAGCAAGGCAGAGACCAGTTCCGTGGTTCCTTAGTCGTGTATAGCCGGACAAAGGAACCACGGAACTGGGGGAAGAAAGTGCGTTCCGGCACTTTGTAACAACTTGTTACAAAGTGGTAGGTTGGGAGTCATGGCCTGGAACGTCGTCATCGCCGGTGGTGGCTTCGGCGGCGCCGCTGCGGCGCGCGAGCTGGAGCGGACGATGCCGAAGCAGTCGGCGCGGCTGGTGCTGGTGAACGAGACCAACTTCGCGCTCTACACGCCGTTCCTGCCCGAGGCGGCTGCCGGGACCTTGGAGCCGCGGCACGTGGTGACGCCGCTGCGGGACATCCTCAAACGCACCTACCTGCGACTCGGGGCGATCGTCGGCCACGACCCCGAGCGCAAGACGGTGACCCTGCGGGCCAAGTACGGCGAAACCGAGACGCTTCCCTACGACCAGCTGCTGCTCTCGCTCGGCTCGGTCTCGCGGGTGCTGCCGATCCCGGGGCTGGCCGAGCACGCGGTCGGCTTCAAGAGCCTCGCCGACGCGATCTACCTGCGCAACCACGTAGTCGAGACGCTGGAGGAAGCCAACGCGACCGAGGACCCGGCAAAGCGCGAACAGCTGCTCACCTACGTCTTCGTCGGCGGTGGCTATGCCGGGCTCGAGGCGCTGGCCGAGCTGCAGGACTTCGCCGCCGACGCGATGGACCGCTACCCGCGCGCCCGCCTGCACGGCATGCGCTGGGTGCTGGTCGAGGCGATGGACCGGGTGCTGCCCGAGATCGACCGCCAGCTCGCCGACTACGCCCTGCGCGAGCTGCGCGGGCGCGGCATCGACATCCGCCTCGAGACGACCCTGGAGGAGGTCGGTCCCGACAGCGCCCGTCTCTCGACCGGCGAGGTGCTGCCGACGCGGACCGTCGTCTGGACCGCGGGCGTCAAACCGCAGCCGATCCTCAAGGAGCTGAGCGTGCCGCTCGACGAGCGCGGCCGTATCCCCGTCGACTCCCACCTGCGGGTGCAGGGGATGGACTCGGTCTGGGCGATCGGCGACTGCGCCGCCGCCCCCGACCCCCGCGGCGGCATCTGCCCGCCGACCGCCCAGCATGCGGTCCGCCAGGGCCCGGTGGCCGCCCGCAACATCGCCGCCGAGCTCGGGATCGGCTCGCCGCGCCCGTTCGAGTACCGCAGCGAGGCCGCCTTCGTCAACCTCGGCCGCTACAAAGCCGTCGGCCGGATAGGGGAGCGCACCTTCCGCGGCTTCCCCGCCTGGTGGCTGGCCCGCACCTACCACATGAGCCAGATCCCGGGCACCGCCCGCAAGGTCCGCGCGGTCCTCGATTGGACCGCCGGCCTCCCGTTCCGCCGCGACATCGCCGAGGTCGGCTCGATCGGCCGCCCCAAGCCATTGGTCTGACCTACAAATTGTCCCCGCATACCGGGGACAATTTGCACCCCCCGGTCTATTCGACGACGAGCGTCGTGTGCATCCCTTTTTCCTCATGTTCGGGGAGGGAGCACCAGAGGCGGTAGGTGCCGGGTTCGAGGTCGAAGTGGGCGACGTCGTGCTGCAGCGACTGGGTTTCCGGGATCGAGTGCACTTCGCCTTCTTCGCCCTGCAACTGGAGGTTGAGGTTGTGGGCGTCCTGGCCCTGGTTGTTGAGTTCGACCGTGAGTTCGCCGGCGTGGACTTTGGGCCGGGAGAGGACGAAGTAGTACTCGTTCGACTTGACCGCGAGCCGGTTGGTCGCTTCTTCCACCGGCCCGGGTGGGTCGACGGGAACCGGGGCGGGTTCGGTCGGCGCGGGCGGAGCCCCACTCGTCGGCGTTTCCACCGGCGTGCAGGTCCACCAGTGCTTGTGGCGGACGATCCTGCGCACGTGGCCGTGCCGGCGCACGTGCTTGACGACCCGCTTCGTGTGCCGCTGCCAGAGGCATTCGGTCGCCTCGGCCCGGCCGGCGCCGAGCCGCGCCGTCTCGGTCGCCAGCGGCGCCGCCAGCAGGGCGAGCAGCGCCAGCGCGACGAGTATCGCCGGCCGCTTCACGCCTTGACCAGCGTCGGCCGGGTGAAGCCGGAGGCGCCGGGGATGATCGCTTCGGCGTCGTAGCCGAGCCACTGCTCCAGCAGCGAGCAGTACATCCCGCGGAAGTCGCTCGTCACCCGCAGGTTTTCGTCTTCGTCGAGTTTCGCCAGGCCGGGGAATTCGCCGACCATCTGCCCCTGCGCTTTCGAGCCGATTACGAAGGCGTTGCCGGCCGCGCCGTGGTCGGTCCCGAGCGAGCCGTTCTCCTCCGGCCGGCGCCCGAACTCGCTCCACAGCTCAACCATCACCCGGTCGGCGAGCCCGCGCGCCTCGAGGTCGCGCTGGAAGGCGAGCAGCCCTTCGCAGGTCTCGCGCAGGTTGCGTTCGAGGTCGGTCGCCTGGTCGGCGTGGGTGTCGTAGCCGCCGGAGGCATTGACCGTCACCACCCGCAGCGGCAACCCGACGGCGATGTAGGCGGCGAGGCCGGCGAGCTTGTGGGCGAACCAGGTTTCGGGATAGGCGACCGGGCTGCTGAGATCGCCGACCCCCGCCAGTTCCTGGCGCAGCTTGTCGGTCTGGGCGGTGGCGCGGCGCACCTGAGCCAGCCCGGGCGAGTCCGAGGGCAGCGAGCCGAAGCGGGCGAAGCTGCGGTACATCTCTTCCTCGACCGGGCTGCCGACCGGCGCCCAGAGGTCGTAGCCGTCGACGCTGTCGATCGCTGCCACCGGCTTTTCCGCCGTCGCCAGCATCGGCGACAGGTCGCCGTCCAGCGAGAGCCCCTGCAGCGGGTTTTCGTCGTCGCCGACCAGGTCGAGGTAGCGCCCCAGCCAGCCGGTCCGGTAGCCGACCTGCAGCTCGCCGATCTCGTAGTAGTGGCGCGAGGTGAAGTGGGACTGGTCGGGATGGTCGTAGCCGATCGCCGGGAAGGCGCTGACCTTGCCCTCTTCGTGCAGGGTGGCGAGACCGGCCGCGGCGGGGTGCCACTGCAGCCGGGTGTCCTCGCTGAAGGTCGGCCCGTCGCCGGGTTTGAAGGCGAGGTTGGGGCGCAGCTGCGCGTACTTCGGGTCGCCGACCGGAGCCAGCACGCTCATCGCGTCGATCCCGCCTTCGAAGAAGACCGAGATCAGGATCTTGTCGGTCGGCGCGGCCTGCGCGATCCCGGTCTCGAAGGCCGAGAGCGGGATCTTCGAGGCGCCGTAGACCGCCAGCGCCAGCCCGGCGCTGCGGGAGAGGAACTTGCGGCGCGAGAGGCCGGTGCCGGCGGGCTCGGGCATCCCGGGCTCGATCGCCGGCAGCCCCTTGCCGGCTTCGGCGGCGGCGCTGCGCAGGAGCTGGGAGCGGGTGAAGCCGCTGCAGCAGGAGTGGGTGGGCTTGCGGGCGCTCATTGCAGGGTCAGGTCCGGGCTGATGCCGATCAGCTGCAGGAGGGCGTTCTGGCGCATCGCCCGGTAGGGGCCGTTCTGCCAGTTGGCGACGATCAGGCTCTCGCAGCGGCGGGCGAAGTCGAGCAGCTCTTCCCGGTGTTCTTCGCGCAGCGCCGGCGAGCTCCAGGAGGCGAGCGCGCGGGCCAGCGCTTCCTCGGGCGTCTCGGTCGTGCTGTAGGGGTCGTTCCAGGGGTCGACGGAGGTCCCGTAGAGGGCGTAGTCGACCGTGTTCCAGCGCGCCCGCAGCCGCGAGGTGTCGAGCCAGCGGGTGTCGTCCCAGCCGGCGACGTTGGGTGGCCAGAAGAGCCGCTGCCCGGCCTCTTCGCAGAGCCAGATCCAGGCCTCGGTGTCGATGTGGCGGCCGAGCCGGCGCAGGGCGCTCGCCAGGTGGACTACCGGCGGCTTCACCATCGGCGGCCCTTCGTAGAAGTCGGGGCTGGTCAGGATCGCCTCCAGCACCGGCCGGATCTGCCAGCCGCCGTCGCGGTAGAGGGCGATCAGTTCGTCGCGCATCGTCGCCGAGGGCGGCTGGGGGACGAAGTAGCTCCAGAGCTTTTCGACGAAGAAGGAGGGATGGAGGTCGTGTTCGACGCAGAGCCGGCAGGCGTCTTCCCAGCCCCAGTTGCCCGTTTTGCCGAAGACGGTCTTGGTGCCGTAGTCGTGCCAGTTGGGGTCGAAGCGGAAGTTGTAGGCGCCCTGTTCGCTCGACCAGTCGTTGCGCCAGCCGGTCAGCGACCGCGCCTGCTCGCGGATGTCGTCCTCGGTATAGGCGCCGCGGTCGGCCCCGAGCGAGAACAACTCCATCATCTCGCGGCCGTAGTTCTCGTTCGGCGCCCACTTGTAGTTTTCGTTGCCGTTCAGCCACTGCAGCATCGCCGGGTCGATCGTCACCGCCTTGAAGAGGTCGAGGAACGAGCCGAAGCAGTGGGAGCGGAAGAGGTTCGACTGGTCGATCATCTGCTGCTGTTTGGAGACGTTCGCGTTGGAGGTCGCGAACCAGTCGTGGAAGACGAGCGCCATCCGCTCGACCAGGGGCTGGTCGGTGCGGACCATGCGGTCGAGCCACCAGAGGTGGTCGTGGCCCCAGGCGTCGGCGGGGGCGATCGGGTTGCCTTCGTCGTCGGTCGGCGGCGGCCCGTGGAGGACGGCCGGACCGGCGGGGCGGGTCAGCGACTGGACCGCGCCGACGAGCCCGAGCGAGACCAGCTGCTCGGCCTGCCCGGGGAGCGGGCCGAAGCCCGCCCGCTGCAGCAGCCGCACCGCCTGCGCCAGGCCGAATTCGCCCTGGTAGGCCTGCGGCGGGCGTGGGTCGGAGGGCGGTGGGGCGGGGGCCGGCGCCCCGGCACCCGCCGGCAGCGCCTGGCGCGGCGGCTTCGGGCCGGGGCCGCGGTAGTGGCCGGGCTTGGGCTTGTGGTGGTGGGTGAAGATGTAGCCCTGGACGCGCCAGTCGCCCTGCCCGTCCGGGACCCAGCGGTAGTGCTTGTCCTTCCAGACGCGCCGACGCTTGCGCCGATGGTGCTTCGGCCTGGACGGGACTGGTTGCTGTCGTGGAATCGCCATGCGTGAATGACCCCAGGGGCTCCCCTGATTCCCTCGGCTCCCGCAGCCGCTCGCTTGAAGCGTGACAAGCGCCCTGGACGTTAGGTCTACTAGGAGGGCTCGGCAGAACCCTCGCCCGCGCCTGGCGGCGGCGGACACTGCGCGGTGCGGCGTCCTCAGTCGGCCGAATAGCGCTGCTCATGACTATCCGGTTCCGTCAGGTTGAGCGTGGATCCGGCCGCCGAGGAACCGAGCAGCGTCCGCGCGGGTGGCACCGAATCCGACTTTGACCACACTGGAGTGGGGACAAAGTCGGATGCGCGTTCTGCCGACGCCA
>DASULS010000034.1:0-6287 GCA_036278095.1 Solirubrobacterales bacterium | reverse complement strand
CAAGCAGGCCGAGCGCGCCGCCGACGAGATCGTCGAGGACGCCCGCACCCGCGAGCGCGAAATCCGCCTCGGCGCCGAGGACTACGCCGACGAGATCCTCAACACCCTCGAAGTGAACCTGCAGAAGTTCCTCGCCGCCGTCCAGCGTGGCCGTGACCGGCTTGCCGGGCGCGAGGAGGAAGCAGCGCCCGAACTCGACCAGCAGCCGTAGCGTTGGTAGAGGGGCCGGGTGCCCCTCTCAAAACGCGCTTCGCGCTGGGAGTGTTTTGAGAGGGGCACCCGACCCCTCCACCACAGGCGGCTGATGCTGCTCAATTAGCTTCCAATTCCCGTCGGAGGAGGTTGGCGATTCGGTCGGGTTCCTCATCGACCTCTCGTTCGGTGAGATGGATGACGCGGTAGCCGGCTGCTTCTGGGGCGAGATCGGCGGCGCGTTCGTTGGGGTTTCGGTGGGGACGGCTGGGGCCATTGATCTGAACGGCGAGACGTTGCTCCACAACCGACTTTGACCCCACCCGGGCGGGGTCAAAGTCGGAAGCGCTGCCCTGCTAGTCGAGCTTGAGGTCTTTGAGGGCTGACCAGCGGGGGTCGGTTGCTTCTTCGTGCTCGTGGGGGTTGTCGTTCAGGGACTCGCCGCAGATGGGGCAGAGGCCGGCGCAGTCGGGGCGGCAGAGGATGCGGGTGGGGAGGGCGAGGATCGTGGCGTCGTGCGCCCAGCGGCCGATGTCGAGCTCGTCGTCGGAGACGTAGGGGCTGCGCAGTTCGGGATCGTCGGTCCCGGCCTGGTCGATCTCGCGCGCCTCGACGTCGAGGTCGAGCGCCGCCGGCTCTAGGCAGCGCATGCAGGGTCCCTCGAGGTGGACGGGGAACTCGAGCCGGAAGGCGAAGCCATTGCTGGGGCGGGAGACCTCGAGCCGAACCGTCGGCGACCAGGGCTCGGGCTTGTAGGTCTGGCCGGCCAGCTCGACGGGCTCGAGCGCGACCGGCACTTCCAGCCGCTTGCCCTCGCCGTGGGCCAGCGAGAGGCGCGATAGATCGATGATCGTCATTGGCTCCTGGGCCATTGCCGCACCTCCGCTGGTCGTGACGCTTACGATGGACGACTTCCCGACGAGGTTACGAGATGGGCCAATTCCACTGGAAACCGGACACCTACCTGGAGCTGATCCGCTCCGAGGTCCCCCGCTACGACGAGCTGCAGGAGCAGGCGATCGCGGCGATCCCGTTCCCGCCCGAGCGCGTTCTGGAGCTGGGGATGGGGACGGGAGAGACGACCAAGCGCCTGATCGAGGCCTACCCGGACGCCTGGGTGATCGGCCTCGACTCCAGCCCCGACATGGTCTTCCGCGCCCGCGAGGCCTACGACGACGTGCAGCTGGCGCGGATCGAGGACCCGCTGCCCGACGGCCCATGGGACCTGGTGATCGGCGTCCTCTCGATCCACCACCTGCGCGCCGAGCAGAAGCAGAACCTCTTCCGCCAGATCCGCGAGCAGGCCCGCTCCTTCGTGATCGGCGACATCGTCAAAGCCGACCCCCAGATCGCCCCGATCGACCCCGACTACGACTTCCCAGAGCAAGCAACCGACCTCGCCGAGTGGACCGGCGGACGAATCACCTGGCAGGCAGACGACTTAGCAGTGGTTCGGGCGGATTATCGGTAGGGGGTCCGGCGCTCCCTCTCAAAACGCGCTTCGCGCTGGAGTGTTTTGAGAGGGAGCGCCGGACCCCCTGCAATCCTCGGAAAACTGCGGGCATGTACCATCTCGCGACCGATGGCTGTCCCGAAGAAGCGAACTTCAAGTGCGCGCCGCGACAAGCGTCGTGCGCAACACAAGGCCGGTAAGGCCACGCTCAACCGCTGCCCGCGCTGTCATAGCCCGCGGATTCCGCATCGCGTCTGCCCGACCTGCGGCACCTACGCCGGCCGTGAGGTCGTCGAGCAGCGGCTCAGCGACCCGACGGCGACCCACACCCACGAGTAGCCGTGGCGCCTGAGCGCCCGGTCACCGTAGCCCTCGACGGCTACGGCGCCGAGCGGGGCTTCGAGGCGCTTGCCGAGGGCGCGCGGCTGGCCGCCGCCGACGGCATCGGCGTGCGCGTGTTCGGGCCGAAGCGCGCGCTCGGGCTCGACGGCGTCGAGGGGATCGACGTCGTCCAGACCACCGACTTCATCGCCAACGAGGAGGACCCGGTGCCGGCGGTGCGGGCGAAGAAGGAGGCCTCGGTCGTGCGCGCCGCCCGCGACGTCGCCGAAGGCGCCTCGGCGGCGCTGGTCAGCTGCGGCTCGACCGGGGCGACGATGGCCGCCGCGACCTTCGGCCTGCGCCGCCTCAAGGGCGTGCAGCGGCCGGCGCTCGCGGTGCAGCTGCCGGTCCCCGGCAAACCGGTCCTCTTCCTCGACGTCGGCGCCAACGTCGAGGTCCGCGCCCAGCACCTGGTCCAGTTTGCCTTCCTCGGCGCCGCCTTCAGCGCCGCCGTGCTCGAGGTCCGCGACCCCAGCGTCGGCCTGCTGACCGTCGGCGAGGAGGCGGGCAAGGGCCGCGAGGAGGTGGTCGAGGCGCACCGCCTGCTCAGCCAGGCCGCCGGGATCGACTTCGTGGGCAACGTCGAGGGACGCGACCTTCCCGCCGCCAAGGCCGACGTCGTCGTCACCGACGGCTTCACCGGCAACGTCTCGCTGAAGCTGCTCGAGGGCACCGCGAAGACCGTCGCCGCGGCGGTCGGCGCCGCTGCCCGCTCCAACCCGCTCGCCGCCGCCGGCGGCCTGCTGATGAAACCGGCCCTGAACGGCCTGCGGCGCGAGCTGCACCCCGACACCACCGGCGGCGCGATCCTGCTCGGCCTGCGCGGGATCGCCGTCGTCGGCCACGGCAGCTCCGGCCCCGAGGGGATCGCCAACGCCGTCCGCCTTGCCGCCCGCTGCGCCGAGGTCGACGCGGTCGGCCGCACCGCGGCGCTGCTCGCCGAGGGCGGCGCCGGCCGCGGCGCGCTCGCCACGGGCGACGGCGCGTGACAGCGCCGTGATAAACAAGGCCACAGGATGGATCGCGACGAAGTGCTGACCCTGGTCCGCGAGCACCTCGCCGAGGAGCTCGAAGTCGACGCCGGGCGGATCGACGAGGGCACCCGCTTCAAGGAGGACCTCGACGCCGACTCGCTCGACCTCTACGAGCTGGTGATGGAGCTGGAGGACCGCTACGGCGTCAGCGTCAGCGAGGAGCAGGCCACCCACATCAAGACGGTCGGCGACGCCGTCGGCTTCGTGCTCGAGCACGCGCCGGCCTGAACCGTTGACGGTCGACCCGGACTCCGCGGTTGCCGGCCTCGCGGCACTGATCGAGGAGCTCCCCGACGACCTGCGCCGGCAGGCGCTGACCCACTCCTCCTGGACCGAGCGCCGGGTCGATGCCTACGAGCGACTCGCCTTCCTCGGCGACAGCGTCCTCGCCCTGACCGTCGCGGGCCGCGTCTTCGAGGAGTTCGAGGACCGCGCCGCCGGCGGCCTGACCAAGATCCACAACCAGGCGGTCAGCGGCGTCGCCTGCGCCGAGGTCGGGATGCTGCTCGGGGTGCCCGACATGCTGCGCGCCAACGAGCCCGAAGGCGTCGTCGCCGCGATCCCGGCCGAGGCCCTGCTCGAAGGCGGCCGGCCGCTGCCGGAGGCGACCGAGGCGCTGATCGGCGCCTGCTACGTCGCTTTCGGCTTCGAGCGCACGGCCGAGGCGGTGGTGGAGGCCTTCGAACCGCGGATCGAGCTCGCCGCCGAGACGCGGATCGATTTCAAGTCCGCCCTGCAGGAGCTCTTGGCCCAGCGCGGGGCGCGCGTAACCTACGAGGTGGTCGCGTCGACAGGCCCCCCGCACCGGCGAACCTTCGAGGTCGTCGCGATCGTCGATTCCAAGCGCGTCGGCACGGGGGAAGGGCGCAGCAAGAAGGCCGCCGAGCAGGAAGCCGCCGAGGAGGCTTTGTCGCAACTTGGGGGTTGACCGGGCAGCCGTCGCGTCCGGGGCGACCGTGAATCTGGTGGGCCATGCAAGGAGCACGTAGATGTATCTGAGGTCGATCGCGATGAAGGGGTTCAAGTCGTTCCCGGAGCGGACGACGCTCGAGTTCTCCCCCGGCGTCAGCGTGATCGTCGGTCCCAACGGCTCGGGCAAGAGCAACATCACCGACGCCGTCCTCTGGGCGCTCGGCGAGCAGAGCCCCGGGGCGATCCGCGGCGCCTCCATGCAGGACGTGATCTCCGCCGGCGGCAAAGGGATCAGCCAGCGCCGCGCCGCCGAAGTCGAGGTCGTGATCGACAACTCAAACGGCCGCGCCGCCACCGAGTTCTCCGAGATCGCGGTCGAACGCCGGCTCGACCGCTCCGGCGACAGCGGCTACCGCTTGAACGGAGCCCGTTGCCGGCTCGCCGACGTCACCGACGTCCTCTCCGACACCAACCTCGGCCGCGAGATGCACTCGGTGATCAGCCAGGGCCGGGTGGAGACGATCGTCCACTCCAAGCCGCGCGAGCGGCGGCTGCTGGTCGAGGAGGCCGCGGGACTGGGCAAGCACCGCAAACGCCGCCGCCGGGCCGAGCTGAAGCTGCGCTCCGCCCGCGACAACCTCGACCGCGCGCTGGACGTCGAGCGCGAGGCGCGGGCGCGCCTGCGGCCGCTGAAGCGACAGGCGCAGGCGGCCGAGCTGGGGGCGCGGATCGAACGCGAGGAGCTGGGGCTGCGGGCGCAGCTCGTCTCCGAGGAGCTGCGCTTCGGCGCCGACCGGGCCGCGGCGGCGGAAAAGGCCGCGGCAAAGGCGCGGGGGGTGCGCGAGAAGCTGGAGGAACGGCTGGCCGAGGTCTCCAAGCGCCGGACCGCCGCCGAGGAGCGTTTCGCCACCCGCGACCGCGAGCGGACCCAGGCCTGGGGACTGCTGACGAAGCTGCGCGGCGAGCAGGAGCGGGTCGCGGTGCGGGTCGCCAACCTCTCCAACCGCGAGACCGAGCTGGAGGCGGGCCTGGAGGGCCTGCGCGCCGAGCTCGGGCCGCTGACGCTCGACGTCGGGCCGGGCTCCGCTCCGGCGGAGCGGGCGCGCAAGCTGGAGGAGGAGCTGGGGGAGATCGACGCCGGCCTGCGCACCGCGAGCGAGGGTCTAGGAGTTGCCCGCTCTTCCGAGGCGGCCGAGTCGGCCCGCGAGGCGGCGCTGGGCGACGTCCGCGCCGGCGCCGAGCGCGCCTCCCGCCATGCCCGCCGCGCCGAGGGGCTGCTCGGCGAGCGCCACCGCGAGGCGCTGCGGGCTCGCGTCGCCGCCGGCGAGGCGCTGCTCGACGACGTCCGCGGGGCGCTGAAGGCCGCCGAAGCCGCCGGGGCGGCGATCCGCTCCCGGGTTGCGCTGATCGAGGGCAAGGTGGTCGGCGGGCAGGACGACGGCGACGAGATCGCCGAGGAGCTGCGCGCCTGCTCGCAGCAGGAGTTCGAGCTGCAGGCGGAGATGAAGGAGACCTCCGACGAGCTGACCCGGGCCGAGGTCGAGGCCGCCCACCTCGGCGACCGCCGCGCCGAGGCCGAGCGCGAGCTCGCCTCGATCGCCGAGCGGCTCGGCGAGGAGATCCCCCCGGCCGAGGAGGCCCTGACCGACGAGGCGCGGGCGGAGATCGACAAGCGGCTGGAGCGGCTGGAGCGACGCCGGGCGCAGATCGGCCCGGTCAACCCGCTGGCCGAGCAGGAATACGACGAGGCGCGCGAGCACGTCGAGGCGCTGCAGACCCAGCGCGAGGACATCGAGCGCTCGATGCGCGAGCTGGAGTCGCTGATCCGCGACATCGACGAGGAGATCGAGCGCGCCTTCGAGGAGACCTTCGAGGCGACCGCGAAGAACTTCGAGGAGATGGTCGCCCACCTCTTCCCGGGTGGGCGCGGGCGGCTGCGCCGGGTCAGCCTGCGGCCGGTGCGCGATGACGAGCGCCCGGCCGGCGAGCAGGAGGCTCCGACCGACGCCGAGCCGGAGCCCGAGGAGGAGGAAGAAGAGCGCGACGAGCTCGGGGTCGAGATCGAGGTCACCCCGGCGGGCAAGTCAATGCGCAAGCTCTCATTGCTCTCGGGCGGCGAGAAGTCGCTGGTGGCGCTGGCCTTCGTCTTCGCCGTCTTCCTCGCCCGGCCCTGTCCCTTCTACATCCTCGACGAGGTCGAGGCCGCCCTCGACGACGCCAACATCGACCGCTTCCTGCAGCTGATCCGCCGCTTCTCCGACCGCGCCCAGTTCGTCATCGTCACCCACCAGAAACGGACGATGGACGCCGCCGAC
>DASULS010000033.1:0-93907 GCA_036278095.1 Solirubrobacterales bacterium | reverse complement strand
CGGACCTCGAGCGTCTCGCGGTTGTAGCGCTTGCCGTGGCACTGCTCGCAGGGGACGTAGACGTCGGGCAGGAAGTGCATCTCGATCTTGATCTGGCCGTCGCCCTTGCAGACCTCGCAGCGGCCGCCCTTGACGTTGAAGCTGAAGCGGCCGGGCTTGTAGCCGCGCGCCCGCGCCTCCTGGGTCTGGGTGAAGAGCGCGCGGATGTGGTCGAAGACGCCGGTGTAGGTGGCCGGGTTGGAGCGCGGGGTGCGGCCGATCGGCGACTGGTCGATGTTGATGATCTTGTCGATCTGGCTGAGGCCGTCGATGCCGTCGTGGGCGCCGGGGCGCAGCTTCGCCTGGTGCAGGCGGTTGGCGACCGCGTGGTGCAGGGTCTCGTTGACCAGCGTCGACTTGCCCGAGCCGGAGACGCCGGTGACGCAGCAGAAGACGCCGAGCGGGATCGTCACGTCGACGTCCTTGAGGTTGTGTTCGCGGGCGCCGCGGACGAGCAGGGCCCCGCTCGGCTTGCGCCGCTCGGCGGGCACCTCGATCGTGCGCTTGCCGGAGAGGTACTGGCCGGTCAGCGAGGAGGGGTTCTTCGAGACCTCGGCCGGCGTGCCGGCGGCGATCACGTGGCCGCCGTGCTCCCCGGCGCCGGGGCCGAGGTCGACGAGATGGTCGGCGGCCATCATCGTCCCCTCGTCGTGCTCGACGACGATCACCGTGTTGCCGAGGTCGCGGAGGCGGTCCAGCGTCGCGATCAGCTTCTCGTTGTCGCGCTGGTGGAGGCCGATCGAGGGCTCGTCGAGCACGTACATCACCCCGACCAGGTGCGAGCCGATCTGCGTCGCGAGGCGGATCCGCTGCGCCTCCCCGCCGGAGAGCGAACGGGCCGAGCGGGCCAGCGAGAGGTAGCCGATGCCGACGTTCTCGAGGAAGGAGAGCCGCTCGGTGATCTCGCGCACGATCAGCCGCGCGATCGCCCGCTCGGTCTCGGTCAGCTCCAGGTCGCGGATCCACGCGGCGGCGGCATGGGCGGAGAGGTCACTGTACTCGGCGATGCTGAGGCCGCCGACCTTGACCGCGAGGCTCTCCGGCCGCAGCCGGGCGCCCTTGCAGGCCGGGCACGGCTGCTCGGCCATGTACCCCTCGATCCGCTCCCGGTTGGACTCCGAGTCGGTCTCTTCGTAGCGGCGCTGCAGGTTGTTGACGATCCCCTCGAAGCGGACCTTGTAGGAGCGGCGGCGGCCGAAGCGGTTGGTGTAGGAGACGTGGTGGCGCTCCTCGCCGGTGCCGTAGAGGAAGGTCTCCTGCTCGGACTTCTTCAGCTTCGCCCAGGGCTTGTCGACGTCGATGCCGTAGCTCTCGGCGACGGAGGCGATCAGCCGCCTCCAGTAAGCGGTGATGCCCCGGTTCCAGGGCTGCAGCGCTCCCTCGGCCAGCGAGAGCGTCGGGTCGGGGACGACCAGCTCGGGGTCGATCACCCGCTGGAAGCCGAGGCCGTGGCAGCGGTCGCAGGCGCCGTGGGGCGAGTTGAAGGAGAAGATCCGCGGCTCCAGCTCGGGGATCGAGGTGCCGCAGTTGAGGCAGGCGAACTGCTCGGAGAAGAGCAGCGTCTCGCCTTTGCCGCCATCGGCGGCGTTTTGGATCTCGACTTCGATCAGCCCGGCGGCGAGCCCGGCGGCGGCTTCGACCGACTCCGAGAGGCGCCGGCGCAGCTCCGGTTTCATCACCAGGCGGTCGACGACGATCGAGAGGTCGTGTTTGTACTTCTTGTCGAGGGCGATGTCCTCATCGAGGCGGCGCAGCTCGCCGTTGACCTTGGCCCGCGAGTAGCCCTCGAGCCGCATCTGGTCGAGCAATTTGCCGTACTCGCCTTTGCGGCCGCGGACGACCGGCGCCATCACCATGAACTTGGTCCCGTCCTCGAGCGTCATCAGCCGGTCGACGATCTGCTCCTGGGTCTGGCCGGTGATCTCCTCGCCGCACTCGGGGCAGTGCGGGACGCCGATCCGCGCCCAGAGCAGCCGCAGGTAGTCGTAGATCTCGGTCACCGTGCCGACCGTCGAGCGCGGGTTGCGCGAGGTCGTCTTCTGGTCGATCGAGATCGCCGGCGAGAGCCCCTCGATCGAGTCGACGTCGGGCTTCTCCATCAGCCCGAGGAACTGCCGCGCGTAGGCCGAGAGCGACTCCACGTAGCGCCGCTGCCCCTCGGCGTAGATCGTGTCGAAGGCAAGGCTCGACTTGCCGGACCCGGACAGGCCGGTGATGACGATCAGCGCGTCCCGAGGCAGCTCGACGTCGATGTCCTTGAGGTTGTGCTCCCGGGCGCCGGAGATGACGATGCGGTCAGAGGCAGCCACTCTCTTCGATTCTACGCATACGAACAGATGTTCCCTGGGGGGAGAGTTTTGCCTCCTGTGCCCTTGTCCCCGGTATGCGGGGAGAAATGCGTTCCCATCACCGCCTGGCGGAGCTGGCCGAGAGGCACCACGGCGTCCTCTCCTACCGCCAACTGCGAGAGCTCGGCTTCTCGAAAGGGCACATCGCGCGGGCCGAGGACTCCGGGCGTCTACAGCGGATCCACCGGGGCGTGTATGCGATCGGCCACGCAGCGCTCTCGGACCATGCGCGAGCGGCGGCGGCGCTCCTGGTCTTCCCTGGGACCGCGGTGTTGAGCCACCGCTCGGCAGCGTGGCTCTGGGGGCTGATACCCGCCGCGCCGCGAGAAGCCGAGGTGACGGTGGCGGCGAGAGGGAACGTCCGGCAGGGCCTGCGCGTGCACCGCGTCTGGTCCCTGCCCGACGAGGAACGCGACATCTACGAGGGCCTTCCCGTGACTTCGGTGGCGCGCACCCTCGTCGACCTCGCCGGGGTCAGCTCGAGCCGCGGGCTGAGCAGAGTGGTCGACCGGGCGCGGCGGCGCGGGAAGCTGGACCTCGCGGCGATCGACCGATCCCTGGAGCGGCGGCCCCGCAGCTTCGTGACCGAACGGCTCCAGGAGGTCCTGCGCCTCTACCGGCAACCGGTCTTCGACCGGGCCCGCTCGGAGCTCCTCTTCCTCGACGCGATCATCGATGCCGGGCTCCGGTTGCCGAAGCTCAACGCCTTCGAGGCCGGCTGCGAGATCGACGCCTACTGGGAGGAGGAGCGCTTCGCGGTCGAAGTCGACGGCTGGGAGACGCATGGGAGCCGCGAGGCGTTCGAGAGCGACCGCCTGCGCCAGGAGGATCTGAAGCTCGCGGGAATCGACTCGATCCGCATCGCCGCGAGGCGCATCGAACAGGAACCCGAGGCGGTCGCAAGGCGCCTGAAGCGGCTCCTGGCCCGCCGCCGAACCGAACTAGGACTCTGATCTACAAATTGTCTCCGGTATGCGGAGACAATTTGTAGTCAGGTATCTCAGTCCAAAGCAGTCGCCAGCTTGCGGCGGTAGGCGCGGGCGGTGGGGTCGGCGGGGTCGAGGTCGCTGAGGATGCCGACGATCGCGCGGCGGAGCAGGTCGCGGCGCTCCTCGGGGTCGAGGTCGCCGGCGTCGCCGGTCGTCTCGCGGAGCTCCTCGATCAGCTCGTCCAGCGCCACCTCCCGCTCGCCGCGGTCGAGGGCAGCGAAGGCCTCACTGCCGATCCCGGCCTTGGCGAGGCGGACGCGGGCGGCGATGCCGTCGGCGGCGAAGTCGCCGTCGTGGTTGACGACCGCCTCCAGCGCCTCGTCTTCGGCGGCGCGCTGGAGTCGCGCCTTGGCCAGGGCGACGGCGATGTCGGTTCGGCCGGGCTCCAGCTCCGCCGCCTCGCGCAGCGAGAGCTCGTCTCCGGCAGCCAGCAACTCGTCCGCCCGCGAGGGGACGAGCTTGTCGAAGAACGCCTCGACCCGTGCGGGCGGCAGCGCCCCGGTGAACTCGTCGACCACCCGCCCGTCCCGGAACGCCTTCACCGCCGGGATCCCCTGCACCTGGAACAGCGCCGCCAGCTGCTGGTTGGCGTCGACGTCGACCTTGGCGAGGACGACCTTGCCTTCGCGCGCGGTCTCGGCCGCTTCCAGGGCCGGGCTCAGTGCCTTGCAGGGGCCGCACCAGTCGGCCCAGAAGTCGACCACGACCGGAACCGCCCGCGAGCGCTCCAGCACCTCGCGCTCGAAGCTCGCCTCGGTGACGTCGAGGGCCATCAGGCGCCGGCGGTCATCCCGTCGAGGTCGCGGCGCAGCTCGCGCAGCTCGTCGCGGATCCGCCCCGCCTCCTCGAAGCGGAGGTCGTCGGCGGCGGCGAGCATCTCCTCCTCGAGGGCGACGATCGTCTTCTCCAGCTCCTCCGGGCTGGCGAAGTCGCTGCCGCGGCGTTGGCGGCGCTTGCGCGGCGCCCGGTCCTCCATCGCCAGGAACTCGGCCATCTCGGAGATCCCCTTGCGCACCGTCTCCGGGGTGATCCCGTGCTCCTTGTTGTAAGCGAGCTGGATCTCGCGGCGGCGGTCGGTCTCGCGCATCGCCGCCCGCATCGCCTCGGTCTCCTTGTCGGCGTACATCAGCACCCGGCCGTTGACGTTGCGCGCCGCCCGGCCGATCGTCTGCACGAGGCTGGTCTCGCCGCGCAGGAAGCCCTCCTTGTCGGCGTCGAGGATCGCCACCAGCGAGACCTCAGGGAGATCGAGCCCCTCGCGCAGGAGGTTGACGCCGACCAGCACGTCGTACTCGCCGAGCCGCAGGTCGCGGACGATCTGGATCCGCTCCAGGGTGTCGACCTCGGAGTGCAGGTAGCGGACCTTCACCCCGTACTCGAGCAGGTAGGCGGTCAGGTCCTCGGCCATCTTCTTGGTCAGCGTCGTCACCAGGGTGCGGTCGCCGCTCTCGGCCACCCGCTTGACCTCGTTCATCAGGTCGTCGATCTGGTTCTTCGTCTCCCGCAGCTCGATCTCCGGGTCGACGATCCCGGTCGGGCGGACGATCTGCTCGACGGTCCGGGTCGATTCGGCCTTCTCGAACGGGCCCGGCGTCGCCGAGACCATCACCAGCTGCTTCACCCGTTCGAGGAACTCCTCGAACTTGAGCGGTCGATTGTCGATCGCCGAGGGCAGCCGGAAGCCGTAGTCGACCAGCGTCGTCTTGCGCGAGCGGTCCCCCTCGTACATGCCGCCGATCTGGGGGATCGTCTGGTGGGACTCGTCGACGAAGACGACGAAGTCATCGGGGAAGTAGTCGATCAGGGTGTGCGGCGGGCTGCCGGGCGGCCGGCCGTCGAGGATCCGCGAGTAGTTCTCGATCCCCGAGGTGAAGCCGAGCTCCTTGATCATCTCCAGGTCGTACATCGTCCGCTGCCGCAGCCGGTGCGCCTCCAACTGCTTGCCCTCGCCTTCCAGCTCGGCGGTCCGCGATTCCAGTTCGGCGCGGATTTCGTCGACGGCGCGATCGACCGTCTCGTCTTTGGTCACGTAATGGGAGGCCGGCCAGACCGAGACGTGGTCGATCACGTCGAGGACCTCTCCGGTCAGCGGGTCGAAGTGCTGGATCCCCTCGATCTCGTCGCCGAAGAGCGCGATCCGGTAGGCCGACTCGGCGTAGGAGGGCATGATCTCCAGCACCTCGCCGCGGACCCGGAAGGCGCCGCGGCCGAGCACCTGGTCGTTGCGCTGGTACTGCATCTTCACCAGCTTGCGGAGGACGTCGTCGCGGTCGATTTCCTCCCCGACCTTGAACAGCTGCATTTTTTCGTTGTAGACCTGGGGCGAGCCGATCCCGTAGATGCAGGAGACCGAGGCGACGATGATCACGTCGCGGCGGGCGAACAGCGCCGCGGTGGCGGCGTGCCGCAGCCGGTCGATCTCGTCGTTGATCGAGGAGTCCTTCTCGATGTAGAGGTCCTGGGCCGGGACGTAGGCCTCGGGCTGGTAGTAGTCGTAGTAGGAGACGAAGTACTCGACCGCGTTGTCGGGAAAGAACTCGCGGAACTCGTTGCAGAGCTGCGCGGCAAGCGTCTTGTTGTGCGCGATCACGAGCGCAGGACGTTGCACCTCGGCAATCGTCGCCGCCATCGTGAAGGTCTTGCCGGTGCCGGTGGCGCCGAGCAGGGTCTGGAAGCGCTCGCCGGCGCCCAGCCCCTCGGCCAGCCCCGCGATCGCCTTCGGTTGGTCCGCCGTCGGTGAGTAGGCGGGGTTCAGCTTGAACTCGGGCACGTTCAGAACATAGCTGGCGCATATGCTGGGCTCCGATGAGGCTCTCACGCGCCGCCCTTGCGTCCTTCTTCGCCTTCACCGGGACGATGCACTTCCTGCGCCCGCGCTTCTTCGAAGCGATCGTGCCGCCGGCGATCGAGGCCCAGAAGCAGGAGGTGGTGGCGATCAGCGGCTACGCCGAGATCGCCGGCGCCGCCCTGGTCCTCCCCCCTGCCACCCGCCGCTTCGGCCGCTGGTGGCTGCTGGCGCTGCTGATCGCCGTCTTCCCGGCCAACATCCACATGGCGGTCAACCCGGAGCAGATCCGCGGCCTCGACATGCGCAAGTTCCCGCGCTGGGCGCTGTGGGCGCGGCTGCCGCTGCAACCCCTGGCGATGCTGTGGGTTTGGCGGGCGACTCGCCGATAACGGGCAATTTCGTCTCAATTTATATGTTTTGTCTGTAGAGCTTCTGTCTTCTACGACAAACACTTCACACAATGGATAAACGTGATCGCTTTGCCGTGAATTTGCGCCGGGCCCGCGACGCCGCCGGCATCTCCCAAGAAGAGCTCGCCGACCGCTGCGAACTGCACCGCACCGAGGTCTCCCTGCTCGAGCGCGGAGGCCGCGAACCTCGTCTGGGAACGATGGTCAAGCTGGCAGTCGCCCTCGGCACCACCCCCGAAGAGCTCTGCAAAGGCATCAGCTGGGACACCGACGCCCGCGACTACAAGATCGACGAATCAAGCTGAGCGGCCCGGCAGGGGTCCGCTCATCCCCTGAGCGAATTTGTCGCGGCCCTATCGGGCCTGGCTCCCTCAGATGCTGCCCGCCTATGGCGGGCAAGAACCAGATTGCATGTCGCGCGCTTCGCGGACATTCGCTCAGGGGACGACCGGACCCCTCCCAACACGTTCCGTGGTTCCTTATGGACGGTATGCGTCCGAAAGGAACCACGACTTCGGCTGGCTGGCCCTTTGCGGCATTGCGTGGTTCCTTTGTCCGCCTATAGAGGACAAAGGAACCGTGGAACTGGGAACTCGGGTGGCTGTCTTGTTCCGTGGTTCTTTTGTCCGCTCATACAGGACAAAGGAACCACGGAACTTGAGGCTCCCTTCGTCAGCTGGGCGTCTGCCGGAGCTCTGTGGCTGGAGGGGTGGGGGGCACTCGAGCCGGCGGATACTCAAAAAGCCGAGCTAATTAGCTCGGCTTTTGTCGGAGCGAGTGACCCCCACCCCTCCCTACCGGCAGGCGCCCCGCTAAGGCAGGAATCCTTCGATCAGGCTGCCCGCCGGACCAAGGAAGTTCTGGACGTTGCCTAGGAGGGATCTGGCGTTTTGGATCAGTTCGATCGCTTCCTGGAGCGGGATTCTCCGCAGGGTCTCGCGCAGGGGCGCGGCGAGGAAGGGGCTGAGGGCGCCTGCTTCTTCGGCGTCGTTGACCGCGCGCAGGAGGCCGGCGCGGATCGCTTCGGCCAACTTCGCGTCGGTGATGTGGAAGCGTTCGCTGAAGCGCTTGCGGCTCTCCGGAGTGGCCAGCGCCCGCGCCAGGGTCTCGCGTGAGACGCCCAGCTTGCAGGCCGCGCCGTCCAGCGCCGAGATCGTGAACTGGTTGGCGATTTCTCCCAGGCTCTGGGGGTTGCTCCAGGGGCGGGGCTGGCAGGGGTTCTGCACGTGCTCGGGCTCATACGAGGAGCCGCCGGCAGCGAGGTAGGCGCCGACCAGGGCCAGCGAGGCGACGATCGCGCCGATCACCAGCACCCGCCCCCTCACAGCTCGACCCTCCGCGCCAGGGCGATCGGGAGGAGCGCCACCAAACCGAGCAGCGCCGCCAGGATGAACGAGGTGCTGAAGGCATGGGTGGCGCCGCGGTTGAGCTGGTCCTGCAGTTCTTCCCGCAGCTGGACGACTTCGGCGCGTTCGGCCGAGTTGGAGGGCAGCGGTTCGAAGGCGGGGCCGATCGTCGGCACCTTCCCCTTCTCTTCTTCGAGCCGGTCGCTGACCCGCTGGGCGAGGTCGAGCTTGACCAGCGGGTTGACCGTCGAGTCGAGGATCACCGCGGTGCCGGCTTCGATCGCGTCGTGGCGCTGTTCGGCGATGTCGTGGGTGAAGATCGGGGTCAGGAGCAGCAGGCCGATGACGACGCCGGCGTGGCGGGCTGAGATCGTCCAGCCGCCGTGGATCGCCTGCGGGGCACGGCCCCCGAGCGCCGTCTCGGTCAGCGCCGAGAGGACCAGCGAGAGGCCGATCCCGACCAGGATCTGCGGCGGCACCGTCAGCGCCACCGTCGCCTTGGGTAGGAAGGCGAGCCCGGCCAGTCCGCCGGAGACGAGGATCGCCCCGGCAGCGGCACGCGAGCGCGCGTCGACACCCTGCTCGGTGAGCCGGCTCCCGACCACCGCCGCCAGCGGCATCACCGTGACGACCAGCGCCGCCTCGATCGGGCTCAGCCGCCAGCCTTCGATCAGCAGCAGGACCAGCAGGAAGAGAGCCGCGGCGATCGCCGCCGAGACCATCGCCAGAGCCAGGTTCGCCCATATGTGCGGGCGGCCCGTCTTGCGCAGCTCGGGCTCGATGATCCCGGTCGCCGCCTCGTGCCGGGCGACGGCGAGGATCGGGACCGCGGCGCCGAGAGCCAGCGGCACCTGCAGGAGGAAGATCGACTGCCAGGAGACGAGCTCGGTGAGCAGGCCGCCGACCGCGGGGCCGAGCGCGGCGCCGGTCGCCCCGGCCGCGGCCCAGACGGTCGCCGCCCGCCGCTCCGAGCCGACCGTCGCCGGCAGCAGCTCCAGCGCCGCCGTCACCGCCGCCGCCCCGCCGAGCGCCTGCAGGCAGCGGGAGACGATCAGGGTCGAGAGCTGGTCGGAGAGGCCGCAGGCGAGGCCCGCCCCGGCGAAGATCGCGAGCCCGATCGCCGCCGCCCGGCCCGGCCCGATCCGCCGCGCCAGCAGCGCCGCCGGCACCGCGGCCAGCGCCATCACCAGGTTGAAGGAGACGAGCACCCAGGTGACCCCGGAGACGGTCGTGTTCAGTTCCCGGTAGATCTCCGGCAGGGCGAGGACGACGATCGAGGAGTCGGCGAGGACCACGCCGACGGCGAGCGCCAGGGCCGCGACCCGGGGTCGGGGGGCGGCGTTAATAGCCGAGCTCCTTGGCGTACTTCTGGCGGTATTCGTCGCGCTTTTGCAGCACCTCTTCGACGTAGGCGCGCGTTTCCGGGAAGGGGATGTCTTCCACCTTCAGGTTCGCCCCACCCCACTTGTCGGCGTTGCCGGGGCCGGCGTTGTAGGCGGCGAGCGCTGCCGCCTCGTCGCCTTCGTAGCGTTCGAGCAGTTCGTGCAGGAGAAAGGTCCCGTAGCGGATGTTGATTTCGGGGTTGGAGAGATCTTGGAGCTTGAAGGTGGTCCCCCCGCTCTGCTTCTCGATGAACTTGGCCGCTTCCGGCGTGATCTGCATCAGTCCCCGTGCTCCCGCGCTCGATTCCTGGTCGCTGAACTTCGACTCGGAGTAGATCACGGCGGCGATCAGGGCGGCGTCGACTTCCTTTTCGGCCGCCTGCTGGCGGATCACGTCCTCGTGCTGGAGCGGCAGGGTCAGCTCCTTGATCGCGTGGTCGAAGGTGCCGCTGGCGATCAGGTAGGCGACACCGAGGCCGGCAAGGACCGCGATCCCGCCCCAAATCGCGCGCCGGCGGCGAGCTCGCACCTTTCGCCTCATCGCCGCAGCTCTTCGAGCAGCGCGGACAAGGCCCGTTCGAGGTCCTCCACCGAGCCGTCGTTGGCGACCACGTGCTCGGCCCGCTCGGCCTTCTCGCCCTGGGTCAGCTGCCGCGCCTCGCGCTCGTCGACCAGCGCGTGGCCGCGCGCCGCGGCGCGCTCCCGGCGCACCTCGTCGGCGGTGACGACCGCGACGGTGGTGTCGAAGACGCCGTCGCTGCCGGCCTCGAACAGCAGCGGCACCTCGACCACCGCAACCTCGGTCTCGGCCGGCAGCGAAAGCAGCCATTCGGCCGTGCGTGCCTGGACCAGCGGGTGGATCTGCGCCTCGAGCCAGGTCAGCTGCTCGGGGTCGGCGAAGACGATCTCGCCGATCTTCGCCCGGTTGACCTTGCCGTCGGCGACGACCTCCGGTCCCCAGCGCTCGACCAGGCGGCCCTGCAGCGGTTCGCTCTCGAGCAGCTCGTGGACGACCGCGTCGCTGGAGAGGGTCGCCGCGCCCAAGCGTTGAAATGCAGCCAGCGCCTCCGACTTACCGGCGGCGATGCCGCCGGTGAGGCCGATCGTCAGCGGCGCCACGGGCGCCGCTCAGTCCTCGTCGGACTCGCCCGTTTGAGCGTCGTCTTCGCCGGCGGCCTCGTCGACGGAGTCAGGCGAATCCGGCCGTTCCTGCACCGATTCCCCCTCCTGATGCTCCTCTTCCCCGTTCTCGGGGGCCTCAGCAACCGGAGCCTCCTCAACCTCGGACGGCTGCTCCTCAGACGCCTCTTCGACAGGACCCGCGGCCTCGGCGCTTTGTCCCTCATCCTCAGCGCCCTGTCCTTCAACTTCAGCAATCTGTTCGCCAAGCCCGGCCATCGCCATGTTCTGCCCCTCGACCCGCTTGATGCTGAGCGACAACCGCCGCCGCTCTTCGTCGATCTCGAGGATCTTCACGTTCAGCTTCGACCCCGGCTCGACCACTTCGCTCGGGTTCTCGACGTGGTGGTCGGCGAGCTCGGAGATGTGGACCAGGCCCTCGACGCCGGGCAGGATTTCGACGAAGGCGCCGAAGGCGACGACCTTGGTCACCGTTCCCTCCAGCACGTCGCCGCCGCGGTGGGTGTTGATCACCCGCTGCCATGGGTCCTCCTGGGTCTGCTTCAGACCGAGTGAGATCCGCTGCCGATCGCGGTCGATGTCGAGGACTTTGATCCGCACGTCGTCGCCGATCGCGACGACTTCGGAGGGGTGGTTGACGTGGCTCCAGGAAAGCTCTGAGATGTGGATCAGGCCGTCGATCCCGTCGAGGTCGACGAAGGCGCCGAAGTCGACGATGTTGGAGATCTTGCCTTCCACCACCTGGCCCGGCTCGAGCCGGCCGAGGATCTGCTCGCGGACCTCCTTGCGCTCCTCCTCGAGGACGGCGCGGCGCGAGAGGACGACGTTGTTGCGGCTGCGGTTGAGCTCGATCACCTTGCACTCCAGCGTCTGCCCCATGAACTCGTCGAGGTTGTGGACGCGGCGGATGTCGACCAGCGAGGCGGGCAGGAAGCCGCGCACCCCGAGGTCGAGGATGAGACCGCCCTTGACGACCTCGATCACGCCGCCTTCGACCGGTTCGCCCGAGTCGGCGGCAACCTCGATCCGGCGCCAGGCCTTCTCGAAGCGGGCGCGCTTCTTGGAGAGGATCAGGCGGCCCTCGGCGTCCTCCTTGGTGAGGACCAGGGCGTCGATCTCCTCGCCCAGCTCGACCTCTTCGTGCGGGTCGACCGACTTGCGGATCGAAAGCTCGTTGGAGGGGATGACCCCCTCGGCCTTGTAGCCGATGTCGACGAGGACCTCGTCCTTGTCGATGCGGACGACTTTGCCCTTGACGACGTCGCCCTCCTCGAAGGAGACCATCGTCGCCGCGTAATTGGGGACGATCTTGCCGTCGATTTGCAGCAGAAGCCCGTTCGAGCCCTCGACGGGGGTGGCGCTGGGCGCAGGCGTCATGGTCTCGGTCGCGGACACGGGCGGCAATGATGGCAGAATCCGCCCCGATGCCGGTCCGAGCCACCAAACGCGGCAACGAACGCACGCCCCTGGACGGCGAGCACGACGTCCTCATCTGCGGCGCCAGCTTCGCCGGCCTCGCGATTGCCCGCGAGCTGGCCGGCTCCGGAGCCGACGTGCTGCTGATCGACCGCTACGAGATCGGCGAACGGCAGACCTCCGCCTGCGGCATCCCGACCGAGTGGATGCGACAGCTGGGGCTGATGGAGGCCGAGCGCCAGCGCTTCGACACGCTCCTCCTCCACACCCCCCACGGCAGCGCCCGCTACCGGCTGCCCTGGACCTTCTCCACCTTCGACTACCGCGAGCTCTGCCAGCTGCTCTGGCGCGACTGCGACGCGGCCTTCGAGACCGCCAAGGTCAACGGCCGCGCCGAAAGCGCAGGCGGGGACGGCCGGATCGCGGTCGCGACCGACCGCGGCACGATCTCGGCGCCGCTGGTCGTCGATGCGCTGGGCTGGCGCCGGATGCTGGCCAGCGGCGACGGCTACCAGCCGCCCGACGCGCCGCTCTCGCGCGGGCTCGAGGTGCACCCCGAGGGCTCCGCCGAGGACCTCGAGGTCTGGATCGACCGCCGCTACGTCCCCGCCGGCTACGGCTGGTCCTTCCCCGCCCGCGACGAGGTCCGGGTCGGGGTCGGCTCCTTCGACCCCCGCTTCCACGTCCGCGAGACGACCGAGCTGCTGGCCGAGGACCTCGGCCGCGACCGGGTCCGCTATCAGGGCAACTGGATCCCCCACAAGCTGCGCCGCGCCACCGAGGGCGGCGTCTTCTTCGCCGGCGACTCCGCCGGCCACTGCCTGCCGCTGACCGCCGAGGGGATCAGGACCGCCCTCTACTTCGGGATCGGCCTCGGCCGCGAGCTGCGCGGGGTCGTCGAGGGGCGCCAGAGCCGCGAGCAGGCCGCCGAGCGCTACGCCGCCTTCCACGACGCGCACGAGTGGAAGTTCAAGTGGATGCTGCGGGCGCAGAAGCTGGTGCCGCGGGTGCCGCCGCGCCTGCTCGGGCCGATGATCCGGCTGATGGCGACGAAGCGCTTCGTCGCCTGGTCCTTCAACCACTACCTGCGAATCGCCCCGCCCGACTACGCCGGCTCAGCGGACGACCAGGATCGTCCCGGCCAGCAGCAGGGCGACGCCGACGACGCGCTCGGGCGAGAGCGGGACCTGGTCCAGGCCGAACAGGCCTAACCGGTCGATCGCCACCGAGGCCGTCAGCTGGCCGAAGACGGTCGCCGCCGCCACTCCGCCGGCGCCGATCACGCTGACCGCGATCAGCGCGTTGAGCACGTAGAGGGCGCCGAGGAAGCCGCCGAGCAGGTAGTACCAGCTGACGTCGAAGGTGCTGCTGAGGCCTCCCGCCTTGCCGCTGAGGACGACCACCGCGGCCAGGGCCAGGGTGCCCACCGAGAAGGAGACCAGCGCCGCCACCATGCTCCCGGTCGCCTTGCCGAGGCCGGCGTTGATCGGCGCCTGAGTGGCGACCAGGCCGCCCGCGGCGGCGGTGAGGAGGACGGCGACACCCCTATCCACGGGGCCTCTCCCTAATTCGCGTGATCTTTGGTCTGGACATGTGTTGGGGCCCTAGGCGGGATTGAACCTTCCCGCTCTCATATCAGTAACGCAGTAGGCCAGACGCGCCGATGCAGGACCACCAGTTATGACGCCGCCGCCAGCAGAGCAGTTCGCCGCCCGGATCTTCATGGGCCCGGCCTTGCGGGCGCAGCCCGATCGCCGCCTGGTCGACCTCGTCCGCGACGGCTACGACGCCGCCTTCGAGGAGATCGTGCGGCGCTACCGGCGGCCGTTGGACCGCTTCGCCGCGGCGATCGTCGGCGGCCACTCCGAGGACGTCACCCAGGACGCCTTCTCCAAGGCACTGCCGGCTCTGCGCGGCTCGGAGGCCGAGGTCGAACTGCGCCCCTGGCTCTACCGGATCGTCCGCAACACCGCCTTGAACGACCTCCGCGACCGGGCGCCGGCCACCGACGAGCTGCTCGAGGATGGCCTGCCCGGCGGCCGCAGCGCCGCCGCCGAGGTCGTGGCGCGCGAGGAACTGGCCGACCTGATGCAGCGCCTGCGGGCGCTGCCCGAGCCGCAGCGGGCGGCGATCGTGATGCGCGAGCTCGAAGGCCTCAGCCACGAGGAGATCGCCGCCGCCCTGGGAGTCACCGGTGGCGCCGCGCGGCAGGTGATCTTCCGCGCCAGGGCGGCGCTGCGCGACGGTCTTGGACTGCTGATCCCGGTGCCCCTGGTGCGGGCACTCGCCGAAAGCGGCGGGGAGGCAGGCCGCGCCGGCGGGGCGATTGCCGCCGGCGCCAGCGCGTCCTCGGCCGGCGGCGCCGCACTCGGCGGCCTCGGCGGGGGCGCGCTCAAAGCCGGCATGGCGACGATCCTGATCGCCGGCGCGGTCGGCGCCGGCGTCGCCGTCGAGTACCACAAGGGGGCCCATCCCGGGCCCGAAGCGGCCGAGGCGGCGCCGCTGGTGCGGCACCAGGGGAGCTCCGGCGCACGGGCAGGCGAAGCTGCATCGGGCACCACCGGCGGCGGCCCGGGCAAGGGAGGGTCCGGTAGCCACGGCGGCGAGAAGGGCGCGAGTGGCCCCGGCGGCAGCGGCTCCCCCGGCGGATCCCTCAGCGGCAGCCACGGCGGCTCCAGCGGCGGCTCGGGCCAGTCCGGCAGCTCCGGCGGCCCGACCCAGAGCCCCAGCTCCGGCCCGGGGCCGGGCGGTGGCGACCACCATGGCGGCAGCTCGGGCAGCGGCGGCTCGGGGTCGGGCCAGTCGGGGTCCGACGGCGGCTCGGGCGACAGCAGCGGCGGCTCCATCGGCTCCGGCGACGGGGGCAGCACGGGCGGAAGCGGCAGCGACGACGGCGGCAGCTCGGGGAGCGGCAGTGGCAGCGGTGACGGCGGCAGCGACGGCGGCACGATCACCGAACCGGCTCCAACCCCCGAACTCGACCAGAGCGACGACGGCGGCAGCGACTCGGGCTCCGAAAGCCCCGACAGCAGCGGCTCCGGCGACTCCGGCGGCGAACTCAGCGGCAGCGGCTCCGGCAGCTTGGACGGAAGTTCGACCGCCCCGTGATCTTCGTTCGCCGCTGGGGTTGAAGCGCCGACCAGTTGTTCAACTTTTCGAACCTAGGAGGAAGAAGGCATGACCCGCACGAAAGCACGGCGACCTCGCCTCGGCATGATCTGGTTCGCGCTGGCGCTCGGGGCGCTTGTCGCATTCCTGGCCATGCCCAGCCTGGCCGCCGCCAAGGACCGCAACCACGACCACATCCCGGATCGCTGGGAGAAGAAGAACCACCTCTCGACCAAGGTGAACCAGGCGCGTCGCGACCAGGATCGCGACCACCTCAACAACCGCCAGGAGTTCCTCGCCGGCGACAACCCGCACAGCAAGGACTCCAACCACGACGGCGTGATGGACGGCGAAGAGAACGCCGGCACGATCGCCTCCTTCGACGAGGAAACCGGCAAGCTGACGATCAACCTCTTCGGCGGCGAAACCCTCTCCGGCTTCGTCACCGAAGAAACCGAGATCCAGTGCGATGACCACTCCGGCGCCGGCGCATCCGCCAGCAGCGAGGACAACTCGGGCGAAGAAGAAAGCGAGCCCGGCGACGACAACGGCGGCGAAGAAGAAGTCGACGACAACGGCGGCCAGGGCGAGGAAGAGCCCGGCGACGACAACGGCGGCGAAGAAAGCGACAATTCCGGCCCCGGCAACGGCGGCGAGGAACACGGCAACTGCACCACCGCCGCCCTCACCCCCGGAGCGGTCGTCCAGGAGGCCGAGCTGAAGGTCGAGAGCGGCAAAGCGACCTTCGAGAAGGTCGAGCTCTCCGGCAAAGAAGCCTAGGGAGGGAGTCGACTACTTGGCGTCGAGCCAGTCACGGCCGACGCCGAGGTCGACCTCCAGCGGCGGATCGAGCGGGTAGGCGGCGCACATCTCGCGCTCCACCAGCTCGGCCGCCGCTTCCATCTCCCCCGGCGGGCCCTCGAAGAGGAGCTCGTCGTGGATCTGCAGGACGAGGCGGGTCTCTCCCCCCGCCTCCCGCAGCGCCCGCTGGCAGCTCACCATCGCCACCTTGATGATGTCGGCAGCAGTGCCCTGGATCACGGTGTTGACCGCCAGCCGCTCGCCGAGGCGGCGCGTGTTCGGGTTGCCGGAGCGCAGCTCCGGGATCGCCCGGCGGCGGCCCATCAGCGTCGTCACGAAGCCCTCCTCCTGGGCCCGCTCGATCACCTGCTCACGGAAGGCACGGACCGCGGGGAAGCGCTCGAGGTAGCGGGAGACGAATTCCTCCCCCTCCTTGCGGGGGATGTTGAGCCGGTCGGCGAGGCCGAAGCCGGTGAGGCCGTAGACGATCCCGAAGTTGACCATCTTCGCCTTCGAGCGCTGGCCGACGTCGACTTCGTCGCGCTCGATCTCGAAGACCTCGGCGGCGGTGGCGGCATGGACGTCTTCGCCCTCGCGGAAGACCTCTTTCAGCACCTCCTCGTCAGCGACGTGGGCGAGGACGCGGAGCTCGACCTGGCTGTAGTCGGCGGAGAGCAGCTGCGAGCCCTCCTCGGCGACGAAGCAGGCCCGCACCGGGCGACCGATCTCGGTCCGGATCGGGATGTTCTGCAGGTTCGGGTTGGTGCTCGATAGGCGGCCGGTGGTGGTCGCGGTCTGGTTGAAGGTGGTGTGGACGCGGCCGGTCTCGGAGTCGATCAGCTCCGGCAGCGAGTCGAGGTAGGTGTTCTTCAGCTTGGTCAGCTCGCGCCACTGCTCGATCTTCTCGACGATCGGGTGCTCGTCGCGGATCTGGGCGAGGACGCGGGCGTCGGTCGAGAAGCCGGTCTTGCCGCGCCTCTTTTTGGTCAGCCCCAGCTCCTCGAAGAGGACGCGGCCGACCTGCTGCGGCGAGCCGATCGTGAACTCCTCGCCGGCCAGCTCGAAGATCTCCCGCTCCAGGGTCTCGATTCGCTCGCCGAAGCCGGCGCCGACCTCGGCCAGGCGCTCGGCGTCGAGCTTCAGGCCCTCCCGTTCCATCGCCGCCAGCACGGCGACCAGCGGCAGCTCGACCTCGCGCAGCAGCTGCTCCAGCCCCAGCTCCTCGATCCGCGGCGCCTGCACCTCGCGCAGCGCCGCGACCAGCCGCGCTTCCTCGGCCGGCTCCAAGCCCGCCTCGAGCTCCTCACCCAGCGCCAGCTGCCCGTCGTCCTCGGCTTTCTGCGCCGCCGCGCCCTCGGCGAGGCCGATGCCGGCGTCGGCGGCGAGCTCGACCAGGTCGTAGGTGCGCCGCTGCGGCTCCAGCAGGTAGGCGGCGACCATCGTGTCGTGGTCGAGGGCGGGCTCGACCCCCTCACGCGCCGCGGCGGCGAGCAGGCCGTGGCGGCCGCCGCCGAGCGACTTGGCGTCGTGGGCCGCGAAACGCTTGCCATCGAGCGCCACCGCCAGCTCGTCAAGCGAGGAGGTGCCGGCGAGGATGCGGTCGGCTTCGGCGGCGGCCCAGCGCTCGCCGCTGATCGCCAGCGCCACGGGCCCCTCCCCCAGGTCCCCCGGCTTGCCGGCGACCGCCTCGACGTCGAGCTCGGTCTCGACCTTGCGGCCCGGCACCGCATCCCCCTCGGGCAGCGCTTCTTCCAGCCGCTCCATCACCGCCCGCAGCTCGAACTCGCGCATGAAGTCGCGCAGCGCCCCGCGGTCGGGCTCGCTCGCCATCGCCGCAGCCAGGTCGACGCCGGTCTCGATGTCGTACTGCAGCGTCGCCAGCTGCTTCGAGAGCCGCGCATCGTCGGCGTGCTCGGTCAGGTTCTGCTTGCGCTTGGCCCCCGAGATCTGGTCCACGCTTTCCAGCACCGCTTCCAGCGAGCCGAACTGCTGCAGCAGCTGGGTCGCGGTCTTCTCGCCGATCCCGGGAACGCCGGGGATGTTGTCGGAGGTGTCGCCGCGCAGCCCCATCAGGTCGCAGATCAGCTCCGGCGGCACCCCGTAGCGCTCTTCCACCGCCTCGCGGTCGTAGACCTTGGTCTCGGTGATCCCGCGCGAGGTGCTCATCACCCGCACCCCCTCGCCGACCAGCTGATAGGCATCGCGGTCGCCGGTCACCACCATCACCTCGATCCCCTCTTCGCGCGCCTGCTTGGTCAGCGAGGCGATCACGTCGTCGGCCTCGTAGCCCTCGACCCTGACGTTGGTGTAGCCGAAGGCCTCGACCAGCGGCATCAGGTGCGGCCACTGCTCGCGCAGCAGGTCGGGGCGCGGTTTGCGCTGGGCCTTGTAGAGGTCGTAGGTCTTCTCGCGGCCGCTCCAGCCGGCGTCCCAGGCGACCACCACGCCCTGCGGATGGTGCTCATCGATGATTTTGACCAGCATCGAGGCGAGCCCGTAGATCGCGTTGGTCGGCCGCCCGTCGCTGGTCCCGATCGACTCCGGCAGGGCGAAGAAGGCGCGGTAGGCAAGGCTGTTGCCGTCGATCAGGAAGAGCTGCGGCGCGTCGGCGGTCATCGGGCGACCACTCTACGAGGCGCTCGTGCGGAGCGACGGCGATGGCTGTCCCAAGGCGCTCAGAAGCGGCCGGAATCGATCAGCTCGACCAGGGCCACGACGGCCTCGGGGTCGAACTGGGTGCCGGCGCAGCGCTGCAACTCGGCGACCGCGACCTCGGTGCTCATCGCCTGGCGATAGGCACGGGTGGTGGTCATCGCGCTGAAGGCATCGCAGCAGGCGACGATCCGGGCCTCGATCGGGATCGCCTCTCCGGCCAACCCGTCGGGGTAGCCGCTGCCGTCGAAATGCTCGTGCGAGGAGCGGACGATGCGGCCGACCTCGGCCAGCACGCCGCCGATCCGATTCAGCATCCGCTCGCCTTCGATCGTGTGGCGGCGGACGATCGCCCACTCCTCCTCGTCGAGGGAGCCGGGCTTGTGGATGATCTCCTTCGGCACCGTGATCTTGCCGATGTCGTGAAGGAGGGCGGCGAACTCGACGTTGCGCCGCTGGCCGCGACTGAGGCCGAGCTTGTCGCTGACGCCGAGGGCGAGCTCGACCACGGCGCGGCTGTGGCTGCCGGTGTAGGCGTCGTCGGCCTCGACCACGTCGCCGAGCAGCATCGCCGTGCCCTGGTAGGCCTCGCTCAGCGCCAGCGCCTGGTCGACCCGCCGCTGGCGCTCGCGCGAGAGGACGGCGAGGACGGCGGCCAGCGGGATCACCGTCAGGACCATCCCCGGGCCGATCTCCAAGGCGGCGATCGCCACGACCAGCCCGATCGGCGCCAGCGCCGCGTCGAGCGCGTAGACCGGGGCGATCATCCTCCCCACCGCCAGCGGCGGCGTGTCGTCGATCAGCCAGGCCCGCCCCGCGCTGGCGAGGAAGTCGAAGCCGAACTGGGCCAGCAGGGCGAGGAGGTAGATCGGCCAGTTGTCCCAGGCGAAGGTCTGGGCGCCGGCGACGACGAGGACGAGCGCCGGCCCCACCGCGTGCCAGCAGTCGGCAAAGACGTGGAAGGCGCGGCGGATGCTGATCACGCCGGCGAAGTGGTCGGTCATCCGCCCCAGCGCCCAGCTGAGGCTGACGATCAGCGGCACGACCGGCGTCGGCAGGAGGAAGAGCATCGGCACCAGCACCAGCTCGGTCGGGACCGTGAAGCCGTCGGCGATGTCGAAGCGGGCGCGACAGGCGATGACGTAGGCGACGACGAGCACCGCCAGCGTCGTCTCGTCGAGCCCGCGCGGCGAGTCGAGGAAGAGCGCCATTGCCAGCGCGGTGGCGATGAAGGCGAACGCGGCGCCGTACTCCACTCTGCGCTCGCGCCCTTCGGCCCGGATCTGGGCACGGCTACGCCCCCGCGCATAGAGCTGCTCGGACTTCGGCTCAGGAGTGGCGATGCTGCGCATAATCACTCAGCCCGTGAAAAGTAAGTAGACAAGGGGTCCAAGTTACTTAAGGACTGCAATCCGTTTCCCGATCAGGGTCTCACATATTTGGTCGGACAGGCTGACGCTTTTTGTCCAATGGGCGCCAGCTGCCACCAGGGGGAGGTTTGCAGTGGGCTCGATACGGAACACGTTCAAGGTAGCGACTGGCGCGCTTCTGGCCACGATTTTCTTCGCGGCTTCAGCACACGCCTGCTCGTACGAAAAGGGGGAACAGGCTTTTTCGGCTTTCGGCGATCAGCGCGCCTACGTGCTTGCCCCCGACGGCGACTTCGCCTCCGGCGGCGCCGGCTGGACGCTCGAAGGCGGGGCAACGGTCGCCTCGCAGGCACTCTCGTTGCCGGCGGGAAGCTCCGCCCTGAGCCCGCCGATCTGCGTCTCCAAGGAAACGCCTGTCCTGCGGTCGATGACCCGCGACAGCGGCGTCCCCGGCGCGCAGCTGCGGGTCGAGATCGTCTCCGAAGAGCTCGACGCGACCCGCAACCGCGTCGTCGCCGGCGACAAGGACGAAGAATGGGATCCGACCCACCCGCTCGCGCAGAACTTCGGGCTCCTCGGTGGCGAGGAAAGCTCGATCCGGGTCCGCCTCACCGCGGTCGGCGCCGAATGGCAGGTCGACGACGTCTACATCGACCCCTTCGCCCGCTACTGAGCGCCTAGGACCAACCCTCCCCTCTCGGCCAGAGCCCGGGCGACGTCGGCGACGACGCGCCCGGGCTCCGCTTCGATTTGGCGTTCGGTGAAGCGGAGAACGAGGAAGCCCTCGTCACGCAGATCGAGGTCTCGCGCGTGGTCGTCCTCAAAAGCGATCGAGCCGCGGTGGTAGGCGAAGCTGTCGGTCTCCACCGCGAGGCGCTCCCTCCGCCACAAGAAGTCGACTTCCCACCGCCCCACCTTCGCGTTCGTCTCGGGCAGCGGCAGGCGGTGAGGGCGCCAGAGCGCCAAGAACTCTTCCTCGAGCTCGCTGCGCATCCTCCGACCCTCCGCCCCCTCGAGCCGCCATTCCTTCAGCTCCGCCTGTCGTCGCGCCCGCCGCACGAGCCACGGCGGCACCGCGCCGCGCAAGTCGTCGATCGTCCGCTGCACGATCGTGACGGGGATGCGGTGGCGGCGCGTCACGAGGGTAAGGCGGGTTTGTGCCCTCAGAGGCAACAAATCCGCCTCATCAGGGAGGGCGAGCGAGGCGCAACGGTGGATTCGGATGCCGCGCTGTCTCTCACGACCGCTTTGGGTCGGCACTGAAACATTGATCGGACCGTCGATCGGTCGCAGAAGCTCCCAAAGCGCCGCGGCGGACCCGTGGCTCAGCACCGCCCCCTCTCCACATGCGAATACCGCCGCCATCCACCTCCCCCGCCAACTGAGCGCTTCGTGGCCGACGGCGTACACGCCGCGGTGCAGGCGATGCAACCGCCCTCGCTTCGCTCGCTTGGCTACCGCGCCTCGACTCAGCCCCGCCCCTTCGAGCTGCCGCAGGGTTACGACGCCGTACTGCGACTTCGCAATCACAGCGATCCGCTCGTCGCCGAAGTCGACTTTGTGTCCCATGAGGACACTAAGCCGCCTAAGCGACGATCTCTCCCCCTCGAGCTGCCTAAACCTCGCCCGATTCGACGAGATCTACCAGCGCCGTGACCACTTTGGGGTCGAATTGGGTGCCGGCGCAGCGGTGGAGCTCCTCGATCGCGACCTCCACGCTCATCGCCTTGCGGTAGGAGCGGGTCGTGGTCATCGCGCTGAAGGCGTCGCAGCAGGTGACGATGCGGGCCTCGATCGGGATCTCCGCGCCGGCCAGGCCGTCGGGGTAGCCGCTGCCGTCGAAGTCCTCGTGCGAGGCGCGAACGATGCGACCGACCTCGGCGAGGACGCCGCCGATCCGCTTCAGCATCCGCTCGCCCTCGATCGTGTGCTGGCGCATGATCTCCCACTCGGCCTCGTCGAGCGGACCTTCCTTGTTGATGATCTCGTTCGGGACCGAGATCTTGCCGACGTCGTGCAGGAGGGCGGCGAACTCGACGTTGCGCCGCTGCTCGAACCCAAGCCCGAGCCTGTCGCTGACCGCCAGCGAGAGCTCGACGACCCCGCGGCTGTGGCTGCCGGTGTAGGCGTCGTCGGCCTCGACCACGTCGCCGAGCAGGATCGCCGTGCCCTGGTAGGCCTCGCTCAGTTCCAGCGCCTGGTCGACCCGTCGCTGCCGCTCGCGCGAGAGGACGGCGAGGACGCCGGCGAGCGGGATCACCAAGAGGCAGACCCCGGGGCCGACCTGGAGCGCGACGACGGCGGCGAGCAGGCCGACCGGCGCCAAAGCCGCGTCGAGCGCGTAGACCGGGGCGATCATCCGCAGGACCGCGGAGGGCGGCGCACCGTCGATCAGCCAGGCGCGGGCGGCAGAGGCGGCGAAGTCGAAGGCGAACTGCGCCGCAAGGGCGCCCGCGTAGATCGGCCAGTTGGCCCACGAGAAGGTCTGCGCGCCGGCGACGACGAGAACGAGCGCGGGGCCGACCGCGTGCCAGCAGTCGCCGAAGACGTGGAAGGCGCGGTGGATGCTGGCGCGCCCAGTCGCGTAGTCGATCAGGCGGCCGAGCAGCCAGCTGAGGCTGACGACCAGCGGCACCACCGGCGTCGGCAACAGGAAGAGCATCGGCACCAGCACCAGCTCGGTTGGCACCGTGTAGCCGTCGGCGATGTCGAACTTTGCCCGGCAGGCGACGACGTAGGCGACGACGAGAACCGCCAGGGCCTGGAGATCGAGGCTGCGCGGGGAATCGAGAAACAGCGCCATTCCCAGGGCGACGACGAGAAAGGCGGCGCCCGTCACCTGCTCGACGGCGCGCTCGCGACCCCGGGCGCGGCTCAGGGCGCGGCTGCGGCCGCGCGCGAAGAGCTGCTCGGGGTTGGTTGCCGGAGAGACGGTCTGCATCGGTACGAAAGGGCTTCAGCCGAAGACTCGCCTATACATCGGCGATTTCCACCTTGGAAATAAGCGGGTTTTCTAATTTTCTCCCACTTCCGTTACACAAAAATATGTAGACATGCTGTCCAGAGGGTTTAAGTCCCCACCTCCCGGCACCGATGCTGAGCCCACATAAGTGCCAGAAGTGAGCTGAATAAGGGCAAACCTGTCGCGAGGCAGGGACGCAAAGCAAGAGGTCTCCCGCCGCAGGCGTGAGATGGCTCAGCCGCCAGCTTGGTTGTCAAGACCAGGCTTTTTCGCCTGCAACAAGGAGGTTTGTCCGATGCACAGGAAGTTCCTAATCGCTTGGCTCGCCGCCGCGCTTGCCCTGGCCTTCTCGGCTGCTGCTGCGCAGGCCTGCTCCTACACCGGCGCCGAACAAGTCTTCAAGCCGTGGGGTGATTCGAGCTCCTACGTGCTCGCCCCCAACGGCGGCTTCGAGGCCGGCGGGACCGGTTGGCTCCTCTCCGGCGGCGCCAACACGGTCGAAGGGAACGAGTCCTTCTACCTCAACGACGCCAGCGACAGCCGTTCGCTCTCGCTGCCGAGCGGAAGCTCCGCCGTCAGCTCCCCGATCTGCATGTCGATCGACACGCCGACCTTCCGCCTGCTGGCCCGCAACACGGGCGACACCAGCTCGGGCCTGCGGGTCGAAGCGATCTACCCCCTGCTCGGCCTGATCCACACCAAGACGATCAGCACCGTCTACGCGGGCTCCAACTGGGCACCGTCGCAGCAGATGTCGACGGTCCTCACCCTCTCCACGATCGTCGGCACCCTGGTCCCCAGCTCGGTCCAGATCCGGATCACGCCGACCGGCAGCGGCGGCAACTGGCAGGTCGACGACCTCTACATCGACCCCTTCGCCCGGCACTAGCGAACCAAGGAAAACCTCCAGTCGAGAGCCCGGGCGACGTCGGCGACGACGCGCCCGGGCTCTTCTTCAAGCTGCCGCTCGCTGAACCGATGAACGGCAAACCGACTTCCCACCGCCCCACCTTCGCGTTCACCTCGGGCACCGGAAGGCCGTACTGGACACAAAGCCGCAAGAACTCTTCCTCGAGGTCGCTCCGCGTTCGATTCGTCTCGATGCCGTCAAGCCGCAGGCCCTTGAACTCCGCCTGAACGAATCGCGCGGCGCACGAGCCGTGGCGGCACCGTGCCGCGCAGATCCTCGATCGTCCGTGCCACCGAGGTCACAGGAATGCCCTCATGTCGAGTTTGCAAACCAGGGGTTGACAAACTCGACCCACGACGATGGATGCGAATGCCCCGCCTTCTCGCTCGCCCCGTATGCGTGGGGATGGTTACGTCCACGGGCCCATCGATCGGCCTCAACAGCTCCCAAAGCGCCGCCGCCGACCCATGGCTCAGCACCGCTCCCTTCCCGCAGGCGAGCACCGCCGCGATCCATGTTCGGTGGCGGCTCGGCCCCAGATGCCCCACTGCGTAGACGCCACGATGAAGACGATGCAACCGTCCCGCCTGCACCCGCTTCGAGATCGCCGTCCTGCTCAGTCCAAGCGCGACGAGCTGGGCGGTGGTTACGACCCCATGCTGCGCCGAAGCAACGCGAGCAATCCGCCGATCGATCGGGGCGAGTTCGTCAACCACTGGTTTGCAAAGTCGCCACGCCCCCTCGACTCGCCCCCCTTCGGCCGCTCGTCGTAGCGCTTTTCCCGCGTGTAGCGGGCATGTTCGAGGCTGACGTCGCCGAAGCGGGCGCCGGTCAGCGGCAGGTCCGAGCGGCCGGGCAAGTCGACCGAGAGGTCGCCGCTCCAGCGGCTCTGCGGTTCGGCGGAGCGACTGTAGGTGGCGGCGCCTGAAAAGAAAGAGCCCGCAGGATGCAGCGTCGCGGTGCTCAGAGTCGGGTCGAATTCGAATCCCGTTCCGGGGTAGCGACCCTCGGCCTCACGGATGACGCGAAGCTGACCCCTCTGTTCTTCGATCGAGGCACTCAGCTTCAGATTGCCTCCGGGACGGTTCGCGATCGCCCTCAGGCCGACCGAGCGCGATTTCGAACGCCACCCGGCCGATAAGAGCGCCCCCGGCAGCCCAGCCCCCAGTTCCACCGGTTCCGTGACGTAGGGGCAGGCGATCAAGAGCAGGGGCCAGGTGATCTGCTTTGCGGATCTCGCCTCAACGCGGGTGAAGCCCTCCTCGCCCTTGAACTCGATCCTGCCCATCCAGACGCCCGGTTGGTAACGGAGCTTTGCTCCGCGGCTGCATTTGATGCTCGCGATCCGGGGCTTGCCGCGGGGATGGAACCTCACCGAGATCCGGCCGACCCCGCCCAGCCTCGCTTCGACCTTCGTCGCATCTACCTTCGCGGGGACTTCATAGAAAGCCGCAGCGCCTTTGCGAAACACCCAGAGGCTGACCATTTCTTCCTGGGATCCTTCTTCGGGATAGGCGCGGGCGAGGATCGAGTAGCCGTGCGTGCCGTGGAGGAGAAACGCGCCGTAACCAGAGGGCAGCGCTTCCACGTCGGCAGCCCGCGCCGAGGCCGCCCAAATCAGGGTCAGGGCAGCAACCATCGCCGCGATCTTGCCCCAGCGCGCTCCCGTCATCCGTCGATCCTATGCGAGGGAAACGAGGCCGATGCCCCCGATCTGATTCGATAGCCGCCCATGGCCGTCAGCGCCCAGTACAGCGTCACGATCCGGGTCGAGCTCGACGCGCGGCAGGAGCCGCTCGGGCGCTTGACCGCGGCGATCGCCGAGGCCGGCGGGCAACTGCAGGGCGTCGACCTGGTGCCGGGCGCCGGGCCGGAGGGCAAGCGGGTCCGCGAGTTCACGATCGACGCCGCCGACCGCGACCACTGGGAGCGGATCCTGCGGGCGATCGGCTCGACCCGCGGCGCCCGCGTCCTCGACTACGTCGACCGGACGATGCAGATGCACCGCGGCGGCAAGATCGACATCCGCAACAAGTACCCGCTGAAGACGCGCGACGACCTCTCGATGGCCTATACCCCCGGCGTCGCCCGCGTCTGCATGGACATCCACGCCGACCGCAGCAAAGCCTTCGAGTACACGATCAAGAAGAACACGGTCGCGGTCGTCTCCGACGGCAGCGCCGTTCTCGGGCTCGGCAACATCGGCCCCGAGGCGGCGATGCCGGTGATGGAGGGCAAGTGCATGCTGTTCAAAGAGTTCGCCGGGGTCGACGCCTTCCCGATCTGCCTCGACACCCAGGACGCCGACGAGATCGTCCGCGCGGTCGAGCTGATGGCCCCCACCTTCGGCGGCATCAACCTCGAGGACATCTCCGCCCCGCGCTGCTTCGAGATCGAGGAGCGGCTCAAGCAGTCGCTCGACATCCCCGTCTTCCACGACGACCAGCACGGGACCGCGATCGTGACCATGGCGGCGCTCTTCAACGCCCTCAAGATCACCGGCAAGCCGATCGAGCAGCTGCGGGTGCTGGTGGTTGGCCTCGGCGCCGCAGGGGTAGCGGTGACGAAGATGATGCAGGAAGCAGGGGTCAGCCACATCGTCGGCTGCGACCGCAAAGGCGCGCTCTCGACCGAGCGCGAGGACTACGCGTCGGGCGAGATGAACGCGACCAAGCGCTGGTTCGCCGAGAGCTTCAACCCTGACAAGGTGAGCGGCACCCCCGACGACGCGATCGAGGGCATGGACCTCTTCATCGGCCTCTCCGGGCCGGGGATCATCCAGGCCGAGTCGCTGGCGAAGATGAACGACGACGCGATCGTCTTCGCGATGGCGAACCCGACCCCCGAGGTGATGCCGGAGGACGCCGCCCCCTACGTGCGGATCATGGCCACCGGCCGCTCCGACTACCCGAACCAGATCAACAACGTGCTCGCCTTCCCCGGCGTCTTCCGCGGCGCCCTCGACGCCGGCGCCCCCAGCATCACCGAGGAGATGAAGCTGGCGGCCGCCAAGGGAATCGCGATGGCGGTCTCCGAGGCCGACCTCGCCGAGGACTACATCATCCCCAGCGTCTTCAACCGCGACGTCGCCCCGAAGGTGGCCGAGGCGGTGGTCGAGGAGGCCAAGCGCGACGGCATCGCCCGGCTCAACGAGGAGACGGGGACCTTCGCGGCGGTGGACAGCTAGTGCGGGTCCTCGTCACCGGCGCCAGCGGCCTGATCGGCTCGGCTCTGTGTGACGCCCTCTTCGCCCGCGGCGACGACGTGGTCGGCCTCACCCGCGAGCCCGGCCGCGCCCGCATCGCCAACCCGAGAGTCACCTGGCACAGGTGGGAGCCGACCCTGGAACGTCCCGACCCGGCCGCCTTCGAGGGGGTCGAGGCGGTGGTCAACCTGGTCGGCGAGCCGATCGACCAGCGCTGGACCGACGAGGCGAAGAAGAAGATCATGGAGACCCGTCGCACCGGCACCCACAACCTGGTCCAGGCGTTCGAGGGGCTGCAGAGCACACCGAAGGTCCTGGTCAGCCAGTCGGCCGTCGGCTACTACGGCGATCGCGGCGACGTCGAAGTCGACGAGGACGACGGGCCGGGATCGAGCTTCGACTCCGAGGTGACGCAGGCCTGGGAGCAGGCCGCGCATGAGCTCGGCGGGGGCGTGCGGCTGGTGGTCGTCCGCACCGGCCAGGTGCTGAGCGCCAAGGGTGGGATGCTGCCGCAGCTACTGACCCCGTTCCAGCTCGGCGTCGGCGGGCCGCTGGCCGGCGGCAGGCAGTACGTCTCCTGGATCCACATCGAGGACGAGGTGGGGATCCTCCTCTGGGCGATCGACGACGAGAGCGTCAGCGGCACGATCAACGCCGCCTCCCCCCACCCCGCCACCAACAAGGAGTTCTCGAAGGCCCTGGGCAGAGCGCTGAACCGGCCGGCGGTGACGCCGGTACCGGGATTCGTCCTCGACCTGAAATTCGGCGGCGAGTTCGGGCACGTATTGCGCGGTGGACAGCGGGTGATCCCGAAGCGGACGCTGGAGCTTGGCTACGAGTTCAAGCACCCGGAGCTGGACGAGGCGCTGGAGGACTTGGTCTAAAGCGATTCGCGGACTGCGTCGCGGGGCGAGGAAGAGCCCGCTTCGCTGAGAGCTTTGAGGACTCGGCGCATGGCGGTGGTGCCGGAGTCGGTTTCCAGCCAGGCGAGGGTGGCGGATTCGACGATGGGTTGGCTGAACTTGGCTCCGGGGCCGCTGCTTTCGAGGTAGGCGACGGAGGTCGAGTCCTCGGTGGCGCGGCGAGCGTTGGCGCCGGTCTGGGCGAGGTCTACGTGACCGCCGCTTTCAGTCGAAGGCAGGCAGATGGCGCTCACCCGCAGGTCGCCCGCCTTGCCTCCAGCGCTTTGCAGCTCACGCCGCGCTTCCCGGCAGAGCGGGGTTGCGACGTAGACCCTGACGGTCGCCCCTGCGGCGGCGCCGCCTTCGCCGCATCCCGATCCCACGGCAGCCGCCACGGCAATCGCGCAGAGGCCCAGGATGGCTGGAAGGCGGCGTCCCACGGGAAGCGATCCTAAACTCGTCGGCTATGCGAATCGGAGTGCTCACCGCCGGCGGCGACTGTCCGGGACTGAATGCGGCGATCCGCGCCGTCGCCCGCTCGGCGATCCAGCGCGGCGACGAGGCAGTCGGGATCCGGCGCGGCTACCGCGGCCTGGCCGAGGACGACTACGTGCCGCTCGACATGCTGCGGGTCTCGGGCATCCTCCACCAGGGCGGGACGATCCTCAGCACCTCGAGCTTCGAGCCGATCCGCGAAGGCGCCGTCGACAAAGTCGCGGTGGCCTTCGAGGAGCAGCGCTTGGACGCCGTCGTCGCGATCGGCGGCGAGCACACGATGGAGATCACCCGCCAGCTCCACACCGACCACGGGCTGCCGCTGGTCGGGGTGCCGAAGACGATCGACAACGACGTCGGCGGCACCGACTTCACCTTCGGCTTCGACACCGCGGTCCAGATCGTCACCGACGCGATCGACCGCCTCCACACCACCGCCCAGTCGCACGACCGGATCATGGTGGTCGAGGTGATGGGCCGCAACACCGGCTGGATCGCCGCCTACGCCGGCCTCGCCGGCGGTGCCGACTGCATCGTCATCCCCGAGCAGACCACCACCGTCGAGGAGGTCTGCCGCGACGTCACCCGCCGTCACGACCGCGGCAAGGACTTCTCGATCATCGTCGTCGCCGAGGGCGCGAAGCTCGCCTTCGAGAGCGGCGAGGAACGGCTGATCCAGCCGACCCAGGACAAGGACGAATACGGCTACCCCCGGCTCGGCGGGATCGGCGCCGCGCTGGCGACGGAGCTGGAGAACCGGACCGGCTACGAGACCCGCGTCACCGTGCTCGGCCACGTCCAGCGCGGCGGCACCCCGACCTCGACCGACCGCGTCCTCGCCACCCTCTACGGCGCCCACGCCTACGAGATGGCGAAGGCGGGCGAGTTCGGCCGGATGGCGGCGATCCACGGCAGGCAGATGACCTCGGTCCCGCTGGCGGAGGCGGTCAAGGTCAAGCAGCTCGACCTGCGGATGCTCGACGTGGCAAAACGCTTCTTCACGTGAGAGGGTGGGCTCCATGAACGACTCACTCGATCTCGCAGCAGTCACGCAGGTCCAGCAGGGGATCTGGTCCAAGGGCGACTTCGCGATGGTCGCCGGCATCGTCTTCAACGCCAGCGAGAACCTCGCCGAGGCGCTCGACGTCGTTCCCGACGAGCGCGTCCTCGACGTCGCCTGCGGCAGCGGCAACGGTGCGATCTCGGCGGCGCGGCGCAGCTGGGGCGGCGTGGTCGGCGCCGACTACGTGCCGGCGCTGCTGGAGCGTGGCCGGGAGCGGGCCGCGGCCGAGAGGCTCGACGTCGAGTTCGTCGAGGCCGATGCCCAGGACCTTCCCTTCGACGATGCCGGCTTCGACGTGACGATGTCGATCTTCGGCGCGATGTTCGCGCCCGACCAGCCAAAGACCGCCTCCGAGCTGTTGCGGGTGACCAAATCAGGGGGTCGCATCGGCATGGCCAACTGGACCGCCGAGGGCAGCGTCGGTGCGATGTTCCAGACGATCTCGAAGCACGCGCCACCGCCTCCCGGGGTCGAATCGCCGCTGCGCTGGGGCGACGAGGACGCCGTCCGCGGGCTCTTCGGCGACGGCGTCTCGGAGATCCGCTTCGAGCGGCGGATCTCCCGCCAGCCCTTCCGCTCCGCCGACCACTACATCGAGTTCTTCCGCACCTACTTCGGTCCGACCCAGATGGCCTACGAACGGGTCGGCCCCGAGGGCGAGCAGGCGCTGACCGACGACCTGCGCTCCTTCCTGGAGAAGGCGAACACCGCCGGCGACCGGGCGATGGTCCTGGAGGCCGAGTACCTCCAGTTGATAGCGACGCGCGCTTAGCGGGTCTCGGACTTCGGCTGCGCGATGCGAATAATGGCTCCAATGAGCAGCACGCCGAAGAAGACCAGCCCGGCGACGCCGCCGCCCTGGCCGAGCCAGCCGTAGCCGATCACCATCGCGGCGAGGGCCAGGAAGAGGGTTACGACCATTCCCATATCGCGCGGCATCCTATCCGGCGAGGGCGACGCGCGTCTCGCTGAGGAAGGAGGCGACGGCGTCGGCGGCGCCCTCGGGCGAGCCGCCCTCGCCCGCGGCGCGGACCAGGCGGCTGCCGATGATCACCCCGTCGGCGATGCGCCCGACCTGGGCGGCCTGCCGCGGGGTGCCGATCCCGAAGCCGACGGCAACCGGGGTATGGGCGTCGGCCTTGGTCGCCTCGACCAGCTCGGTCAGCGCCGGGGGAATCTCGTTCCGCTCGCCGGTGGTGCCGACGGTGGAGACGACGTAGACGAAGCCGTGGGCGGCCTCGCAGATCCGCCGCCGCCGCTCGGCCGGCGTGGTCGGCGCCAGCAGCGGCACCAGCGCCAGCCCCTGGGCAGCGAACGCCTCCCGCACCTCCGCTGCCTCGTCCAGCGGCAGGTCCGGCACGATCACCCCCGCTGCGCCGGCAGCTTTCAGCATTCCCGCAAACTCAGCTGCCCCGCCATGCGCCAGCACCATGTTCGCGTAAGCCATGAAGATCACCGGAACCTTGTCTCCCACCGAGCGGCAGACCTCAAGAGCAGTAGCCAACGTCGCGCCAGCTTCAAGCGCCTTGGTCGCCGCCGCATGAATCGCCGGCCCATCGGCCAATGGATCCGAAAACGGCACCCCCAGCTCGATCAGGTCCGCGCCCGAATCCGCGTAAGCCTCGGCGAGCGCCAGCCCCGTCTCCCGGTCGGGATACCCAGCCATCATGTAGGGCATCAGGGCCGCCCTGCCCTCGTCCCTCGCAGCTTTGAACGCAGCGGCGATGCGGTCGGTCCCGGGGACTGGGGGGTGACCCGGAGGAGCCTCCCCAATTTCGCGACGGAGGGTCACCCCCCAGTCCCCCTCGCCACCACCTCAGCCATGTCCTTGTCCCCGCGCCCAGAAAGACAGAGCACGTCGAACCCGCTCTCCCCAGGGTTCTCCAGCAGCCACGCAACCGCGTGCGAGGACTCCAGCGCGGGGATGATGCCCTCGAGGCGGGAGAGCTCCTGGAAGGCCGCCAGCGCCTGCTCGTCGGTGACGCCGACGTAGGTAGCCCGGCCGCTGTCGCGCAGCTGCGCGTGCTCCGGTCCGACGCCGGGGTAGTCGAGCCCGGCCGATATCGAGTGGGCCTCGAGGATCTGGCCCTCCTCGTCGGCGATGATCGAGGAAAGGGAGCCGTGCAGGACCCCGGTTGCACCCGCCTGCAGCGAAGCGCCGTGGCGCCCCGTGTCCAGCCCCTCCCCCGCCGCCTCGACGCCGACCAGCGCCACCTCGGCGTCCTCGACGAAGGGGGTGAAGATGCCGATCGAGTTGGAGCCGCCGCCGACGCAGGCGATCACCCGCGCGGGCAGCGCGTCCTCGGCCGCCAGCGCCTGCTCGCGCGCCTCTTCGCCGATCACCCGCTGCAGGTCGCGGACCAGCGCCGGGTAGGGCGCCGGGCCGACCGCGGAGCCGATCACGTAGTGGGTGGTGGCGACGTTGGCGACCCAGTCGCGGATCGCGGCGCTGACCGCCTCCTTGAGGGTGCGGGCGCCGGCCTCGACCGGGGCCACCTCGGCCCCCAGCAGCCGCATCCGCTCGACGTTGGGCGCCTGGCGGCGGATGTCCTCGGTGCCCATGTAGACGACGCATTCGAGCCCGAGCAGGGCGCAGGCGGTCGCGGTCGCCACCCCGTGCTGGCCGGCGCCGGTCTCGGCGATCACCCGCGGCTTGCCCATCCGCGCCGCCAGCAGCGACTGGCCGATCGCGTTGTTGATCTTGTGCGAGCCGGTGTGGGCGAGGTCCTCGCGCTTCAGGTAGACGCGTGAGCCGACCCGCTCGGAGAGACGCTCGGCCAGGTAGAGCGGGGTCGGGCGGCCGATGAAGTCGCGGCGCAGCTGGCGCAGCCGCGCCATGAACTCCTCGTCCTCGCGCGCCTCCGCCCAGGCCGCGGTCAGCTCGTCGAGGGCCGGGATCAGCGTCTCCGGCACGTAGCGGCCCCCGTAGGGGCCGAAGCGCTCCTCGATCGCGCTCATGCCGCTTTGGCGCCGAGGGAGTTCGCGGCCTCGAAGAACGCCGCCATCGCCGCGTGGTCCTTGCGGCCGGGCTCGAGCTCGACGCCGCTGGCGACGTCGACCGCGTAGGGGTGGACGATCTCGACCGCGGCGGCGACGTTGTCGGGCCGCAGCCCGCCGGCGAGGATCGCCGGCACTTCGGAGCGGTGGCCGCGCAGCAGCTCCCAGTCGAAGCTCTCGCCGGTCCCGCCCCACATGCCCTTGCCGCGGCGGTCGAAGAGGTGGAAGTCGGTGCGGAACGCCTCGGCGGCGTGGATGTCGGCGGCGCTGGCGACGTGGATCGCCTTCGCCACCTTGACGCCCGTCCGCCGCGCCACCTCGGCGCAGAAGGAAGCGCCCTCGGCCCCGTTCAGCTGCACCATCGTCAGCCCCTCGTCCTCGACCGCGTGGGCGACCTCGTCGAGGGTGGGGTTGACGAACACCCCGACGACCTCGCACTTGCGCCGAAAGGCGGCCGCGATCTCAGCCGCCACCGCCGGATCGACGTTGCGCGGACTGCCGTGAAAATGGATCAGCCCAACGGCCCAAGCGCCCAGCCGCACGGCCTCAGCCGCATCGTCCATATTCGTTATCCCGCAGAACTTGACACGCATCCCCACCAGCGTACGGGAAGGACGGGCAGACCCCCTCCGAACGGCTTGTACTTCTCGGTCACGGCAATCTCGGACGGCGACCCCCGCCCCACCCGAGCAAGTTGAGTGAGGAGGGGGTCTGCCCGTCCCTACGCCGCGCTATTCGGCTTTTTTCGGCTGCGTCCCGAGGGTGGCGTGAACGGTCTTTTCTTCGCCGCCGCTGAAGACGGTCAGTTCGAGTTCGTCCCCGGGCTTGGACTCGCCGATCCTTTCGGCCAGTTCTTCCATCGTGGTCACCTTCTTGCCGTCGGCTTCGGTGATGATGTCGCCGCCGAGCCGGACTTCGGTGCCGCCGATCGTCGCCGTGGTGTGGCCGCCCTTGAGGCCGGCCTTGTCAGCCGGGCTGCCGTTGACCACGGTCTGGATCAGCACCCCTTCTTCGACCGGCAGGTTCAGCGCTTTCGCCAGTTCGGGGGTGATCGTGCCGCCGGAGATGCCGAGGAAGGCGTGTTCGACTTCGCCCTTGGTCTCCAGGTCCTTGATCTCGGTGCGGACGGTGTCGATCGGGATCGCGAAGCCGATGCCGACGTTGCCGTTGCCGCCACCGCCGGTGGCGATCTGGGAGTTGATCCCGATCACCTCGCCCTGGGCGTTGATCAGCGGCCCGCCGGAGTTGCCGGGGTTGATCGCCGCGTCGGTCTGGATCACGTGGTTGATCGAGAAGCCGTTGGGCGCCTGGATCTGGCGCTGGAGAGCCGAGACGATGCCGCTGGTGACGGTCCGGTCAAGACCGAACGGGTTGCCGATCGCGACCACCGGATCGCCGACTTCCATTTCCGAGGAATGGCCGAGCGTCAGCGGGTGCAGTTCCTTCGCCGGCGCGTTGACCTGCAGCAGCGCGATGTCGGTGCCGGGGTCGGTCCCGATCACCTTCGCGGTGTAGGTCCGTTCGGATTCGCCGAGTTTGACCGTGACCTTTTCGGCGCCTTCGATCACGTGGTTGTTGGTGAGGATGTGTCCTTCGCCGTCGATCACGAAGCCCGAGCCGGTGGCGGTGCCGCCGGATTCGGGGGCTTGTTCTTCTTCGCCGAAGGGGTTGAAGGGATTGAAGCTTTCGCTTTCCTGCGGTGCGAGCTGGGATTCGATGAAGGCGACGCCGTTGCCGTCGGTCTTGTAGATCTGGTTGACGACGTTGCCCTTTTCGGCCTTGGCGTCGATCGGGGCGGTCAGCGGCGCCGCGACCGTGGTGGTCGATTCGCCGCCCGAGTGCACCAGGCCCGCCGCGATCGCGATCAAGCCGAGCACGGCGACGACCAGCCCGCCGAGGAGGGCGGAAGCGAAGGGATTGCTGAAATTCTTCTTGAACGTGGACATGGAGAGAAGATCCCTGAGGGCTGTGGTCCGTCCCTAAATGATCTCCAAATTTTTTCTAAATCCGCCGGCGGCAGGCGCCGGGCGCCGCTAAATCAGGTGCTCGCGGGTGCTTTCGTCGGTCCCGGCCAGCTCCCGCACCTTCGTCTCCGGATCCTCGGCGACCATCAGGGTGGTGCCGATCAGGACCGCGTCGACCCCGACCCGGTCGAGCTCCTCGAGCTCCTGTCGCGAGGAGATCCCGCTCTCGGCGACCACGGTCTTGCCGGCGGGGACGTCGGGCATCAGCTCGTAGGTGGTGGCGACGTCGACGCTGCCGTCGTCGAGGTTGCGGTTGTTGACCCCGATCACCTCCGCGCCCGCCTCCAGCGCCCGCTCCAGCTCCTCGCCGTCGTGGACCTCGACCAGGCAGTCGAGATCGATCGCGCGCGCCTCCTGGCGAAAGCGGCGCAGGTCCTCGTCGCTCAGCGCCGCCACGATCAGCAGCACCGCGTCGGCGCCGTTCACCGCCGCCTCGTAGAGCTGGTAGGGATCGACGATGAAGTCCTTGCGGATGATCGGCAGGTCGCAGGCGCCGCGGGCGGCGCGGAGGTCGGCCAGCGAGCCGCCGAAGTGCGGTTCGTCGGTGAGGACCGAGAGCGCGGCGGCGCCGCCGCGCTCGTAGGCGCCGACCTGCATCGCCACCTCGACGCCCTCGGCGGCAATCTGACCCGCGCTGGGCGAGCGCCGCTTGAACTCGGCGATGATCGAGAGGCCAGGCCGAACCAGTGCCTCGTTGAAGGGGCGATCCTCCCCACGCGCGGAGAGGCGCGATTCGAGCTCTGCCTGAGGTAGGTCGCGGCGACGTGCCTCGACTCCCTCCCGAGCCCCAGCGATGAGCTGCTCCATCATTCCCACTGAACTGAGAAAGCCTAGACGGCCGGGGCGACCGTTGCCGCGATCAATTGCTCGAGCACGCGGGCTGCCGCGCCGGAATCGATCGATTCGACCGCCTTCGCCGCTCCCCCCTCGAGGTCGGGAGCCAGCCCGCCGACGTAGATCGCCGCCGCGGCGTTGAGGACGACCAGGTCGCGGTGCGGGCCTGCCTCGCCGGCGAGGATGGCGCGAGTGACGGCCGCGTTCTCCTCCGGGGTCCCCCCCGCGACGCTCTCGAGGCCGGCTGGAGCCAGGCCGAGCTGGCCCGGCTCGACGAACCACTCCGCGGTGCGGCCGTCCGCGACCTCGATCACCCGCGTCGGTGCCGCCAGCGAGAGCTCGTCGAGCCCGTCCTCGGCGGCGACGACGAGGGCGCGGACGCTGCCGAGGCTGACCAGCGCCTCGGCGATCGTCTCCTGGTAGTGGCGGTCGGCGACCCCGAGCAGCTGCCGGTCGGCACCGGCGGGGTTCGTGAGCGGCCCGAGGAAGTTGAAGATCGTCCTCACCCCCAGCGCTTTGCGGGCGGGAATGACGTGCTTCATCGCGGCGTGGTGGCGCGGCGCGAACATGAACCCGAAGCCGACCTCGTCGATGCAGCGACCGACCTGCGCGGGCTCGATTTCGACGTTGACGCCGAGCGCCTCGAGCAGGTCCGCCGAGCCGCACTTGCTGGTGTTGGAGCGGTTGCCGTGCTTGGCGATCGCGCAACCGGCGCCGGCGGCGACCAGCGCCGCCGTGGTGGAGACGTTGAAGGTGGATGGCCCGCCGCCGGTACCGCAGGTGTCGACGAGGTCGTGGCGGTGGGTCGGCACCGGCGCCGCCAGGCTACGCATCGTCCGCGCCAGGCCGACCAGCTCGGGCACCGTCTCCCCCTTCGCCCGCAGCGCGATGAGGAAAGCGCCGGTCTGCACCGGATCGGCGCGCCCCTCCATGATCTCGGTGAGGACGGCCGAGGCGTGGTCGGCGGTGAGGTGATCGCCGGCGCAGACGGCGTCGATGGCGCGGCTGACCACGTCGTTGGGCATCAGCTCCCCTCCCCGAGGAAGTTGGCCAGCAGGTGCTTTCCCTGCGGCGTCAGCACCGACTCTGGGTGGAACTGGACCCCCTCCACCGGCAGCTCGCGGTGCCGGGCGCCCATCACCACCTCGCCGAGGCTGGCGGTCAGCTCGAGCTCGTCTGGCAGGTCGGGGTCGGCGACGAGCGAGTGGTAGCGACCGGCGACCATCGGGCTCGGCAGCCCGGCGTAGATCGTCCTGCCGTCGTGCTCGACTTCGCCCTCCTTGCCGTGGATCGGCTCGCCCTGGACGACGCGGCCGCCGAAGACGTCGACCATCGCCTGGTGGCCGAGGCAGACGCCCAGCACCGGCGTGCCCGCCTCGCCGAAGGCCCTGATCGCCGCGCCGGAGATCCCCGCCTCGGCCGGCGTGCAGGGGCCGGGCGAGACGACGAGGCGGTCCGGCGCTCGCTCCAGCAGCTCGCCGACCTCGGCCTTGTCGTTGCGCACGACCTCGACCTCGGCCCCGAGCTCGCCCAGGTACTGGACGAGGTTGTAGGTGAAGGAGTCGTAGTTGTCGATCACCAATACCCGCATGCTCAACCCCAGTCCGGCTGTTCGCAGGCGACCTCGACCGCGCGGAAGACCGCCCTCGCCTTGTTGACCGACTCGTTGTACTCGTAGGCGGGCTTGGCGTCGGCGACGGTGCCGCCGCCGGCCTGCACGTGGAGCTGCCCGTCCTTGACGACGACGGTGCGGATGTGGATCGCGGTGTCGAGGTCGCCGTTCCAGGAGAGGTAGCCGATCGCGCCGCCGTAGCCGCAGCGCTTGACCGGCTCGAGCTCGTCGATGATCTGCATCGCCCGCACCTTCGGAGCGCCGGAGAGCGTTCCCGCCGGCAGCGCCGAGCGCAGCACGTCCATCGCGCTCACCCCCTCTTTCAGCTTGCCGGAGACCTGGCTGACGATGTGGAGGACGTGCGAGTAGGTCTCGACCACCATCAGCTCGTCGACCTTGACGCTGCCGTACTCGCAGACCCGGCCGAGGTCGTTGCGGCCGAGGTCGACCAGCATCACGTGCTCGGCCCGCTCCTTCGGGTCGTTCATCAGCTTCTCGGCCTGCTGGCGATCCTCGTCCTCGTTGCCGCCGCGCGGCTTGGTCCCGGCGATCGGCCTGGTCTCGACCCGGTCGCCGATCACCTTGACCAGCGGCTCGGGGGAGGCGCCGGCGATCTGGAAGTCGCCGAACTCGAGGAAGTACATGTAGGGAGAGGGGTTGACCGCGCGCAGCCCGCGGTAGACAGAGAAGGCCTCGACCGGCGCGGGCGCCGAGAAGCGCTGCGAGGGCACGACCTGGAAGGCGTCGCCGGCGTGGACGTACTCGACGATCCGCGCGACCGCGGCTTCGAAGCGCTCGCGGCTCATGTTCGACTCGAAGCGCGGCGCCTCGACCACCGCCGGGCGCTCGGGAACCGGCACCGCCCCGCGCAGCCGCTCGCGCATCTCGGCGATCGTCGCCGCCGCGTCTTCGTAGGCCGCGTCGACGTCGCCGTCCTCCTCGACGAAGGCGCAGGCGAGGATCGTCAGCTCGTGGCGGAGGTGGTCGAAGACCAGCATCGCGTCGGTAACCATCAGCGCCATGTCGGGCAGGCCGAGCGGGTCGGGGTTGGGCTCGCCGAGCGGCTCGACGGTCCGCACCAGGTCGTAGGCGAAGAAGCCGACGGCGCCGCCGGCGAACGGCGGCAGGCCCTCGACCGGCGCAGGCCGGTACTCGCCCAGCCGCGCCGCCACCGCCGCGTAGGGGTCCGGGGCAGGATCGGTGCGAGTGGGGACGCCGGTGGCGGCCACCTCATCGCCGCTCCACTCCGAGAGCACGCCGTCGCTCCAGCGCAGCAGGGCGCGAGGGCGCAGCCCGACGAACGAGTAGCGCCCCACCTGTCCCTGCTCGGCCGACTCGAGCAGGAAGCAGGGCGCCCCCTCCGGCTCGCCGGCGCGCAGCTTGAGGAAGGCCGAGACCGGCGTCTCGCAGTCGTCGACGAGGCGGGCCCGGACCGGGACCACGTTGCCCTCGCGGGCCAGCTCGCGCGCCTGCTCGAGGCTCGGCTCGAGGCGGATGTCGGAGTCAGCCGCTACGCGCATTCAGCACTTCCATCACCTTCGCGTGCGAGACCCCGCGCGAGGCGAGCAGCACGCTGAGGTGGTAGAGCAGGTCGGCGGCCTCTTCGGCGACCCGCTCGTCGGTCTCTTCGCGGGCGGCCCGGATGACCTCCTCGGCCTCCTCCTCGACCTTCTCGCCGATCAGCGGCCGGTCGTCGAGCAGCTTCACCGTGTAGCTGCCCCGTGGCCGTTCCACCGCCCGGCTGCGGATCGTCCGCTCCAGCGCCGGCAGCGCTTCGTGGGTGACGGGGTTGGGCTCGCCGTCGGCCCGCGGCGCGTCCTTGCGCGGAGAGGCGGAGCCGAGCACCTCGCGGTAGAAGCAGCTGCGCTCGCCGGTATGGCAGGCCGGACCGGCCGGATCGACCAGCGCCACCAGGGCATCGCCGTCGCAGTCGTAGCGGAGTTGGCGCAGGTGCAGGAAGGCCCCTGAGGTTTCGCCTTTTTTCCAGAGCTCGTCGCGGGAGCGGCTGTGGAAGTAGAGGTCGCCGTGCTCGAGCGTCAATTCCAGCGATTTGGCGCTCATGTAGGCGAGCATCAGCACCTCGCCCGAGGCGAAATCCTGGACGACGCACGGCACCAGCCCCTGCTGGTCGAATTCGATTTCGGGAAACATTCGGGCAATCGTAAACGCCGGCCGGCTACTCGATGCCGAGGCGGTCGAGCAGATCCTCGTCGCGGCGCCAGTTGCGGCGCACGCGAACGGTGAGATCGAGGTGCACCTTGCTGCCCAGCTCGGCCTCCAGCGAGCGGCGGGCGGCGGTCCCGACCTCGCCGATCTTCGCGCCCCCCTTGCCGATCAGGATCCCCTTCTGGGACTCGGTCTCCGCCCAGATCTCGGCCCGTACGGCGACGAGGCCGTCGTCGCGGCGCTCCAGCTCCAGGACTTTGACCTCGACCGAGTGCGGGATCTCCTGCCGGGTCCGGTTCAGCACCTGCTCGCGGATCAGCTCGGCCAGCAGCAGCTCGCTCGACTGGTCGCTGCGGTCCTCAGGGGGGTAGAGGTACGGGCCCTCGGGAACGAGCTCGCCAAGGCGCTCCAGCAGCGGCGGCAGGCCCTCGCCGGTCTTGGCGCTGATCGGGAAGACCTCGTCGACTCCCTCCAGCCCGGCCGCCTCCGCGAGGACCGGCACCAGCTCGTTCGGCCCGAGGCGGTCGGCCTTGTTGACGGCGCAGATGACGGGCAGCTCGGCGCCGGCGCCGAGCAGGGCGCGGACGATGAAGCGGTCCCCGGGCCCCACCCCCTCCTCGCCGTTGATGACGAAGAGGACGACGTCGGAGTCGGCGAGCTCGCGCTCGACCCGGCCCTGCATCCGCTCGGTGAGGACGTCACGCGGCCGCTGCACGCCGGGCAGGTCGACGAGGACGAGCTGCCGCTCGGCTTCGAGGTCGGTGGCGACGCCGCGGATCGCCCGCCGGGTCGTCTGCGGGCGGCTGGAGACGATCGCGACGTGGGAGCCGACGAGCGCGTTCACCAGCGTCGACTTGCCGACGTTGGGCCGGCCGGCGAGGCCGACGAAGCCGGCGCGGGTCATCGCAGCCCCGCCAGCACGCGCGCCTGCAGCGCCAGCATCTCGCCCTCGTCGGCCTCGTGGTCGTGCCCGCAGAGGTGGAGGACCCCGTGGACCGCGGCCTCGGTGACGTCGCTGCAGTGCTCGGGGCAGATCGCGACGTCGCCGAGCTCGCGGGGTCCGGCGACCGGGTCCAGTTCGTCGATCGGGAAGGCGAGTACGTCGGTCGGCGCGTCCTTGCCGCGGTGCTCGCGGTTCAGCTCTGCGATCCGGCCGGCGTCGACGATCTCGACCGCGAGGTGGCCGTCGTCCACTCCCGCGGCCTCCAACGCCGCGGCGACGGCGTCGCGGAGCTCGGCGGGGACGTCGGAGAGGTCGACCGTCACGAACGCGGGGTCGGACCGTGTTCGGCGCGCGCCTCGCGCTCGCGGGCGCCGTGGGCGTCGTAGGCGGCGACGATCCGCTGCACCAGCTTGTGGCGGACGACGTCCTCCCCGCCGAAGCGGATGAAGGAGATGTCCTGGACGTCGCTGAGGATGTCGCTGACCGCGATCAGGCCCGAGCGCTGCTCGGTCGGCAGGTCGATCTGGGTGACGTCGCCGGTGACCACCATCCGCGAGTTGAAGCCGAGCCGGGTGAGGAACATCTTCATCTGCTCCGGGCTCGTGTTCTGGGCCTCGTCGAGGATCACAAAAGAATCATTAAGCGTCCGGCCCCGCATGAATGCCAGCGGCGCCACCTCGATCACGTTGCGTTCGAAGTAGCCGTTGACGCGGTCGGGGTCGAGCATGTCGAAGAGGGCGTCGAAGAGCGGCCGCAGGTAGGGATCGACCTTGGCCTGGATGTCGCCGGGCAGGAAGCCGAGGCGCTCGCCGGCCTCGACCGCGGGCCGGGTGAGGATGATCCGCTGCACCTTGCGTTCGGTCAGCGCCGCCGCCGCCATCGCCACCGCGAGGAAGGTCTTGCCGGTGCCGGCGGGGCCGATCCCGAAGGTGATCGTGTGGCGGCGGATCGAGTCGACGTAGCGCTTCTGGTTCAGCGTCTTCGGCGCCACCTTGGTGTTGCGGTGGCGCCAGACGACGTCCTCGAGGATCTCCGCCGGGCTCTCTTCGGCGTCGAGGGCGCCGGTCACCGCTTCGATCGTCCCCGGTGCCACTTCGATCCCCTGCTCGATCAGCTCGACCATCTCGTCGACCACGGTCGCCGCGGCGGCGACGTCGTCGGGGTCGCCCTCCAGCGTCAGCACGTTGCCGCGCAGGTGCAGGTCGGCGTCGAGGCGCCCGCGCAGCTCCCGCAGGACCGTGTCCTCGGAGCCGGCCAGCTCGGCCGCGACCGTGTTGTCGAGGGTCAGCTGCCTGCGCGCCAAGGACTCAGGCACCCAGCTTCTGCCGCACCGCGGCACTCACCCGCTTGCCGTCGGCACGGCCGCCGACCTTCGGCATCAGCGCCGACATCACCTGCCCCATCTGCCGCTGCTCGCTGGCGCCGGTCTCCTCGATCGCCGCCGCCACCAGGTCCGCCAGCTCCTCGTCGGAGAGCTGCGCCGGCAGGTAGCCCTCGATCAACTCCGCCTCGAAGCGCTCGGCGGCGGCCTGGTCGGCGCGCCCGGCAGCCTCGTAGGCCTCAGCCGCCTCGACCCGCTTCTTGCGCTCGCGCTGCAGGACCGCGACCTCGTCGCCCTTGCCCAGCTTGGCGTCCTGCTGGAGCACGTCGACGATCAGCCGCAGCGCCCCCGCCCGCTCGCGGTCGCGCGCCTTCATCGCCGTCTTGACGTCGTCTTGGACCTGCTCGAGAACGCTCATCGGCTTAAGGGTAGAGGGCGGCGTCGGGGGTGACGGCGAGGCCCTTGGAGACGAGGTCGCGAACGTCGAGGCTGACCAGCTGCCAGCCGTTGCGGCGGGCGGCGGCGACGTAGGCCGCGTCGTAGGCCGTGAGACCGTGCTCCGAGACCACTTTCACGACTTCCTCCCCGAGCGCATGATCCATCCGAACCAATTCATCACCGCAGGTACGGAGGAGGGCCCGCGCGATTCTCTGCGCCTGGTCGGGCTGGCGGTACTGCCTTGCCACCGCGTTGACGACCTCATAGAGGGTCAAGTCGAGCGCGGCAACTGACACTGCCCCCCGTACCAGCGGGGAAGCGGTGCCGTGAGAGGGGTGGGTCGAGATACCTGCCGCCACCCAAACGCTTGCGTCGAGCAGGAGCAAGTCAGTGGGATTCCCGGTCTTCCCGGATCAACTGGACCACGTCCAACAGCTCGGGCTTGTCGGCCGGAACCTCGATCCGGACCTCGTCCCAAAGCCGGTTGATCTCCTCCCGCCGATGCCGCTCGTCGGCCTCTACCTCGCGCTCGACGAGGTGCTGGAGGAAGCCGCTACGGGTCGCCCCCACCTCCTTGGCACGGAGATCCAAGCGCTCCAAGAGCTTGTCGGGAATGGAGATCATCACCTTGGCCACGGGATGAGTATATACGGTATTGCCAGCGGTCAAAAGGGGCATGGGTGGGAGCGTGACGGGTCGGGACGCACGCGTGGCGCGCAGATCGTGCCAATTTCCCCGAGGACCTGAGTCAGGAGCCGATTTCGACCCGCTCGACGTCGCCGAGCGGCATCTGCAGGAACCTGGTCCCCACGGCGCGGAAGGCCTCGGCGTCGCCGGTGCAGAGGAAGTCGTAGGCGCCCTCGCCTCTAGGCCCACGATCCAGGCCGGCGCCCTCGAGCGTGCGCTGGACGGCCGCGGCGACGGCGTGGCCGCCGCTGACGAGCCGCACGTCGCGGCCGAGGATCCGCTGCAGCATCGGCGCCACCAGCGGGTAGTGCGTGCAGCCGAGGATCAGGGTGTCGACCTCGGCCTCCTGCAGCGGCCTGCAGTAGGCGCGGGCCATCGCCATGGTGTCCTCGTCGAAGAGGAAGCCCTCCTGGATGAAGGGAGCGAGGTCAGGCGCCTCGACCTCGATCACGTCGAGCCCGCGACCGATCGCTTCCAACGCCCGGCGGTAGGCGCCGCTCTCGACCGTGTTCGAGGTCGCCAGCACCCCGACCCGGGCGTTGGCCGTGATCGCGGCGGCGATCTCCGCCTGCGGCTCGACCACCGGCACCACCTCCACCCCGCGCTCGGCGGCTACCTCCCGCGCCACCTCCTCGCCGATCGAGGTCGCGGTGTTGCAGGCGATCACCAGCAACTTCGCGCCGCGGTCGAGCAGCAGCTCGGCGATGCGGCGGATCCGCTCCCGCAGCCGGTCGGGGTCCTTGTCCCCGTAGGGGAACATCGCCGTGTCGCCGAGGTAGAGGAAGTCCTCCTGCGGCAGCGAGACCAGGCACTCGTGCAGCACGGTGAGGCCGCCCACCCCGGAGTCGAACATCCCCACCGGGCGGCCCGGGTTGAGTTGGGTTACCGCGGCGGACAGGGCGCTAGGGCTTGACGACCATGAAGAAGATCGTCACCGCCACGATCAAGCCGGCGATCGGCCCGACGGTGCCGAGACGGCGCGAGACTTCTTCGAATTCGGCGCTGAAGGCATCGCCGGCCTTGAGGTCCCGTTCGGCGAGCTCCTGCGCCTTGCGGCCCTGGGGACGGAAGAAGGCGTGCTGGAGCCCCATCAGCGCGATGATCGCGATGAAGCCGACGGTGATGAACGCTTCGCCGCTGCTCCAGTGGCCATCGGCGAGCAGGTAGATGCCGGCCAGTAGGACGATGAACATCGCCGGGTTGACGAGGTAGTTGTCGACCTTCCGGATCGTCTCGAAGAGGACGGGCGCGGAGCGCGGGTACTTCGGCATCACCGAGAAGATGATCCCGTAGGCGAAGGTCGGGCCGAAGGCGAGCACCACGGCGAGGACGTGGATGAACAGGCCGATGCTGTAGCCGGTGATCGTCGCCGTCATCGAGGATGAACCCTATATCTCAGGCGCGACGGAGCAGGAGCGCGGCCCAGTCGCCGTCCTGGCGGCGCTCGGTCTCGCGGAGGCCGGCCTCCGCGAAGGCCGCCGCGACTTCGTCCTGCTCGCCGAGCAGGAGGCCCGAGCAGACCAGCACCTGCGGTGGGCTTTCCAGCTGCGAAGCCACAGCCCTCAGGATTGGGGCGGTCATGTTGGCTGCGAGGGTGGGGGCGAGTTGGGGGAGGTGTTCGCGGAGGTTCATGCGTTCGAGGTGGAGCTCGACGCGGTTGGCGGTTGCGTTTGCTTGCGCTGCTTCCAGGGCGGCTGGCTCGTGGTCGTAGGCGCGGATCGGGGTCCAGCCGAGCTTCGAGGCGGCGATGGCGAGGACGCCGGAGCCGGTGCCGAGGTCGACCAGCTCCCCCCCGGCCTCGCCGGCGTCGGCCAGCTCGCAGAGGAGCTCGAGGCAGAGGCGGGTGGTCGGGTGGGCGCCGGTGCCGAAGGCCTGGCCGGGATCGACGACGACGTCGATCGCGCCCTCCCGGGGCGGCTCCCAGGAGGGCCGCAGCCAGAGACGGTCGGCGACGAGCAGCGGCTTGTGGAAGTCGCGCCAGCGGTCGGCCCAGTCGTCGGGGATCTCGGTCGAGCTGACTTCGATTCGACCGCCGGCGACGGCGGCGTCGAGATCGCCCAGCTCCGGCAGCTCGCCCTCGCCGCCATAGATCGCGTACTCGACGTAGCCGGGACCGCGCTCCTCCTCGACCCCGTTCGGCGCCAGCACCGTCAGCTCGGCGAGGACCAGCTCCGCCTGCTCGGGCGCGCAGCGGACCGCGAGGCGGATCAAGGCGCCCTCAACCGAAGGCCCGGCGCACGCGGGAGAAGAACCCCTCGCCGTGCCGCGGCGCGAGGTTGTCCTCCTCCAGCGTCTCGTCGAGGCGCTCGACGATCTCGCGCTGCTCCTCGCTGAGGTTGGTGGGGACGACGACCTCGAGGATCACCCGCTGGTTCCCACGGCGGCGGCTGCCGAGACGCGGCAGCCCGACCCCCTTCAGCACGTACTGGTGCCCGGGCTGCGTCCCCGGCTCCACCTCGATCTCCTCCTCGCCCTCCAGGGTTGGGACCGAGACGGTGGTGCCGAGCATCGCCTCGGTGGCGGGGGTTGCGACCGTGCTGAGCAGGTCACTGCCGTCGCGCTCGAAGCGCTCGTCCTCGGCCACCCTGACCTCGACGTAGAGATCGCCGGGAGGCGCCCCCGCGCCGCCGGCGTGTCCGGCGCCGGAGACCCGCATCCGCTGCCCGTCTTCGATCCCCGCCGGGATCTCGATCGCGCTGGTCTTGCTCTGACGGGTGCGGCCGCTGCCCCCGCAGACCTCGCAGGGGGTCTCCGGGACTTTGCCGGCCCCCCCGCAGACGTCGCAGACGGCGCTGCGGACCATCTGGCCGAAGGGGGTGCGGGTCACCTGGCGCAGCTCGCCGGCGCCACCGCAGCGATCGCAGGTGGAGATCGGCGTCCCCGGCTCGGCGCCGTTGCCGTGGCAGTGCTCGCAGGGCCCGACGGCGTCGTAGGTGACCTCACGGCGTACGCCGGTCGCCACCTCGGCCAGCTCGATCTCGACTGCGACCGCGATGTCCCCTCCGCCCGCTGCCGCCTGGCGCCCGCCGAAGCCGAAGCCGCCGCCGAAGAAGGCCTGGAAGACGTCGTCGATCGAGCCGAAGCCGGCGCCGGGGTCGAAGCCGCCCGAGCGCAGCCCCTCCTGGCCGTAGGCGTCGTAGGTGCGGCGCTTCTCCGCGTCGGAGAGCACCTCGTAGGCCTCGGCGGCTTCCTTGAACTTCTCCTCCGCCTCGGGATCGTGGTCGTTGACGTCCGGGTGCAGCTCCCGCGCCAGGCGGCGGAAGGCTTTCTTGATCTCGCCCTCGCCGGCGTTCCGGGAGACGCCGAGGACCTCGTAGTAGTCGCGTGCCATCGGTTAGCGGGTCTCAGTCGCCGTAGACGGCTTCGAAGTAGCGGGAGAGCTCGCGGGCGGCATGGCGGACCGAGGCGATCGCCGTCGCGTAGTCCATCCGCAGCGGCCCGACGACCCCGACGGCGCCGAGGTTGCGATGGCCGAGCCCGTAGTTGGCGCCGATCACGCTGACCGAGCGCAGCTCGGGCTGCGGGTTCTCGCCGCCGATCCAGAAGAAGACCGAGCGCTGGTCGAGCGAGGAGCGCAGCATCTGCAGCACGCCGGCGCGCCGCTCCAGCGCCGTCATCAGCTCGTCGGCGCGGGGCAGGTCGGGGAGGTGCTGCTCGGAGAGCAGCCGCGAGGTGCCCTCGAGGTAGAGGTCCCCCCCGCTCTCGCCGACGAAGTCGGTGAAGGTGGTGCCGAGGGTGGCGATGAACTCGGCCTCGACCCCGCTCAGCTCGTGGCCGGCAAGGCGGCTCGCGATCATCCGCGCGCCGACGCCCAGCCCGGTGAGCGACTCGTTGAGGTAACTGGAGGCCCACTCGACCAGGCCGGGGTCCACGGGGCGGTCGAACTCGAAGACACGGCGGATCACGTCGCCGGTGGAGGCGATCCCGATCACCACCACCTTGTTCGGCTGCAGGGGCAGCACCTCGACCCGGTGGATCGTCGCCGCCAGGCTCGGCGCCGGCGCCGTCGCCATCGCGACCAGGTCGGTGACCCGGGCGAGGGCCGCGGTCGTCTCCCGCATCGCCTCGTCGACCTCGCGGCGCAGGCGCGTCAGCTCCAACTCGGCGCTCGGCGCGGCCGGCATCGGCCCCGACTCCAGCATCAGGTCGACGTAGCGGCGGTAGCCGGTGTCGGTCGGCACCCGGCCGGCGGAGGTGTGCGGATGGGTGAGATACCCCGCCGCCTCCAGCGCCGCCAGCTCCGCCCGCACAGTCGATGCCCCCCACCCAACCTCCGGCCGCTCCGCCACCTCCTTGGAAGGCACAGGCCGCCCCGCGTCGAGATAGTCCTCGACCACAAGACGAAGAATCAGCTCCTGCCGCTCGGAAAGCACTCGCACATCTTAGAAATCAGCCCAGCGCGGCCTGAGCCGGGGGTGGGGGACCCTCGAGCTGACGGATACTCAAAGTCGCAGCGCTAATTAGCGCTGCGACTTGTCAGAGCGAGGGTCCCCCACCCCCGGCCCCCCGCTAAAGCTCGATTTCCGCCTCAGCGTTCTTGATGATCTGCGTCTCGCCCTGAGCCGCAACGGTGTCGACCACGACCCGGTCGCCCTCGACCGACTTGACGGTGCCGGTGACGACGATCTCCTGCTCGGGGATGCCCATCCCCCGCATCTGCACCGAGAGCCGCTTCAGCGCCCGCGGGTCGCCGCCGGCCAGCACCGCGTTGGCTTTTGCCACCAGGCCCATCGAGTAGAGGCCGTGGAGGATGTTGCGCGGCAGCCCGACGGCTTTGGCGAACTCGTCGTCGATGTGGATCGGGTTGAAGTCGCCCGAGGCGCCGGCGTAGCGGTGCGGCAGGTACTTGTCGGGGGTGACCCGCAGCTCCGGAACCTGGTCGCCTACGTTCAGATCAGTCATCTCAAACTCCCCTCACGATCAGCGTCCAGGTGGCGCGCACGACCTGGGCGCCGTCCTGGTTGACCGAATTGGTCTCGAACACGTAGAAGCCTTTGCCGTCTTTCTCATCGATTGAGAGGCACTTCGCCGTCGTCGTGATCTCGTCGCCCGAGCAGGCCGGCTCGTCCCACTCGAACTGCTGGCCGCCGTGGACCATGGCGGCGAAGTTCATCGCCACGTCGGGGTCGAACATCGCCGGCGCCATCGCCGGGCTGCTGTAGACGACCGCGAACATCGGCGGCGCCACCACGTCGCGGAAGCCGGCGGCGCGGGCCGCCTCGACGTCGAAGTGCACGGGGTTGTCGATCCCCAGCGCGTTCGCGTACTCCCTGATCTTCTCCCGCCCCACCTGGTACGTGGTGGAGGGCCATTCTTTTCCAACTGCATCGGTCTTCAAGGGCATGGCGCGGCACTCTAACTGGCCACATGGCCAGCCGGTCGGGCGATGCGCCCCCTCGGGCGGGTGGCGACGATCGGGAGGACTCTGCCGGTAGGCAGAGCCCCCGATCGGAGACAGGACCCGCCCGCCAAGCGCCCCCGTCCCCTACTCGTCGATCTCCAGCACCGCGAGGAACGCCTCCTGCGGCACTTCCACCCGCCCGACCGCCTTCATCCGTTTCTTCCCCGCTTTCTGCTTCTTCAGCAGCTTGTTCTTGCGGGTCACGTCGCCGCCGTAGAGCTTGGCGGTGACGTCCTTGCGCAGGGCCTTGACGGTCTCGCGGGCGAGGATGTTGGAGCCGACCGCGGCCTGGACCGGGACGTCGAAGAGCTGGCGCGGGATCGTCTTGCGCAGGCGGCCGACCAGGCGCTTGCCCTGGTCGTAGGCGAAGTCGCGGAAGACGATGATCGAGAGCGCGTCGACCTTCTCGCCGGCGAGCAGGATGTCGACTTTGACCAGGTCGGAGACGCGGTTGCCGATCGGCTCGTAGTCGAGCGAGGCGTAGCCGCGCGTGGACGACTTCAGGAGGTCGAAGAAGTCGAGGACGATTTCGGCCAGCGGCAGGTCGTAGCGGATCTGCACCCGCTGGGGGCTGAGGAAGTGCATGTCTACGTGGGTGCCGCGGCGCTGCTGGCAGAGCTCCATCACCGCCCCCACCTGCTCTTTCGGGCAGATGATCGTGGCGCGGATGTAGGGCTCTTCGATCGTCTCGATCGTGCCGGGGTCCGGCAGCTCGGTCGGGCTGTGGACCTCCTTTTGCTCGCCGTTGGTGAGGTTGACGAGGTAGCGCACGTTCGGGGTCGTCGCCAGCAAGTCGAGGTCGTACTCGCGCTCCAGCCGCTCGCGCACGATCTCCATGTGGAGGAGGCCGAGGAAGCCACAGCGGAAGCCGAAGCCGAGTGCCTCGGAGGTCTCCGGCTCCCAGGAGAGGGCGGCGTCGTTGAGCGAGAGCTTCTCGAGCGCGTCGCGGAGGTCTTCGTAGCGGTCGGTGTCGATCGGGAAGAGGCCGCAGAAGACCATCGGCCGCACCTCGCGGTAGCCCTCCAGCGGCTCGGTGGCCGGGTTCGCCTGCGACGTGAGGGTGTCGCCGACGCGCAGCTTGGTCACGTCCTTGATCCCGGTGATCAGGTAGCCGACGTCGCCTGCCTCCATGCCCTGGACGCCGACCATCGTCGGGCGGAAGAAGCCGATGTCGTCGATGTCGGCTTCGGTCCCGTTCTGCATCGCCAGGATTCCCTCGTGCTTGCGGAAGGCGCCGTCGACCATCCGCACGTAGGCGATCACGCCGCGGTAGGGATCGAACTCGGAGTCGAAGATGAGCGCGCGCGGCGCGGCCGCGGGCTTGCCCTGCGGCGCCGGGATCCGCGCGACGATCGCCTCCAGCACCTCGATCACGCCCTCCCCGGTCTTCGCCGAGATCGGCAGCGCTTCCTCCGGGTCGCCGCCGAGCAGGTCGGCGATCTCCCCCGCGACCCGCTCGGGCTCGGCGCCGGGCAGGTCGACCTTGTTGATCACCGGGATCAGCTCGAGGCCGTTCTCGATCGCCAGGTAGGTGTTGGCGACGGTCTGCGCCTCGACGCCCTGGGCGGCGTCGACGACCAGCAGGGCGCCCTCGCAGGCGGCGAGGCTGCGCGAGACCTCGTAGGAGAAGTCGACGTGGCCGGGGGTGTCGATCAGGTGCAGGTGGTAGGTCTCGCCGTTGCGGGCCGCGTACTCGACCCGCACCGCCTGGGCCTTGATCGTGATCCCGCGCTCGCGCTCGAGGTCCATCGAGTCGAGCAGCTGGGCCTGCATTTTCTTCGGGTCGACGGCGCCGGTGAGCTCGAGGATGCGGTCGGCCAGGGTCGACTTGCCGTGGTCGATGTGGGCGATGATCGAGAAGTTTCGGATGTGGTCCATCGGCGGAGGAGGAGTATGGCGAGAAGGAGCTCCGGCCCGCGGGTCCTGTCTCCGATTGGGGGCTCTCCCTACCGGGAGAGTCCTCCCAATCGTCGCCACCCGCGCGAGGAGCCGACTTATCTACACGCCGAGGGACGAAGCTTGTCCGGCAGCTTGAACACCACCGTCGGCGGCTTTCGCAAGATGACTCGGGCTCCGGCCGCTCCAGTCCACTTGGCCGAAGGGGGGTATGGGGGCTTGCCGGGTTCTAGGCGGTCGCGGGTTGCGATGACGTAGTCGTAGTGGCCTTCGCTGAGGAGTTGGAGGTACTGGCGGCAGGTTTGGGGGGCTTCGAAGCCGCCGTGGGGGCGTTCTATGCCTAGGTATTGGACGTGGTTGGAGAGGTCGGTGCCGTAGAGGGGGTATTGGCGGGTGCTGGTGGTGGCTATGCGGGCGTCGCTGACGGCGCGGGACCAGGCGAAGGCGGCGTTGAGGCCCGGGGTGGTGAAGGTCGGGTCCTTGTAGCGGCTCTGCAGGTAGTGGCGCTGGATCGGATAGCCGATTACCACGATCGCGAGGAGGACTACTAGGGCCGCAAGGCCGGCACGGGGTATCCCTCGCCCGGACAATCCCCGAGCCTGTTGGCTCGGGGATTTGAGTATCCGCCCGTTCGAGGGATACCCCGTGCTGGCCAGTCGGAGCCGCTGAGGCAGGACGACCGGCAGCAGCGCGAGGCCAAGGATGAGAGCTGGGGCGAGGTAGCGGAGGCCGGATTCGAACCCGCGCGGCATCCCGTCCGGCCCCGAAGCAGACGTCGGCGCCACCAGCCACGCCAGCGCGCAAGCCAGCCCCACGAGCCCCACCACTGCCGACGGGCCGATTTCCGGTCTATGTAACCGGTTTTCGTCCCGTCGGCGGAGGGGTGCCACGGAGGGTAGGACGAGGCCGGCTAGGGCTGCGAGAAGCAGCAGGGGCCAGAGGAGCCAGAGGGCGTGGTGGAGGCCGGGGAGGAACCAGTTGGACCAGACGCTGCCGTCGGTCAGGTAGCCGAGGACGGAGTGGGCTTCGCGGCCGCCGAGGGTCTGCTGCGGAGCGGGCAGTTCGATCGGGCCGAGGCGATGGACCCAGGGCAGCGGGTTGCCGGTGTGCGCGAGGTTGCGCAGGTACCAGTAGCCGCCGCCAGCGAGAGCGGCGAGGGTAGAGAAGACAAAGGCACGCCACCTGGCCCCACGAGGCGCAACAACGGCCATACCGATCACGAGCACTGCCGCCGGCAGGAGGAAGTTGAGCTTCGTCCCCGCAGCAAGGCCGGCAGCAAGCCCGACGACGAGATAGGGACCCACGCCCGCAGCACCGCCCTCCCTACCCAGCCCCTCCCTCTCCGCGTTTAAGGCGATGGCCACCGCAGAGAGCAGGAAGAAGATGCCGACGATGTCGTTCCTCGCCTCGCCCGCTTGATCGGCCAACGCCGGAACGCTCAACGCAATAGCCCCGAGAGCCAGCGACCACGGCGCAACGCCTTTCGGCCTCCCGATGCACCAGCACGCCACCAGGCAACCAACGAACCACCCAAGGTTCAGCAGCGGCGAGAGGAGGTCGCGACCGAACGCCAGCATCCCGACCGCGTGGAAGATTTCGCTGTTGGCGGGATAGAACCAGGCCAGGAACTGCGGAGCGATGAAGTGCAAGGACCACGTATCGCCGCTCTGGAAGAAGCCCGCCGCGAAAGGCCCGTGGTACCAGGTCGAATCGAACCCGGTCATCCCCGTCGACAGCCGCGTCTTCACCCCGGCAGCGAAGTGCACAACTGCCACAGCAGCAATCACCAACCCGATCAGCGTCAGCCACCAGCGCCCGTCCCGCCGGAGGAGGGAGTCCCGCACCCCACCCCGCAGGTATGGGCGCGGGACTCCCTCCTCCGGCGGCCGCGGCGCGAACCTCCACAGCCCGAGCCCAACTACAGCGACCAGCAGCAGGTAGGGCACCGGGTCGAAGGCACGGAAGCTCCCAAGCAACTCCGCCGGCCAGATCAACAGCGCCAGCGCCAGGACCGCCGTCGCCAGATGCGCCGGCGCCCCCTCGAACCGCGGCAGCAGCCACCGCCGCAACGCAGCGCCGCCCAGCCCGGCGAAGCTGAGGAGGAGCAGGATCTCGAGGACCCCGAGCAGGTACCGCCCCGGGCCGAGCATCAGGAGCCGCGCCGCCGCAGCAGGCGGATCATCTGCTCCAGCTCCTCCACCCGCAGCAGCTTCGCCACCGCGACGTAGACCAGGCCGCCGAGGGTGAGGCCGGTGCCGAGCGAGACGATCTGGCCGACGAGGCCGCGGCCGAGCGCCTGGTCGAGGACGTCCCAGACCAGCCAGCCGACGCCGGCCAGGGCCGCGGCGGCGATCGTGATCCTGGTCGTGGTCGAGAGCAGGCGGCGCAGCTCGAGGCCGCCGAAGCGGCGGCGCAGGATCACCGCCTGGGCGATGACGGCGACGGTGGTGCCGATGCCGGTGCCGGCGACGATCCCGCCCACCCCGAACGGCGAGTACAGGACCAGCGCCGCCAGCGCCGAGACGACGAGGTCGATCGTCGCCAGCGCCGTCGCCTGCCACGGTTTCTGCAGGCTGAAGAAGGTCCGGGTCTGCAGCAGGTAGATGCCGTTGGTCGGCAGCGAGAAGGCGAACCAGAAGAGCGCCGTCGCCACCACCGCCGTCTCCGCCGGGTCGAATTCGCCGCGCTGGTAGACGAGCCGGATCATCGGGTCCGAGAGGGCGAGGATCGCCGCCGCCGCCGGCACCAGGACGAAGAGGATCTGGCGCATCCCGTTCGCCATCGTCGCCCGCAGGTTGTTGATTTCCCCCGCGTTGGCGAACCGGGCCAGGGTCGGGAAGAGGACGGTGGCGATCGCGACCGAGAAGATCCCCTGCGGCAGCTGGTAGATGCGGAAGGCTTTGTCGATCGCCGCCGGCGCCTGGTCGGAGACGAGGCTGCCGAAGAAGCTGTTGATCAGGTTGTTGAAGTTGATCAGGCCGAGGCTGATCGTCACCGGCAGCATCAGCAGGAAGACGCGCCGCACCCCCGGGTGGCGCCAGTCGAGGCTGAAGCTGAAGCGGAAGGGGGTGTGGCGCAGGTCCCAGGCCGGGATCAGCAGCTGGACCAGGGTGCCGACGAGGATGCCGATCGCGTAGGCGTAGATCCGGTCGCGGCCGTGGAAGAGCGGCTCCAGGACGACGAGCACGAGGATGATCGTCAGGTTCCAGAAGAGCGGCGAGATCGCGAAGGCGCCGAAGCGGTCGTAGCTGTTGAGGATGCCGACGACGATGCCGCTGACCCCGAGCAGGATCAGGATCGGGAACAGCACCTGCGAGAGCGAGACGGTGAGGTCGAGGATCTCGCCTTCGAAGCCCGGGGCGAAGACCGGCATGATCACCGGCGCCAGCAGCACGAAGAGCGCCGTCAGCACCCCGAGGATCATCGTCACCAGCAGCAGCAGGGTCGAGGCGAGCCGGAACGCCTCCCGGTAGGCCTTCTTGCCGATCAGTTCGGTGAAGACCGGGACGAAGGCCGGCTGCAGCGCCGCGTCGGCGAACAGCGAGCGGACCAGGTTGGGGACCTGGAAGGCGATCGTGAAGGCCGACATCGGCCCGCTGATCCCGTAATAGCCGGCGGCGACGATTTCGCGGGCGAGGCCGGCGAGGCGCGAAGCGGCGGTGGCGATCGAGAAGAACGCGGTCGAGCGCGCTATCCGCCCTCCCTGCGGGCGCGCGGCCGGCTCGCGGGTGAATTCCTCCCCGGGTTCGAAGGCCTCCGCCTCCCAGAGAGCGACTTCGGAGGCGACCACGGCCTCGTCGGCGTTGATCGCCCGCTCGTCGGGATCGGGGGGGTGAGGTGCCCTGGGCGTCTCCAAGCTCTTCGTCGATTCGGGTTCGGGGGCGACTGAGGATGCCTCAGCCGCTATAGTCGGCGGCCGCCCGGAGCCGGCAAACGCCTGCTAGGGCACTGAAACATGGCCAACATAGCCTCACAGAAGAAGCGGATACTGCGCAGCGAGCGCGAGCGCACCGAGAACCGGCTGCTGACCAGCACGGTCAAGACCCACTTCCGCCGCCTCGAAAGCGCGGTCGAGTCGGGCGACGCCGAGACGGTCGCCAGCGAGCAGCGCGACCTCGTCTCGAAGATCGACAAGGCCGTGCAGAAGGGCGCCCTCCACAAGAACACCGGCGCTCGCAAGAAGGCCAAAGCAGCCAGGATTGCTGCTGGCGCCGGCGCCGCCAGCTAGTCACGCCGCTCCCGCCGCAGCTTTCCTGAGCGCGATCGTCAGCGCCAGCTCGTCGCCGTAGTCGGCGCCGCCGCGGCACCAGAGCTCGAGGTCGGCGAGGGTCTCGGTCGCCATCCGCAGGTCGGCGAGATCGGTGCCCTGGAGGCGGCGGACCAACTGCTTGGCCGCGTAGGGGTGCATCTTCAGCGACGATTCGACCTCCCGCGGCGGGATCCCCTCCTCCAGCTGCGCCGCCGCCGCGCAGGCGCCGCGCAGGCGCGAGGCGAGGCCGTAGATGAGGCCGGTGACGTTCTCCCCCTGGCCGATCAGCCGCTCGCCGATCCGCAGCGCGGCGGCGGCGTCGCCTTCGACCAGGGCATCGGAGAGGGACCAGACCGCCGCCTCGGAGGTGTCGGCGATCATCGCTTCGAGGTCGGCAAGGCCCACCTCTCCCCCCTCGCCGGCCCAGAGCGCCAGGCGCTCGAGCTCGTTGCGCAGGCGCAGCGGGTTCGCCCCCATCCGCTCGACCAGGAGCCGCGCCGCGGCCGGATCGAGGCGGAAGCCGAGCCGCTGCGCTTCGCCGACGAGGACCCGCGGCATCTCCTTCGCTTTGGGAGCGTCGAACTCGTAGACCTCGCCGCCGGCCTTCTTCACGGCCTTGGAGAGCTTCGCCGGCGGCTTGTCGCGGCAGATCAGGACCAGGGTGAGGTCCGGCGGCAACTCCCCCAGCGCCACCAGCACCGGCTCGAGCTGGCGCTCGCGCCAGCGCTCGATCCCGTCGGCGAGCAGGTAGCGGCGCGAGTCCATCAGCGACAGCGCCGGGATCGCCGCCAGCAGCGCTTCGTGATCGGGCATCCCCTTCCCCTCGCTGGGCTCGAACACCTCCAGCGCCGCCGAGCCGCCCTCGCGTTCGGCCCGCGCCCGCAGGCGCGCCCGGGTCGCGTCGATCTTCGCCTGGTCGCTGCCGGCGATCAGGTAGAGCGGGAGCATCTCCTCGGCCACGGGCCGAGTTTAGTGCCGCCGGATACGGCGCTAAAACTACCTCCGGCTCGGCTACTTGTCGTGGCCGTGACCGTGACCGTGCCCGTTGCCGTTGTCGCCGGGAGAGGCCGGCGGCCCGGGAACGACGGGCGGGACCACCACCGGCGGCGACGAGGCGGGCGGCGGGGAGACGATCGCGTGCACGGTGGCGGCGATTTCCTTGCCGGCGGAATGGCCGGAGCCAGAATGACCTGGAAGCGAGACGTGCACCGACGGCACTTTTTCGGGCGCGGGCGCCGGTGAGGAGACCGGCACAGATTCCGGCGCCGGGGCAGATTCCGGTGCGGGGGCGGGCGTGGGCTGCGGAGCGGCGGCTTCGGGCTGGCCCCCGCCGCTTTCGGCGGTTCCGCCTCCGCCCGGCTGCTGCGGGCCGACCGAGTGCGGCGCGCCGACCTTGCCGCTCGCCGGCGTATTTCCCGAACCGCCGCCGGCAGCGCCGGCCCGGAGGCCATGCGAGCCAGCAGTGGAGGATCCGGCCACAGAGCGATGGAGGGCCACCGAATGCCGAGCCTGCGTCGGGGCGGCACTCGCTGATAAAGCCTGAGCCCTCCCGACCGAGCTGGAGGGTTCGCTCGGCAGCGGGGCAGGCGAGAGCAGCGGCCCTCCAGGCTGGGCGAAGATCGCAACCAGAGCCAGCCCCGCCGCCGCGGCCAGGCCGAAGAGGGCGAAGGTGGTGCTGCGCATCCGCTCGGCCAGGCTTCTCCCGGCGAAGCTCGGGTGGGCGAAAGAAGGGAGGAGCTTGCTGCGCAGAGGGTGCATCCCTTTGATCATCGGCCTCCGAAAGGCCCGCGGTAGCGTTTAGACGAGCTTCCTCGACTTTCGATTCGATCATCCGTCCACGCGCATCGAGCCCTTGCTGACGTCGATCACCACGTCGCCGGCCTCGTCGGTGCGGAGGGTGGGAACGCGGTGCCGCGCCAGCGTCGCGAGCGTGCTCGGAGTCGGGTGCCCGTAGGGGTTGTCCTCGCCGACCGAGATCACCGCCAACCGCGGCCGGGTGCGTTCCAGCAGCGCACCCAGCCCGGCGTCTTCGCTGCCGTGGTGGGCGACCTTGAGAACGTCGAGCGGGCCGGGATCGAGCGGAACCGCCTCCGCCTCGGCGTCGGCGGTGAGCAGCATCGTGAAGTCTTCCCAGCGAGCCTCGAGGACGACGGCGAGCCGGTTCGGGTCGGTCCCAGGCGCCGCTTCCCGCAGCAGCTCCGGCGGCGGCCAGAGGACGCGCAGGTGGAGGCCGCCCGAGCGCAGCTCCTGGCCGGCCGCAACTCGCTGCGGCACCGCCCCCGCCTCCGCGGCTGCGGCAACGGTGCGCCGGCCGAGCCGGCCATAGACCAGGCGCCGCACGGGGAAGTCGCCCAGCAGTTCCTCGATGCCGGCAGCGTGGTCGGACTGGTCGTGGGTGATCACCGCCGCACCGAGGCCTGAGACGCCGGCGTCTTCGAGCTTGCCCCGCAGACCGTCTCCCGGCGGCCCGCCGTCGACGAGCACGGCGGGCGCCCCGGCCGGCTGCAGGAGGATGGCATCGCCCTGGCCCACGTCGAGAACGTCGACCCGGAGGCCGTTGGGCGGGGAAAATGGCGACGAGCCCGACCCGCTCGTGGAGATGACCGCGCTCAGCAGGAGCGGGACCGCGAGCAGCGACAGGCGCCGCACCACTGTCCGCAAGCGCCCCAGGCGAGCCAGGTAGGCACCGGGCAGCAGCGCCGAGCCGATGCCGAGGTAGGTGGCGACCAGCCCGCCGCCGCTCAGATGCACGTGCACCTCCGACCAGTCCGGCGCCGCGCACCAGGAGGCGACCTGGGCGATGTAGGCGAGGAGGAGGGAATTGAGGCCGTTGAGCGGCTCGAGCGGCACTCCGGGGACCTGCGCGAGGCCGGCGCTCAGCATCCCCAGCCACATCGCCGGCGCCACCGCCGGCATCGCCAGCACGTTGGCGATCAGCGTCGTCGTCGAGACGGTTTCGAAGTGGTAGGCGATCAGCGGCGCCGTCGCCAGCGTGGCGGCGACGGTGACCGCCACGCCCTCGGCCAGCGCCCGCCGCCACCGCCCCGGGCCGAGCCGGCCGACGATCGCCCGCCGCAGCGGCGTCGCCAGGAGCAGGATCCCGAGCACCGCGGCGAAGCTGAGCTGCCAGCCGACGTCGGCGGCGACGCCGGGGTCGATCGCCAGCGTCCCCGCCGCCGCCAGCACCAGGGCGTAGAGACGCGAGCCGCGCCGGCCGCCGAGCGTCGCCAGGACCCCGAGCGCTCCCATCACCCCGGCGCGCTGGATCGAGGGACCGGCGCCGGCGACGGGCACGTAGACGACGATCAGGCCCAGCACCCAGAGCAACCGCTCGCGCAGGGGGATGCCGAACGTCCCCAGCAACGGCATCGCCAGCAGCGCCAGCAGGGTGACGTTCTCGCCCGAGACCGCGAGCAGGTGGCTGAGGCCGGCGCGGCGGAAGTCTTCCTCGGTCCGCGCGTCGATCCCTTCGTCCTCGCCGAGGACGAAGCCGCGGGCGAGCTCGGCCTCCCGCGCGGGCACCCCGCGCCCGAGCCCCTCGCTGGCGCGCTCGCGGATCTCGCCGCGATGGGCGAGGGCGAGGGCGATGACGAGCGCCAGGCCGAGCAGGACCGGCAGCGAGGGATGCGGCGAGCGCACGGGCCGGCCCTACGGCTGCAGCCGCTTCCGCAGCGCCTCCATCGTCGCCGGGCCGATCCCCGGCACCTGGTCGAGCTGGTCGACCGAGGAGAGGCCGCCGTGTTCGTCGCGGAACTTGACGATGTCGCCGGCGGTCACCGGGCCGATGCCCTCGATCTCTTCCAGCTGCTCGACCGTCGCCGTGCCCAGGCTGATCGGGCCGTCTTCGCCCGCGGCGGCCGTTGCGGTCGCCCCGCCCGGCAGCCGCTCGGGGACGACCACCTGCTGACCGTCGGCGAGCCGCGCCGCCAGGTTCACCGCTTCCAGCTCCGCCCGTGGCTCGGGACCGCCGGCCCGGATCACCGCGTCGTTGACCCGGCTCCCGGCCGGCATCCGGTAGACGCCGGGCCGCCGCACGGCGCCGGTCACGTCGACCACCAGGTCGCCGCCCTGGCCGCCGATCGAGAAGCTTGCTTCCCCGGAGCCCTTACCGGTCGGCGCCGCGAACGAGGAATCGGTTCCGTCCTCGCCGCGGATCGCCCGCGCCCCGACCAGCAGCAGCGCAACCGCCACCGCGGCGTAGACGACAACCTGGGATCGGCTCAGCTCCGGCATCGCCCGCGACGATGACCGGCCAGGGCGCACGCGTGGCGCGCAGATTCAAAAATCTCTCAGACGAGAACGTGCCTAAAAATCGTCGTCGTCGTCATACCCCGCCACCTCGGCCAGCTGATCGCTGTAGAGCTCGGCGGCGGCTACCGGCGGCGACTGGATCGAGACGCAGGCCAGCTCGTCCTGGCCGTCGTTGCCGATCGCGTGCTCGGTCGCGGGCGGGACCAGGATCAGGTCGCCCTCGCCGACCTCCTGGGTGTCTCCGGCGACCGACATCGTGCCGTTGCCGCGGACGACGACGTAGGCCTGCTCGGCCTCCCCGGAGGAGTGCAGGGTCTGCTTTGCCCCCGCCGGCACCGTCACCCAGGTGACGGAGAGGTTGCGCGAGCCGAGTTCGCCCGCGTCCATGAGGACGTGGGCACGTAGGCGGTGCCATTCCTCGACCGCGGTTTCGTGCAAGCGCCTGACCAGCATTCGGCGGCTTTCTAGCAGAACGTACGGGTGCCGTGAATGGCCCTACCGGACCACCAGGTTGACCAGCTTGCCCGGAACTACAATTTCTTTGACTATTTTTTGGCCGTCGAGATGGCGGGCGACCTTCTCGCTTTCGCGCGCCAGGCGCAGCAGCTCCTCCTTCGTCGCCTCGGCCGGCGCCTCGATCCGGTCGCGCAGCTTGCCGTTGACCTGGACGACCAGGGTCACGGTGTCGCTGGACAGAAGTTCGGGATCGGCCTGCGGCCACGGCTGCTCCCAGACCCGCTCGCCCGTCAGCCGCTCGTAGATCTCGCTGCCGAGGTGCGGGGCGAAGGGGAAGACCAGTGAGGCCGCGGTGGCGGTGGCGAAACGCACCGCCGCGCCGCCCTCGGCCGTCGCGTAGAGGCCGTCCTTGAGCCGGTAGGCGTCGTTGACCAGCTCCATCACCGCCGAGATCACGGTGTTGAACTGAAAGCCGCGGTTGAAGTCCCGCGTCGCCTTGTCGATCGCCCAGTGGGCCTTGGCCAGCAGCTCGCGCGCCTCCCCCCCGGTCGCCGCATCCGCTGCCCCCGCCTCGGTCCGGGTCTCGGCCTCCTCGCCCAGCCGCCAGAGCCGCGAGAGGAAGCGGTTGACGCCCTCGACGCCCTCGTCGGTCCAGTCGCCGCCGCGCTCGGGCGGGCCCATGAAGCAGACGTAGGTGCGGGCGGTGTCGGCGCCGTAGCGGGCGACGTAGTCGCCGGGGCTGACCGTGTTGCCCTTCGACTTCGACATCTTCGCCCCGTCGCGGGTGATCATCCCCTGGGTGAAGAGGTTGGCGAAGGGCTCCTGGACCCCGATGTGGCCGAGGTCGGCGAGCGCCTTGGTGAAGAAGCGCGCGTACATCAGGTGCAGGATCGCGTGCTCGACGCCGCCGATGTACTGGTCGACCGCCATCCAGTGGTCGGCCGCGGAGCGGTCCCAGGCCGCCCCGTCGTTATGGGCGTCGAGGTAGCGCAGGAAGTACCAGGAGGAGTCGACGAAGGTGTCCATCGTGTCGGTCTCGCGGCGGGCGGCGGCGCCGCAGCGCGGGCACTCGGTCGCCACCCACTCCTCGGCCGCCGCCAGCGGGCTCTTGCCCTGCGGCGCGTAGTCCTCGACCTCCGGCAGTTCGACCGGCAGCTGCTCGGCGGGGACGGGGACGATCCCGCACTCGTCGCAGTAGACGACCGGGATCGGCGCCCCCCAGTAGCGCTGGCGCGAGACCAGCCAGTCGCGCAGGCGGTAGTTGACCGCCGGCCTACCGCGCCCCTCTGCATTGAGCCAGGAGACGATCTCCTCGTAGGCCTCGCGGTTGTGCTTGCCGTCGAAGCGGCCGGAGCCGGTCATCTGGCCGTCGCCGGGGTAGGGCAGGCCTCGTCCATCTCGCGCGAGCTCCGGGTCTTCTCCCTCGATCACCCGCTTCACCGGGAGGTCGAACTTCTCGGCGAATTCGTAGTCGCGGCTGTCGTGGCCCGGCACCGCCATGATCGCCCCGGTGCCGTACTCCATCAGCACGTAGTCGGCGACGTACATCGGGATCTGCTCGCCGTTGACCGGGTTGACGACGCTGCGGCCGAGCGGCACGCCGGTCTTCTCGCGATCCTCTGCCCCTCGTTCCTCGGCCGACTCGCGGCCGACGCGGTTGACGTACTCACGGACCGCCTCCTCGGCGGGCGTGCCGGCGACGAGACGCTCCAGCTCGGGGTGCTCGGGCGCGAGGACGAAGAAGGTGGCGCCGAAGAGCGTGTCGGGGCGGGTGGTGAAGACCGGGAAGTCGAGGTCGGCTTCCTCGCAGCGGAAGACGACTTCGGCGCCCTCGGAGCGGCCGATCCAGTTGCGCTGCATCGTCACCACGTGCTCGGGCCACGACTCGAGCAGCTCGAAGTCGGAGAGCAGGCGGTCGGCGTAGTCGGTGATGCGGAAGAACCACTGCTCGAGGCTTTTCTGGATGACCTCGGTCCCACAGCGCTCGCAGCGCCCGTCGACGACCTGCTCGTTGGCCAGCACGGTGGCGTCCTTCGGGCACCACTGGACCGGCGCCTCGGTGCGGTAGGCGAGCCCGCGCTCGAACAGCTGCAGGAAGATCCACTGGGTCCAGCGGTAGTACTCGGGGGTATGGGTGGCGAGTTCGCGGCTCCAGTCGATCGAGATGCCCCACTCGCGGAACTGGCGGCGGAAGGAGTCGATCGAGCGCTCGGTGGCGACCCGCGGCGGCTCGCCGGTTTTGATCGCGTTGTTCTCCGCCGGCAGGCCGAAGGAGTCGTAGCCCATCGGGTGGATCACCTCGAAGCCGTGGCGGCGGCGGAAGTGGGCGATCGCGTCGCCGACCGCGTAGCACTTGAGGTGACCGACGTGGGGCTCGCCCGAGGGGTAGGGCAGCATCTCCAGCACGTAGGACTTCGGCTTCGAGCCCTCGAAGCCGGGCTGGCCCGGGTTGGCGACCTCCCAGGTCTTCTCCTCGGCCCAGACCCGCTGCCACTTCGCCTCGATCTCTTTGGGGTCGTAGCCGGCCACGAGCCGCGATCTTACGAGGGCGTGGCGTGGCGGGTCCTGCCGCTGTGGGCGTTCAGTGCGGGAACGAGTAGGTGACCGGCGAGAGCGCATGCAGGATGTGGGGCCAGACGTAGACCTCGATCGTCGCCGCGACGACCAGGGTCGGGATCGCCAGCATCACGGTGATGAAGGTCGCGGCGAGGAGCTGGTTCCACTCGCCGCGGCGGCTGGCGATCAGCCAGGCGGCGAGCGGGAGGAAGAGAGCGGTCAGCTCGGGGATCGCGTGCGGGAGGACGCTGAGGATCAGTTCGAAGCGGGAGATGTGGAGCTGGTAGGCCAGGGTCGAGCCCTGGAAGCCGAGGAAGAGCGCCTGGGTCGAGAGCGAGAAGAGGGTGACGGCGCAGACGAAGAGGATCGCCAGCTCGCCGGCCTTGACGTGGATCCAGCGCGAGATGCCGGTGCGCTGGGCGGCGGCGATCGGCATCGAGGCGCCGGCGATGAAGCCGGCGATGCAGGCGGTTGCGTGGAGCGCCAGGACGAGGGAGTTGCGGTAGAGGATCGGCAGCAGATCGCTGGGCTCCGAGGACGAGGTGAGGCCGGGCAGGTGCAGGGGCGTGATGTCCGGCGTCAACAGCCCGGCGACGAACCAGACCGCGGCAAGCAGGGTCAGGGCGATCGCGACGCTGAGAGCGAGCCAGCCGCGCAGGACCCGCCAGCGATGCTGACTCCAGGCGTCCAGGGTCTCGCGCGTGTCCTGCATGCCGTGCGAGAACACGTGCTGATTGGCCGAGCTCATCGCTCACACATCGGCAGTTGAGAAGGAGAGTTTGAGTCCGCTAGCTCGGAGAGCGGCTCAGGTCCCGCTCGAACTTCTCCGCCAGCTCGGCGAGCTGGAAGAGCGGCACTTCCAGCCCGGCGGCGATTCTTCTGACGTTGCCCCAGGTCGGGTTGATCCGCCCCGACTCGATATGCGAGATCCAGGTGGGATGGATTTCCGCCCGCTGCCCGAGCGCTTCCTGGCTCAGCTGCGCCTCCGTCCGAAGCGTCCGGATGGCTTTCCCGAGGCCTGGTTGGGGGTCATCTCGCCGTGGCATCTAGCGGAGGGAAATGCCCTCCCGCCCCCACGTCCATAGAGATGGGCTCAAGTACCCGCCGGAAGTGCGGCATTTGCGCTTTCCCGCAAGTCGATTTCCGCGCATCCGCAGGCGAAGACCCTGTTCAAGGGGGCGGTCTGTTGCTACCGCGGACACGAACATATGTTCGCATAAAGAAGGTGCCATGGAAGGGTCTCTTTGTTAAGAACCGCATCGAAGCAGCGCTTTCTTACGCGGGACCGACCAGGCGCACGAACGGCCGCCCGTGGCGGGAGACGACGACTTCCGCCCCACCCGCGGCCTGCTCCATGTAGTGGCCGAAGTGGTTGCGGAACCGGTGGGCGCCGACGTTGACCACGTTGTCGGCGACCTCTTCGGAGGAAGTCGCATCCTCTTCCGAGGGAGTGGAGCTGAGGGGAATCGAACCCCTGACCTCGTGACTGCCAGTCACGCGCTCTGCCAGCTGAGCTACAGCCCCTTGGAACTCGTAATCGGTCGCCCAGTTTAGCGCCGCACGCTGTCCGTTTTTCGTTGGACCCGTGCGGAGCCATACGTGAGACCGTCCCTCGAATAGCTCGGATGGGAGGAGGTAGCACCGTCTTAGCTCATCGCAATAGACGGCGACCAGATCGATCTCCGAGGTGTCATAGGTCTTGACGACATAGCCCCGCGTCGGCGAGTGATACGACGTGTGGAGTCGCACCTGGATCTTCTCCCCCACGCGTGCACCCCACTTGCATTGCACGCGCCAGAGTCGATCCCCGATTCCGAGCACCAGGTCGGCACGACCATGCTCAGTCAGCGGGTGGTAGACGAGAAGATCAAGGCGGGCCGCTTCGGCGGCGATCGCCAACTCCGCTGAGTTTCCCTTGCGGTTCGTGTCGTGCTCCATCGTCTGACGGACAATAGATTGCGGGCCGGACATAAAAAAAGACCCGCCTGCTATGCCGCGTGCTGTTCGGCGCCTGGTTCATCGTCCACATCCAGGATCAGGTTGTCCGGGGCCGTGTGGCGGACCTTGAAGTCGAGTGCGGAGAGCTCTTCGAGCTCGCTGAGGAGGTCGACGGGCTGGTCGAGGTTCATCGAGAGGGTGGCGCGACCCTCGGAGAAGCGCTCGACCGAGATCTCCGAGGCGCCGGCGCGGCCGACCGCGTCCTCGAAGCCGACCAGCTGCGAGAAGTCGCCGAGGGGGCCGATCTCGAGCTTCACCCGGCCCGCGTAGAGGCCGTCGCCTTCCGGCTCGGACTCGGGCGAGAGGCCGTTCGCCTCGGCCTTCAGGGCCGGCCCCATCTCCTCCAGGGCCTTCACCTTCTTGCTCACCTCGACCGCCTCGCGCAGGGCTTTCATCCGGATCCGGGTCGCCTGACCCCGAGCCTGCGCCTCCAGTTCTTCGAGCCGGGCGGTGATCGCGTCGAGCGAGGCGATGCTGCGGTCGTGGCACTCGTTGGACTCGCGCAGGCGCTCGCCGAGGACTCTGATCTCGCGCTCGCGCTCCAGCACCATCCCGGAGAGAGTGGTGGTCTCGCCCTCGAGCTCGGCGATCGCCTCGCGTTGCGCGTCGGCTTTCAGCTCCAAGCCAAGGATGCGTGCATCGCGGACGGAGACCGCATCCTCGACTTCAGCGCGCCGGTACCCAAACAGCGCCCGCTTGAACCCACTCATGGGGCGGCACCGTAAGGGGCCGCTCGGACGTATTTACGCGCTCGCCGCCGAGGGAGCTTCCGGGGCGTCGAAATCGAGCTCCAGCCGCGGCGCCTCGTGCCACAGCTCCTCCAGCCCGTAGCGGCGGCGCGCCTCCGGCGTGAACACGTGCAGAACGCAGTCGAGGTAGTCGAGGATCGTCCAGCCGGCTTCGCCACCGCCGTCCACCCCGCCCGGCAGAAGTCCCGCCTCCCGCTTCACCCGCAGCCGCACCTCGTCGACGATCGCCCGCGCCTGCCGCTCGCTGCGGGCGGTGCAGATCGCCAGGAAGTCGGTGTAGGCGACCAGGTCCCTCATGTCGAGGACGACGATCTCCTCGGCTTTTTTCGAGTCGGCGATCGTGGCCAGGTGGCGCGCCAGTTGCTCTGACTGAACCTCGTTCACCGGTAGATGCCCCTCTCTTCGATCAATCGCGCGACCGGCTCGGGGACCAGGTAGCGCAGCGGCCGGCCCTGCCTGGCGCGCTCGCGCACGGCCGAGGAGGAGACGCCGAACTGCGGCATCTCCAGCATCGTCGCCCTGCCCTCGCAACCGAGGCTGCGCATCGCCTCGGCCACGTCGGCGTCGGAGACGCCGGCTCGCCGAGCCACCGCCAGGCGCGCCAGCTCGACCACGCGCTCCGGCTCCCGCCAGCTCTCCAGGCCCACGGCAGCGTCCGCTCCCATCACGAACACCAGCTCCGTGTCGCCCCGTTCATCTGCAAGTGCCTCCAAGGTCTCATACGTGTAGGACGGTCCCTCGCGTTCGATCTCCAGCGCCGAGACCGAGAAGCGCTCGTCGTCCGCAGCCGCCAGTCGCGTCATCTCCATCCGCGCCTCCCGCCCCGGGTCGTCGGCGATCCGCTTGTGCGGGGCCTGGCCGGTGGGGACGAGGACCACCTCGTCGAGGCCGAGCTGCCAGAGCGCCTCCTGGGCGAGCGCGAGGTGGCCGAGGTGCGGGGGGTTGAAAGCCGACCCCAGCACGCCGATCGCACCCTCGGAGCTACTCACGCACCTGGCCGCTGCCGTGCGCGACGTACTTGAAGGTCGTCAGCTCGCGCATCCCGATCGGCCCGCGGGCGTGCAGCTTCTGGGTCGAGTTGCCGATCTCGGCCCCCATCCCGTACTCGAAGCCGTCGGTGAAGCGGGTCGAGGCGTTGACGTAGACGGCGGCGGCGTCGACCCCGGCGACGAACTCCTCGGCCGCCTCCTCGGAAGCGGTGACGATCGCCTCCGAGTGGCCGGTGCCGTGGCTGTTCACGTGCTCGATCGCGTCCTGCACCGAGTCGACGACGGCGACTGCCATCTTCAGGCCGAGGTACTCGCTGTCCCAGTCCTTCTCGGTCGCGGGTCCGACCTCGATCTCGCCGGCGGCGGCGCGGGCGCGCTCGTCGCCGACCAGCTCGACCCCGGCGGCGGCGAGATCGCCGAGGACGGCGGGGCCGACGCGATCGGCGATCGCGGCGTCGAGCAGCAGCGTCTCCGCGGCGTTGCAGACGCCGGGACGCTGCACCTTGGCGTTGACGGCAATCCGCCGCGCCATCTCCGGGTCGGCCTCGGCGTGGACGTAGACGTGGCAATTGCCCGCGGCCGCATACATCACCGGCACCGTCGCCACCGCCTTGATCGCGGCCTTCAAGCCCTCTCCCCCGCGCGGGATCAGCAGGTCGACCAAGCCCTCCTGGGTCGCCAACTCGGCCAGCTCCTCGTGACCGCCGCCGCCCAGCGAGAGCACCCCGTCCTCCGGCAGCCCCGTCTCGGCCAGCGCCTCGCGGGCGATCGCCGCCAGGGCGGCGTTGGAGCGCTCGGCGTAGCTGGAGCCGCGCAGGACGATCGCGTTGCCGCTCTTGATCGTCAGCGCCGCGCAGTCGATCGTCACATTCGGCCGCGCCTCGTAGACGACGGCGACGACCCCGAGCGGCACCCGCACCTTGCGCAGGTCGAGGCCGCTGGCAAGCGTTTTGCGTTCCAGCTCCTCGCCGACCGGGTCGTCGAGGGCGGCGACGACGCGAACCCCCTCGGCCATCGCCGCCACCCGCACAGGGGTGAGGGTGAGGCGATCGCGCAGGGCCTCGGTGAGGCCGGCGGCGCGCTCGTCGGCGAGGTCGCCGGCGTTGGCCTCGAGGATTGACCCGGCCCGCTCCTCGAGCAGGCGCGCGGTCGCCTCCAGGGCGGCATTCTTCGTCTCGGTGCCGGCGCTCGCCAGGGCCCGCGCGGCGCGCTTCGCGGCGGCGCAGCTCTCGGCGACGGAGGTCTCGGTCACAGCCATCGGCTAAGGGTAGCTGGGCCCACTCGACCGCTTGTGTCTAGCGCTGAGGTCTCTTCGGTGTTAGACGAACGCGGAGGATCGATGGGGATCCCCGCCCGGGCACCGGCGGGGTCCCCGTCTTTCGCCTCTCAGAGCAGCACGAAGCGGTCGCGGTGGACGACCTCCTCGGCGGCGTGCGGCAGCAACTCGCGGACCTGGGCGCTCTGCATCCCGATCACCCGCTGCAGCTCGCGCGAGGAGTACTCGCTGATGCCTTTGCCGATCGTCTCGCCGTCGCTGGCGACGTCGATCGCGTCGCCGGCCTCGAAGCTTCCCTCGACCGAGCTGATCCCGACCGGAAGCAGACTGGAGCCGCTCTCGCGCAGGACCCGGGCGGCCCCGGCGTCGACGAGCAGCCGCCCGCGGGCCGGCTTCGCGTACTTGAGCCAGAGCTTGAAGCTGGAGGTGCGGCCTTCGCCGGCGGCGAAGCGGGTGCCGCCTGCATCTCCAGCGGCGGCCCTCAGCAGCGTTCCCGCCTCGGTCCCGTTGCAGATCGCCGCCGGAATGCCGGCCTCGCTCGCCATCTCGGCGGCGGCGACCTTGCTGCGCATCCCGCCCGAGCCGAAGACCGAGGTGCGGTCGCCGATCTCCATCCCCTCCAGCTGGGCGAAATCGCTCACCTCGCCGATCAGCTCCGCGTTCGGGTCGGTGCGCGGGTCGCCGGACATCAGACCGTCGACGTTGGTCAGCAGGACCAGCAGGCGCGCCTCCAGCAGCAGCGCCACCTGGGCGGCGAGGAAGTCGTTGTCGCCGAAGGTGATCTCGTCGGTGGCGGTGGTGTCGTTCTCGTTGACGACCGGCACCACCCCCCACTCGATCAACCGCCGCAGGGTCTGGCGGGCGTTGAGGTAATTGGTGCGGGCGGCGATGTCGGCGGCGGTGAGGAGGACCTGGGCGGCCCGCGTCCCCTGCCGGGCCAGGCGACTCTCGTAAGCGCGGAAGAGGTCGCCCTGGCCGATCGCCGAAGCAGCCTGCAGCTCGTCCATCGCCCGCGGCCGCGCCGGCAGCTCCAGCAACCGCATCCCCCGAGCGATCGCACCGGAGGTGACCATCACCACCCGCTCCCCACCCTGCTCCAGCTCTGCCACCTGCTCGCAGACCGAGTCGAGGACGTCGGCGCGCAGCTCGCCATCGTCGGCGGCGACGATCGAGGAACCGAGCTTGACGACCAGGGTCATGGGCCTGTCAAACCTAGCTAGACGTGCAGCTCGAACTCGTGCTCGCCGATGCGGACGTCGTCGCCTGATTCGAAGCCGGCGCGGTCGAGGGCGGCAAGGACGCCCATCTCCTTTAGCCGCTGCTCGAGATAGGCGAGGGCTTCCTCGTTGCCAGTGTCGTGGCGTTCGAAGAGCAGCTCGACGCCGCGCCCCATCACGCGGAAGCCGCCGTCGTCCTCGCGCTCGACCCAGTAGCCGCCTTCGCCGGCGGGGCGGTAGACACGGTGCTCGGCCTCGAACTGAGCGTCTGGCTCCGGCTCGGACGCGGCGATGACGGCAACCTCGGGCAGCTCGGCCAGGATGCGCCGGCGCAGCTCTTCCAATCCCTCGCCCGTCGCCGAGGAGACGGGGAGCACGCCGAGCGCCCGCTCGCCGAGACGCCCCGACCACTCCTCCACTGCTTCAGCGACCTGCTCGGGCGGCAGCAGGTCCCGCTTGCTCAGCACGACCAGCTCGGGCAGCCGCTCCAGCCCCGCCCCGTGAGCCGCCAGCTCGCTGCGGACCGTCTCGTAGTTGGCGACGGGATCGCCCTCGATCGGCGCCAGGTCGACGAGGTGAACCAGCATCGAGCAGCGCTCGACGTGGGCGAGGAACTCGTGACCCAGCCCGGCCCCCTCCGCCGCTCCTTCGATCAGGCCGGGGATGTCGGCGACGACCGCTTGGCGGTCCTCTCCCTCGATCGTTCCCAGCACCGGCGAGATCGTCGTGAAGGGGTAGTCGGCGACCTTCGGCGCCGCCCGCGTCAGCCGTCCCAGCAGCGAGGACTTGCCCGCGTTCGGCAGCCCGACCAGCCCGACGTCAGCCAGCAGTTTCAGCTGCAGCTCGATCCAGTCGGCCTCCCCCGAGGTGCCTTTCTCGGCGAAGCGGGGCGTCTGCCGGGTCGAAGTGGAGAAGCGCCTGTTGCCATGCCCGCCGCGACCGCCGCGGGCGACGACCGCCCGCTGTCCCGGAGTCACCAGGTCGATCCGGCTGCCGTCGACCGCGCTCGCCTGCGTTCCCGGCGGCACCGGGATCTCGACGTCTTCCCCCCGCCCCCCGTGCCGGTTCGACCCTTCCCCGTGTCGCCCCCGCTGCGCCCGGAAGTGCTTCGACCCCCTCAGCGCCCCCAGGTCCCGCTTCGAGGGATCGCAAACGAGCACGACATCGCCGCCGTGCCCTCCGTCCCCCCCATCGGGCCCACCGCGCGGAACGTGCGCCTCACGCCGAAAGCTGATGCAGCCGTTGCCGCCGCCACCGCCCTCAACCCAGATTTTCGCCTTGTCGTACATCAGAAAATGAGCTTAGACGCGGGATGCGGAGGGGCCGTGTGCCCCTCCCAAAACGAGCGGCAGGAGCCGCTCTTGAGTGTTTTGGGAGGGGCACACGGCCCCTCCCAACGCCAAACCGCTTAGCCGACGAGGATCTTGGCCTTAGCTGCCTTGCCGGGTGCGCCCTTGACCTGGAAGGTCACCTTGTAGGTGCCGCCCGCAGAGGGCAGGGCCTTGATCTTCAGGACGATCGACCTCTTGGCGCGGCCCTTGACCTTGCCGAGGGACTTGCACCCCGGCGCCTGCAGCGCACCTTTGGCCGATTTCGGCAGCTTCACGCAGACCTTCGCCTTGCCCGAGGCGACGTCGCCCTGGTTGAGCGCCTTGATCTTGAACTTCGCCACCTTGCCCGCCCTCGCACGGACTTTCTTCCTGGTGGTGAGCTTCAGCTTCGCTGCTTTGATGTTGAACGTGAGGCTGGCCTGGGAAGCGGAGCCCGCCTGGTTCAGCGCGGTGACGGTGCAGCCGTACTGACCAGCCGATTTGGCCGAGTAAGTCGGCCCGGTGGCGCCGCCGATCGCTTCGCCGTTGCGCGTCCATTGGTAGGAGAACGAGCGCGGCGCCTGGTAGACGTAGGAGCCCGGGTAGTCAGCCGCCCAGCTCCCAGTGGAGCAGTTGAGCTTCGACTGGTCTTTCGGGTCGCGGGTCGCCGTCGGCGCGCCTTCGGCAACTGGGCTCTTGAGGATCACCGGGTCCTGGGGGCCGCTCACGGGAGCGGTGGCGATGGTGATGCCGCCGCCGTTGCCGCCGGTGGTGCTGACGAAGCCGAGCGCGTTTTCGCGTACTTCGGCGTTGCCTTCGTTGCCCCAGTAGAGGCGGCCGCTCGAAGGGTCGAGGGCGAGGCCCCAGGGGCCTTTGAAGACGCCGCTGCTGAGCGGCACGTCGCCGCCGCCGCTCCCGTTCAGGTTCGCGAAGCCGATTTTGCCGCTTTCGTTGAGGAAGTAGAGGCGCCCGGCTGCGTCGTCGACGACGAGACCGTCGCCGCCCGGTTCGACCGTCGAACCGGTCAGGTTGAGTTCGCCACCGCCGCTGTTGTCGACGTTCACATAAGAGATTCCGCCGTTGTTGAAGAAGTAGACGCGGCCGGCCACGGGGTCGAGAGCGATCCGGCAGCACGGGCTGCTGAGAGTGACCCCGGCCGTGCTGAGGACGCCTCCGGCGCTGCCGTCGAGCTTGGCCCAGGCGATCGACCCTCCGCCGCCGGTGTTCTCCCAGTAGATGGTCCGCGTCGCCGGGTCGACCGCGACCCCTTCGGGGCCTTCGATCGGAGCACCCGGGGCCGTGAACGAGGTGGCGCCGCTCCCGTCCAGGTCGATGGCGAGGATCTGGCCGTTGGGTTTCAGCTGGCTGCCGACGAAGAGTCGGTTGGAGACGGTGTCGTAGGCCATGCCTTCGGGGCTTTCGAGCTTGGCGGTGCCCAGGTTCAAAAGCCCGCCGCCGCTGCCGGAGATGTCGGCAAAGGAGACGAAGTCCCCTTCGGCCGGGCCGCCGTAGTTGTCCCAGTAGATGGTTTCCGCAGCCTGGGCGCGCGCCGCAAACGCGAGCACCGCCAGGCAGGCAAGGGCGATCAGCGCGGATCCCGCGGCAAGCAGCCGGCGGTCCCTGCGCGCAGAGACGAAATGCATGAACCTCTCCCTCTGTCGGTTTTAGTCCTGGAGGACGCTGATGGTGCGGCCCTTGCGGGACGGCTTGAAGTCCACGGTTCCCTCGCGGGTGGCGAAGATCGTGTGGTCGCGGCCGATGCCGGTGCCGTCGCCGGGCCAGAAGCGGGTGCCCCGCTGGCGGACGATGATCTCGCCGCCGGAAACGCGCTGGCCGGCGAAGACCTTGACCCCGAGCATCTTCGGGTTCGATTCGCGGCCGTTGCGGCTGGAGCCGAGTCCTTTCTTGTGCGCCATGCCTAGCCTTTCCCTTTCAGTTTCGTCACTTCGAGCCGGGTCAGCTCGGAGCGGTGGCCGGCGCGGCGCCGGTAGCCCTTCTTCGCCTTGTATTTGAAGACTTTGACCTTGGGACCGCGCAGGTGCTCGGTGACTTTGGCCTCGACTTTGACTTTCTCCAGGCCTTTACCGTCGGCGACGACGTCGTCGCCGCGGAAGAGGACCGGGCGCAGCGTCACTTTGTCGCCCTCTTTGGCGTCGAGGCGATCGACGAGCAGGGAAGCTCCCTCCTCGACTTTGTACTGCTTGCCGCCGCTCTCTATGACTGCGTAATCGCTCATTCGTCTTTGCTGCCTTGCTTGGCGCGCGAACGCCCTCGGCCGCCCCGGCGGCCGCGTTGTCTGCGCGAAGGAGCTGAGGAGTCTAGCTGGGAGCCGTTTTTCCCGTCTCCTCCGGAGCCGTTCGGCGACTCGCCGCCCAGCAGCGAGGCGATCGCCGCCGAGCGCTCGACCTCGTCGATCCGCACCAGCTTGCGCTCGCCCACGTAGGGGCCGCCGCCGGTGACGCTGACGATGTAGGAATCGATCCGGGCGACGGCGTCGTCGGCGTTGTACATGTGCGGCTCGTCGATCTTCACCAGCACCTCCTCGCCGACCTTGAACGGCAGCGCCCGCTCCTCTATCTCCTCGCGGCTGCCGGACTCGATCAGCTCGAAGGTGTCGATCGGCAGCGCGTCGCCGCCCTCGAAGTGGAAGCGCTTGCCGGTTTCCTCCTCCAGCTCGGCGAGACCGCTGTCGGGATCGGTCAGCTCATGCGCGGCCTTGGGGTTGACCCGGATCAGGAACGCCTCGACGCTCTCGTGCTCGGCGGCGATGTCGCGCATCTTCCGCAGCCCCTCCAGGGCCACCGTCTCGGCCGAGAGCACCACGCCCTCGCCCTCGCAGGTCGGGCAGGGGGCGGTGAGGATCTCCCGCACCCCGTCGGTGATGTTCTGCCGGGTCATCTCGACCAGGCCGAGCGGCGAGACCTCGACCACGTAGCTCTTCGACTTGTCCGCGTCGAGCGCTTTGCGCATCGTCTTCAGGACTTTGTCGCGGTTGCTGGCCCTGGCCATGTCGATGAAGTCGATGACGATGATGCCGCCGATGTCGCGCAGCCGCAGCTGCCGCACCGCCTCCTCGGCCGCCTCGGTGTTGACCTTGGTGATCGTCTCCTCGAGGCCGCCTTTGCCGCGCCCCGTGAAGGAGCCGCTGTTGACGTCGATCACGGTCAGCGCCTCGGCGTAGTCGATCACCAGGTAGCCGCCCGAGGGCAGGTCGACGCGCCGGCTCAGGGTCGACTCGATCTCCTTGTCGATCCCCCATTTCTCGAACAGCGGCTTCTTGCCCTCGTAGAGCTCGACGCCGCCGACCAGCTCCGGCGCGGTGCGCTGGAAGAAGTTGGTCACCCGCTCGAACTGCTTGGGCGAATCGATGATCGCCTTTTCGAACTCGGTGAGGAAGACGTCGCGCAGGACCCGGATCGAGAGGTCCGCCTCCTGGAAGACCAGCGCCGGCGCCTTCGAGCCCTTGGCCCGGCGCTCGAGCACCTCGTTCAGCTTCTGCAGGTAGCTGATCTCCCGCACGAAATCGGATTTCTTGGCGCCGTGGGCGGCGGTGCGGACGATCAGCCCGCCGGGCCCTTTGTAGGTGCGGTCGACCATCTTCCGCAGTTTGTCCCGCTCTTTGTCGGCGAGCCTGCGGCTGACCCCGACGCCGCTTCCCTGCGGCGCGAAGACGAGGTAGCGGCCGGCGATCGAGACGTTCATCGAAAGCCGCGCGCCCTTCGACTTCAACGGGTCCTTGACGACCTGGACCAGGATCTCCTGGCCCGGCTTGATCAGCTCGTTGATCCGCCGGCCGCTGCCGCGGCCGCGCTTGGGCGCCTGCTGACCGCCCGGGAGGACGATCTCGTCGACGTGGAGGAAGCCGTTGCGCTCGAGGCCGATGTCGACGAAGGCGGCCTCCATGCCGGGCAGGACGTTGTCGACCTTGCCCTTGTAGATGTTGCCGACGATCGAACGCCGGCCGCGGCGCTCGATGTAGAGCTCGGCCACGTTGGTTTTGCCGCCCTTCTGCTTTGCCTCGAGGACGGCCACTCGGGTCTCGCCGCGCTCGGCGGAGACCAAAATCGTTTTTTTCATTTTTGATTCAGCTCAGTTCGGAATAGGTACGCATTGCCGGACCCCTTTCAAGAGATCACCAGGCGAACCTTCCCCTCTGGCCGCGATGCGCTTGGACGTTGATGCTCTGCAGGACGCCAACTGCCAGCAAGGTAGCGAGCACGGAGGACCCTCCGTAGCTGATCAGCGGCAGGGGAATCCCCGTGATCGGCATGATGCCGAGGTTCATCCCCACGTTGACGAAAGTCTGGAACAGCAGCGAGACGGCGATGCCGCCCGCCACCAGGGTCCCGTAGGAGTTCTTCGAGAGCGTCGTGATCCGTAGCGCCCGCCAGAAGAGCAGGGCGTAAAGGGATAGGACGAACGCGGCGCCCGTGAACCCGTAGCGCTCACCGATCACCGCGAAGATGAAGTCGGTGCTGCGCTCGGGAACGAAGTCGAGCCGCGTCTGGGTGGCTTTGTCGCCACGGCCGCTGAACTGTCCAGAGCCGATGGCGACGACTGATTGGTTCTGTTGGTAGGCCGCGCCACGTTCATGTTCGTGGGGGTTGAGGAACGACGTCAGTCGTTCCGACTGATACCCCTTGAGAACCGGGTGCCCCACCGCCGGAGCGACGACGAGGACCAGCGCGATCAGACCTGCGATGCCGGCGCCGATGACCGCGAAGTGCCTCCAGGGGACACCGCCGAAGTACATGACGCCAAGGGTGGCGACCACGAACACCAGAGAGGTGCCGAGGTCGGGCTGCAAGAAGACGAGCGCAGCCGGTGCCAGGCCGAGGCAGAGGTAGCGGACGGTGCGCTGCACCGCCGAGCCTCGTCTGGCGCCATCGATCACGAACCCGGCAAGCGCAAGCACGAGCAGGAGCTTGCCGAGCTCCGATGGCTGGAAGCTGAAGAAGGGAAGTTCGAAGGCGCGCCGCGAGCCGCGGGCGGCGAAGCCGAAGACGAAGACCATGGCGACGCTGGCGCAGAGGAAGGTGTAGATGCCGACCCGCAGCTCGCGGAAGCGCGAGTAGTCGATCCGGGCCAGCAGCAGCATCCCGACGATGCCGAGGACGGCGTAGATCGCCTGGCGGTCGAGGTAGTAGTGGGGGCTGCCGGGGACGTCGTGGGTGGTCGCCTGACCGAGCGTGAAGACGCTGAAGGCGACCAGGCCGATCGCCGCCAGCGCCAGCGGCCAGTCCATGTGCGCGAGGCCGAGGCGCTCGGCGATGCCGACGTGGACCGTGAACGGCTCGGGCCGGGCGTTGCGGGTTTTGGTGGCGTACATCATCCGTGTTCGGTTTCGCTGCCGGCGCTGGCTTCCTTGGCCAGCTGGTTGTGGAAATAGGCTTCCAGGATCGTGTGGGCAGCCGGGGCCGCGGCTTGGGCGCCGAAGCCGCCTTCCTCAATGGTGACGCACGTGACGATACGCGGATTCGGATACGGGGCGAGGACGCAGTACCAGGACTGGTCGGCGTGTTCCGTCCCCCGTTCGGCGGTCCCGGTCTTACCGGCGACCGGGATCGGGAAGCTGCCGAAGACCGGATCGGAGGTGCCGCCGGGGGTCTGCGCCGCCTCGTGCAGGCCTTCGAGGATGGCGCTGCGGTAGGCGGGGTCGATGTGGACCTTGCGCCGGATCGGCGGGTCGAATTCCTTCAGCACCCGGCCGGCGGCATCCTCGATTTCCAGCCCCACGTGCGGGGTGACGATCTTGCCGCCGTTGCCGAGCGCCGCGTAGGCGACGGCCATCTGCAGCGGGTTGGTCTGCAGGTCGCCCTGCCCGGTGGCGAGCTGGATGTCGTCGCCGGCCGACCATGGGCGTTCGGTTTCGCCTTCCTTGAAGAGCTGGTCGCGCCACTGCTTGCTCGGCAGCAGGCCGTCGGTGTTGACGGGGATGTCGATCCCGGTCGGGCGGCCGATGCCCAGTTCGTGCGCCCATTCCTGCAGCTCGTTGGTGTCCCACATCTTCAGGCCCAGCGTGTAGAAGAAGACGTCGTCGGAGACCTGCAGGGCGGGAACCAGGGTCAGCGGCCCGTAGGCCGCGCCTTCGGCGTTCTTGAAGCACTCGCCGCCGACGCAGAGCTGACCCGGGTCGTTGATCGTGGTCGACGGCGTGATCACGCCGTTTTCCAGCGCCGCCAGGGCGGTGATGATCTTGAAGGTCGAGCCGGTGGGATATTCGCCTTCGCTGGCACGGTCGAGGAGCGGCGCCAGCACCGGGTCCCGGAACAGTTCGTTGACCTGCGCCTGGGTCATCGGCGGGGTCAACTCCGACGGTTCGAAGGTCGGGAAGGAGCCGAGCCCGAGGATCTGCCCGTTGTCGACGTTCATCGTGATGAACCCCCCGGGCAAGCCCTGCGAGGCGAGGGCCGATTCGCCGGCTTCCTGCACCCCCTGGTCGATCGTCAGCTTCAGGCTGTTGCCGGGCGTCGGCGGCTTGGAGACCAGCTGCCCGCCCGGCGTCGGCTGCCCGAGCGCGTTGACCTGGATCTTGGTCAGGCCGGGTTGGCCGCGCAGGAAGCGGTCGTAGGTGTACTCGACGCCGCCTTTGCCGATCACGTCGCCGGGTTCGAGGTCCTTGTAGGCGGGTTCTTCCAGCTCTTCTTCGGTGACCTCGCCGGTACTGCCGAGGACGTGGGCGGCAAGGGTCCCGTCGGGGTAGTGGCGGACGAAGACCCGCTGCACCGAGACCCCCGGGAACCTCGCCTGGTTTTCTTCGACGTAGGCGATCAGGTCGAAGCCGACGTCCTGGCGCAGCGTCACCGGCGCCCCGGCGGCCACTTCTTCGCTCTTTTCGATCGTCTTTTCCACCTGCTTCAGCGACATGTGGGCGAGCTGGCCGATCTGGGTCAGCTCGGCCCGCGCTTCGGCCGGGCCTTCGGGCAATTTGGCCGTGTTCAGCTGCAACGCCAGGCTGGTGCGGTTGTCGACGATGACGTTGCCTTCGCGGTCGAGGATGTCGCCGCGCGGGGCGATCACCTTGAACTCGCGGGTGCGGTTGTTCTTCGCCTCGGTCAGATACTTTTCGCCGGAGAGGACCTGCAGGTTCCAGAGGCGGAAGAAGAGGACCGCGAAGAGGACGATCGCGACCCCGCCGAGCACGGCGACCCGCAGCGAGAGGCGGCTGCCCCGCGGCGGTTGGTCGTTGCGCAGGTACATCCCCCTCAGACTCCCAGGACCGTCGGCCGTTTGCCACGTCGAACCATCGGCTCCTCGACCAGCGCCGGCCGCAGCGCCCGCCGCAGGCCAAGGTAGATCGCCCAGCCGAGGAAGAAGGCGAAGATGCTCTTGATCAGCATGTCGCGGATCACCAGCGGGCTGACCGGGGCGTCGATCCCCAGCATCAGCTCGATCGCGCCGAAGCCGAGCTCGGCGAAGAAGGTCAGCGCCATGCAGAGCAGCGGCGGCACCAGCGGGCTGTGGATCTCGAAGCGCTCGCGGAAGAGCCCGGCGAGGTAACCGGTCGCCAGCAGGACCAGCGAGCCGCCGCCGAGCGGGGCGATCAGCAGGCAGTCGAGCAGGAACCCGACCGAGAAGCCGCAGACCGCGCCGGTCATCGAGCCGCCGAGCAGCCCGAGCACGGCGACGAGCGAGGGCAGGACGTCGGGGCTGACGTGGAAGAGGGCGACCCGGGAGAAGAAGGAGAGCTGCAGGATCACCCCGGCGATGACGATCGCGACCAGTCGGGCGTAGATCTTCGGCGTCAGGATCACCCGCGCGAGCCCCCCGTCAGGACCTGGACGACGTCGAGTTCGCGCAGGTCGGCGAACGGCTTCACGTGCACTTGGGCCTGGGCCTCCTGTTCGGCGATCGAGGCTTCGGTGACTTCGCCGATCGGCAGGTTCGGCGGGTAGGCGGATTCGTTCCCCGCCCAGCGCCAGCCCGAGGTGACGACGGACTGCCCCTTGCCGACGTGCTTTTCGGTGTTGAGGTATTCGAGGATCATGTCGCCGGGGTCGCCGACCGACGGCTTGAGGATTCCCTGCGCCCCGTTGGGGACGAGCTTCGCCGCGACCGCGCTGGAGTGGTCGGCGATCAGCGTCACCTTGGCCGAGCCGCCGGTGACGGCCGAGACCTTGCCGACGAGCCCGTCGCCGTCGACGACCGGGTCGCCGGCCTTCACCCCGTCGCCGGAGCCGACGTCGACGATCACGTCGGAGAACCAGACCGTCGGCGAGCGGGAGATCACCCGGCCGGTGACGGTCGTGTAGCCGGAGGGAATGGCACCGCTGCGGTCGAGCTTCAGCAGCTTGTGCAGCTGTTCGTTTTCGGCGAGCGCCGCCTGCGCCCCGACCGCCTCCTTGCGCGCCGCTTCCAGTTCGGTGTGCAGGCGCGCGTTCTTCCCCTTGGCGTCGAAGGTCTCGTCGAACCAGTTGACGAGGTCGCGGGCCGGCTTCAGGGCGCGGTCGGCGACCGACTGGATCGGGCTGAAGATGGCGCTGACGCCCCGCTGCACGCCGTTGGAGCCCTGGCCGTAGGTGACGGTGAGCAGGGCGAAGGAGCCGACGATCAGCAGTGCGAGCACCGCCCTGCGGCGGCGTACTTGCTTTCGATACACGTTGGGGGCCTAAGTTCGGGGATTCGCATGAGCGCCGGCTAAAGTCGCGGCCGGGCTCCGTTGTTCTTACCGGCGCGGTGGATCGTCTCGACCTCCTCGAGGGAGATGCCGGAACCGACCGCGACGCACGTCAACGGCGACTCTGCCAGTTGACAGGGCATCTGGCACTCGTCGCGCAGGCGCTGCTCCAGTCCTTGCAGCAGCGCGCCGCCGCCGGCGAGGGTGATGCCGCGATCCATGATGTCACCTGCAAGCTCGGGCGGGGTGCGGTCGAGCGTCTCCTTGACCGCGGCGACGATGTGGCTGACCGGCTCCTCCAGCGCCCCCCGCACCTCCTCGGAGCTGAGTTCGATCGTTTTCGGCAGGCCGGAGACGAGGTCGCGGCCGCGGATCTCGGTCCGCACCTCTTCCGGCAGCGGCGAGGCGGAGCCGGCCTCGAGCTTGACCTCCTCGGCGGTCTGGGTGCCGATCGCCAGTTTGTACTTCCGTTTGCAGTGGGCGACGATGGCCTCGTCGAGCTCGTCGCCGCCGAGCCGGATCGACTGCGAGACGACGATGCCGCCGAGGCTGATCACCGCGACCTCGGTGGTGCCGCCGCCGACGTCGACGATCATCGATCCGGTCGGCTCGGCGACCGGGAGCCCGGCGCCGATCGCGGCGGCCATCGGCTCCTCGATCAGGTATGCCTGGCGGGCGCCGGCCGAGAGGCAGGCCTCCTCCACCGCCCGCTTCTCCACCCCGGTGACGCCGGAGGGGACGCAGACGACCACCCGCGGGTGGGCGAAGCGGTTGGAGTGGACCGAGGCGATGAAGTGGCGGAGCATCTGCTCGGTGACGTCGAAGTCGGCGATCACCCCGTCCTTCAGCGGGCGGATCGCGGTGATCGTGCCGGGGGTGCGGCCGAGCATCCGCTTCGCTTCGACCCCGACCGCGTGGACCTGCCCGCTGACCGAGTCGATCGCGACCACCGAAGGCTCGGAGAGGACGATGCCTCTTCCCCTGACGTAGACGAGCGTGTTGGCGGTGCCGAGATCGACGGCCATGTCGCGGCCGCCAAGCCGGATCAGACGGCTGAACAAGCCCAAACGCAGTCCTTTCGAGAGTCTCCGTGATTTTCCAGAACGCGAATGATCGCAGACCGGAAATTACGGCTCTTTGCAGCTAGTTCAGGAGCGGGCGTAGTTGACCGGGGTCTCGATGACTTCGAAGGCCTTCTGCGAGATCGAGTGATGGACAGCCGATGCTCCAGGGCGCAACCGTCCCTGAAATGAGTCGCTTGCCCAGGAGGCCGTCTCGATGTGCTCTGGCCCAGCGATGCGTGCAATGGCTTCCGGCACCGGAAGCAGATCAGTGTCGTGGGAGAAGAGGACCGCGACATCACACCGCTTCCTCAGCGTTGCCTCGATCGCGCTGACCGCCAGGGCGACATCGACCCCCTTCTCGGTCGGGGGTAGCGCCGGATAGTTCCGGTAATGCAGAGGCCGTAGCTTCGGTGTCACCACCTTTGGGTTCTCTGTCCTCCATGCCGCCGCCTGACGTTGAGCCGCGATGTACCCGATCCGGTCATGCCTCTGCGAAGGGAGCCCCCTGTGGACCTCCACCTTGACGATGCACCCACGTCGACCTCGGCCGTTGGCCGCTGCCAATAGACAGCCCAATCGGTATGGACTGAAGTTGCCCCGTTCGACTGGCAGACGCTCCAAGCCGAAGGCCCGGCGCGCCGTCATATAGACGTTCTGCCAGTCGATGAAGACCGCAACTCGGACGGCTTCAGGGGCAATCAAGGCGGACACCCCGCCAGTAGGGCCCGAGAGCCGAACGGCGGGGAAGAATGAGGACAAGGTAACGCACATGACAGATGAGTTCAGGGAGCGCCGGGCTCTCCCCCCTCGTATGTGCGATTTCTCGCGTAGAGCGGCTTAAGCGCGCGCGAACAGCTCAGGCGCCAGCTCGGCGAGCAGGCCGACCGGGAGGCCGACGACGTTGGAGACGCTGCCCTCTACGCGCTCGACCAGGGTCGAGCCGAGGGTCTGGATCGCGTAGCCGCCCGAGCGCCCCTGCCACTCGCCGAACTCGACGTAGCGCTGCTTTTCGGCGTCGGTCAGGTCTTTGAAGACAACTGTCGTCTGTTCGAGGCCCGACTGCAAATCGTCTCCGGTATGCGGAGACGATTTGCAGTCGAGCACCACCAGACCGCTCATCACCGTGTGGGCGCGGCCCGACATGCGGTCGAGGTAGGCGCGGGCCTCGTCGGCGTCGGCCGGCTTGCCGAGGACCTCGCCGTCGAGGACGACGTCGGTGTCGCAGGCGATCACCAGGCCATCGGCTTCGACCGCCGCCGCCTTGCGGCGGGCGTTCTCGACCACGAGCGCTTCGGGGTCGCCCGCGGTCAGCTCCTCGACCCCGGGCACGACGACCTCGAACTCGAGGCCCAGCTTCTGCAGGATCTCCTTCCTCTGCGGCGATCCAGAAGCCAGCGTCAGACGTGGCGTCGTGCCTAGCCCGACGGGAACTCCTCGCGAAAGCGAGCCCGGCGGGTCAGGCACGACGCCACCTCAGCCAAGCTCGGGGAACCAGATCCCGATCTCGCGCTCGGCCGACTCGTCGGAGTCGGAGCCGTGGACCATGTTGAAGGTCACCTCGAGCGCGAAGTCGCCGCGGATCGAGCCGGGGGCGGCCTCGACCGGGTTGGTCGCGCCGATCAACTGGCGGGCCGCCTTCACCGCTTCGGGCCCCTCCAGGACCATCGCCACCAGGGTGCCGCCGGTGATGAAGGAGACGAGCTCGCCGAAGAAGGGCTTGTCGGTGTGCTCCGCGTAGTGCTGGTTGGCGATCGACTCGTCGGCGCGCATCGACTTCAGGGCTGCGATCCGCAGGCCCTTGCGCTCGAAGCGGGCGATCACTTCACCGGTGAGGGCGCGCTCGAAGGCGTCAGGCTTGACGAGGATCAGGGTCCGGCTCACGTTGGGGGCTCCTTTGCTCTTGGGTTGGGGGTGCCCCTTCCTGCGCCTCGGGTGAAGCTTTTTTACGGCGTGGCTGCGCCTGGCGTTTTTTCGGCGGCGCCTGGCGCTCTTCGGGGTCACGACGTTTGCGGCGCGGCCGCTCGCCACCGCCGCCGAGGCTCGTCTCGCAGTAGGGGCAGAGCCCCCAGCGAGGATCGACCGGCTTGCCGCAGGTCGGGCACGGGTCCTTGAGCCGGCGCTGGCAGTTGGGGCAGCGCAAGTAGTTCTTCTCGACCGGGTACTCGCAGTTAGGGCAGGTCTGCTCGCGCAGCTGCCGCACTCTCAGCTCAGCCGCTTTGATCTCGAGCTCGCGCTCGTGGGCGTCCTCCAGGTACTCCGGCGGGCGCACGATCGCGTAGACGGCGGTGCCGATGTAGGGGAAGAACGAGGCCACCGTCGCGCAGGCGACCAGGAACGGGTCGGAGATGCGGCGGCGGGCGTCGAAGTAGGTGTAGACGATCAGCGCCAGCCAGAGGACGACCAGCATCAGCAGGAACAGGGTCGCGACCAGATTGAGGCCGCTGTTGGTGATGCCGAAGATCGCTAGGGACATAGTCAATTGGCGCGCCGCGAGGGGAGCGGCAGTCTACTTCGCCGTTGCCGACGGGAACCCTGTTCTCAGAGGAAGAGCCTTCCGAACAGGTAGCCGACGCCGAAGAAGAAGAGGATCACGATCGCGACCACGGCAGCCACGAGCCCCATCATCGAGAGCAGTTCGGAACCGGCACTGCGGGGTCGATCCATGTCGGAATCCTCGCACAGTCAAGCGCTGAGCAGTGCCCGCGCGGGGGCGATCGCATAGTGGGAGCCGGCGATCAGGACCGCGGCGTCGGGCTGCTGGGCGGCGAGGGCTCGGGTGCGACCCAGGGCCGCCTCGAAATCCGGCTCGGCCTCGGCTGCCAGCCCCGCCGCCGCGCAGATCGCCGTCAGCTCGGCTGCCGGGCGCGAGCGGGCACCGGGCCGTCCGTGGCCTTCCAGCGCCGCCCGCGGCAGCTCGGTGCAGAGGACCCGGTCCAGCACCGGCGCAAGCGCGGCGATCATCTCCCCCGCGTCCTTGTCGGCGAGGATCGCCAGGCAGCCGACCACCGGCCGGCCCCCGGTCACGGTCGGCAGCGATTCGGCCAGGGCCGCCGCGCCGGGCGCGTTGTGGGCGGCGTCGACGTAGGTCGGCGGCCGCTCGGCGATCAGCTCGAGCCGCCCGGGGACTGTCACCTCGCCGGCGACCCGCGCCACCAGCTCGGGATCGAGCCGGCCCAGGAAGGCCTCCGCCGCAGCGCAGGCGAGGGCGAAGTTGCGGCGCTGGAACTCGCCGGGAGCGCGCAGGCGGACCGCTGGCCCCGGATCGGCCGGCGCCCGGACCAGCCGGGCCCCCCGCTCCCGCGCCGTCGCCTCGGCCAGCGCCTCCACCTCCGGCGAGACTCCGCCCAGCACAAGCGTGGTCTGATCGCGCAGGACGGCGAGCTTCTCGGCTGCGATCTCGACCTCGGTCTCCCCCAGCCACTCGGTGTGGTCGAGCCCGATCGAGGTGAGGACGGTGACCTTGGAGGGGATCGTGTTGGTGGCGTCGAGACGGCCGCCGAGCCCGGCCTCGATCGCCGCGACCTCGACCCGGGCGCCGGCCAGAGCGACGAAGCTGGCCGCGGTCGCGGCCTCGAACTGGGTCACCGCGTCGCCCTCCTCGAGGCTGCGGTCGACCGCCTCGGCGGCGCGGGCGACCTGCTCGATCGCCCGCGACCAGGCCTCCTCGCCCACCTCTTCGCCGGCGATCAGGGTGCGCTCGGACCAGCGATCGGCGTGGGGAGAGACGCAGGCGCCGCTCCGCAGCCCGTGCGCTTCCAGCAGCGCCGCGGTCATCCGCGTCACCGAGGACTTGCCGTTGGTGCCGACGACGTGGATCGAGGCGAAGCGGTGCTGCGGCAGGCCCAGCGCCGTCGTCAGCTTGTACATGCGGTCGAGGCCGAGGCGCCAGCCGACCGGTTCCAGCGAGTCGAGGTAAGCGTCCGGCTCGATCAGCCCAGCTCTGCGAGTTCGGCTTTGTAGCGCTCGAGCTTGCCGCGCTCCTCCTCGACGACCTCGGCGGGGGCCTTGGCGACGAAGCCCTCGTTGCCGAGCTTGCGCTCGCCGCGCTCGACCTCGGCGCGGAGCTCCTCGCGGCGCTTGTCCAGCCGCTCGGCGACGGCGGCCGCGTCGAGCGCCTCGGAGTCGAGCACCCGCACCGGGCCGATCGAGGCGACCGGCTCGGCGCCTACCCCGTCGAACTCGAAGCGCGAGAGGCGGGAGACGAACGCAGGCGGTTCGACCCCATCGATCACCGCCGGCAGCGTCGCCCCTGCGGGGACGCCGGCAAGGTCGCGCCAGGCGCGCAGGCGCTGGGTCAGCTCGATCCCGCTCTCGACGTCCTCCTCGGCGGCGGCGTCGAGCAGCGACTCGTCAGCCTCCGGGAAGGGATGGACGGCGAGGTGCCCCTGCCGGGCCGGGTGGAAGCTCCAGATCTCCTCGGTGACGAAGGGCATCGTAGGGTGCAACAGCCCCAGCACCTGTTCGAGCGCGTAGAGCAGCGTCGCCGAGACCTCTTCCTCGCCGTCGTAGAGGCGCGGCTTGACGATCTCCAGGTACCAGTCGCAGAGGTCGCGCCAGAAGAACGAGTAGGCCTCCTGGACCGCGTGGGCAAAGTCGTAGGTCTCGAGCTTCTCGGTCACCGAGGCGACCGTGCGCTCGAGCCGCGAGAGCAGCCAGCGGTCCTCGACGCAGGTCGGCCGCGGCGCCGGCGCCACCTCGGCGGTGTTGAGCAGGATCAGCCGGCTCGCGTTCCAGAGCTTGTTGGCGAGGTCGCGCCCCTGCTGCACCTTGGCGTCGGAGAAGCGCACGTCCTGGGTCGAGGACATCGCCAGCAGGCCGAAGCGCAGCGCGTCGGCGCCGTGGACGTCGATCTCCTCCAGCGGGTCGATCCCGGTCCCGAGGCTCTTCGACATCCGCCGCCCGTCGCGGGCCTGGATCACCGAGTGCACGTAGACGTCGCGGAAGGGGATGGCGCCGGGGAACTCGATCCCCATCATGATCATCCGCGCCACCCAGAGGAAGAGGATCTCGCGCGCCGTGGTGAGGAAGCTGGTCGGGTAGAAGGCGCGCAGCTCGGGCGTCTCCTCGGGCCAGCCGAGGGTGGCGAAGGGCCACAGCGCCGAGCTGAACCAGGTGTCGAGCACGTCTTCCTCCTGGCGCAGCTCGCCGCCGCAGGCGCCGCAGCGCTCGGGCTCGGCCTCGGCGACGATCGTCTCCTTGCACTGGTCGCAGTACCAGACGGGGATCCGGTGCCCCCACCAGAGCTGGCGCGAGATGCACCAGGGGCGGATTTCCTCCATCCAGTCGAGGTAGACCCGCTTCCACTGCGCCGGCGCGATCCGCACCTCGTCGCGCTGCACCGCCTCGATCGCCGGCCGGGCCAGATCGTCCATGCGGCAGAACCACTGCAGCGAGATCAGCGGCTCGATCCGCTCGCCGGAGCGGTGCGAGAAGGGGACCGAGTGGAGGTAGGGCTCTTCGGCCCGCAGTCGACCCTCACCGCGCAGGGCCTCCACGACCGCCTTCTGCGCCTCGGCCGCGCTGAGGCCGGCGAACTCGCCCGCCTCCTCGGTCATCCGCCCGTCGGGGCCGATCACGCCGATCTCCTCGAGCCCGTGCTTGCGGCCGATCTCGAAGTCGTTGGGGTCGTGGCCGGGGGTGATCTTCAGCGCCCCGGTGCCGAACTCGACGTCGACGTGCTCGTCGGCGACGATCGGCAGCCGCCGCCCGACCAGCGGCAGCAGGCAGTGCTTGCCGACGAGGTCGCGGTAGCGCTCGTCGCCGGGGTTGACGGCGACGGCGGTGTCGGCCAGCATCGTCTCCGGCCGCACGGTGGCGACGGTCAGCACCTGGTTGGAGTCCTCGACCGGGTAGTCGATCGAGTAGAGGACGTCCTCGACCTCGCGGTTCTCGACCTCGAGGTCGGAGATCGCCGAGTGCGAGCCCGGGTCCCAGTTGACCATGTAGTGGTCGCGGTAGATCAGCCCTTTGTCGAAGAGCTGCTTGAAGACGCGGTAGACGGCGCGGACGTAGCCCTCGTCGAGGGTGAAGCGCTCGCGCTCGTAGTCGCAGGAGGCGCCGAGCCGTTTGTACTGCTCGACGATCCGCGAGCCGTACTCGGCTTTCCACTCCCAGACCCGCTCGACGAAGGCCTCGCGGCCGAGGTCGTGCCGGCTCCTCCCTTCCTTCTTGAGCTCTTTCTCGACCACCGCCTGGGTGGCGATGCCGGCGTGGTCGGTGCCGAGGATCCAGAGGACGTTGCGGCCCCGCATCCGGTTCAAGCGCACCAGCGCGTCCTGCATCGAGCCGTTCAGCGCGTGGCCCATGTGCAGGGCGCCGGTCACGTTCGGCGGCGGGATCGCGACCGAGTAGTTCTCCGCCGGCGACCCCTCGGCATCCGGGTGGAAGTAGCCGCCCTCGACCCATTCGGCGAAGATCCGCCCCTCGACCTCGGAGGGGTCGTACCGCGTCGTCTCCTCCAGTTTCTTCCGCTGCGCCGCGTCCACGTCGCGAGTCTAGATATTTCCCGCCCGAGCCTGGGTAGCCGGTGAGTGATGCCGCAAGCGCAGTCGGCCAGCAACCGGAGCCGCCGGCCGGCCCTCTGGGTCGCCAGCGCCGGCTACTTCTTCGTCCTCCTCGACGTGACGATCGTCAACGTCGCCCTGGCCCGGATCGGCGCCGACCTGGGCGCTGCCCGCTCCGAGCTGCAGTGGGTGGTCGATGCCTACGCGCTGGTGCTGGCGACCTTCATGCTCGGCGCCGGCGACCTCGCCGACCGGCTCGGGGCGCGGCGGCGCCCGGCGCCGGTTTCCTGATTGCGGCGCGGGTCGTGCAGGGGCTCGGCGCGGCGGCGATCCTCCCGACCTCGCTCGCCCTGGTCAACCAGCTGCACCCCGACCCGGCCGAGCGGCCGCGGGCGATCGGCGTCTGGGCGGGAATCGGCGGCTCGGCCCTGGTCGCCGGACCGATCCTCGGCGGTTTCCTGATCGAACCGCTGGGCTGGCGGGCGATCTTCTGGCTGGGCGTGCCCCTCACCGCGATAGCGCTCGGCCTCGCGGTCGCCTTCCTCCCGCCCAGCCCGACCGCGCGGGGACACCGACTCGACCTGGCGGGGCAGGTGCTCGGCACGCTGGCGGTGGCGGCCGTCGTCTTCGCCCTGATCGAGGGCGGCAAAGCCGGCTTCGGCTCCATCCAGACCCTGCTCGGCGCCGCTGTCGGGTCGCTCGCCCTGGCTCTCTTCGTCGCGGTCGAGAACCGCCGGCGGCGGCCGATGCTCGAGCCCCGCTGGTTCGCGCGGCCGGAGTTCGCCGGCGCCAACGTCGGCTCCGGGCTGATGAACCTCGGCACCCTCGGCGGGCTCTTCGCGATCAGCCTCTTCCTCCAGCAGGACCAAGGCCTCTCGCCCATGAGCACCGGGCTCAACCTGCTGCCGCTGGCGGCACCGCTGGCCCTGCTGACGCCGTTCACCGGCCGCCTCGTCGCCACCGTGGGAGCCCGGCGCCCGGCGGGATGGGGTCTGCTCGCCACCGGCTGCGGCTACCTCGGCGCGGCGGCACTCGGCTCCGGCATCGACAGTCCCGCCGGCTGGCTCTGCCTCGCCGTCGCCGGGACCGGCATGGCCGTCGCCGTCCCGGGCCTCGTCGCCGGCGCCACCGAGGCCCTCGGCGAGGACCGCGCCGGCATCGCCTCCGCCATCAACAACACCAGCCGCCAAGTCGGCGGCGCCATCGGCGTAGCCCTGATCGGCGGCTTCACCACCCTCTCGACCTCCCTAGCAGCAAGCGCAGCAGCCCTCCTCCTAGGAGGCGGCGCTGCGCTAGCTCTAATGCGAAGTCATGCGACGGAAGCGCGCGATCAGGAGGGTTCGGTGACTCTCTCAAAACACTCAAAAGCGAGCGCAGCGAGCGAGTTTTGAGAGGGTCACCGAACCCTCTCCCCGCCACGCCCCTAAGCCGATTCTTCGCCGAGCCCCTCGTCAGCCGGCCCGATGTCCTGCTGGACCGCCTCGGTCACCAGCGTCGGCCGCCGACCCTCGGTGATCGTCTCCTTGGTGACCACGCACTTGGTCACGTCGCGACGAGAGGGCAGTTCGAACTGGACGTCGAGCAGCGTCTCCTCGAGGATCGAGCGTAGGCCGCGGGCGCCGGTCTCCCGCTCCAGAGCCTTGTCGGCAATCGCCTCGAGGCTGTCCTCGGAGAAGACCAGCTCGATGTCGTCGAAGTCGAAGAAGCGCTGGAACTGGCGGGTGAGGGCGTGGCGCGGCTCGGTCAGGATCGTCGTCAGGTCGTCGCGGCTGAGCTGGTGGATCGCGGTGATCACCGGCAGGCGGCCGATGAACTCGGGGATCAGCCCGTACTCGATCAGGTCCTCGGGCAGCACCTGCTCGAACCATTCGCCGGCGTCCTTCTCCTGGCGCGGCGAGATCGCGGCGCCGAAGCCGACCCCGCGGTCGCCGAGCCGCCGCTCGATGATCTTGTCGAGCTCGGCGAAGGAGCCGCCGCAGACGAAGAGGATGTTGGTGGTGTCGATCGTCAGGAACTCCTGGTGGGGGTGCTTGCGCCCGCCCTGGGGCGGCACGCTCGCGGTGGTCCCCTCGAGGATCTTCAGCAACGCCTGCTGCACGCCTTCGCCGGAGACGTCGCGGGTGATCGACGGGTTGTCGGCTTTGCGCGCGATCTTGTCGATCTCGTCGATGTAGATGATCCCCGTTTCGGCTTTCTTAACGTCGAGGTCGGCCGCCTGGATCAGCTTCAGGAGGATGTTCTCGACGTCCTCGCCGACGTAGCCGGCCTCGGTCAGCGCGGTCGCGTCGGCGATCGCGAAGGGGACGTTGAGGATCCGCGCCAGGGTCTGCGCCAACAGCGTCTTGCCGCAGCCGGTCGGGCCCAGCATCATGATGTTCGACTTCTGCAGCTCGACCTCGGCGTCGTCGGACTGGGCGATCTGGACCCGCTTGTAGTGGTTGTAGACGGCGACCGAGAGCGCCCGCTTCGCCGCCTCCTGGCCGACCACGTACTCCTGCAGGACGTCGTAGATCTCCCGCGGTTTCGGCAGGTTCTCCAGTTCGAAGACCGGCGGCGCCGTCAGCTCCTCGTCGATGATCTCGTTGCAGAGGTCGATGCACTCGTCGCAGATGTAGACGCCGGGTCCGGCGATCAACTTTTTGACCTGGCGCTGCGACTTGCCGCAGAAGCTGCAGAGAAGCTGCTCGTTCGAGTCTGAAGGACGTGCCAGCGGAATCCCCTCCTAACGGGATGATCTCTTGCCTCCGGCGGCGTCCCAAAGCTTAGAGAGGGACCTGCACCGGTTAGTGGGTTCCGTTTACTGCGCCTGGACGGTTGTCCCTCCCCGTGAGCGACAGCTTGCGTCGCCGCGCTACGGTGAGCCGGTGCCGGCCGCGCTCGAGATCGCCCCGATCGGCGACGAGTATGAGGACCTACTGCCGCTGATCGCCGCCTACCAGCGCTTCTACGAGGTCGAGGAGATCGACCCGGAGCGCAATCGCACCTTCTTCCGTCGCTTCCTCGCCCCCAGCGACGACGGGCTCCTGCTCGGCGCCAGCAGCGAGGGCCGGCTGGTCGGCTACGCCTGCCTCTACTGGCACTTCAGCTCGCTGGAGGCGGTGGAGACGGTGTTGATGAACGACCTCTTCGTCGTCGCTGACCAGCGCGGCCGCGGCGTCGGCCGGGCCCTGATCGAGGCCAGCGCCGAAGTCGCCCGCGAGCGCGGCGCCCCCTACCTCGAGTGGGCAACCGCCCCCGACAACGAGACCGCCCAGCGCCTCTACGACTCCACCGGCGCCGAGCGCTCCGAGTGGCTCTCCTACGAACTGCGGGTTTGACCGGCAACTCAGGCCGAGCGCAGATTGGGCGGCGGAGGCGGCAGCCGGTCCATCACCCTGAACAGAGCCTCCAGCATCGCCCGCCGTTCGTCTCGGCCCTCCCTCAGCTCGGCCAGGATTTCGTCGGTCTTGCGCCTGGAATCTTGATGCCACTCGCGGAGCTCGGCTCTTTCTTCTTCCCACTTGGGCCTGAGTTCCTCGAACCTCGCCGTCGCCGCCTCGATGCGGGCAGTAGCTGCCTCGAGAGCCTTCTCATGCTGCGCCCTCGACACCTCCATGTCGGCCCGAGCCGCTTCGGCACGCGCCACCGATTCCGCGATCAAGGCGTGGGCGCGCTCGGATCGAACGGCGCAATCGGCCACGACTTCGGACAACTCCCTCCGGTTCACAAGAACGATTGTGCCAGGCCATAACGCCCGTGTGGCGCGCAGATTGGAGAAACTCTGCAACGCGCTAGCGTCGTTTCTGTGACTTTCGAGCTCGAAGCGATCGACCGCGACGATCCGCAGGTGCTGGCGCTGTATGCGGACTTCATCCACGAGTCGGATGGACCGCTGGTCTATGACCGCGAAGAGGCTGGGGTCGACATCGATGAGGAGATCGCGAAAGGGCCCCCGGCGGACCTGGTGCCGCCCAATGGGGCCTTTCTGCTGGCGCGCGTCGATGGCGAGCCTGCGGGCATCGGCGGCGTCCGCCACCTCGACACCGAAGTCGCCGAGGTGAAGAGCATGTACGTGGCGCCGCCCTTCCGCGGCAGCGGCCTCGGCCGCCGCATCCTCGCCCGGCTCGACGAGATCGCGCTCGAACATGGCTGCCACGCGGTCCGCCTCGACACCTCCGACTACCTCGCCCCCGCCGTCGGCCTCTACCGCGCCGCCGGCTACCGCGAGGTCCCCCCCTACAACGAGAACCCGAAAGCCGATCTCTGGTTCGAACGGGCCCTGCGTCAGGACGACTAGCGCCGGTCAGCTCCAGCGATCCCAGCGGCGCAAAGCCGGTTCGGGATTGACGGCGACGCCGTGGACGTGGATCTCGAAGTGGAGGTGGCAGCCGACGGTGCGCGCGTTGCCGGTCTTCCCGACCACGCCGACCCGCTCCCCCTCCCACACCCACTGGCCCTTGTGGACCAGGGCGGGATGCCGCATGTGGGCGTAGAAGTAGCTGCGCTGCTCGCCTTCGCCGTGGACCAGCAGGTAGTTGCCGTAGAGGACCGGGTCGTAGCCGGCTTGCAGCACCTTGCCGTCGCGGACCGCGACCAGTTCGGTGCCGCAGGCGGCGACGATGTCGAACCCTTCGTGGGTGCGGCCGCCCGAGCGCGGCGCCCCGAAGGTGCCGATGTAGCCGCGCGTCCAGTGCCGTCCCTGGACTGGGAAGACGTGGCCGTAATAGGGGACGCCGCCGTCGCGACTGGCGATCTGCGCCGATGCCGGCGCGGCGAGCACCGCGCAGAAGACGAGGGAGAGGAGAGCCGAGCGCTTCAGTGGTGCTCGATCACGCGGTCGACGATGTTGTACTCCTTCGCCTCCTCCGCGCTCATGAAGTAGTCGCGCTCGGTGTCTTTGGTGACCTTGTCGAACGGCTGCCCGGTGTGCTTGGCGATGATCTCATCGAGGCGGCGGCGGACGTCGATGATCTCTTTGGCGTGGATCTCGATGTCGGTCGCCTGACCCTGGAAGCCGGCGGAGACCTGGTGGATCAGGATCTTCGAGTTCGGCAGCGCCATCCGCTTGCCCGCCGCGCCGCCGCTGAGCAGCAGCGCGCCCATGCTCATCGCGACGCCGACGCAGATCGTCTGCACGTCGGGCTTGATGAACTGCATCGTGTCGTAGATCGCCAGGCCCGCATACACGGAGCCGCCGGGCGAGTTGATGTAGAGGCTGACGTCCTTGTCCGGATCCTCGGACTCCAGGTGCAACAGCTGCGCCACGATCAGGTTGGCGATGTCATCGGTGACAGGCGTCCCCAAAAAGACGATCCGCTCGCCCAAAAGACGCGAATAGATGTCAAACGCCCGCTCCCCACGCGACGTCTGCTCAACCACCATCGGCACCAGAGGACTCATGGCCGCCACTCTATAGAAGGCGTCAGGCGTGCCCCTGGCGCCTTTCCGTGGTTCCTTTCGGACGCCATAGGTCTGAAAGGAACCACGGAACTTATTGATCGGCCTTCGTCCCTTGACGTCTACCGGGACGCGGTCGCTCGGAGGGGTGGGTGTCACTCGAGCCGACGGATACTCAAAAAGCCGAGCTAATTAGCTCGGCTTTTGTCGGAGCGAGTGACACCCACCCCTCGCTACCGCCAAGCGCTGGTTCTTCAGTCCCCAGGGGTCCAGAGCTCGCCGGATTTCGTTTTCCCGGCGTCCGGCTCCAGCAGCTTCTCCCGCGCCTCCGCTTTCTCCCGCCGCGCGTCGGCCTCCTCTTTCGGGATCGGCTTGGCCGACTCGGCGATCAGGTCGATCGCCTTGCGCGCCCGCAGGTCCTCGCGGACCATCGAGTCGCGGCCGCTCTTGCGCAGCCGCTCCAGCAGCTTCTCAGGCGTAGTCCGTTCGTGTTCGGCGCTGTGCTCGAGCGCCTCGACCATCTCCTCCTCGGAGACCTCGATCCCCTCGGCCTCGGCGATCGCGGTGACCACGGCCTCGCGCTTCAGCTCCTTTTCCGCGTCGGCTTTCGTCTCCTCGATCAGCTCGTCGCGGGTTTTGCCCTGCATCTGCAGGAAGGCGTCGGGGTCCATGCCCTGGCCGGCGAGCTGGCGTTCCATCCGCTCCCAGCGTTCGCCCGCCCGCGCCGTCGCCAGCTCGTCCGGGACCTCGACGGTGGCAGCATCGACGGCGGCGTCGACCGCGGCGACGCGGAAGTCTTCCTCGGCCCGGCTCCCCAGCGCCGCTCCGACTTTCTCGCGGATGTCGGCGCGCAGCTCCTCCAGGGTGTCGAACTCGGAGGCGTCGGAGGCGAAGTCGTCGTCGAGCTCTGGCAGGACTTTCTCACGCACCTCTTTGACCTTGACCTTGAAGACCGCGTCTTCGCCGGCCAGGTGCTCAGCCTGGTAGTCGGCCGGGAAGGTCACCTTGACCTCGCGCTCCTCCCCCGCCCCGGCGCCGACCAGCTGCTCCTCGAAGCCCTCGATCAGCTGCCCCGAGCCCAGCGCCAGCAGGTAGTCCTCGGCCGCCCCGCCCTGGAAGGCCGAGCCGTCGACGAAGCCCTCGAAGTCGATCAGCAGCGAGTCGCCCTCGGCGCCCGCGCGCTCGACCGGCTCCAGCCGCGCGAACCCCTCGCGGATCCGCTCGACCTCGGTGTCGACGATTTCGTCGGGGACCTCTTTCTCCTCCTTGCCGACCTCGAGGCCCTTGTAGTCGCCGAGCTTTGCCGCCGGGCGCACCCCCACCTCGAACTTGAACCTGAGCGGCTCGCCCTCGTTCTCGGGCGTCGCGACCATCTCGATGCTGGGATCGCCGATCGGGCTCACCCCGGAGTCGAACAGCGCCAGTTCGTACCACTCCGGCAACGCCTCGCGGATCGCCTCCTGCAGGACCGGGCCGAAGCCGAGCCGCTGGATCACCAGCGAGGCCGGCGCCTTGCCGGCGCGGAAGCCGGGCATCCGCATCTCTTTCGCCATCGCGCGGGCGGCGCGCGAGGTCGCCTTCTCTACGTCGGGAGCGGGAACCTCGACCTCGACCTCGACACGGGAATTGGGCAGCTCTTTAAGGGTGGTCTCCATGGGACGCGACCCTAGAGGAATCGCGCGGCGAGGCTAGCCACGGCGATTGGCGAGCATCGTCCGCAGGGCGACGCCGAAGTCGATCGCGAAGGCAAGGCCGCGGCCGAGCGGCCCGGTCACCAGCCAGGCACGGGCCCTAGCCGCCAAGGATCTGCTGCTCCAGTCGCTTGCCCTGACCCGCCGCAACCGCGCGCTGGGCCCGGCGCTCGTCCAGCTCGACCCCGCGTTCGAACGCCAGGTCGAGTAGCCGCTGCTTCTCGATTCCCTCGCGGGCGGCCTCGAAGAAGAACCAGGCCAGCAGCCCGAGGCCGAGGAAGGTCCCCTCGACCATCATCACCACCCCGGCGATGCTCTGGTCGGTGACCGCCGAGATCCCCCATTCGTGCTCGCCGGCGCGATAGACGGTGTAGAGGACCGTGCTCGACCACATCAGGACGTTGCCGAGGATGACGCCGGCGAAGCGCACCGCGATCACGTAGACGACCTTCCAGCCGGCGGTGAACCAGCTCGGCTTCGGCAGCGGCCCGAAGATCGGCATCCACATCAGGCAGCCGAAGAAGATGAAGGTGGCGTGCTCGAGCGCGTGCACCGGCGCCCCGCCATAGGCCGCGTCGTAGAGGGCGGGGATGTGCCAGAGGTAGAAGTTGATCGCCCAGAGCGGAAAGGCGACCAGCGGGTGGGCGAGGAACCGCAGCCGGTCGAAGAAGCGGATCGCGAGGACCGGCTGCAGCAGCGGCCCGGTCAGGCCCAGCACCAGCAGCAGCGAGGCGATGTCGCCGATCATCAGGTGCTCGACCATGTGGGCGATCACCAGCTCCTCGGCCGCGTCGCTGATCGGCGTCACCAGCGCCGCCGCGATCAGCAGCAGGCCGGCGGCGAAGCAGACCTGCCGCCAGAGCGGGACCGGACGGCCCCGCGTCGCCAGGGTCGAGCTGCGCTTCGCATACAGCGCCGCCGCGATCAGCAGCGGTGCCACCTCCACGAACGCGTAGACGCCCTCGACGTGGCCGGTCGGCAGGTTCATCGGGATTCAGCGTAGCCCCGCTGCTAGCTTGGCAGCGCCGTGAGCCCTCGCAAAGACCCCTTTCCGCCGATCGCGAGCTACGGCTTCCTCTCCGACTGCCACACCGCCGCCCTCGTCTCCTACGACGGCAGCGTCGAGTGGCTCTGCTTTCCCCGCTTCGACTCCCCCAGCGCCTTCGCCGCCCTGCTCGACCGCGGGGCCGGCCACATGTCGCTGCGACCGAAGGGGGTGATCGTCCCGATCGCCCGCCGCTACGAGCCCGGCACGCTGGTGATCGAGACGACCTGGGTGACTGAGACCGGCTGGGCGGTGGTCAAAGACGCGCTGACGATCGCCGACTGGGTTCCCGCCGGCGACGGGTCGGATCGCCAGGGGCGCCCCGAGACCGCCCACGAGTCCGACCACTCATTGCTGCGGACGATGACCTGCATCGACGGCGAGGTCGAGATGGAGATGGAGTGCGCGCCCCGCTTCGCCTACGGCGCCGAGACGGCGCGATGGAGCGGCGGCGAGCTCGGCGAAGCGACCGCCACCGCCGAGGACGGAACCGAGCTGACGCTGACCAGCGACCTCGAGCTCGCGGTCGAGGGGGGCGTCGTCCGCGGCACCGTGAAGCTGGGAGAAGACCAGACGGCCTTCTGCGCCCTCACCTGGAGCGACGGGGAGCTCGGCGGCCCGCGCAGCGCCCCCGAGGCGCTGGAGCGGATCGACTCGACCGAAGAGTTCTGGCGCGAATGGCTGCGCGACGGCAACTTCCCCGACCACCCCTGGCGCATCCACCTGCAGCGCTCGGCGCTGGTGCTGAAGGGCCTCACCTACACCCCCACCGGCGCGATCGTCGCCGCCCCCACCACCTCGCTGCCGGAGACGCCGGGCGGCGAACGCAACTGGGACTACCGCTTCAGCTGGATCCGCGACTCGACCTTCAGCCTCTGGGCGCTGCACACGCTCGGCTTCGACCACGAGGCGCGC
>DASULS010000032.1:0-9183 GCA_036278095.1 Solirubrobacterales bacterium | reverse complement strand
GCCGAATCGCCGCTTCACCGAGACCGAGTTCCTGCAACTGACCCCGTCCCACCACCCCGTACTGGCGATCCGCCAGTGCCGCGATCGACCTCTCCAGATCGCGAGTCCGCGAAACCTGACGCATATCGTCAGCTTTGGCGGACTCGGCGGGCACCCGGCTGAGGTTGCCGGGAGACCTCGCGCGTGTGGTGCGCGGTTTGTGCCAGGTGTCTCACGGAAGGCGCGCGAGAGCCGGGCCGCACCAACCTCACCTGCCAAATGGAGAGGTTGGTGCGGCCCGGCTTCGGAGTAGGTTCCCGCCCGTGATTTCGGACTGGATCAACGTCGGTGACGCCGAGCGCGCGGGCGAAGCGAAGCTCGACCAAGGGCCGCGGGACTACTTCGCCGGTGGCGCCGGTGACGAGATCACCCTCCGCGACAACGTCGAGGCCTGGGGCCGCTGGCGGCTGCGGCCGCGGGTGCTGAAAGACGTTCGCGAGGTCAGCACCGAAACCGAGCTACTGGGGAAGCCGGTCTCGTCGCCGATCCTCGTCGCCCCTGTCGCCTACCAGCGGATGGCGCACCCGGAAGCCGAGGTGGGGATGGCGGCGGGTGCCGCGGAGGCGGGGACGGTGACGTGCCTCTCGACGCTCGCCAACACGCGGCCGGCTGAGGTGGCCGCCGCGGCGCGGCAGGGGCGCCACTGGTTCCAGCTCTACGCCTTCGAGGACGAGGGCGTCACCCGGGCGCTGATGGAGGAGGCGATCGAGGCCGGCTTCGAGGCGATCCTGGTCACCGCCGACGCGCCTCCCGGCGGCAACCGCGAGCGCGACCGCCGCAACCGCTTCACGCTGCCGCAGGAGCTGGGCACGCCGAGCCTCACCGCCGCCGTCGGCGGCGAGAAGGCGCTGACGATCGAGGAGACCTTCGCGCTGATGAACCACGCGCTGACCTGGGCCGACGTCGCCGACCTCGCCTCCGAGTGCAGCGTTCCCGTCTTCGTCAAGGGCGTCCTCACCGCCGAGGACGCCGAGCTGGCGCTGGAGCACGGCGCCGCCGGCGTCGTCGTCTCCAACCACGGCGGCCGCCAGCTCGACCGCTCGCTCGCCACCGCCGACGCGCTGCCGGAGATCGCCGACGCGCTCGACGGCCGCGCCACGCTTCTCGTCGACGGCGGCGTCCGCCGCGGCATCGACGTCGCCACCGCCCTCGCCCTCGGCGCCGACGCGGTCCTGGTCGGCCGGCCCGCCCTCTGGGGCCTGGCGGCGGCCGGTCACGAGGGGGTCGCCCGCGTCCTCGGGCTCCTGCGCGAGGAGCTGGAGCTGGCGCTCGGGCTCTGCGGCTGCACCTCGCCCGCCGAGCTGTCCCGCGCCCACGTGCGGCGAGCGCCCTCCACGTCCGTATATTCGGTCTGAGTGACCGTTTCAAGCACGATCTAGATGGCCCAGCGAATCCCCCGAGACGAGTCGCTCAGCCGTGTCCACGGCGTCGGCGCGCTGTTCTCCGCCGCCTACGGCAACGTCGGCTCCTCGATCTACTACGCCCTCGGCGTCACCGCCACCTTCGCCCTCGGGCTGACCCCGATCGCCTTCGTCATCTCCGGGCTGATCTTCGCCGCCACCGCCGCCACCTACGCCGAGGCGACGGTGATGTTCCCCGAGGCCGGCGGCTCCTCCAGCTTCGCCCGCCACGCCTTCAACGAGCTGGTCAGCTTCGTCGCCGCCTGGGGGCAGATGCTCAACTACACGATCACGGTCGCGATCTCGGCCTTCTTCGTGCCCCATTACCTGGCCGTCTTCTGGCCCTGGCTCGGCGGCAGCCCCGGCGACATCATCGGCGGCGCGGCGCTGATCGTCGCCCTCGCCGCGATCAACATCCGCGGCACTGAGGAGTCGGCCAAACTCAACCTGGTCCTCGCCGTCGCCGACCTCGCCACCCAGGTCGTGCTGGTCGGGATCGGCGTCGTCCTCGTCCTCAGCCCGCAGGTCCTGGTCGACAACGTCCACCTCGGCGTCGCCCCGACCTGGAGCGACTTCGCGCTCGGGATCGCGGTCGGGATGATCGCCTACACCGGGATCGAGACGATCTCCAACATGGCCGAGGAGGCGAAAGACGCCGCCCGCACGATCCCCCGCAGCGTCGCCCTCGTCGTCGCCGCGGTGCTCGGCCTCTACCTCCTGATCCCGATCGTCGCCCTCTCGGCGATGCCGGTCGTCCACCACGGCGGCGAATACACGACCGCGCTCGGCACCACCTACCGCGACGACCCGATCCTCGGCATCGTCGAGAACCTCGGCCTCTCCCACCTGCCGACCGAAGTCCTCCGCTACTACGTCGGCGTCCTCGCCGCGGTGATCCTGCTGATCGCCACCAATGCCGGCCTGATCGGCGTCTCCCGCCTCACCTACTCGATGGGCCAGCATCGCCAGCTGCCGGAGGGGCTGCGCCAGGTCCACCCCAAGTACCGCACGCCCTACATCGCGATCCTGATCTTCGGTGCGATCGCGATCGTCACCCTGCTGCCGGGGCAGACCGACTTCCTGGCGACGATGTACTCGTTCGGGGCGATGCTCTCGTTCACGATCGCCCACGTCGCGGTGATCCAGCTGCGGCGGGTGCAGCCGGACGTCGAGCGGACCTGGAAGCCGCTCGGCAACGTCTACGCCTTCGGCTTCGAGGTGCCGATCACCGCGGTGCTCGGCGGTCTCGGCACCTTCGCCGCCTGGATCGTCGTCATGGCGCTGAACCCGCGCACGCTCTTCGTCGGCATCGGCTGGATGGTCCTCGGCATCGCCGTCTACGTGCTCTACCGGCGCAACCAGGGGCTGCCGCTGACCGAGACCGTGAAGGTGGTCCTGCCGGAGCCGCTCGGGGTCGAGGAGGTCGAGTACCGAAGCGTGCTCGTCGCCTTCGAGGACGACGAAGAATTCTCGCCGGAGATGGTCGCCACCGCGGTCAAGCTCGCCTCCAAGCGCCGCCGCGGCATCCACGTCCACTCGATGATGACGGTGCCGACCAACCTGCCGCTGAACGCCGAGATGCCCGATCAGGAAACCGAAGCGCAGAGCCGGATCGAGGAGGCGAAGCTGATCGGCGGCCAGCGGGTGACCGGGCACGTGGCGCGGGTGCGGCCGGGGCAGGCGGGCTATTCGGTCGCCGAGGAGGCGGCGGAGATCAAGGCCGCGGCGATCGTCCTCGGCCTGCGCTACCGCAACGGGGTGCCGCTCTACGACAAGACCCTGCAGACGGTCCTCGGCGAGCGCCCCTGCCGGGTGATCATCGTCTCCGACCCGACCGACAAGCCGCCGGCGATCCCCGGCGCCGCGCTGGCCGAGGCGACCCCGTGAGCGGCGACCGCTTCTACCGCGGCGCCGTCCGCGGCTTCTCCCTCGTCTTCATCGCGATCGGCCTGGCGGTGCTGGTTTCGACCCTTGCGGCCGGCGGCGGCCCGGCCTCGGTCGGCTTCCTGATGGGGATCGCCTTCCTCGGCGTCGGCGTCGGCCGGCTCTGGCTCGGCACCAAGATGGGGGAGAAGTGAGCACGACCGAGCGGACGACGGGCGGCGACGGGGCGCAGGCGCCTCGTCCCGAGGGCCAGGGCCGGGAGGAGCAGCAGGGCGGGCCGATCCTCAACCGCAGCCTCGGCGTCCCGGCGCTCTTCGCCGCCGCCTACTCGGCGGTCGGCTTCTCGATCTACTTCGCCCTCGGCGTCGTCGCCGACCGCGGCCTCGGGCTGACGCCGCTGATCTTCCTCGCTTCCGGCCTCCTCTTCGGCCTGACCACGCTCACCTACGTGGAGGGCGGGGCGATGTTCCGCGAGCGCGGCGGCTCCTCGACCTTCGCCCGCCACGCCTTCAACGAGTTGATCGCCTTCGTCGCCGGCTGGGCGATCCTGATCGACTACCTGATCGTGATCGCCCTGGCGGCGATCTCGGTGCCGCACTACCTGGAGCCGATCTCGGGGGACCTGGCCGACCCCGGCTGGGAGATCGTGATCGCGGCGGCGGTGATCGTCGCGGTCTCCGTGCTCAACATCCTCAACATCACCGGCCGCGAGCGCCAGGGCCCGCTCACCCTGCTCGCCCTCGCCGACCTCGGCCTGCAGCTGGCGGTGATCGTGGTCGGCGTCCTCGCCGTCTGGCACCCGGACCGCCTGACCGAACACGTCCACCTCTTCTCCGAGCCGAGCGCCCGCCAGATCGTCTACGCGGCGGTGGTGGCGATGCTGGCCTACGCCGGGATCGAGGCCGCCTCCGACCTCGCCCCCGACATCGACGTCGACCGCCGCGACCTCAAGCGGGTCGCCAGCCTCGGCGCGATCGGGGTGCCGCTCGTCTACGCCGGGATGGCGGCGATCGCGCTGATGGCGGTGCCGGTGGTCGGCGGCCCCCACGGCCCGCACACCGCGCTCGGCGGCCAGTTCGTCGAGGAGCCGGTCCTCGGCGTCGTCTCCGCCTACCACCCGGCCTGGGTGGCCAACACGATGCGCTGGCTGGTGATGGTGGTGGCGACGCCGGTGCTGATCTGGGCCGCCAGCACCTCGATGCTCGGCGTCTCCCGCCATATCTACACGCTGGCGATCAACCGCCAGATCCCCAGCTGGCTCGGCAAGCTGCACCCGCGCACCGCCACCCCTTACGTCGCGATCTCCCTCAGCGCCCTGATCGCGATCGGGCTGGTCGTCCCCACCAACGTCAAGCTGCTGGCCTCGATCTACGCCTTCGGGGCGACGCTGGCGATCACCATCGCCCACCTCTCGATCATCCGGCTCCGCGTCAGCGAGCCGGAAAAACGGCGGCCCTTCCGGATTCCCGGGGGGGTGCCCTGGGGGATGGTCGAGCTGCCGCTGCCGGCGATCGTCGCCGCCCTGCTCAGCGCCCTCGCCTTCGTCAGCGTCCTCTTCTTCCACACCACCGCCCGCTGGGTCGGGCTCGGCTGGATGGCGTTCGGGCTCCTCTTCTACGTCGTCTACCGCAAGGTCTTCGAGGGGACGACGCTGACCAAGCGGGTCTCGGTGACCGAGCGGGCGCTGACTAAGCAGGTGCCGGAGGTCGAGTTCAGCAACATCCTCGTCCCCGTCTTCGGGACCAAGCTCGACGACGACATCGTCGCCACCGCGGGACGGCTGGCAGCCGCCGAGCAGGCCGACTCGAAGGGCGACGGCGAGTCGCGGCTCGACATCGTCTACGTGATCGAGGTGCCGCTGACGCTGCCGCTCGACGCGAAGCTGCCGAAGGAGCGCGAGGAGCAGGCGCGGCGGGCGCTGGAGCGGGCGCGCGAGGTGGGGGAGGAGTACGAGGACGTGATCGTCACCACCGACGTGATCCGCGCCCGCAAGCTCGGCGCCGGCATCCTCGAGGCGGCCCGGCGCGGCCACGCCGAAGCGATCGTGATCGGCGGCGAGCCGCCGACGAAGATCCGCGGCGGCGGCGTGTTCGGCGGCATCGGCGCGGCGAAGCCGGCGGAGATCGGCGCGGCCACCGAGTACGTGCTGAAGAAAGCCCCCTGCCGGGTTCTGCTCACCGCCCCCCCGGAACCCTCCTAGCGCCTAGTATCCCGGCCCATGTTCGTTCTGATCGTCGGCTGTGGCCGGGTCGGCTCCTCTGTTGCTCGGGCGATGCTCCGCGAGGGGCACAGCGTCTCCTGCCTCGACGAGGACCCCGAGTCGCACGCCCGGCTCGAGGTCGGGCTCGAGAAGAGCTGGGAGGACCTCGGCGGCCAGTTCACCGTCGGCGCCGGGCTCGAGGCCGAGGCGCTGGAGGCGGCGGGGATCGGCGACGCCGACGTCTTCATCGCCTCCACCGACGGCGACAACACCAACATCGTCATCGCCCAGATCGCCCAGCGCCGCTACGAGGTGCCGACCGTGATCGCCCGCGTGCTCGACCCGCTGCGGGCCGAGTGGTACCAGCGCCAGGGCCTCAACACCGTCTGCCCGACCCGGGTCGCGATCGACATGCTCGAGAGTGCCGTGCGCGAGGCCTCCGGGCGCGGCGGATCCCCTGACGAAGCGGCCGCGCCGGCATAGAGAGCGAGGGTCTGGGCATGTACATCATCGTCGTCGGAGCGGGCAAGGTGGGCTGGAACCTGGCCCGCGAGCTGCTCGACAAGGACCACGAGGTGACGCTGATCGAGAGCGACCGCCGCCGCTACCTGACCGTCGAGCAGGAGCTCGAGCACAACGTCTCCTACGGCGACGCCTCCGAGCTCTGGGTGCTGGAGCGGGCCGGGATCCAGCGCGCCGACATGGTGATCGCGGTCACCGGCGACGACGAGGACAACATGCTGATCTGCCAGGTGGCGAAGGAGAAGTACCTGGTCGACCAGATCATCGCCCGCGTCAACAACCCCCGCAACCGCCAGCACTTCGACCTGCTCGGGATCCGGCCCTGGGTCTCGGCGACCGACCTGATCCTGCGCCTGCTCGAGCACGAGGTGCCCGAGTACGGGCTGGTCCACCTGCTCGACCTCCAGCAGGAGCAGCTGGAGATCATCGAGATGCTGCTGGGCAAGAACTCGAGCGTCACCGGCCGCCGGGTCGGCGACCTGCAGATGCCGGAAGGGAGCCTGCTGATCTCGGTCCTGCGCGAGGGCAAGGGCTTCGTCCCCACCGCCGACACCGTGCTCGAGGAAGGCGACGAGATCCTCGCCGTCCTCGATCCCGGCAAGGAGGACGACCTGAAGACGCTGTTCGGCCCCGAAGGCGGCGGCAACGGCAGCAACGGCGGGTAAGACCGTCGTAGCAAGGGACGCTAACCGGGTAGGGGTTTTCGACACCAACCGGATAGGAGCTTTCTGCGATGGCCGATCGTGAAGTCGATTTCCTGCTGATTGGCGGTGGCATGGCCTCCGCCCACTGCGCCGCCGAGCTGCGCCGGCGCGGGGCCGAAGGGTCGGTGCTGCTGGTCGGGCGCGAGCCGGAGCCGCCCTACGAACGGCCGCCGCTCTCGAAGGAGTACCTGCGCGGCGAGGCCGGCCGCGAGGACGCCCACGTCAACTCGCCCTCCTGGTACGAGGAGAACGGGATCGAGCTGCTGAGCGGGCGCAACGTGCTCTCGCTGGACGCGGAGGCGCGGACGGCGAAGGTCCAGGGCGGGGAGGAGGTCGCCTTCGGCAAGGCCCTGCTCGGGACCGGGGCGATGGTCAACATCCTCCGCGCTGAGGGGGCCGAGAACGAGGGCATCCACTACCTGCGCGCCTTCGGCAACTCCGACGCCATTCGCGCCGACGCCGAGGGGGCCGAGCACGTGGTCCTGATCGGCGGCAGCTACATCGGCTGCGAGGTCGCCGCCTCGCTGACCGCGCGGGGGACGAAGTGCACGATCGTCGCGATGGAGGACGTGGCGCTCTCCCGCACCTTCGGCGAGCAGGCGGGGAGCTGGTTCCAGCAGCAACTCGAAGAGCACGGCGTGACCTTCTACGGCGGCGAGACCCTGGGCGCCTTCGAGGGCGACGGCCGGGTCAAGGCGGTGGTCACCGAGAGCGGGCTCGCGGTCGAGTGCGACGCGGTCATCGTCGGGGCGGGGGTGCGGCCCGACGCGATGCTGGCCCAGCGGGCCGGGATCGAGGTCGGCGACGGGGGCATCGTCTGCGACTCGAAGCTGCAGACCTCGGTCGAGGGGATCTACGCGGCCGGCGACTGCTGCTCGTATGAGAGCGTCGTCCACGGTCGCCGCATCCACGTCGAGCACTGGGACGTGGCGATGCAGCAGGGCCAGCACGCCGCGGGCAACATGCTCGGCGACGAGTCCGACTACGAAGTCGTCCCTTACTTCTTCAGCGACCTCGCCGACTGGGCGAGCCTGGAGTACGTCGGGCCGGCCTACGAGTGGGACGAGGAGGTCTGGCGCGGCGACCGCGAGAGCGGCGAGTTCTCGGTCTGGTACCTGCAGGGCGGCCGCGTCGCCGGTTGCCTCAGCGTCGGCCGCTCGGAGGAACTGGCGAAGGCGCGGGAGATGATCGCCGCGGGTGCCGATTTCTCCGCCGATGCCCTTTAGGGGCTCTTGCCGATCCCTCCCAGGTATCCTGCGGAGACGCCGTTGCGGCCTGGTGTAATGGCAGCACGCCTCGCTCTGGACGAGGTAGTCGGGGTTCGAGTCCCTGGGCCGCAGTCACCCCACGCCACCTAATCCCCTGCAAAGCCGTCGAATCGCTTTGCTAGCTTCGCCCCCGTGAAATCTCCGGCCTTCAAGACGATCCTGCTCCTGCTCGCCGTCCTGACGGCGCTGGTGGCCGCCGGCTGCGGTGGCGGCGGCGGCGAAACCACCGAATCGACGACCACGACGACCGAAGAAGCGCAGAAGCTGACGAAGTCGGAACTGATCTCGCAGGGCGATGCGATCTGCGGTGAGGTCAACGCGGCCGTCGGCGCCCTCGGCTCGGAAACCGGGGAAGAATCGGCGGTGCCGGCGCAGATCGAAAAAACGGCCAACCTCTACATCGGCATGGTCGAACGCCTGCGGGAACTGGGGACGCCGGAAGGCGACAGCGGCGAATACGCCAAATTCATGGAAGCCGCTGAAGAACTGGCCAAAGTCGAGGGCGAAGTGAAACTGGCGGCCGAACGCGAAGACACCGCCGCTCTCGGCGAAGCGGCGACCGCGGCAGCCCCGGCGCTCGAAGAATTCGAGTCGCAGGCGGCGATCTACGGCTTCGAAGACTGCAGCAAAGAACCGAGCGCCCCGACCTCCAGCGGCTCGGGCACCGCTGAAGCCGGCGGCGAAGAATTCGAAGGCGTGCCCGAAGAAGGCGGCGTCGAACCCGAAGTCGAAGAAGTCGCACCCGAAGTAGAAGAAGCGGCGCCCGAAGAAGAACCAGCTCCCGAAACCGGAGGCGCCGGCGGCGGCACCGAACCAGCCCCCGAAGGCGGCGGCGAATCCGGCGGCAGCAGCGGCGGCGTCGGGCCGGGCTGATCAGGACTGGCCTCTGCCGGTAGGGAGGGTCAGGTGCCCCTCTCCCAAAGACCGTCGCGCAGCTGATTGAGCGCCGGAGGCGCAACTGTGGTTCCTTGAGCCTTTGTGAGAGGGGCACCTGACCCTCCAAGCAACAGAGTTCCACGGGACGACCGGGACACGGCAGCTTTCCTTAAGAAGCTGCGGGCCCTTGAGCGTCAACCGGAGCACTGCCGTGAGGGGTGGGTGTCACTCGAGCCGACGGATACTCAAAAAGCCGAGCTAATCAGCTCGGCTTTTGTCGGAGCGAGTGA